>JBKQPN010000080.1:0-31910 GCA_052145015.1 Terriglobales bacterium
TGGCTGCGGCGCTGGGCGCGCAGGAGCCGCCGCGAGCGGCGTTTGCCGTCGAGTTCTTCCCCGTGCAGATCGAGCGGCAGGACCTGCGGATGGCTTATCGCGACGTCCGGCCCACCGCACTGGAGAATGGCAGAACCGTCCTGCTGCTACACGGCAAGAACTTCTCCGGATTTTACTGGGAGCGCGTGATCGGCTTACTGGCCTCCCGCGGGTTCCACGTGGTGGCACCCGACCAGATTGGCTTCGGCGCCTCCTCGCGCCCCGACATCCATTACAGCTTTCACCAGATGGCGGCAAACACCAAGGCGCTGCTCGATCATTTAGGGATCGCGCGGGTGGTAGTCGTCGGCCACTCCATGGGCGGAATGCTGGCCACGCGCTTCACGCTGCTCTATTCCGGGATGGTGGAGAAACTGGTGCTCGAGGATCCCATCGGCCTGGAGGATTACCGTACCTTCGTTCCCTACGCCTCCGTCGAGGAACTTTACAAGGGCGAGCTGAACGCCACCTACGAAAGTTTCCTGAACTATCAAAAGGGGTACTACACCAACTGGAAGCCTGAGTATGAGCAGTATGTGCGGGACCAGGCATGGGTGCTGGGGCCGGGCGAGTATGCGCGCGCCGCGCTGGCCTCGGCGTTGACCTCGGAGATGGTCTATGAGCAGCCGGTGTGCTATGAGTTCTCGCGGATCGAGAGGCCGACCTTGCTCATCATCGGCCGTGAGGATCGCACCGTGGTGGGTAAGGCAAGACTTTCACCAGAGATGAAGGCGATTGCCGGTGACTATCCCAAGCTGGGCAAGAAGACGCAGGAGATGATCCGGGGATCGAAGCTGGTCGAGATCCGGGGCGCCGGGCACATTCCCCACATCGAGAGGCCAGAGGCGTTCGACCAGGCGCTGCTGGCGTTCCTCGCGGAGTGAGACCACATCCCGGAAACCCGTGCCCTGCGGGCGTTACAAAGCTGTAGTTAACCAGCCGGGCACTCTTGACAGCCCCTCGCACGGGACTTAGACTCCGCGCGCTTCTTGTGGGGGCCAGCAAGGCGGGACCTTCCTTGCTCACGGGGCACGAATCCGCTTTCGTGGTCACTTCCCCGTGACGCCAACGTTGACCTGTTTCTGACAGTCTTCTCGACAAGGGATTTGGGCGCTATCACTGTGCGCGCCGCATCCCCGATTCGTCACTCCAAGGAGGAATAAATGTCGGCCAAGGATAAATTTCGGCTACTCAAAACTGTCCTGTTCACCGCCGCCGCCGCCGTCCTGATGCTCGGCTGGGGCACGCCCGCAGAGGCGCACGTTACGTCGATCGTCATCGACTCGTCCGCGCCGGCTTATGGCGGGCTCCCGATCGGCACTGCCGGGCCCTACGTCACATTGAAGGGCCGCGTCTTCGGCGAACTCGATCCGCACGACCGGCACAACGAGATCATTCAGGACATCGACCTCGCGCCCAGAAACGCGAACGGCAAGGTGGAGTACATCGCTACTTTCCAGATCACCATGCCGGCGACCGGGAGCCTGGCCAGCGGCCTGATGTTCTATGAGGTTTCCAACCGCGGCAGCAACCCGATTCCCACGACCGCGGCCTCGGTGGTTCCGGGCGCCATCTATGTCGTGAGCGGCTGGCAGGGCGACTTGCTGTCGCACTGTACCACCCCCTATCCCTGCACATCGCTGACCGCGCCCTACACCGCCACCAACCAGGTCATCCAGGTGCCGGTGGCCACGCATCGCGATGGCTCGACCATCACCGGCCCGGTCTATGGCCACATTGCGAACGCCACAGGCAGTACGGCGCAGATGATCATCTTCACCACTCCGGTGCCGTATCAGCCGCTTAGCATGGATACGACCAAGACACCCTTCTGGAGCCTGGCGTCGCAGACCATCACTGGCGTCGATGGCCCGAAGACCTTTATCCCAAGCTCGCAGTGGGCCTGGGCGGACTGCAGGACCGTCCCGTTCCCCGGAACTCCCGACCCGACCCGCATCTGCCTGAACGGCGGGTTCAACTCCAACCTCCTTTACGAGATGGTCTTCGCCGCGAAGGATCCTCTCGTTCTCGGCGTCGGCTACGCCGCGACCCGTGACCTCATCTCGTTCCTCCACCATTCCAGGACCGACAGTCAGGGCACGGCTAACCCGGTGGTCGGCCTGGTCAGCAAGGTCATCAGTGTTGGCGTGTCGCAGTCTGGTTCGTTCATCCGCTCCGGGATCCATCTGGGATTCAATCAGGATGAGGAAAACCGCCAGGTGGTTGACGGCGCCTGGCCGCAGATCGACGGACGCCAGCTCTATATGAATGTCCGCTTCGCCCTGCCCGACGTCATCACCAACCTCTATATGATGTCCGACGAAGCGCCGGTCTGGTGGGCCGATTATCCCGACCTGGCTCGCCACTACCCTCCCAATGGCCTGCTGCGCCGCTGCTCGGAAACCAGGACCTGTCCGGAAATCCTGGAAGCCTTTGGCTCGCTGGAGTTCTATGACGAGAAGATGTCCCCCGATCTGATCGGCTACACCGCCGAGGAGGATATCCCACTGCCCCGCAATGTCCACCGATACTACTATCCGGGAACAACCCATGGCGGCGGCGGCGGCGGATTCACCTACGTGGCAAATCCTCCGGCGACCGGCAGCTGCGTCTATCCCGCCAATCCCAACCCGGAATCCGACACCAACAATGCCCTGCAGGATGCCTTCGTCGACTTCGTCATGAACGGCACCCCGATGCCTCCGAGCAAATATCCAACCCTGAGGGATCGCCAACTGGTGCGAGCGACGCAGGAAGCGGAAGGTTTTCCCAACGTTCCTGGCTATCCGTTCCAGGGCAACCAGATCAACAAGACCGAGCTGTTTGATTTCGGCCACAGACTCGACTACCACGATGAGACGGGCATCGTCACCATCCAGCCGCCAATCGTCAAAAGGGTGCTGCCGACCTATGCAGTGAAAGTCGATTCCGACGGCAACGAGCGCGCCGGGGTCAGGTCGGTTCTGCTGCAGGCGCCGCTTGCAACCTATACCGGCTGGAACACCTATGCGGCCGGAATCTACGCGGGCCAGCAGTGCGGCCTCACCGCGTCATCCTGGCCGCTCTTGGAGACGACGGCGGAACGGATGGCCTCGACGGATCCGCGTCCGTCACTCGAGGAGCGTTATGGTACGCACCAGGGCTATGTCTGTGTGGTGACCAAGGCGGCAAACAAGGCCGTTAGGGAGCGTTTCCTGCGGGCGACGGCGGCGACGACACTCATTTCCCAAGCGCAGGCGGGCAATGTGCTGACGGATATCACGCCGACGACCGCCGATCAGGAACTCGCCAATCGCCTCTGTTCGGAGGGAGACGGTTGGTAACCCAGTAGAACGCCAGGAACCTCGGGCTTCCCGAGAAGACTTGCTTTCCCCCAGAATGAGCGAGCCCCCGTCGTCCGCGGCGGGGGCATTTTTCTTGCGGGCTCATGCTTCCTTCTGCCGAGACGCAGCAGACGGCATTCAGGATCACACTTCCTGCCGCGCTGGGTTATATTGTTTTGTACCGCGGTGAGTTACTTCCAATCACAACACAAGACCTGGGTAACGGCGGGCGTGTTGCTGTGCTTGCTGGCTGCAGGCTGCGGCCGCAAGATCGGCAAGGCCAAGGAGTACGCCTACGTCTCGGGGCAGGAGGCCTTCCTGCGCGACCAGGTCGCGACCGTCTATAAGAAAGTGGGCAAGGTCCAGAACGGCGAGCGCGTCGAGGTGCTGGAAAAATACCGGCGGTTTGTCCGCGTGCGCAACGAGGCCAACGAGGTCGGCTGGATCGAGCTGCGCTACCTGACCACCGCCGAGGTCTACGAGCAATGCCAGAAGCTGGCCGCCGATCACGCCGCCGACCCGGTGCAGGCGCCCGGCACCACGCGCTTCTCCACCAATCTGCACGTCACGCCCGAGCGCGAAGGCGAGCACCTCTACCTGCTCAAGGAGGGGGCGAAGATCGAGCTGCTGGCGCGCACGGCCTCGGAGAAGCCTGTGCCCCAGGGCGGCGCTCAGCCCAAGCCGGTGGCTGCCAAGAAAGGCAAGGAGAAGAAGGAGAAGGAAGAAGGCTCGTCCAAGCCGATGGAGGACTGGTGGCTGGCCCGAGTGCCGCCACCACCCGGTACTTCCGCCCCGGCGCGCGTGGGATGGGTGCTGGCGAGGATGGTGGACCTCGACGTGCCGATTGAGATCGGGCAGTACGCGGAAGGGCAGCGCATTATCGCGTTCTTCGTCCTCAACCAGGTGGAGGACATCAACAAGCAGGTCCCGCAATACGTGGTTGCGGTGAACGAGCCGCACGACGGCATGCCGTTCGACTTCAATCAGATCCGCGTGTTCTCTTGGAATGTGAAGAAGCACCGATACGAAACCGCCTACCGCGAGCGTAGGCTGCAGGGAGTGCTCCCCATCCGCGTCGGCCAGCAGGAGTTCGACAAGGAAGGCAAGCTGCCGATCTTCGTCCTGCGCGTGAAGGACGACGCCGGCAATGTCGAGGTCCGTACTTACAAGCTGAATGGTGTGATGGTGCGCCGCGTGCTCCCGCCCGGCGAGGAGAAGCCGGCCGCAAAGGCGGCGCCTGCGCGCAAAAGGCGGCGGTGAATGCCGAGTACCGAGTACCGATTAGTACTTGATACTAAGAATAGAACTCGCTGATCGTCTCCACCACGTACCGCTGCTCGTCGGCGGTCAACTCGGGGAACATGGGCAGCGCCAGCACTTCGCGCGAGGCGCATTCCGATTCCGGCAGGTCACCCTCTTTGTATCCCAGGTACGAGAAGCATTTCTGCAAGTGCAGCGGCAGGGGATAGTACACCTGGGTGCCGACGCCGCGCGACGCGAGGAACGCTCGCAGTTCATCACGGCGCCTGGCGCGGATGACGTATTGGTGGAAGATGTGGTGTGCCTGGGGCACGGTTTCGAGCACGCGCACGGGAACGAGCGACGTCGAGCGTCCTGTCACTAGTCCGGCGCCTGCGAACAGGCGGTCGTATTCGGCGGCACGCTCGCGGCGGCGGGCATTCCAGCGCTCCAGGTGCGGAAGCTTCACCCGCAGCACTGCCGCTTGCAGAGCGTCAAGGCGGCTGTTGGCGCCGATCTCGTCATGAACGTAGCGCTCGCGTATGCCCAGGTTGCGGAGGCTGCGCAGGCGCGCGGCTATCTGGGAATCGGCGGTCGTCACGCAGCCGGCATCGCCGAAAGCTCCAAGATTCTTGGTGGGATAGAAGCTGAACGCTGCCGCCGTGCCCAGCGTCCCTGCGCGCCGTCCGCGCCACAACGCGCCGAAGGCTTGGGCGGCGTCTTCGACCACGGCCAGCTTGTGTTCGGCGGCGATGCGTGCGAATGCGTCCATGCCGGCGCACTGCCCGTAAAGGTGCACGGGAAGCAGCGCCCGCAACCTGGCAGGACGTGAGCCGGTGAGCCGCTGCTCCACCAGCGCCGGATCGAGGTTCAGCGTGCGCGGGTCGATATCCATCAGCACCGGGCGCGCGCCCGCGCGCACAATGGCGGCGGCGGATGAGAAGAAGCTGAACGCGGTGGTGATGACCTCGTCGCCGGGCCCGACGCCCGAGGCCACCAGCGCTAGCCACAAGGCGTCGGTGCCGGAGGCGCAGCCCACCACGAAAGCCGCGCTTAGATAGCTGGCAGCGTCGCGTTCGAAGGCCGCTACCTCGTCGCTCAGGATGAACTGCTGCGACTGCGCCACGCGCTCGAGTGCCTGGTCGATCTCGTGGCGGATCTCGGCGTACTGCCGCCCCAGATCCAGCATCGGCACTTCACGAACCGCGGGAGCTTTGACGGCGGATTGCTTCACGGGAGTCGAGATTGTAGCACTGGCCTCCAGGCGCGGCGTGTCCGGTGGCGCCGTGCCTTCTGCGAGCGATGCGATCCATTGCTCAAGCAAAACGCGCAAACCCTCGAGCGCGATGCCACAATACGCGCCGGGGTAGTCCGCCAGTTTTTGGCTAGCGCGCGCCAGCAGCGACCGCGCTCCCGCGATGTTCCCGGTCGAGTGATGGTGCAGGCCGACGGCGGCCTGGATTACCGCCTGCAGGAACTTCTTCTCCTCGCCGTGGGCTTCGCGCCACACCTCTTCCAGCACCTCGTGGGCTTCGAAGAAGCTGCCGGCGTTGAAGAGCTCGATGCCGTGCTGGAACTTGGCGGAGTCCACCACAATCATTCTGCCATGGCGGCGCTACTAGCGTCCGAACAGCGGATAGTGGCTCGCCGCGCCCATGAAGAAGAGCATGGGAAAAGAAACGAAGAAGTTGGCGCGCGAAGCGATGAAGGACTGGCGCATCATGCGGGCCAGTTTGTCGGGCATGGGACCGGCAGCGGAGGTCTCCCGGGTCCAGGCGATGAGGCGCTTGTTGGCGCGCCAGACGATGCCCCACACGTTCAACATCATGAACCATCCCAGCCCTCCGCCGACGCCGATGGCGAGCACGCGGTTGTTCTCCACCTGGGAATTCCATTCGAGGAAGATCACGGCGGCGCCAACAAGAATCACGGCAAAGATGGCCGTCAGCACCGCTCCATGATTGAGCGCGCCCTTGCCGGCCATAAGCACACCCTGCTCGATGACGAAGGCAAGCGTCCACACCAGGAAGAAGCTGCCGAATACGCTGCCGGCGTTGTAACCGTGATTGCGGGCATCGAGGACGGTGATCCGTGACCAGAAGACGATCCCGGCCAGCACCGTCACCACCGCCCCCCAGCGAAACCACCACAGCGCCAGGGACAGCAGCGTGGGATTCACCTTGGCTTTGGTCGGAGCGTCCAACTGCTTCTGCAACGGCATGTTCACCAGATTGAAGAAATAGAGCAGTCCGATCCAGGTGATGGCGGCCGCGAAGTGGATCCAGCGCAGGATGATCTCGTAGTTGCTGCCGAAGTCCGTGGGCGGGTGGAAGGGGATGTTGATCAAAGCTGGCGTGGCAAGCATCTTCTCTCCTTGGACGGAGGGCATGGTTGCACGCAGGCAGACGGCTGTCAATGCGGGTTGCAAAACCCGGGGCCCAGCCGTATCGTACCAATGGGCCGCCGGCAATCCTCTGCGTCTTTTTGGGCGGCATCCATATCTTCGTGTTCGGGGAGATCGGCGATGGACAAGCCGGCACAGAATATTCAAGACTCCTTCCTCAACAACGCCCGAAAAGAAAAGGCGATCATCACCATCTATCTGCTGAGCGGGGTGAAGCTGACCGGGCGCATTCGCTCGTTCGATAAGTATTCGGTGGTGCTGGAGACCAACAACCAGGAGCAACTGATCTTCAAGCACGCCATCTCCACCGTGGTCACGCCCCGGCCGGCGCACCCGATGGAGCGTACCGGGCATATCGAAGCCAAACCGGCCGCCTCCGCGCCGCAGGTGGTGTCCGGAGCCACGGCTACTCCTTCCGGCACGGAGGGATAAACGATCCGCGGTTCCCGCGCAAACCGGTCCGCTCCCGGCGGCAGGGAGATGCCCACCTCGCGCGACCGCAATGAGCGCGTCTTCCTGGTCGGCCTCGACTATCGACCGCGACGCAAGCCTTGGAAGCAGGTGAAGCCCGCGAGCGTCTCGCGCATGGCGCGCGACAGCAGCGTGGCCCGCGCAGGCGCCGATGCGCCTTCGGACTTCAGCGCCCAGGAATCAATGGCCGAACTGCGCGAGCTGGCCGCGAGCGCCGGCGCCGACGTGGTGGGAGAATTCATCCAGTCGCGGGAGAAGCCGGATCCGGCCACGCTGATCGGCCGCGGAAAGCTGGAGGAGATTGCCGGGGCGGCGGCCTCGGCGGGCGCCGACCTGGTCATCTTCGACCACGACCTCTCACCTTCCCAGCAGCGCAACGTCGAAGACGCGGTCAAGGTGCGGGTGATCGACCGCACCCAGCTCATCCTCGATATCTTCGCCCGCCACGCCCGTACCCGCGAAGGTCAGTTGCAGGTGGAGCTGGCGCAACTCGAATATCTGCTGCCGCGGCTGACCGGACGCGGCATCGAAATGTCGCAAATCGCCGGCACCGCCGCCGGAGGGCGCGGACCGATCGGCACCCGTGGACCCGGTGAGACCCAGCTCGAGACCGATCGCCGCAAAATCGCCCGGCGCATCCGCCGTATCCAGCAGCAGGTGGAGAACGTGCGGCGCACCCGCGCGCAGCAGCGACAACGGCGGGAGTCGGTCCCGGTCGCGACCGTCGCCCTGGTGGGCTACACCAATGCGGGAAAATCGACGCTGTTCAACGCGCTGACGCAGGCGAGCGTGCTGGAATCGCCGCGCCTGTTCGCGACGCTCGATCCCACCATCCGCGCCGTGCAGTTGCCGTCGCGGCGCAAGACGCTGCTGTCGGACACGGTTGGATTCATCCGCAACCTGCCGCACACCCTGGTGACCTCGTTCCGGGCGACGCTCGAGGAAGTGCAGCGCGCGTCGCTGCTGCTCGAGGTTTCGGATGTGACCAGCCCGGTCGCGGCCGAGCAGGATGCGCAAGTGGAAAAGGTGCTGCGCGAGCTGGAAGTGCAGGACAAACCGCGCCTGCGGGTGCTGAACAAGATCGATCTGCTGCCGGCCGCGCGCCGGGATGCTCTGGAGGACGACGCCAGCACGGTGCACGTGTCGGCGGTCAAGGGGACGGGAATCTCCACCTTGCTCGATCGGATCGACGAGGCTTTGCAGGAAGACCCACTCAGCCGCGTGAAGTTGCGCGTGCCGCAGCGCGAGGGGAAGGCGTTGTCACTGCTCGAAGGCAGCGCGCGTGTGTTCTCGCGAGAATATCGCGACGGGTACGTTGAACTCGAGGCACAGGTACCGGCATCGGTGTTGCGGAAGGTGAAGGCGTTCGTGAGAACTGGGTACTGAGTACTGGGGCAAAGTAAATGGGCCGGCTGCCAAGAAGCGGTGACTTTTCCTTGGCCTCCAGCCCATTCGATCCTGACTCGGATCGGAGGTGATACTTATATGCTAATCCTGTTGCCGGAAAAGTCAAGTCGGCCGGGGTACATCGCCTGACTGGCCAGAGCAGTACGATGACCCCTCTCCGTCCCGGCTAACTGCATGAAAACTAGCGTCAATCCTGCACTTCCCCGCGTTGACACAACCGATATGGGATGGTAGCTTGATGAGTTTGACGCCATCGTAAATTTTCCGTTTTCCAGGCTGGTCTAACGATTCCATGGATGAGATTCTTCGGCAACTAGGCGAACTCCTGCTTGCGGCCATCCCCACCGTGGTGGTGTTCCTCATCCTGTTCTTTGCATACAAGCTGATCGTGCACAAGCCGCTGGTGGCGGTGCTGGACGAGCGGCGGGCGCGGACGCAAGGCGCAGTGGAGAAAGCCAATGCCGACATCGCCGCTGCCGAGGCGCGCACTGCCGAATACGAGCAGCGCCTGCGCGACGCCCGGCTCTCCATCTTCAAGAAACTGGAAGCGCGCCGGCAGCAGTGGTTGCAGGCTCGCGCGGCGGCGGTGGCCGAAGCCCGGGCGGCGGCGGAGACGCGCGTCAAGGCGGCACGGACTGCCCTGGAGCAGGACGTGGAGCAGGCTAAGGTGACCCTCCAGTCGGAAAGCGAAACACTGGCGAATCAGATCATCCGTACCGTCCTCAAACCGGCGCTCGCGGCCGGGAGTCCCATGGCAGGTGGCCGGCAATCATGACTCGGCGTTCTTTCCCGCTATGGTTTCTGGCAGTGGCCCTGGTCGCTCTCTTTGCGGGAGCGGCGTGGAGCCAGGAGCACTCGCTTCAAGCGGCGCAACAGCAGAAATCGGAGCCAAAGAAGCCGGCGCATTCTGGGGAAGGCGCCGCTGCCAGGCATTCGGAGGGGCCGGCGGCGGAACTGGCCGAGGAATCGCGCGAAGCTGCCGGTGAAGATGAGACAGCGGAGTTCAAGCACTCGGCGACGGTGCGCTGGCTGGCCCGGATCACAGGTCTGACGCCCTTTGCGGCCTACTGGGTTTTTGTCGTCCTCAACTTCGTCATCATCACTTTGCTGCTGGTGCTGATCATGAAGTCGAAGGTGCCGGCCGCCTTCCGCACGCGCACGGAGAGTATCCAGCAAGGGATTGCGGAAGCCCGCAAAGCCAGTGAAGAAGCCCAGCGCCGCCTGAGCGACATCGAGGGCCGGCTGGCGAAGCTCGACAGCGAGATCGCTGCCATGGCCGCGGCGGCGGAGACCGAGGCGCAGAAAGAAGAGGTGCGCATCCAGGCTTCCGTCGAGGAAGACAAGCGCAAGATCGTGGCAGCAGCCGAGCAGGAGATCGTCGCCGCAACGCGCCTGGCGCGCACCGAATTGCGTGCCTACGTGAGCGAGCTTGCGGTGACGCTGGCGGAGAAACGCATCCAGGTGAGCGCCTCCACCGACCAGGATCTGGTACGGGCCTTCGTCGATCAACTGGGAAAGAACGGCAAATAGAGCATGTCCGTCTTCAGCCGATACGCGCGCGCTTTCGCCGACGTGGTGATCGAGAAGAAGCTCGATCCGCGCAAGGTGGAGGACGAGCTGTGGTCGTTCGTCAGGATCGTGGAGTCGGTGCCGGACCTGCGCACGGTGTGGGAGAACCCGTCGGTTGAAGCGCGGCAGAAGCGGGCGGTGCTGGACCAGATCATCAATCGCATAGGTGGCTCGCGCATGCTGCGGAACTTCGTAGCGGTGCTGATCGACCACCGGCGGGTGGCGGCGCTGCCGGAGATCGCACGCCAGTTCGAGCTCGACCTGAACGAGCGCATGGGACTGGCCGATGCCGAGGTCACCAGCGCGCGCGAGTTGAGCGATGCGGAGAAGCGGGCCTTGGAAGCCCGCGTGAGCCAGGTTACCGGGAAGACGGTCCGCGCACGATATAAAACCGACGCCAAGGTGCTGGGCGGAGCCGTAGTGAAGGTTGGGAGCACGATTTACGACGGATCGATCCGAGGGCAGTTGGAGAAGTTGAAGGAAGCACTCAGCAGTGAGCATTCAGCAATCAGTCGCTGAATGCTGAGTGCTGAATGCTGACTGCTAATTGAAGGAACTTATGGCCGGAATCAAAGCAGACGAAATCACGAAAATCATCCGCGAGCAGATCGAGAACTACGAATCCAAGATCGCGGTGGACGAAGTCGGGACGGTCATCAGCCTGGGCGATGGCATTGCGCGCATCTACGGGCTGGATAAGGTCATGTCAGGCGAGCTGATCGAATTCCCGCATGACGTGGCGGGCATCGCTATGAACCTGGAAGAAGACCAGGTCGGCGCCGTGCTGCTGGGTGAGTACACGGAGATCAAGGAAGGCAACGAGGTGCGGCGTACCGGCCGCATCATGAGCGTGCCCGTGGGCGAGGCCATGGTCGGGCGCGTGGTAAACGCGCTGGGGCAGCCCATCGACGACAAGGGCCCCATCGCGACCGACAAGTTCTACCACATCGAGCGCATCGCGCCGGGCGTCATCGACCGCCAGCCGGTGCGCGAGCCCATGGCCACGGGGCTGAAGGCGATCGACAGCATGATCCCCATCGGCCGCGGGCAGCGCGAACTGATCATCGGCGACCGCCAGACCGGCAAGACCGCCGTCGCCATCGACGCCATCATCAACAACAAGGGCAACAACCTGATTTGTATTTACAACGCCATCGGGCAGAAGCGGTCGTCGATCGCGCAGGTGGTGAAGATCCTCACCGACTACGGCGCCATGGACTACACCATCGTGGTGGCGGCGTCGGCGTCGGAACCCGCGCCCATGCAGTACATCGCGCCCTATTCGGCGTGCGCCATCGGCGAGTTCTTCCGCGATACCGGCCGGCACGCGCTCTGCGTCTATGACGACCTCTCCAAGCACGCGGCCTCTTATCGCGAGATCTCGCTGCTGCTACGGCGGCCTCCGGGACGCGAGGCGTATCCCGGCGACGTCTTCTATTTGCACTCGCGCCTGCTGGAGCGCGCCTCGAAGATGAGCGACCCCAAGGGCGGGGGATCGCTGACAGCGCTGCCCATCATCGAGACCCAGGCGGGCGACGTTTCGGCGTACATCCCAACCAACGTCATTTCCATCACCGACGGCCAGATTTATCTCGAGACCGACCTGTTCAACAGCGGCATCCGGCCGGCGGTGAACGTCGGGTTATCGGTGAGCCGCGTGGGCGGAAACGCGCAGATCAAGGCCATGCGGCAGGTGGCAGGCACGCTCAAGCTGGAACTGGCGCAGTACCGCGAACTGGCGGCCTTCGCCCAGTTCGGGAGCGACCTCGACAAGGCCACGCAGGCGCAGCTCGCCCGCGGCCAGCGCCTGACTGAACTGCTCAAGCAGAACCAGTACTCGCCGCTGTCGTTCTCCAAGCAGATCCTGATGATCTTTGCCGGCACCAACGGGTTCGTCGATGACCTGGCGGTGGAAGAGATCCGTAGCTTCGAGAAAGGCCTCTACGAATATGCTGACACCATGAACCCCGGCCTGCTGGACGAAATCATGCAGAAGAAAACGCTCGACGATCAGCTCAAGGCCGGCATGAAGAAGCTGATCGCAGAGTTCAAAGAGCGCTTCGCGGCGGAGAAAAAAGAAGTAGTCAGTAGTCGGTAGTCAGGTGTCGGGGAGAGCACGGCTTGACCCGTGCCGAACGGGTTCGTTATTGAATTGTCATCCCGAGCGAAGCGCGACCGAGCGGAGTGAGGAAAAGCCGACATAGGTTTTGGAGCTAAGAGCTAACAGCTAAGAGCCAAATGGCCAACATCCTCGACATCCGGCGCCGGATCCGCAGCGTGCGCAACACGCGGCAGATCACCAAGGCCATGAAGATGGTCTCGGCGGCGCGCCTGCGGCGGGCGCAGGAGCGGGCGCTGGCCGCACGCCCGTACGCGCGCATGCTCACCAATGTGCTGCAATCGCTGGTGACGCGCGCCGAGATCTACGATCCGGAGACCGGCGAGCCGCGGCATCCGCTGTTGGCGCGCCGCGAGGAGAACAACATCCTGATGCTGGTGGTCACCGGCGACCGCGGCTTGGCCGGCGCCTTCAACACCAACATCCTCAAGACCACGATGAGTTTCCTGGAGGGCAAGTCAGGGAAGAACGTGGACCTGGAGACCATCGGGCGCAAAGGCCGCGACTTTTTGCGGCGGCGGTTCCCCTACCTGACGGAAAAGCCCACCGGCAACGAGCGCGTAGGGCCGGTGGAGATCGTGGGCGAGAAGATCGGCATCTTCGGCAAGCTCAGCCACGAGGACGCGCAGGAGATCGCCGAGCGCGCGATCGGGCGCTACACCAAGGGCGAGATCGACGCGGTGTACGTCGCGTTCAACGAGTTCAAATCGGTCATCGCGCAACGGCTGGTGGTGGAGCAAGTCCTGCCGATCAAGGAGATCGGGCGGGAGGAGATCCTGCAAGCCGAGGCGATGACGGAAGAGCAGCGCAAGCGCGCCGGGGAAGCCGCGCGCACCGCGGGCGTGAGCACCGCAGAAGCCGAGACGCACGAGATCGACCAGCGAGCAGCGCAGTTCGCCACCGCGCAGGTGGACTACATCTACGAGCAGCCGGCGAGCGAGTTGTTTAACAGCCTGCTGCCGAAGTACGTGGGCATACAGATTTTTCGCGCGCTTTTGGAATCCATCGCGGCCGAGCATGCCGCGCGCATGACCGCCATGGATTCTGCGACGAACAATGCCAGCGACATGATCGACTCGCTGACCCTGGCGATGAACCGCGTGCGCCAGGCGAAGATCACCAAGGAGATCATCGAGGTGGTGAGCGGAGCGGCGGCGGCGCAATAGAGCAGTTTCGAGTTTCCAGCTTCAAGTTTCGAGTTGTGTCGCGACTGGCTGGGAACTTGAAACTCGAAACTTGAAACTTGAAACGGAATTTCTATGGCTAAAAATGTTGGAAGAGTAATCCAGATCGCCGGTCCCGCCGTGGACGTGCAGTTCTCGGAGACGGAGATGCCCCCCATTTACGAAGCTCTTCGCGTGGTGAGCGAAGGCTTCGACGTGCCCCAGCCGGTGGACGTGATCCTCGAGGTGCAGCAGCACTTGGGCGAAGGCCGCGTGCGCTGCGTGGCCATGCAGCCCACCGAGGGCATGGTGCGCGGCATGAAGGCCATCGACCAGGATGGGCCCATCACCGTGCCCGTCGGGCGTTGCACCCTGGGGCGGGTGATGAACGTCATCGGCGAGCCGGTGGACGAACTGGGGCCGATGCAGGGCTGCGCCGGCAGGCATCCCATCCACCGCCTGGCGCCGGCCTTCGACGAGCAGGCCACCACGGCGGAGATGTTTGAGACCGGCGTCAAGGTCATCGACCTCATCCAGCCGTTCCTGAAGGGCGGCAAGATCGGGCTGTTCGGCGGCGCCGGCGTGGGCAAGACGGTCGTGATCATGGAACTGATCAACAACGTTGCCAAGCAGCACGGCGGCTTCTCCGTGTTCGCCGGTGTGGGCGAGCGCACCCGCGAGGGCAACGACCTGTGGCTGGAGATGACCGAGTCGGGCGTGATCGTGCCCGGCAAGCCGGACGAGTCGAAAGCGGCGCTGATCTACGGCCAGATGACCGAGCCTCCGGGTGCGCGTTTGCGGGTGGCGCTGACCGCGCTGACCGTCGCCGAGTACTTCCGCGACGTCGAAGGCACGGACACGCTGTTGTTCATCGACAACATCTTTCGCTTTACGCAGGCGGGATCGGAAGTCTCGGCGCTGCTCGGCCGCATGCCGTCCGCCGTAGGCTACCAGCCGAACCTGGCCACGGAGATGGGCGAGTTGCAGGAGCGCATCACATCCACAAAGAAAGGTTCAGTGACGTCGGTGCAGGCCATCTATGTGCCCGCCGACGATCTGACGGACCCGGCGCCGGCGACCACGTTCGCGCACCTGGACGCGACCACCGTGCTCTCTCGCGCGCTGACCGAGATCGGGATCTATCCCGCTGTCGATCCGCTGGCTTCGACTTCGCGCATTCTCGATCCGCGCATCGTCGGCAACGACCATTACGACGTGGCCCAGGGCGTGAAGAGGATCCTGCAGCGCTACAAGGACTTGCAGGACATCATCGCCATTCTGGGCATCGACGAACTGAGCGAGGACGACAAGCTCACCGTCGCCCGCGCGCGCAAGATTCAGCGCTTCCTCTCCCAACCCTTCCACGTAGCCGAGCAGTTCACCGGCACGCCGGGACGGTTCGTGAAGATTGCGGACACCGTAAAGGGCTTCCGTGAGGTCATCGAGGGCAAGCACGACGGCATCCCCGAGCAGGCGTTTTACATGGTCGGCACCATCGACGAGGTGCTGGAACGCGCCGAGAAGATGAAAGCCACGGCGGCGGCGTAAAGACAGTCGATGGTCGTTTGTCGGTGGTCCGCGGCCAACGCAACGACTAACGACCAACGACGAAGGACTAACGACTAAAAATGGCTGATGTTTTCCAACTCGAGATCGTCACCCCCGAGAAGCAGGTGGTGAGCGACACGGCGGAAGAGGTGCAGATCCCCGGCAAGAAAGGGTATTTGGGCATCCTGCCGGGACATGCTCCGCTGATCACCGAACTTGCGGTCGGCGAGATCGTTTATCGCAAAGGCGGGCAGCCCCAGTACCTTTCGGTGGCGTGGGGGTTTGCCGAGGTGCTGCCTGCGAAGGTCACGATCCTCGCCGAGGCAGCGGAACGCCCGGAGGAGATCGATGTGCCCCGGGCCCGAGAGGCCAAGGAGCGCGCCGAGGAGCGGCTGAAGAGCCAGGATCCTGATACAGACTACGAACGCGCCTTGTACGCCCTGAAGCGTGCCGAGGTGCGGTTGGATGTGGCGGGGAAGAAGCATCCGTAAGCAGCATTCAGCCGTCAACACTCAGCACTCAGCCAACCCGAGCTGAATGCTGAATGCTGAATGTTGAATGCTGCAGTCCAGGTGGCGGGCCGAAGCGACGTCGGCTGCGTCCGCACCAACAACGAAGATAATTTCGGCTATGACGCTGCGCGTGGCGTCTACGTCGTATGCGACGGCATGGGCGGCCAGGCCGCCGGCGAAGTCGCCAGCCAGTTGGCGGTCGAGACCGTGCTGGAGTACTTCCGCCTCTACTCTGAGGCAGGCAGCTTCCCCCAGGTCGGCGAGAAGTTCGACGACATCTCGCTGGACGCCAACGCGCTGGCCAGCGCCGTGCAGGCGGCCGGCATCCGCATCTACAGCGAGGCGCAGGAGCACCCGGGACGGCTGGGCATGGGATCGACCATCGTGGCGCTGC
Organism: Terriglobales bacterium; assembly: GCA_052145015.1. Lineage (GTDB taxonomy): Bacteria > Acidobacteriota > Terriglobia > Terriglobales > Acidobacteriaceae > JAHFUA01. The sequence goes on from JBKQPN010000080.1 coordinate 16,189, forward strand.
TGGTGCGTGACGGCAAGGCGTCGATCGCACACGTCGGCGACAGCCGCGTGTACCTGCTGCACGAGGGCCAGATCCGGCTGCTCACCTCCGATCACTCCCTGGTCATGGAGCAGGTGCGGCGCGGCCTGATGACCATGGAAGAGGCGGAGCGCTCCTCCATGCAGAACATCATCACCCGCGCGCTGGGCTCGGAAGAGGCCGCCGAGCCGGACGTGCAGGACGTGGCCGTCTCTCCCGGGGATACCTTTCTCCTCGCCACTGACGGCTTGACCAAGCTGGTGAAGGAGCCGCGGCTGCGCGAGATCACCAGTTCGGCCTCCAGCCTGGAGACGGCCTGCGATGCGCTGGTAGCGGCCGCCCGCGCCGCTGGCGGCGACGACAACATCACCTGTCTGCTGGTGAGAATCAATTGAGCCATTGAGTCAGTGAAGGCCCACTCCCTGCTGCGCACTCCTCCTTCTGCTACACTGACGCGTTTTCTTCATCATCCAGAATCATCTTGCCGAAGTTCGGAGGCAATCATGGAGATCAAGACCGTAGGCGTAGTGGGTGCGGGCACGATGGGGAATGGCATCGTACACGTCTTTGCCAAGAGCGGGTACGACGTGGTGCTGGTGGACATCGAGCAGGCCTTCCTCGACCGCGCCATGAGCACGATCAACAAAAACCTGGAACGCGAGGTGGCAAAGGGCAAGCTCACCGCCGGCGAGCGCGAGGCGGCGCTCAAGCGCATCACGGCGGTCGTGGGCCGCGCGCCGCTGGCCAACTGCGACTTCGTGGTTGAGGCCGCCACCGAACAGTTCAAGATTAAGACCGGGCTGCTTCAGGATCTCGACCGGCTCTGCCACGCCGAGGTCATCCTGGCGTCGAACACATCGTCCATCTCGATCACCAAGCTGGCTGCAGTCACCAAGCGCCCGCAGCAGGTGATCGGCATGCACTTCTTCAATCCTGTTCCCATGATGAAGCTGGTGGAGGTGATCCGCGGGCTGGCGACTTCGCCAGAAACCTTCCAGACCGTGTTCGAACTGGCGAAGAAGCTCGACAAGACGCCGGTCGAGGTGAACGACTCGCCGGGCTTCGTCTCCAACCGCGTGCTCATGCCGTTGTTGAACGAGGCCATGTACACGGTGATGGAAGGCGTGGCCACGGCCGAAGCGGTGGACGAAGTCTTCAAGCTGGGCATGGCCCATCCCATGGGTCCGCTGGCGCTCGCCGACTTCATCGGGCTGGACGTTTGCCTAGACGTCATGCGCGTGCTGCAGGACGGCCTCGGCGATCCCAAGTATCGTCCCTGCCCGCTGCTGATCAAGATGGTTGACGCGGGCTGGCTGGGCAGGAAGACGGGCCGCGGGTTTTATCGCTATTGATCACCACGGAGGCACGGAGACACGGAGATCGCAAGAGCATCCCGAACTTGGCTGGTCGCGGTGGTTCTCGCCGCGGGCACAGCCGCGCTCGATCTGACGCTCCGTGACACTTCCACCTCGCTCATCGCGATTCTCATGGTTTCGATGATTGTCGGGTATCTTGGGCCGCGGCGGGCCTGGCGATGGGGCCTGCTGTTTGGAGCGTTTCTTCCACTCGGCCACCTGGTGATGCACCGCAGCGGAGAGTTGGCGGGGGTGCTGGCATTCCTGCCGTCCTTCGTGGGCGCCTATCTGGGAGCGTTTCTCGAGAAGATGGTGCGCGAGCTGAGAGGATCGCCGTGATTCCGAAGATTCCATGCTATCCTCGCAGCAATGTGCGCGCGGATGACGGTGCTGGCGAGTGGGAGCAAGGGAAACTGTGCCATCGTTGCCAGTGCCCGCACCCGCCTCCTGGTGGACGCCGGCCTCTCCTGCCGTGAGACCCTGAAGCGCATGGCCGCGGCGGGCGAAGACCCGCAGGGGCTCACTGCGATCCTCATTTCCCACGAGCACTCCGACCACACCGCCGGCCTGCCAGTGCTGGCGCGCAAGCTGAAGATCCCGGTGTACATGACGGGTGCGACCAACGACACGTGGGGCCGGCAGTGCGGGAAAAAACAAACGCATCTCGAGCGCCTCGAACTGTTCAGCTCCGGCCACAGCTTCCAGATCGGTGATATCCAGGTGACGCCCTTCACCATCCCACACGACGCCGCCGATCCCGTGGCTTTCACCTTCCGCGTGGACGGCGTGAAGCTGGCCATCGTGACCGACTTCGGCTACATATCAGCAAACGTGCGCGATCACATCCGCGACTCCGACGTGCTGATGGTGGAATCCAACCATGACCTGGAGATGCTGCGGGTGGGGCCGTATCCCTGGTCGGTAAAGCAGCGGGTGATGAGCCGGGTGGGGCACCTCTCCAACGCCGCCCTCGCGGAATTCTTTTCGAGCGACTATGATGGAGCTGCGGCTTTCGTGGTTCTGGCGCACCTTTCCGAGCAGAACAACCACCCGGAGATTGCGCGCGACACCGCGGAAAGGGCGCTGGCTCCCCGCCCCAGTCTGCTGCAAAACCGGCTGATGCTCGCGTCGCAGTGGCAGGCGCTGGAAGCCATCCGGCTTTAGCATGAACGAAAAGTGCGTGGATTCCGTGGTCGGCGACATCCTGGCTGGCTGGCGTTACGACATCTCTGGCCTGGCGCCGGAGATGCGCGGCGATTACGAAGCCCACTTCGCCGCCTGCGCCCGCTGCCGCGCCCGCCAGCGTCTTCATCGCTCGATCGACATCTCACTCATCATCCTCGCTACCATTTCGGCGGGCCTGTTTCTGCTGGCCTTCATCGTGATCCGCCGCTACTCGCCGCAGCACGCGCTGCTGCTGGAGATCGTCGCGCTGGCCGGGTTCGCCTTCTCCGCGCTGGTGTGGATGATCGTCGCCATCGTGACGCCCGTGCCCATGGTGGTGCTGGACGCGGCCAAGTCGCGCGCCCGCCAGCTCTCCGACCGCCTGCCGCCGGAGATCAGGGACCGGCTGCCGGATGAGCTCAAGCTGAAGTAGAGGAAGCAGGAGGCAGGAAAGCTAGACCTGCAAGCCTCCGATCAGGTCCGTAATCTTCTCCACCCGATGCTCGATGCACCAGTTGGTGAGTGCTTGCACGACGTTCTCCGTCGCTACCGGATCCCAGAAGCTGGCGGTGCCGATCTGGATGGCGGTGGCGCCGGCCAGCATATATTCGACCACGTCGGTGGCGGTGGTGATGCCTCCGATGCCGATGACGGGGATGGTCACCGCTCGCGCCGCCTCGTACACCATGCGCAGAGCGATGGGCTTGATGGCCGGCCCGGAAAGCCCGGCAGTAACGTTGGCGATGCGCGGCTTGCGGGTCTCGGCGTCGATGGCCATGGCCACGAAGGTGTTGACCAGCGAGATGGCGTCGGCGCCGGCGTGTTCCGCCGCCAGCGCTACCTGCGGGATGCTGGTCACGTTGGGCGAGAGCTTCACGATCACCGGCCGCTCCGCCCTGCGCGTGGCCGCGAACACCAGTTCCTGCAGGACTCCGGAGTCGCTGCCAAAAGCCATCCCGCCGGAATCGGTGTTGGGGCAGGAAACGTTGAGCTCGTAGGCGGCGATGCCCTCGCCGTCATTCAGGATGTTGATGACTTCGATGTAATCCGCGATGGTGGAGCCGAAGACGTTGGCGAAGACCACCACATCTTTGTGGCGGCGCAGGCGAGGAAGCCTTTCGGAAACGAACTCGCGCGCGCCGATGTTCTGCAGCCCGATCGCGTTCAGCATGCCGGCGGCAGTCTCGAAGACGCGTGGCGGAGGATTGCCCGGCATGGGCTCGCGCGAGAGTCCTTTGACCACCAGCGCGCCCAGCTTGTCCAGGCTGACGATCTCCTCAAACTCCACGCCGTAACCCAGGGTGCCGCTGGCGGCGATGACTGGGTTCTTCAGCTCGATGCCGGAGATGTTCACCCGCAGGTCGGGAACGTTGGGGGGCGGGCTCACGGGGCTGCCTCGTTCATGGGGGCGGGATTAGTGTACGACAGCGGTTGCGCCACCACTAATGATTGTCATCCCGACCGAGGGCTTCAGCCCGAGTGGAGGGACCTTGCGTTTCATACCAGTCCGCTGCCAGATCGCAATACTGAGGATTCGTTAATTCGATTAACGCAAGTTTCTTCTCTCGTCTCCAGCGCTTAATCTGCTTTTCTCTGGCAATGGCTGCCGCTACGTAGCGGTAAGCCTCGAAATACACCAATCGTGTCGTGTGATACTGCTTTGATAATCCCTCGACCGCTCCTGTCTTATGCTCCCAAACTCGCTGCGAGGGCGGCTGGTAATCCCGGTATAAAGTGCTCGCCGCGAACTGCTCATCATCATGTCGACGTAGTAGAAGCGCTGGCGAAACACAAGGTCCCTCCGCTCGGGCTGAAGCCCTCGGTCGGGATGACAAATGTTAGGGATTTGAGCGACAAGAGCAATGGGCCGAACTTCTCCTGAACGGACCGCCCGCCGATTTTTATTCTCCTTCGCTTTCCGGTAGATTAGCTGTTTCTATGCTCGACTTGGCCTTCGTCCGTGACAACCTGCCCCTGATCGAACAGGAGATGCGGCAGCGGGGACTCGCTCCCAGCGAGATCATCGGCCGCTTCGGCGAACTGGACGCGCGCCGCCGCAAGGCCATCACTGAAGCCGAGAACCTGAAGGCCAAGCGCAACCGCGCCTCAGAGCAGATCGCACAGCTCAAGAAGAACAAGCAGGATGCGGCCGCGCTGATCGAAGAGACCAAGAGCCTGCGCGAGCAGATCCAGGAGCATGAGAAGGTTGCAGAGCAGCTCGACGCTGAGCTGCGCGGGCTGCTGGTCGGGATCCCCAACGTGCCGCACGCCAGCGTACCCGTGGGCAGCACGGCGGAGGACAACAAGGAAGTTCGGCGCTGGGGCCAGCCTCCGAAGTTCGACTTCACGCCCAAGCCGCACTGGGAGCTGGGAGAAGCCCTGGGCATCCTCGACCTGGAACGTGCCGCCAAGCTGACGGGGGCGCGCTTCGCCGTCTACTGGGACCTGGGCGCGAAGCTGGAGCGCGCGCTGGCCAACTTCATGCTCGACCTGCACACCCGCGAGCACGGCTACACCGAAGTCCTGCCGCCCTACATGGTAAACGCCGACTCGATGTACGGCACCGGGCAGTTGCCGAAGTTCGAAGCCGACCTGTTCAAGGTGCCGCACGGCGACAAGAACCTGTACCTGATCCCCACCGCCGAAGTGCCGGTCACCAATCTTTTTCGCGACGAGGTGCTGGAGGCGGCGCGCCTGCCCATCTCGCTCACCGCCTATACGCCTTGCTTCCGCAGCGAGGCCGGCTCGTACGGCAAGGACGTGCGCGGCATCATCCGCCAGCACCAGTTCCAGAAAGTCGAGCTGGTGAAGTTCGCGCGGCCGGAGCAGTCGTACGACGAACTGGAGAAGCTGACCAACAACGCCGAGACCGTGCTGCAAAGGCTCGGGTTGCACTATCGCGTGATGGCGCTGTGCACGGGCGACATGGGGTTCTCGTCGGCAAAGACCTATGACATCGAAGTCTGGCTGCCGGGGCAGCAGCTTTTCCGCGAGATCTCGTCGTGTTCGAACTTCGAGGCCTACCAGGCGCGGCGCGCCAACATCCGCTACAAGCCCGAAGGCAAGGGCAAGACGGAGTTCGTGCACACGCTGAACGGATCCGGGCTGGCCATCGGGCGCACGTGGGTGGCGATCGTCGAGAACTATCAGCAGGCGGATGGCAGCGTGCTCGTGCCCGAGGTGTTGAGGCCATACCTGGGCGGTGTGGAGAAGATCACCAAGAATCGGGTCATCGGGTGATCGGGTCATCGGGTGATGTGAGGATCGCCAGGGCCCTTCCTCGCTCAGGATGAGAGCGCAGGCTAGTTTTCGTGCATACCGGCGGGCAGCGGCGGGGCAGCGGCGAGGAAGCGCTGCATCTCTGCGAGCACGCGGTCATGGCATTCGATGGGTGCGAGGTGTCCGCAACCATCGAGTACAATCAGCGCTGATTGCGGCATCTCGCGGTGCAGGGCTTCGCCGACCGCGAGCGGCGTCAGGACGTCTTGCCTTCCCCAGACGATCAGCACCGGCATAGTGACGTTCGCCAACTTGCCGTCCATCACTTCGCGCCCCGTGATCATGTTGGCGGCAGTGCGCTCGATCATCCAGTCCTCGGAGAGCTTCTGTCGCAGGAAGTCGCGGAGAATGAATGCAGGCACGCGTCCGGGGCGAGGGGTTAGCAACTTTTCCAATTCCCTAATATGAGTCATCGTGTGCGGCGCCATCAGGTGGAGATCGAATGTGGGCGTGAACTTCAATCCCGCGCTGTCGAGCAGGACCAGTCGGCGGACGCGATCCGGGGACTGCGAGGTGAACTGGAGCGAGATCCAGCCGCCCATCGACCAACCGGCGAGGTCGACGCGCGGGAGCCCCTGGGCGTCGAGAAACTGCCGCAGGATGCCGGTTTCGAGCGTGACCGAGTAGTTGACATCCGGGCGGTCCGATCCGTCATAGCCGAGCAGATCGAGCGCAAAGACACGATGATTTCGGGCAAGGGGCGGCATCATGGGCGCGAAATCCAGCGCGCGGCCGCCCAGGCCATGCACCAGCACCAGCGGTTCGCCCTTGCCTCCGACGAAGTAGTGAATGCGGTAGGGACCGAGCTGCACGTAGCGGCTCTCGATGCCGCGAAGTCGAAGCGCGGCGGTGGCGATGGTGGTCAGGGCGGAGGCCGGGCGCCAGAGAACCAATGCGGCCAGCAGGATTACCAGTGTCATCAGCAGCGACACAGTGCAGCGCAGCCAGCGAGTCGTTTTGGGCGCAGGTTGGATCGGCATCAGAAAACCCGCAACCACAGATGCGTGGTTAATTCTCAACCTTAGGCGCCCGCATTGCAAAGAATGGCAAGGGGAATCTACACTGAATCACTGAGCCTATGGGGCGCGTGTGGAAGACCATTTCGAGTTTCATTTGGTGGAGCTATGACCGTGGCAGCATCCAGTACGACATCATGGTCACGCTCATCCTGCTATTCATCTTCCTGGCGCCACGGAAGATCAACTTCAAAGACAAACCGATCGAGCGCACGCCGCATCCCACCCGAGTCGTTCTGATTCCCGACGTAGAGAGCGGTTACATCTATCAGGTCGATGCCGCGGAAGTGGCCGGCAAGGACGCCGCCACCATACAGGGCTATCTGCAGCGGGTGATCGAGCCCATCATCGCCGGCGAGGTGGAGATTGCTCGCTATGAGCCGGTGCGCGACAAGAACGGACGTGTGGTGGCGTACAAAGTCTGGCTCAGGCAATGACCGGGCAGGGGAGGCGGATGAGAGCAGCGGCGAGGCTGGCGATTGTCTGGATTCTGGTGGCGGCCGGGGCGTGTGCGGCGGAAGCGCCGCAGGCTGCGTCCTCTTCCGCCGATCTCGAGAAAGTGCTGAGCCAGATGGATGCCCTGGCCGCCAGCTTCAAGACGGCCGAAGCCGACTTCGTATGGGACCAGTACACCAAGGTGGTGAACGAGACCGACAAGCAGTCAGGTAAGGTGTACTTCCGGCGGTCGGCGAAGCAGACGGAGATGGCCGCCAACATCGCCAGGCCCACTCAAAAGTACGTCCTCTATCAGAACAGCACGGTGCGGGTGTACGAGCCCGGGATTGACCTGGTCACGGTTTACAATACGGGCAAGAACCGTGCCGAGGTAGAGAGCTTCCTGGTACTCGGGTTCGGCGGGCGCGGGCATGACCTCGAGAAGTCGTTCGAGGTCAGCTTCCAGGGGTACGAGCAGGCGGGCGGAGTGCGCGCCGCCAAGCTGAGCCTGGTCCCCAAGACCGACAAGGGCAAGAGCATCTTCGAGCACATCATCCTGTGGATCGATCCTGCCAGCGGCATCTCGGTGCAACAGCAGTTCGTGGATCCGCAGGGCGACTACCGGCTGGCTAAGTACAGCAATATCAACCTCAACCAGAGCATTCCCGCAGACGCCTTCAGGCTGAAGACCACGGGGCGAACCAAGGTAGTCAACCCCCAAGGTTCATTTTGAGCCTGTGCTTTTCGCAGGAGAGCAGAAAAATGTAGTGCGCCGGTGGGACCGGCGATATACTCAAACGCTGGAAGCAAGGCACCGGTGCGTTTCACGGTTGCATAGGCAATCCGAGGCCCGGACTCATGGCGAAGCTTTTTACCATCCCCGTTATTCCCGGACGGAAAACCATCCAGCGCCAGCACAAGCCGGATCCGCGCTATGTCGAAGGCCAGCGCGTGCTGGTACAGGCCATGCGCTACCTGGCGCAGACCGATCCACAGAGCAATCGCGCCGCCATCCACCTGCTGTCAGAGCACTTCCGGACGCAGTTCCGGATGAGCGACCACCCGCCGCTGGAGTAGCACTCAGCAATCAGCATTCAGCGCTCAGTCTTTGTCGCGTTTGGTGTTGGCCGCGGCGAAGACACATACCACCGGAAAGCACTCCAGGGTGTAGCGCGGCTCGGGGTTCTCCAGGGTCGCCAAGAACGCGCAACGCAAGGCGATCCACAGAATGAACAGCCCGGCATAGGCGACGCGCTTCCTGGCAGTGCCAATCAGCGCCGCAATCACATAGGCAAGGTTGATGGCCCCGAGGAGCACTCCAATCAGCGAGTCCTTGGGATCGCGGCGGAAGCGCCACCAATGCGAGTCCAGGGGCAGGGCCTCGACGCGCGGGCGCAGCCACATGTCGGCCACACGGGCCAGCGGCAGCCCAACGTAATAGCGCAGAGGGGCGTGGTGAATGCGTTCGTCGGCCATGCTGGCGAACTGAGCATCGAGTTCGGGTGTCATGCGGCAGAGCGGGTCGCAAGTGGCGTTGTAGGCGGAGAACAGGCGCTCGGTCGCGGCGCGCTGCTCGACGGAATCGAACGCGCGTGGAGGCAGCTTGGTGATCTCGATCGCGTCTCCTGGCACCGGCCAGTAGATATCATCCACGGAAACGTAATCCACCAGCCAGGTTTTGATCCAGCGGTTGAATCCCGCGGGAACGAACTCCCAGGGGTTGTTGGCGTAGCGCGGGGCCAGCGGCTGGAAGACGTGGAAGACGCGCCAGTTGCGTACCGTCCAAGGGATGAGCGGGGTTAGCGAAACCAGGGACACGAGAACGCCGGCGGAGATGATGCGGCGCTTGTCTGGACGCCGGCAGAGTTGGATGACCAGATACCCACCGATCCCTGCCAGCAGGATGCCAGCGTCGGGGCGCAACAGGATGCCGGCGGCGATGGCGAGCCCGCAGAAAATCCACCACCGCAAGCCGTCCTTGGTGAGGCCTTCGACGGCAAATAGCAGCGCCAGCGTAGTAAAGAAAATGGCCAGTACCTCGGTCAGCGGTGTGGCGGCATAGTTGGTGGTGAAGGGATTCAGAGCATAGAGCAGGAAGGCTGCCATCGCGGCCCGTTCCCAGAGCACCAGGCGCGCCAGCGCCGCGATCAGGTAACAGGTCCCGACGTCGAAGAACACCTGCACTACCATCACGGCGGTGTAGTGATCGAAGCCGACAATCTTCCATACAAGCGCGATGAACGCCGGGTAACCGGGCAGCCGGATGCAGGTGAGCACGGGCACCCCGCCCTCGGTCATGGCGAAGGCGCCATGCTGTAGCCAGTTCTTGGCGATATCCCCATAGATGAACGAGTCGCCGGCGACAAAACGGAATTTCCAGAGAAAGAACAGGCGCAGGACGAAGGCGGCGGCGGTTGCCGCGAGAAAGAAGCCGAGATGACGGCGCACGAGTTGGCGCACGCCGTAACTATAGAGTACCGAGTACCGAGTACCAAGTAGTAGCCCCGAAAAACCCGCGGCTACCAACTTGCATCTAACCGCAACATAGCCGGAAAGAGCGTGATAATCTCCCGTTTGACGTGGCTCCAACCCCGCCTTACGATTAACCGACCTCCTGCCCATGGCTAAAGCCGTATTTCATGACCCGCAGCGCAAGCGCTGGAAGCGCCTGCGCATCGTTTTCGACGTGCTGGCGGCGCTGGTGTCGCTGTCCATCATCGTATTCGTTCTCACCCTGATGCACAGCCAGCCGCTTCCCAGCCTGCGGCTGGCGGATCAGAAACGTCCCTACCACGCCATCAAGGAGAAAGAGCGGAAGCATCCCCCGAAGCGCGCTACCACCCACCGCGGGAGCAAGACGCCGCCCTCGCAGGTGGTGCTGAATTCGGAAGAAGGCATCCGCGGGGCGTTCTACGTCACCTGGGACGCGGGCAGCTTCTCGGCGTTGAAAGCTTATTACCCGCAGATCGACTTGCTCTTTCCGGAGTGGCTGCACCTCATGTCGGCAGACGGCCGCCTGCAAGGCGTCAGCCTGCTGAACACCTTTTTCGATGTGGTGCAGAACGGCAAAGTGCAGCCGGTCGATGACAAGGTGATGCCTTTCCTCAAAGAGGCGAAGGCGGAGACGGAAGTTTTTCCCCTGGTGAACAACTTCCAGCCCATCAGCAACGAGTGGCTCGACATCAGCGGGTTCCTGATGAATCCGGCGGCGCGCGCCAACTTCCGCCAGCAGCTCCTGCTCTTCCTGGCGTCCGACAAATACCGCGGGGTGAGCCTGGATCTCGAGGGCTTTCCCGGATCCTCCCAGCCGGGATTCCGTGCGCTGGCGACCGAGCTGGAGGCTGACCTGCACGCGCGGGGATTGAAGCTCTATGTCAACGTCCCCGCGGGCGATGACGACTTCGACTACAAGTACCTGGCGGTCCACTCCGACGGCCTGATCCTGATGGACTACGACCAGCACTCAGGCGGGAGTGCGGCCGGTCCTATCGCCAGCCAGGACTGGTTCGTTGACAACCTGGAGAATGTCCTCAAGCTCGTGCCCAAGGAGAAGCTGATGTGCGGCATCGGCGCCTACGGATACGACTGGGTGGGCAAGAGCGGCGGCAGCATCTCGGTGCAGGACGCCTGGCTGACGGCGCACGATTCCGAAGGCGAGATCGACTTCGACGGCGACAGCATGAACCCGCACTTCGCCTACAGCGACGAGAAGAAGCGGCGCCATGACGTATGGTGGCTGGACGGGGTGACCGCGCTCAATCAGATGCGCGCCGCCCAGAAGCTGGGGATCAACACCTTCGCTCTCTGGCGTCTGGGTTCGGAAGACCGGTCATTGTGGGCGGTGTTTGACGTTCCCGCCGAAGGCAGCGCTCCCGACAAGCTCAAGCCCCTGCAGCCCGGCTATGACGTGGATATGGAAGGCAGCGGAGAGATCATCTACATCGAGCAACGTCCCAAGAAGGGCGAGCGCAGCTTGACGGTCGATGCCACCGGACAGATCACCGACGAGAACTTTGACACTCTGCCGCTGCCCTATCAGGTAGCCCAGTACGGAGCCCAACCGAAATCGGTCGCCATCACTTTCGACGACGGTCCCGATTCCACCTTTACCCCGAAGGTTCTGGATGTGCTGAAGGCGAAAGGCGTGAAGGCGACGTTCTTCCTCATCGGGGCGCAGGCGCAGAAGGAGCCGGGCATCACCCGCCGCGTCTACCGTGAAGGACACGAGATCGGCAATCACACCTTCTACCACCCCGACATTAGCAACATCTCCAAGCGCTACATGGAGTTCGAGCTGAACATGACGGAGCGGCTGTTCGCCGCCAAGCTAGGGGTGAAACCGTTGCTGTTCCGTCCGCCGTATTCGATCGACCAGGAGCCGGACACGGCCGACGAGGTGAAGCCGCTCGAGATTGCGCAGGACATGGGCTATATCACGGTCGGGGACAAGATTGATCCCAGCGACTGGAAGGACAATCCCCACCGCACGGCGCAAGAGATCACCAACGATGTGCTGAAGCACCTGCCGCCCTGTGCGCCCGCCGACTGGCTCCATTGCGGCAACATCATCCTGCTGCACGATGGAGGCGGCGACCGCACCCAGACCGTCAAAGCGCTTCCCATGATCATCGACGGGCTGCGGGCGAGAGGTTACAGCATCGTGCCGGTGTCGGAACTGATGGGCAAGCAGATTGCCGACGTGATGCCATCGATCTCGGCCGACGAGCGCTGGGCGGCGCGCGTGGACAGCTTCGTCTTCTGGCTCATCGGCCTGTTGTATGCCGCCATCGTCGTCATTTTCTTCCTGGGTGACGGACTGATGACCCTGCGCCTTCTTTTCGTGGGAGTGCTGGCCATCTACGACCGCCTGCGGGCGGGAAAGCCGGGCCCGCAGCCGTCCAACCTGTACCGGCCATCGGTGGCGGTGCTGATTCCCGCGTTCAACGAGGAGAAGGTCATCGTCAACACGGTGCATGCGGTGCTGGGATCGGACTATCCGGCGCTGCGGGTCATCGTGGTGGACGATGGCTCGAAGGACAGCACCTACGAGGCCGTCTGCGAAGCCTTCCCGCGGGAGCGAGAGCGCGGCCTGGTGCTGGTGCTCACAAAAGAAAATTCCGGCAAGGCCGATGCATTGAATTTCGGGCTGGCACGGGTGGAGGAGGAGATCTTCATCGGCATCGATGCCGATACCATCATCGCGCCGGACGCGATCTCGAAGCTGGTGGACTACTTCGCCGATCCCGAGGTGGCCGCGGTCGCCGGCAACACCAAGGTCGGCAACCGCGTCAACCTGTGGACACGCTGGCAGGCGCTGGAATACATCACCAGCCAGAACTTCGAGCGGCGCGCGCTGGACGTCTTCGGCGCCGTCTCCGTGGTGCCGGGTGCGATCGGCGCGTGGCGTACGCAGGCGGTGCGCGAGGCCGGCGGCTTCCATCTCGATACGGTGGCCGAAGACGCCGACCTCACCATGTCGTTGCTCGAGCGGGGCGGGCGCGTGTACTACGAAGATCGTGCCTTGGCTTGGACGGAAGCCCCGACCCGGCCGAGCGGCCTGATGCGGCAACGCTTCCGCTGGTCGTTCGGCATCCTGCAGGCAGTGTGGAAACACCGGCGGGCATTCGCGCGCAAGGGTGCACTGGGGTGGGTGGCGCTGCCCAACATCGCGATCTTCCAGATTCTGCTGCCGCTGGTCTCGCCCTTCATCGACATAATGTTCATCGTGGGCGCGCTGACCTACGCGGTGAACCGCTACTTCCATCCTCTCGCCGCCGATCCCGCTGACTTCATCAAGCTGGTGGTGTTCTTCGCGGCGTTCCTGGTGATCGACTTTATCGCCTCGGTGATCGCGTTCTCGCTGGAGCGGCGCGAGACCGGCCAGGGCGAAGACGTATGGCTCCTGGCCCACGTCTGGCTGCAGCGCTTCGCCTACCGGCAATTGTTCTCGGTGGTGCTGTTCAAGACGCTGAAGCGGGCGATCGATGGGCGTCCCTTCTCCTGGGAGAAGCAGGAGCGTACCGCGGGGGTGTCGCGGGCGCGAAGGCCGGTGGGCGCGAGTCGTGGGTCGTAGGCGTCAGTCGTACGTTGTGCATTGCGTGGGGCAGGCTTTCAGGCCTGCGTTAACCGCACGGGATTCCGGAGCGGTCGGTAACGTCCGTACAACAGTGTTTCCGAACAGACGCAAGAAAGCATGTGGAAGCTGGTTCGGCACTGTATACTTACGCGCTACTCTCTTACGATGATTTGGGTAGCGAGTACGCACACCGCCTCACATACGGATGGATTGACTGGCAAGGTTCGAGATCAATGCCAAGGAAAAGAAGCGTGATAGGCAAGAATTCTCCACGACCCCAGGGGGCGGGTAACCGAGCCGTGGAAAAGCTATCGTTGTACGGCCTTGACGAGGCCCACTACTACATCACGACGAGCCGCGAGAAATTCGATGTGCGAAAGGTCTTTGAGCAACTCGGGGAGGAGGGGCAACATAAGTGCGAGGCGGTGATACTCCCAAGAGACCGAGTGACCGACTATCACGTCCACGTCCACATTGGCACGGAGAAGGAAGGAGTAAACATCCACGCCGCATATTTGGAACAAGGATGGAATCCGCATAGGCACAAGGGCGGTGGCGGCGAAGTTGGTGCAGAGGATTTCATGGAATGGCTGGGCCGGTTTTTCAAGCATGAAACATGCCAGGCCCACATGCATGTTCATTACGTGTATCCGCTGGCTTCAAGGCAAAGCAAGTTTCCTCTTCCTCTGAAAACGAGTATTGAGGGAGGCGCAGAAATTGACGGCATTTCATTGAGGCTTCCCAAGGAGCCAGAGAACGTTTCTAAGGTGAGATTGACACAGGGAAAAGCGATGTGGTTTGTCGAAGTCATTGCAAACAGACGACTCACGTTCAAGAGGTTTGCCGTATACAACGATGTGCGAGTATTGGCGTCTGTTGTTGACTCGCTTATGGAAGAGAGGAAGGCATGAAGGCTGCGGCTAAGCGTAGGAATATTTGCGCGCCACACTCTACGCGACACAGTTATTTTCGGCATAAGCTGGACAACAGGTGGGGGAGCGGTCATCGCCACGCTGAGGAGTGTGAGGTCTTTGGTAAGGACTTCAGTATTCCATTTGGCTCAGTCCTTCACCAAGCCGCACAGGAGTTCGAGTCGATTGCGATGGATCACGACATTCTCTGCGGCAGTCCGCGAATCGCAGGCACCAGAATCCCCGTATATATGGTGTTGGACGCAGTTCAGCATTCGGGCAACATTGAGGGTGCGCTCACGTCTTATCCAGATTTGACGGCGGAACAAGTGAAAGACGCTGTCTCATTTGCCGGTGCTGTGCTGGAGCAGCCAATTGAGCACGAACCTTAGACTGCTACTGGACGAATCTATCACCGATCCCTTGGCGCGTATGATTCGTGAATCATCGTCTGCAATAAACGTTGAGTATACCCGGGAACTCCCAATTCGAGGCTCTACTGACCGAGGTGTTGTTGACTATGCACGGCAAGAATCTCGGATAGTAGTGACAACGGAGACAGGAATGAACCACAAGACGTTTCCGGTGTGCACTCATGCAGGAATAATTGTGATCGCCGGGAGGCGGCGGCACGAACTATTTCAGGCTAAATTGTTTCAACGTTTCATGCTCTCGGGCCGCAGGCAAGAAGCTAAAGACGCGATAACGTTCCTGAGCGACAGAGAGGTGCGCATCAAGAGCCACGAGGGCGAGGACAGCTTTCAGCTCAAATAGCGTCCGGAGGCTGTTCGCGTGGGCATCTCGCCCCAACGTGCGCGAGGGCGCTGCATGAGACTACGAACCGCGTTTTCCAATCCCCGGATGGTAAAATCACAGTTTGCGGTTATTCATCCGCTCTCCTAGGAGGCTGTCATGGCGACAGTGGAAGCACCCCGCGTCGAACCCCGCATTGCTGCTGGGCCATTCCGCAACGAGCCCGCGACGGATTTCACCAAGGAAGAAAACAAGAAGGCCATGCGCGCCGCCATCGAGAAGGTGCGCAGCGAGCTGGGCCGCGAATACGACCTGGTGATCGGCGGCCAGCGCGTTAAGACCAAGGACAAGCTGCGCTCCATTAATCCGGCGAACCCGTCGCAGCTCGTCGGCTTGTTTCAGAAAGCAGGAGCGGCGGAGGTCGAGCCGGCGATGCGGGCAGCGCTGAAGGCATTCGAGACCTGGAGCCGGACCTCGGCGGAAGAGCGCGCTGGTCTGCTGTTGCGGACCGCGGAGCTGATCCGCAAGCGCAAGCACGAGTTCTCGGCGTGGATGATTTTCGAAGTCAGCAAGAACTACGCGGAGGCAGACGCCGACACCGGCGAGACCATCGACTTCCTCGAGTTCTACGCGCGCGAGGCCTTGCGCCTCGATAAAGCTGAGCCTCCGCTGCAACTCGCGGGCGAGCGCGACTACCTGCGCTACATCCCGCTCG
>JBKQPN010000081.1:0-74030 GCA_052145015.1 Terriglobales bacterium
ACGCGGCGGCGCAACAAGCGTCGCCCTCGCTCGCCGGAGGTGCTCAAACCACAGCCAGCGCGACTGTCCCTCGCCTGGTTCGTTTCGGCGGAGCCGTGAAAGACGCCGACGGCAAGCCGCGCACGGGGGTCGCAGGCATCACCTTTGCCCTGTACAAGGATCAGGAGGGCGGGGCGCCGCTGTGGATGGAAGTGCAGAACGTGCAGCTCGATGGCAATGGCCGCTACAGCGCCTTGCTGGGAGCGAGCACGGCGGAGGGCGTTCCCGTGGAGCTGTTCAGCGCCAACGAGGCGCGCTGGCTGGGAGTGCAGCCGGAGGGTCAGGCGGAACAGCCGCGGGTGCTGCTGGTGAGCGTGCCCTACGCGCTGAAAGCGGCGGAGGCGGAGAGCCTGGGCGGCAAGCCGGCGTCGGCCTACGTGCTGTCGCCAGCCGCGGGAAGCGCGGCCGCGAGCCCAACCAAAGCCGCGTCTCCGGCTGCGGCTTGCCCCACGCCGCCTTGTGACGTGATCACGTCGGGGGGCGCCGCTGGCTTCATCCCCATGTTCACGGATGCCACCACGGTGCAGAATTCAACGATTTTCCAAAGTGGCGGGCTGGTGGGGATTGGCACGGCGAGTCCCACGCGCACGCTGGACATCAACGGCGAGATCCGGGTGGCGGGCGGCAACATCTTCATGCAACGCAACCTGACCGATCTGGCGGGACGCAGGAACTGGGCCTGGGGAACCGAAACCTTCAATGTGGGCGACGTATCGCTGTTCGTGAGCACGTCGAATACAGCCTTTCCTTCGGTACCGGTGTTCACCGCCCTGAGCAACGCCAATATGGGCATCGGGCTGCCCACACCGGCGGCCAAACTGGATGTCCTGGGCAATGGCAACTTCGTGGCTTCCGCCGTCGGGGCGGTCGCACTGTCGGCGCAGGCCACGGACACAACGAATTCCAATATCGCCATCAGCGGTTTAGCGGACGGTGCAGGCGGCGCGGGGGTGGTGGGTGAGGCCGAAAACGGAAGCGGCGCGATCGGAGTGTGGGGCCTTAGTTCGAGCGGGACGGCGGGAGTGTTCAGCGGCAATGTGAGCATCAGCGGCACCCTGAGCGCGGCGATGAAGAACTTCCGAATTGATCACCCGCTGGATCCCGCGGGCAAGTATCTCTATCACGCTTCCGTCGAGTCATCGGAGATGGTGAACATCTACACCGGAAATGTGGTGCTGGACGAAAGCGGCGCCGGGGTGGTGCAACTGCCCGCGTGGTTTGAAGCCTTGAATACCGATTTCCGCTACCAACTGACGGCGGTCGGCGGCCCCGGACCCGGCCTGTATGTGGCGCAGGAGATTCAGAACCACAGTTTCCAGATCGCCGGAGGCACGCCCGGACTCAAGGTTTCCTGGCAGGTGACCGGGGTTCGACAGGATGCTTATGCCCGGACCAACCCGCTCGTGGTGGAAGTGGAGAAGTCGGAACGCGAGCGCGGGTATTACATCCATCCGCAGCTTTTTGGGCAGCCACCAACGCAGAGTATCGAGTGGGCCCAGCACCCGCTGCAAATGAAAAACGGACAACAGAGCCAGGCCGCGGAAAAACCAAAATAGGGGGAACCGAGCAAAACGCGGCGGGGTTGTGGGTACCCATGGACAAGACCATGGCGGCGGTGATGCTCGCCGGCATGTGTACCTTCCTGAATGTTTATCCGACCCAGCCCCTGCTTCCCTATTTTCGGCAGCTCTTCCACGCCTCGGAACTGGAAGTCAGCTTGACGGTGAGCGCGACCGTTTTCGCGGTGGCGCTGGTGGCGCCGTTTGTCGGCGTGATCGCGGAGCGCATGGGGCGGAAGCGGGTGATCGTTCCCTCGCTGCTGCTGCTGACCTTGCCCACCGCGCTGTGCGGCAGCGCACGGAGCCTGGAGGCGCTGATCGGCTGGCGCTTCCTGCAAGGCGTGTTCGTGCCGGGCGTGATTGCGGTGATGCTCGCCTACATCGTGGAGGAGTGGGAAGGGCGCGGGGTCGGCAGGGCGATGGCGGCCTACGTGAGCGGCACGGTGATGGGTGGGTTCATGGGACGGTTCCTGTCGGGGCTGATCACCACGCACTGGAACTGGCGCGCGGCGTTCGTCGTGCTGGGCGGCTTGAACCTGGCGGGCGCGCTGGCGGTGCGGGCGTGGCTGCCGCTGGCGACCCGGTTCGTCCCCGCCCAGCACATGGGGCACGCGCTGGCCGAGGCGCGGCGTCACCTGCGCAATCCGCGGTTGTTGGCCAACTTCGGAATGGGAGCGTCGATACTGTTTGCCATGGTGGGCTGCTTCACCTATGTCAGCTTCTATCTCGCCGCGCCACCCTTCCGCCTGAATGCGGCGCAACTGGGGAGCATTTTCTTCGTGTACCTGGTCGGCGTAGTGGTGACGCCGATGTCGGGAAAATTTCTCGATCATTACGGCTTCCGGCACACCGCGTATCTTTATTGCGGCATGATGATGGCGGGCCTGGCGCTGACGCTGATGCGGCGGCTGCCGGTGGTGATCGCAGGGCTGGCTATTTTTTCCTCCGGCGTGTTCATCGCGCAGGCGGCGGCGACGGTGAACACGGGCGCCCTTGCCGGGCGTTCGCGGTCGTCGTCGGCAGGATTGTATGTGACCTTCTATTATCTGGGAGGCGGCCTGGGCGCGACCCTGACCGGATGGTTCTGGGAGCGGGCGCAATGGCGTGGCTGCGTCGCCATGCTGGGCGCGGTGGCGGTGGCGAGCCTCGGGCTGGCGCTGCTGAGCAGCCGGCCGGGTGAGCAGCTTCATGGCGAGGAAGCGGAGATCGTGGCGGACTGCAGCGATTCGGTATGAATTTGGATCAACCAACCAGCCGAGATGCTGATGCGGAGGGCGCTCCCAGCCTCATCCGCAACACGATCAGCCTGCTCGGAGCCGCCCTGGCGGCGATCAGTTTCGGCAACATCGTCTTTCTGTTCCTGGTGACGCTCGTCTCCCGCCGTTCCAGCCCCTATCTTGGCGTTCTGGCATTCATGGTCTTTCCGGCCTTCCTGATCCTGGGGCTGCTGCTGATCCCGGTCGGCATGTGGCGGGAGCGACGGCGACGGCGCACGGCCGCACCGGGGGCGATCCCGCGCCTGCCGAGGATCGATCTGAATATCCGGGCGCAACGCGCTGCCGTTGAGTCCTTCCTGGGCTTCTCAGTTTTTTTCATACTGCTGAGCGCGGGGGGGAGCTACCGGGCCTATGAGTACACTGACTCAGTGCAGTTCTGCGGCCAGCTCTGCCACACCGTCATGACGCCCGAGTTCACGACCTACCTGCTCTCGCCGCACGCTCGCGTGCCTTGCGTGGAATGTCACGTGGGTCAAGGCGCCAGTTGGTATGTGCGCTCCAAGCTTTCCGGTTCTTACCAGGTATACGCGGCCGTCTTCCACAAGTATCCGCAACCGATTCCCACACCGGTTGCCAACTTGCGCCCCGCGCAACAGACCTGCGAGCAGTGCCACTGGCCTCAGAAGTTCTACGGAGCCCAGTTGAAAGTCTTCTATCACTATGCGGAGGACGAGAAGAACACTCCACGGCAGATTCGGATGTTAATCAACACCGGCGGGGCGGAAACCGATACCGGCTTGCCCTCCGGTATCCACTGGCACATGAACATCGCCAACCAGATCACCTACATCGCCAGCGATGTGCAGCGTCAGGTAATCCCATGGGTTCAGGCCAAGGACATGCGGGGCAGAGTGACGGTGTACAGAGCCAAGGAATCTAATCTGACCGCGGCGCAGATCGAGAACGCGCCCAAACATCTGATGGATTGCATCGACTGCCACGACCGGCCGAGCCACATCTTCACTCCACCGGACCGGTCGGTCGACGGGTCCCTGCTCGCCGGGCGCATCGACCGCTCCCTGCCATTCGTCAAGCAACAGGCAGTGGCGGCGCTCACGAAAACCTACAACACGACCGGCGAGGCTCTGGGCGGCATCAGCAGCGACCTACAGACGTTCTACCGGACCAAGTATCCCGATCTGTGGTCCAGCCGGCAGAAGTCGATCCAGGCGGCGGTTGCCGATGTGCAGCACATCTACCAGTCCACCATCTTCCCCTACATGAAAGTGGATTGGCGCACCCATCCCAACAACATTGGGCATTTTTATTCTCCCGGATGCTTTCGCTGTCATGATGGCCAGCACGTCAGAGCGGACGGCAAGGTCCTTACCAACGATTGCGACACTTGTCACACGGTACTGGCTGAGCTGCAGAGTGGAACACCGTTGATCCGCCACGAGCCGGGAGTTCCCTTCCAGCACCCGGTCGACATCGGCGACCTCACGCAGGTGAAGTGCAGCGATTGCCACACGGGCGGCGTGGGGCCATGAATGGTCGCGTAAGATTGCGAGCACCAGAGAAGAACCATGTGCGCTCAAAGACAGGGGACCATGCCAGCTCGCATCGAGGATTACGCCCTCATCGGCGACTGCGAAACCGCGGCGCTGGTAAGCCGTCACGGTTCAATCGACTGGCTTTGCTGGCCCCACTTCGCATCGCCGGCGTGTTTCGCTGCGTTGCTGGGGAGCGAAGAAAACGGGCATTGGCTCATCGCGCCGCAACAAGCCGCGCGCGTCACACGCCGTTACCTCGACCACACACTAGTCGTCGAAACCCGGTTTGAGACCAAGCAGGGCTGTGCGGTCCGGCTCGACTTCATGCCGATGCGCAGCCGGAATCCTGCCCTCGTCCGCATCGTCCGCGGGGTTCGGGGGCGTGTGCCCATGGCTATGCAACTGGTCTTGCGGTTTGACTATGGGCGTTCGGTCCCGTGGGTAACGCGATTGCCGGAGGGCGCTCTCCGGGCGATCGCGGGGCCCGATATGGTGGTGCTGCGCACTACAGCGCCGTTGCGCGGCGAGAACCTTAAGACGGTTAGCGAATTCACCGTCGGCGAAGGCGAGTCGGTTCGCTTCGTGCTCAGCTACGGCCCTTCCCAGGACAAGCTCCCCCAGCCGGTTGATCCTGAAGTCTCGCTGCGCGAGACGGTCAGGTTCTGGCAGAAATGGGCGGGGCAAGCCAAGCCACAGATCGAGTACGCCGATGCTGTTGAACGATCGCTGCTCACGCTGAAGGCGCTCACGTATCGTCACACGGGAGGGATTGTTGCCGCTCCGACCACTTCCCTTCCCGAACAGCTCGGCGGACAGCGCAACTGGGATTACCGCTACTGTTGGCTCCGCGACGCAACCTTCACACTGCTGGCATTGATGAATGCCGGCTACTTCGAGGAAGCCCGCGCCTGGCGGGACTGGCTGCTACGAGCCGCCGCCGGGAGCCCCGATCAAGTCCAGATCATGTATGGCATTCGTGGAGAGCGCTACCTGCGAGAGTGGAAGGTTGACTGGCTCGGCGGATACCAGGGCGCAAAACCCGTGCGCATCGGCAATGCAGCTTCGGAACAACTGCAACTGGACGTGTACGGGGAAGTCGCGGATGCGCTGCTGCATGCCCATCTGGGAGGCATACCTCCGAGCCCCATTGATTCCGCCTTGCTTCAGGCGTTGACCGACCATCTGGCGACCATTTGGGAGCAGCCCGACCAGGGCATTTGGGAGGTACGCAGCGGGCGAAAGCAATTCACGTATTCGAAGATTATGGCTTGGGTGGCCTTCGACCGCGCCATTCAGAACGCGGAGAAATTCGGTTTGCGAGGCAGTGTGCTTCGTTGGCGTGAGGTGCGTGACAAAATTCATCGCGAGGTATGCAAGAGAGCCTACCATCCTCAACTGGGAGCCTTTACGCAATCTTACGGCTCGAAGCAGCTTGACGCTTCCTTGTTGCTGATTCCCGTGGTTGGCTTCCTTCCCTTGGCTGACGCACGGGTTCGCGGCACCGTCGAGGCGATCGAAAAACATCTTATGCCCGACGGCCTGGTGCTGCGCTACCAAACGGATGAATTCGACGACGGGCTTCCACCGGGAGAAGGAGCTTTCCTGGCATGCAGCTTCTGGATGGTGAGTGCGCTGAGCATGCTGGGCCGCAACCGGGATGCGCGGCGCTTGTTTGAACGTTTGCTGGCCTGTCGTAATGATGTCGGGTTGCTCGCCGAGGAGTACGACCCCAAGGCGAAGCTGCAGTTAGGGAACTTTCCGCAGGCCTTTTCCCATATCGCTCTGGTTAATGCGGCCTTTGAGCTCACCCGCGCCAGCACTCCGGGCCAACAGCGCGCTGCATCCAGTCCCGTGCCAGCTAAAGCTTCCGCAAGCAAGAGAAGGCTGGCCCGTTCTGGCCGCCGCCAGTGAATCGATGGGGGTCGGGCATCTGAGTGGTTGCGGCGGCTGGCGAAGTCCTGTGCGGGGTCGCCGCTTCTCCAGAGTGATTCTGGATGACGCTGCAAAGGATTCACATTGACGCCCTAAATCTGCTGCGCTAGAGTCCGCATCAAGCCCCTCCAAATGAGCCCGCAAGTTGTGGCCATCGGTAGCATCGGTGGAGCGTACGTCCCTAGGTCTTGCAGCACAGAAGAATCATGTCATCACGGGCTGGACAAGCTGCCGCCAACAAGGAGATCCTATGGCCCGCTGGGGTCGAAACATCCTCTTTCCCATCTGCTTTCTCGTCGCCAACTTTGCGGTTTGCGCCTGCGCGCAACAAAGTTCGCCCTCAAGGAAGAAACCATGACCCGTTACGCAGTGTCGCGAGGCATTTTGCTTCTTCTGCTCACGGCAGCCATGGGCCAGGCTCAAGAGCCTGACCGCGCCGGCGGCGATGCGCTGCGGGAAGAGATCGTCGCCCAGGAACGCGCCGAGCTGGATTCGCTGAAGACGGGAGATATGACCGCTTTCGCCAATTTTCTGGCGGAGGACGCCGTCTTCATCGACGCCGCGGGCGCCGCGGGCAACGCCGAAGTGGTGAAGAACACAGCCGGCTTTCGGCTCCGCGAATACTCCATGACGGACGTCCGGTTCGTGGCGCTTTCGGCGGATTCCGGCCTGATCGCTTACCGGATGGCAGAGACGGGAACCAGCCACGGCAAGGAATTCACCGCCAAAGTCTACGTCTCCGCCCTGTGGCTTAAGCGAGGCGGCCGCTGGACGTGCGTGTTTAGCCAGGAAACCGCGGCGAAGTAGGCTTTGACATAAGTAATGCGGTCGCTTGTGAAAAAAGCGATCTTGCCGTCAGTTATCAAAGCTTTTTCATCTCGGGTGTGACTGATGGCCGCGCCGCTGCTTCCGATTACTTTCGGCTCGCTGGCGGCACGATGCCGTTCATCCGCAGGTATTGCACCAGTTGTCCGTAGTGATCGGAGATGTGCCACACCGTGGCGGTCAGGGCCGAGAGCCGGTTCGTACCCCAGTACGGCCCAGGATTGGGATGCAGCAGGTTTTCGGGGCTGGTGTCCGCAATAACCTTGTCGATCATGGTGAACGAATCGCGGAGGTACGCCAGCATCTCGGCCTTGGTCCTGGCGGGATTCGGACCGCCGAGGTCGCACCGTGCCGGCGGCTTTTCGCCGGCGATCTGCTTCGCCCACGCCTCGTTGGCGCAAGCCACGTGCTTCACCTGCTCGCCAAAGGTGCGTACATCCTTGAATTCTCCCTGCACCGGTTTGAACCCCCACTTGTCTTCCGGCATGGCCTCCGCCAGCGCGGTAAAGTCCTGCTCAATGTCCTTCCAGATGAAGTTGATCGAGTCTGGAATGGTCTTGGGCTGGGGCGGGCGCTGCTGTGCCACTACCGCCACTGAACCTCCCAGCAGCACGCCACTCATCAAGGCACACACGAAAATCTTCATTCATCCTCCGGCACACTGTTCGAGGACTGTATGCGCGTCACCCCGGATCAAGCCAAGCTTCTACCCAAGGGTGTTTCTACTGCCCGAGTATCCCCGATTTCAGATCCGCATTGGGCGGCTTCGGCCCGAGCCACACCGAGAAGAGCACTGGGCCGAACGCCGGAGCGGCAATAGTCAGCTTGTCCTTACCGTTGATGGCGAGGGTCGTGCCCGTGCCTGGGACGTAAGTGAAGACCATTTGGTCGCCCTCCTTGACGGGCTCGAGCGCGCCCAGCAACCGGTCGATGTCGGCCTGCATGGTCTTTTTGGCTTCCGGCGCATTGTTGTTGAACGATTCGCCGAAGGCATCCGCCATCTGGTTCTTGCTCACACCGCGCAGGAACTGCATGACGATCCGCTTGGGTGCGTCGGCCTTGGTGATGGCGCCGGGATCCGACGACTTCTGCTCAAGGTAGAGACCCGCGACGTAGACCTTTACCATGTACTTCTTGCGCAATCCCAGGCCATTGAGCACCAGCGTGGTGCCCCCGACCTGTACCGTGTCCGGCAGTGTCACCCCCGCCAAACTGGCGGCGTGTAGATCGAGCATCGGTGCCACCACGAACACAACAACGGCAAGCAATATGGCGCTATTCCGCATAAGGACTCCTTGGGAAGCAGGATGTGACCCGCGATGCTAGCACAAGCCCGGCTCTGCACGGGATGGTTGTCTGCCGTTATGCGCAGAGACCAACCTAAGGACGTGTTGGGCATGCCATAATGCGGCTCTCAATCCAGGTCATGACTAGAAAGCGGAAAACCCTGCTGATTATCGTGCTGGCGGGCGCGATTGCGGCTCATATCGCGTTGTTCGCCGTGGGTGGCAATTGGCGCACCATGGGCATGATCCTTATCGCGGTGGATGTTGTTTCAGTATTGCTTGTGCTGGGCGCGATTCGGGAATTCCGGAAGCTGGACGAGAAGAGAGACTCGAGCTGAGCTCGTGGCACTCCCTACTCCCCAGCCTTGGCTGCCAGCGTTTCGACTACGGCGATATTTTGCAGCAACTCCTGCGGCACGCCGTGCCGTTCCTGTAAATACGCCGGGCTGTTGTAAGAAACCCAGACCTTTCCCTGGCCGTCTTCCCAGACCAGAATCTTAAGCGGGAGATCGATAGCGATGCTGGGAGCGGCCAGCATCAGAGGCGTGCCCGCTTTGGGGCTGCCAAAGATCAGGAGTTTGGTGGGGCGCATTTTCATTCCCGCCTTTTCCGCTTCTCCGCCATGGTCAACCAGCGCGAACAGAGTGACGCCCTTGGCTTGCAGAATCCCCTTGAGCCGTTCCACGGTCTGGTCTACCGAGTGATGGCTGGGCGTGTCGATGATCCCGCTGCCTCGGCTTGGCGTCATAGATGTCTCCTCGCGGTTTCCAGAACTTGACTGCGCAGAACCTCGGATAGAAACCAGGTAGATCGCCATCGCCAGTCCGACCAATGCCAGGAACCAGGCGATCGCGACCGCCCGAGCTGAATGACGAGAGTGCCCCGGCTCGCCGCGGTCCAGCTCCCTGACCAATTGGACGTGGCGCCACCCGGCGAACAGATTCACCACCACTCCGACTGCGATAAGCGCGGTGCCGAACCACAGCGACAGCCCGTAAGACCGAGCTGGGGGAGCATGCTGAATGACTTGGAGTTGCTGCAGAAAAAGCCCGAAACGCGCCACCACAAAACCGAATCCCATCAAGGCCAGACCGGTGCGAATCCATGCCAGAAGAGTGCGCTCAGCAGCCAGGTAGTCACTGAGGCCGGCGCTCTGCCTGACTTCTGCTGATCCATCCATTCAGCGATCCTTCCCGAGACAGCGACCGCTAGACGCGTTCCAGCACCGCCGCCATGCCCTGGCCGACGCCGATGCACATGGTCACCAGCGCGTAGCGGCCGTTCAGCCGTTCCAGTTGACGCAGCGCGGTGAGCGCCAGCCGCGCTCCCGACGCGCCCAACGGATGTCCGATGGCGATGGCCCCGCCATTGGGATTGACCCGGGAATCGTCGTAGGCGATCCCCAGTTGCTTCAGGCAGCCCAGCACCTGCGCGGCAAAGGCCTCGTTGATCTCGATCAGGTCTATGTCTTCGACCGACAGCTTGGCCCGTGCCAGGCATTTCCGGGTTGCCGTCACCGGGCCCAGACCCATGAGCCGCGGCGGGACCCCTGCCACTGCCGCCGCGACCAGGCGGGCCCGAGGCTCAGCGCCAAACTTTTCGCCCACTTGCCGTGATCCCACGACGATCCCGGCAGCGCCGTCGTTGATGCCCGAGGCGCTGCCGGCGGTGGTGACTCCGCCTTCGAACAAAGGACGCAATTTGGCCAGAGCTTCCAGCGTGGTCTCCGGCCGCGGGTGCTCGTCTTCGGTCACCGTGAGCGGCGGGCCTTTCTTGCTGGGGATGGAAACCGGCAGCAGCTCATCCTGATAAAAACCGTTACGCTGAGCGAGGGCGTACCTCTGCTGCGAGGCGCAGGCAAAGGCATCGGACTCGCCGCGGGTGACTCCCACTTCGCGGGCAACGTTGTCGGCGGTCTCGGCCAGGCTGTCGCTGCCGAACCCGGCGATGAAGCACGGATTCTGGAAGCGCGCCCCCAGGGTGGTATCGAAGGCCTTCACTTCGCGGCTGTAGGGCGTCTCGGCTTTGGCGATGGCAACGGGAGCGCGGCTCATGCTTTCCACGCCGCCCGCCAGGAACAGCTCGCCCTCGCCGCAGCGGATGGCGTGAGCCGCAGTCACCACCGCGGCCAGCCCGGAGGAGCACAAGCGGTTGATGGTCTGGCCCGCCACCTCCACCGGAAGTCCCGCCAGCAGGCCGGCGTGCCGGGCCACGTTGCGGCAGTCCTCGCCCGCCTGGTTGGTGCAGCCGAGAACCACGTCTTCGTAGGCCTCGGGCGGAAACGGATTCCGCTGCACCAGAGCCCGCAGAACCAGCGCCGCCAGGTCGTCCGGACGCACGGCTGCGAGCTTGCCGGCATGGCGGCCGATCGGAGTGCGTACCACGTCGTAGATAAAAGCCTGTTGCGGCAAGTTCCCCGTCAATGATCGGACAAATTGGGCAGCAACGCCGGACGCTACTACACGCGTTTGCTGCCGTCAACGTCGGAAAATGTGTTGACACGGGTCTAGCGCTGGCGGTACAGGTCGTCTCCAGCGTGAGCGATCCCAGCGTATTGGCGCCCATCCTCCACTTCCTGCCGGACGAGGCATGGAAGATTCTGTTGGTCTTGTTCCTCTCGTTCCTGATCGGACTGGAAAGGGAGGAGCAGAAGCAAAGCCCCGAGTACTACGCGTTCGGCGGAGTGCGCACCTTTCCGCTGATCGGGCTGATCGGGTACGCGATGGCGCTGTTGTCCGGCGATCAACTGCTACCGCTGGCCCTGGGCTTCGCCACGGTGGGAGCCTTTCTGTGGCTGTCCTATCGCTACAAGCTGGCCACGTTCAAGATGGCGGGCGTGACCTCGGAGATGTCCGGCCTCGCCACCTACCTGATCGGAGCGCTGGTCTATCGCAATCAGTTCTGGATTGCCACCACCCTGGTGGTGATCAGCATGCTGTTGCTGGAGTTGAAGGCAGCGCTGGAGGGCCTCACCAAGCGTGTTCCTCCGGAAGAGATCTTCACCTTCACCAAGTTTCTTCTGCTTACCGCGGTGATCCTGCCGATCCTGCCCCGGCAGGACATCGGCCGCTTTCACATCAATCCGTTCAAGACCTGGGTAATTGTGGTTGCAGTGAGCGCGGTTTCCTATGGCAGTTATGTTCTGCAGGCGATTGCCAAGGAGCGTGGCGGCGTGATTCTCGCGGCGCTTCTCGGCGGCGCCTATTCTTCCACCGTCACCACGGTGGTGCTCGCCAAGCGGGCGGCGCGGGAAGAGCGCCCCCACCTCTTTTCAGGAGCGATCCTGATCACCTCGGGGGTGATGTACCTTCGTCTGGCGGCGCTGGTGGGTCTGTTTAATCGCGCTCTGCTGGCGCGCCTGGCGCCGGCGTTTCTGGCGCTGGCCGCGGCGGCTATTCTGGGCGGCTGGCTGTGGTCGCGCCGTCCTGACCCCAGTTCGGAAGCGGTTCACAAGGAATTCACCCCGAGGAACCCGCTCGAACTTCACGCCGCATTCCTGTTCGCGCTGCTGTTCCTGGCGATCGTGGTGGTCACCCAGCTCGTGCTCCATCACTTTGGCCGCGGCGGCGTGTACACGCTGGCCGCCATCATGGGATTTACCGATGTGGATCCCTTCATCCTGGGTTTGACCCAATCGTCCAGCTCGGTTACGCCGGTGCCGCTGGCGGCTACGGCCATTTTGATCGCGGCCGCCAGCAACAATGTGGTGAAGGGGATCTATGCCTACGTGTTTGCCGATCGCGGAACCGGGCGGCAGGGCGCCGGCCTGTTGTGGGGGCTGGCCGCCTGCGGCCTCTGCCCGCTCCTGTGGTGGTGGGCTTTTTAGGAAAGCTAGTCGTGGAGAACGACGTTTAGGAGTGAACTATGAACTTGCAGCCCACCGCCGTTATAGTCGACAAAACCAAACTTCCTGAACCTATTCATGAAGAAGCTGACCCGCGAGCGAGTTGTCCCCACCATTTCCGCCAGGGTCTCCTGACTTACCTTGGGGACTAGAGTCTCGGGTACGCCTTCTTTGCCAAAATGGGCGAGTAGTAAAAGTATGCGGGCCAGTCTCTTCTCGCTGGAATTGAAGAGTTGGTCGACCAAATCCTCTTCATATCGGATGTTGCGCGCCAATAAGTACGCCACGAACATGTCGGAAAGCGTGTGTTCCCGGTGAAGCGCTTCCATCATCGCCTTCTTGTCAATGCGCAGAACGACGCAATCTGTCAATGCAATTGCAGACCCCATGCGGATAGGCTGGCCCACAAGACAGCCTTCACCGAAAAAGTCGCCGCCACCTAATATACCGATGGTTGCTTCTTTGCCACTGCTGGACACGACACTGAGTCTTACTTTGCCTTCCCGGATATAGATCACTGCATCCGCGGCATCCCCTTGAGCAAAGATTGTCTGTTTCTTTGAGACAGACAGAATCTTCCTGCCCGCACCGATAGTGGCGAGGAATGCATTGGGGTCGAAATTGCGTTTCTTCTTGGCCGCCGCACGGGGAATCATTGAGTTTTCCCTGTGGAGAAATACCACATGCCAATCCTGATTGTCGGTTGGAAATCCAACATACGCAGGATATTTTTGTTCGTGCGCACGGGAAACAGTAAAACAAACACTGTGTATAATTGCCCGCGGAGTGCGAATGAGCAGTATCGCTGTTGCCCACACCTTGAGGGCGAGTTCACTCCCGCATCCGGGAGGGTGGTCGGTTCTGGTCTGTGGCAGGCAAAAATCCCCAAATCGTGCAGTCTGGCGAGCGGACGAACGCCGCGGGAAAGCCCGTCAGCAACATACTGCTTCTATCGTTGCCCGATAGTGACTACACCTCCCTTCGCCCTCATCTCGAATACGTCAGCTTGCCCAATCATCGAGTCCTTCACCAGGCGGCGGGAAGGTTGGAATTTGCGTATTTCCCGAACTGCGGTTTGATTTCTCTTGTAGTCGTCATGAAAGATGGAAGAACCGCCGAGGCCGGAATCGTTGGAAGGGAGGGCTTTACAGGGACACCGGCAGCGGTGGGCCTGAGCACGAGCCCGCTTCGGGCGATCGTACAAATCACGGGGGACGGGTTTCGGGTAGAGGTCGAAGCTTTGCAAAACACTTTTGAATCCAATCCCCACCTTCAACTGATGCTGTGCCGCTATGCCATCGTTCAGGGAATGCAGGTTGCGCAAACCGCCGCATGTAATCGGCTGCACGAGATCAAACATCGCCTGGCGCGGTGGTTGCTCATGACTCAGGATCGGGTGGATGCAGAGTCGCTACCCATTACCCATGATTTTCTCGCAACCATGCTGGGGACAGACAGGACTACCGTGAGCCTGGCAGCCGCTATGCTGCAGAAGAAGAAGCTCATCGAGTACACCCGTGGCGCAGTGAAGATCGTGAACCGCAAGAAACTTGAAGACTCCGCTTGCGAGTGCTACGGGATTACGCAACAGTACAATGGCGAGCTTGGCTTGAAATAAGCCAGAGATCCTATTCCGCGGGTCCGTAATATCCTTTCCTGGCAGGCACCCGGAGTCCAGCGTGCCAGGGGGTGTCGTCCCTCGTATGCCTTCTAGCCGCGATAAGAAAATTTGATTGGACGGAGTTCCATCGCCCGCACTAGCCTCAAGGGTTCCGTTAGCTGGCGTTTGGGCTGGCCGCCCATTTGTGTCTCTCTCCCGCCGAGTCCAACGGGAGGGCTCACTCGATGAAACTTGCGGGCTTTCTGCTGCTGCTGGCCGGATGGGCGATCGTGATATTCGCGGTCGCGCTGCTGGCCTCGGCGCCACAACGAGCCGGCTTTGTGCTGGCCGGGATCGGCGTTGAGGCCCTGGGACTGGTCCTTGCCGTCCGTTCCCACCTGGTTCTTTCGGAGGACCGCGGGTGATGTCCTTGCCGGCTCCTGCGCTCTCCGAAGCCGGGACGGCGGCCTGCATTCTCTTGATTCTTCTGGTTCCCCTGGCTGGCGCCGGGCTGGCCCTGATTAATACCGGGCTGGGCCGGTCGCGCAGCGCCGCTCATTCCATGCTGGCTTCGCTGTGTGTGGTCGCGGTGGCGGCGCTGGTGTTCTTCGCCTGCGGGTTTGCCTGGCAGGGATACCTCGGCCGGCCGGCGCACGTCGTCACCCTCGCCGGCAAAGGATGGAATTTGCTCGCGGCCGAGCCGCTGTTCTTGCGCGGGCTGAAACTCGATGGCTCTCCTGCTTCGCTGGCGGCTTGGCTAGAAATGCTCAGCGTGGGCCTGGCGGCGCTGATCCCGCTGGGCAGCGGCGCCGACCGCTGGCGGCTTCCCGCGAGTTGCGCCTCGACCGCGCTGCTGGCCGGCATCACCTATCCGTTGTTCGCGCATTGGGTTTGGGGAGGCGGATGGCTGGCGCAACTGGGTGCCAACTATGGGCTCGGCCACGGCTTCCTGGACGCTGGCGGCAGCAGCTCGATTCAGGCGGTGGGAGGCCTGACGGCTCTCGCGATTGCCTGGATCCTGGGCCCGCGTCTGGGCAAGTACTCGCGGGATGGCATTCCGGCGGCGATCCCCGGGCATAATTCCGTGCTCGTGCTGTTTGGCTGTGTGGTGGCCCTGGTGGGATGGCTGGGCTTGAACTCCGCCGGCGCCATCCTGTTCACCGGAGCCGCACCCGCGGGAACGGTGCTGGTCGGAATCAATACCGTGCTGTCGGCGGCGGTGGCGGCTCTGGCCGCCGCTATGATCACGCAAATGCGTTTCGGCAAACCCGACGCTTCGCTGGTGGCCAATGGCTGGATCGGCGGACTGGTCGCCAGCAGCGCGGCCTGTGCCTCGATCACTCCCGCCACCGCCGTCTTCATCGGCCTGGTAGCCGGTGTGCTGGTCATCTTCGCGGTGGAGTTGCTGGAAGTGCGGCTGGCGGTGGACGATCCCTCAGGCGCGGTTTCCGTCCACGCCATCGCCGGCATCTGGGGCGTGCTGGCGCTTGGCTTTTTCGCCCGCCTACCGGGCGCGGCCGGACAGTGGCTCGCACAACTTATCGGGGTGGCAACCTTGCTGGGATTTGTCCTGCCCCTCACCTACGGCCTGAACTGGCTGCTGAACCGCTTCTACCCACAACGCACTCCCATGGAAGGCGAGCGCCTGGGCATGGATGTGAATGAACTGGGCGCCACGGCTTATCCGGAATTCGTCATCCATACCGAGGAGTTCATCCCGCGGTAAGGGCGATTCTTCCCCAGCTCCCTGGGCTCTGGATAATTCGCAGATTGGTGTTTCTGCCGGTGACCAGCGTTGGTGACCAGTCTGCCCTGAGGAAGCCCGGGGGCAAGTTACCCGGGCCACAGGGTCTTCTCGAGCTCGGTCAGTTGGGCAGGCGTCAGCTTCTCAAAGTCACCTTGATATTCAACGGGCTGCCACATTAGGTTCGGAACGGCCGGGGACACTTTTAGCATTCTGTTCCGGACATCGCTCCGTCTTGCTAGATAGACGGTCTTGCGGCCAAAAAACATTGGTGCCCCATCCATCCCGCCACTCATCATGCCTACGCTTGCGATGGCGTCGTGACGGCGGAAGAGTTCGTCCTGAAACCAGAGCTGTTTGGCAAGACTGTTGGTACCGAAAAAAGGGTGGTCGTAATAGTCTCCCAGTTCGTGCTCACAGATTCCGTGCTTAGGTCCGTTCATGATAACGGGCATCGTGCCGTGGTTCCGACACAACTTAACAAGGTCTTTGAGAAGGGCTAATGTGCTGTTGCGATGGGGCTTCCAATCGTGTCTTTGGCGTTGCCAGATAAGGAGCTTGGGATCTTCCGTCGCAAGTTCGGGATACGGAAACTCCCAAGGTTTGCTTCTTGCGGCCTCTTGGATTTTGGCTCCTAAGGCATCCAGACAGCCGGGGCTGTAGCACTTCTTGATGATCTTGGCCGTGTCCGAAAGGCGTAATGTTGGGTCTCCGGTGCCGGGTACAGGCAGGTCGATTTCAAGGAAGTGAAAGAGTTCTTGGCCCTTCGGGGAGTCCGTGAACCGAACTGCAACCTCCTCACCAGCTCGGCGCAGGAGAAACGCCACAGTCAGGAGATGGTACGCATCGCCAATCGGCTCGTTTTTCAGCTCAAACTGTTTTCTCATACTTCCTATTGTCCCATTTTGACCTCCTTTGGTCGTGCCCGGACACGTGATCTCGCACGAGACGTTGTGCGCGGCTCATCAGCGCCGCGCCAGGAGAAGCAGCAGCCCAAAGATGACGATGGGGATCAGCGCTAGCATCAGGTAAAACAGGATACGTCGGGTCCAAGGCGTGCGCCGCTTTCTCCAGTCGTGCAGCTCGGGACGCTCAGACACGCCGACCTGCTCGGGGTGCTCGAGGTCGCGGGCGAACTCGCGGGCGCTGGCATAGCGGTTCTTGGGTTCCCGTTCGATGGCGCGATAGATGATCTCCTGCAGTTGTGGAGAGATTTGGGGATCGACCTGGCGTGGCGGAATGGGGTTGTTCAGCAACCGGTCATTCATTATGACGAAGGCATTGGGCCCGGTGAACGGCACTTTCCCGGTCAGCATTTCATACAACATCACTCCCAGCGCGTAGAGGTCGCTGCGGGCGTCGCCGCGCTTGCCGCGAACCTGTTCGGGGGAGATATAGTCGGGAGTGCCCATGGTCTGCGACAGCTTGGCGAAGGTGATGCGCCGCGAGCCGACGTTGGCGGCGATGCCGAAATCGATCAGCTTGATGCGGTCCTCGGCATCGACCATGATGTTCTCCGGTTTCAGGTCGCGGTGCACGACGCCGTGGGTGTGGATGTAACTCAGCGCGTCGCAGATGGCGAGGACGATGCGCAGGGCGCGCTCGACCGGAAACTTGCGCTGCTCGTTCATGACTTGCCGCAGAAGCCTGCCATCGACCCACTCCATCACCATGTAGACCTGGCTGCGGTCTGCGTCGGTAAACACCTTCATCACGCCGGGATGGTCGAGCTTGGCGCCGATTTCCTGCTCGCGCTGGAAGCGCTCATAGAAAACCGGATCGCACTCCATCTCGGGATGCGGAACCTTGATGGCGACCTGGCGATTGGTGAGAAGGTCGGTGGCCCGGAAGATGGAGGCCATGCCACTGCGGGCCACCAAGGCCTCGATGCGGTAGTGATCGAGTTGGTCCCCGGGATGGAGGGGTGTCATTGGGCAGCGCCGGTCAGCGGCGAAGGCGGGAGCGAGAGTGGCCTCAGCGGAGCTTGTAAGGCCGTCCGCGGTACATGCCCACACGTTCGACGCCTCGAACGCGGATTAGCTGCAGGCTGATATTATCACTGCCGTCCCGTTGATTGGCAATCGCCACCAGTTCCTGCGCCGCGGCCTGCAAGTCGGCGCGCTGGCTGATGACCTGCGCCATGTCGGACGCCGTCACCGACCCGTACAGCCCGTCGGAGCAGAGCAGCAGGACGTCCCCGGTCAAGAGCAGGTTCTCACTGGTGTCGACGGCCACGAAGAGATCGTTACCCAGGGAGCGGCTGAGCATGTGCCGCGTGCGCGCCGAGGCGGCATCCTGTGCGGAGAGCACGCCCAGCCGCTGCTGCTCGCTAGCGACGGTGTGGTCGCGCGTCAGCGGCTTGGCGTGGCCGCGCCGGATGAGGTAGCAGCGCGAATCTCCTACGTGGGCTACGGCCACCCGATCAAAGCGCAGAGCGCAAGCCACAATGGTGGTGGCCATCGCGACGCCGCCCGGCGAGGCGCTGCGGCCGGTCTCGTACACATGGGTATTGGCAGCCTGGACCAGGCGGCTCAGCAGGCCGGTATGGGCTTCGTGCTTGGGAGCTTCGCGAAATCCCGCAACCAATTTCTCGATCGCCGCCTGGGACGCGACCTGGCCTTGTTCCTGTCCCCCCACCCCGTCGGCGAGCGCGAATAACCAGCCCCTAGTGCGCGCTTCCTCGGGGGTGGCGGGAAGGGCGAAGCCGAGGCAATCCTCGTTATTTTCGCGCACGCAGCCACGGTCGGAAAGTTGCGCGTACTCGACGTCCAGCAAGGAATTGTGCGGCGAGCGCTGCATGCCGGCATCCGTGCCGGCTCCACGTAAGAGCGGCCCTTGAGCATACCTTAACATTTGTGCCCTGAAGAACGGGCGGGCTTGCGCCCGCCCGTTGCCACTATCAGATCAGGCCTACCGAGGTACGGCTTGCCACCAGCGTGGTCCGCCCCGAACTCTTGCTGGCGCGAATGAAGTAAATTCCGCCGTAAATCGCCCAGATCAGGGCGATCCCCAAGGCCAACAGCGGCTCCATCTTGGTGCCGTATCCCATGAAGGGCCCCACCAGGTAGAAGATCATGCAGGCCAGGTTGGCCAGCAATCCGAACAGCGGAATCGCTACGTGCCGCAGGACTTTGAAGTTGGGGTGGCCATGGTAGCCGACCATGCAGATGAAGCAACTCAGGCCGTAGAGCAGGAAAGTGCCGAAGTTGGAAGCCAGGGTTATGGTGAGCAGGGAGTTGGGAAGCGCTGCCATCTTGTCGTGAGTGCTGTAGCCGAGGCTGGACCAGAAGCCCTGCGGCAGGGCTTTGATGGCCGCATCGGTGGGCGCGCCGGCGTCGCCGAAGGCCATGATCACGGCGATGCAACCGATCACGGCGGAGATCGCAGCCAGCGTCCAGATGGCCCGATGCGGGGTGAGGTTCTTCCCATGCAGCATGCCGAAGTGCTCCGGCGCTTCCTGGTCTTTGCCCATGGCGTAGGTGACGCGCGCCCCGGTGTTCATGCAGGAGAGCGTGGTGCCGATGATGGCCAGGAACACGGTGAAGGCCTCCACCAGCATGAAGATGCGCCCGCGCCCGGCGCCGAACAGCGCATCCCCGACCACGATCATCATGTCGCCGATGGGCGCCGCTGAGCCCGCCGCGCTCTGCATGGTGTACCCGCTGTTGAGGAAGTAGTTGGCCGCGAAATACTCGATCAGGTAACAGAAGGCCCCCTGCACCAGCAACGAAACCACCACCGCGATGGGTATGTCCCGTTTGGGATTCTGGGCCTCCCCTCCCAGCGCCGTGCACGACTCAAATCCCACCAGGATCAGGATGGCGACCGTGGCCTGAACGAAAACCCAGCCCCAATTATGTGCTCCGATAACCGATTTGGCTTTGGCGTGGGAAAGGAAAGCGCCCGTGGAATCGGTTGTGGGATAGGCGATGTGGAACGGCACCGGCTTCCCCGCGCTGTCTAGCGCGGGCTGGGGGACGCCATCCGCGTTGCGCACGATGACGTCTGTCTCCTTGCCATCCACCATCGCCTTTTGCGTGGCGAACTCATAGGTGAAAGCCGCGCCCGAGGTCGAATCGAACTGGAAGGCGAGGGAGCCCGGGGGATGGTTCATGCGATAGCCAAACGCGATCACCGAGAACACCAGCAAGGCCGTAATCTGGATGACGTTGATGGCGATGGCGACGGCCGTGGACCCGGTCACGCCACGGTAGGCGATGTAGGCCACCCCGAAGGCAAACACAACGCAGACGGCCATCATGAACATCGGCCCGGGGTTGGAGGCGTTCATGAAGTTCGGCCACAGGGTCCCCGCCAGATATCCGCACAGGATGCCCATCACGGCCACCATCACGCCGGGATAAATCCAATAATAAAGATGCGAGCCCCAGCCCACGATGAACTTGGCCAGCCGGGCATACCGCCAGGCCTTGTCGTGGTTGAGGAAGGACTGCTCGGCGAAGTAGTAGGAGCTTCCCGGCCCTGGATACAACTTGGACAGCTCCGCGTAGCTTACGGCGGTTGCCAGACAAAGCAGCAAGGCGACGAATATTCCTAGCCACATGGCCGGCGCCGTAACGCCCGTGGTCGCCTGGATGTAAAAGGTGAGCCAGAGAAAGGCGCCGGGAGCGATGAGCGCCATGGCATTCATCGTTAGTCCGGTCAAACCTAGGGTCGGTTTCATCTCAACTGGGGCGTCAGCCGCCATGTGTATTCTCCTTTTTGTTTCCGCGCAGAATTGGTTCGTGAATTTCCGGCGCCCGGCACAACTCAGCCGCCGCAGACAGCAGCAATGCCATCGCCGCCAGCGTCACCAGCACGCCCGCTATGGGATGGACCTCCAGCGCAAACAAGCCGGCCAGCAAGACTGGAACTCCGCCCAGCAACCCGACAAAGCAGGTCTCCGATCTCCGCATTGGCCTCATCCCATACTTCCTTTGCAAATAGCTCCGGTTGCGGCTCCTCTGCCACCGCCGGCCGCTATTTGGGGGCCTCGCTGGGCTCGAGCACGAACATCATCCCCACCGCCATGGTGTTCTGGCCGCTGACCAGCGGATTGCTGGCTTTGCCTTCGGGGAAGAAAGCCTGGTTCGACGCGTCGTGCCGATACTCAAGCCGGGTGATCAGGTGGGTGGCAATGCGACGCTCGAAGGTCGCGGTGAATTCCTGGATGTGCGGTCCCACCCCGTTCGCATCGACGATGTTCGTGGTGTAACCCTGAGGATCGTTGTAATACTCGTAGCGGCCGGCGAACGCATACTTCGGGTTGAACTGGTATTTGACGTATCCCGCCGCGCCCCACCAATCGACCGGCTGGATGGGACTGGTGGCTTCCACCCGGCCGTAGTCGCCATTCAACTGAAACGACCATTTGGAGTTCAGGTTGTAGGCGACGACGGTATCGAACACGTTGCGCCAGTGGCTCCCGTCAAGCTGGGTCGCTCCCGGCCCTCCCAACCAGGTCTCGGTGACCGTCAGTTTCTTGGTGGCGGTCCAAGCCAAGCTCAAGCCGCCGGTCTTGCCGCTGTTGTTGTAGCCGGTGCTGGTGTCGTGGACTACGTCATTCCAGCCGTTTACTAGGAAACCGGTCAGCGAGAACTTGGGGTTGAAGGTGTACTGGGCTCGCGCGCCATAGTGATAGAACGGGATGGCGTAGTAGAACAGCAAGCTACGCGTGTAGTTCCAGTTGGCGTTGCTCTCGATGACCTCGGCGCCCATCGGCGTCACGAACTTGCCCACATCGATCTGCAGGCCCTTGCCCACGGGGGCGAGATAGGAGAAATACGCTTCCTTGAGATACTGCAGGAAGCTTGGGTCATTGCCGCTCAGCACGTTGACCTGCTGCATGGCATCGCCAAAGCCGAAGATGGCTTTGTATCCCAGGCGGTTATCGGCGTCGGGAGTCTTCACCAGGCCGAGTTCGACCAGGTTGAGCGCAAACTGATTGTTGCGCGGAGTGAACACCTGCAGGCTGGTGAAGTTGCCCGGGCTGTCACTTAGAGCCGTGGCGCCCGCCGCCGGATGGTTGAAGTTGTAGCCGTAATAGCCATCCACCAGGCCGACCACCGTGGCGCCGTTCAACACGCTGGCCAAGCCGGCCAGAGGATCAGGCTTCGCAGGCGCAGGTGCGGCGGCTTGCGCGGGTGCGGCGGCAGCAGGCGGAGCGGCCGCGGCGGGTGTGCCATCCGGGAGTGCATAAACGGCCGGCCGTAGAGTCGCGGCACCGGCCGGAGCCGTCTTGACCGCCTGCAACTCGTCCCGCAGACGCTCGACTTCCTTCTCCAGTTCCGCCAGGCGCTGCATCACGGCGGCATCCGTCTGGGCCGGTGCGGGCGGGTTACTGGTTTCTTCTGCCCCGGGTCGCATTTGGGAGCTTGGCGGAGTCGCGTCAGTTTGGGCTGCCGATACCAGCGCGGTGATTCCCAATGCGACAGCAACGATTACAGCCCGGACCCGAATAAAATTCTTCATATGACTGCTCCTACCTTCCTGGGCCGCACCACCGGGCCGGCTCACTTACGATATGTTTTTAGAAACTATTTATTAATTCTTTATGTTCTATTCATGTCGCAGTCCAATGCATTTTTCCGTTGGCTATCATCACAGATACCCTTAAAACTTAAATCTATAGTCTCTAGAAGCTAAATCTATCGCCGGAGCGAGGCCGCCGTGCGGCTCGGGTGGCGCCGCGACACCGCTCCCGGGGTTGGGGGAATCGCGCGGCTCCAAACCGGCTGCGCACCGATGTGCATGAGTTTTCAGGGGATGGGCACGATGGCGACGGTGCCGTGCGCCTGCAGCCGGCGCCGTCGTGGGGCCAGCCCGCCCCAATTTTCCCGGGACGTTTCACCGCCAGCCGGCCAACGGCGGGCAGGAGCGGCGCGAGCATGGCCGGGGAATGGCGATTCCAAGCTATCAAGAAAACGAAACGTTTTCGGCGGGAACTTCGCTGAAAAAAATCATAGCGTCCGCGAGTATGCTCTCTTGAGAAAAGCCATGCCGCACGGTCGCTGTCGGGCTTTCTTACGTTTCAATCCGGCCGGAGAGGGAAATCACCTGTTCCGGACTCTCGCTGCGGATCACCACCAGCACTGCGCCGAGGACTGCAACCATGGCGGCGATCATAAGCGGAGGAACAGATTCCCTCAGCAGCAGTGCTCCCTCGGTGGTCGCCACCAGCGGCACCACCAGATCGATGGTGCCCAACTGGTAGGCGGTAATGTCGCGCAGCAGCCAGTAATACAGCGAAAACGCTACCGCCGATCCGAATACCGCGAGCAGCACGAGCATAGAGAACGATACCGCTGTCCAGTGCGATTCCTGTCCACGTTCGAGCATGAGGCTGGCGGCCGTGGTCACGACCGCGGCCACGGCCATCTGGATACCGGTGCTGACCAGCGGATTGGTGGTGGAAGCCTGGCGTTTGGCCGATACCGTGGCCCAGGCGGATGAAACCACGCCGACCAGCACCGCGATGGCGCTGAGACGCCCCAGGCGCGAATACGGCACGTCATGAAAGAAGAGGACGGCTATACCCCCAAATCCGACCACAATGCTCAACAATGCGCGGCGGGGCACGGTCTGGCCGGTCAAGATCGGACTCCAGATCGCCACCAGCAGCGGGAACGAGGCGAACAGCAGCGCGGTCAGCGAGGCGTTGATGTGCTGCTCGGCCCAGAACACCGCGCCGTAAGGGACGCTCATCATGGTGACGCCGAGTATCACCTGGTTGCGCCACTCGCGCGCGGAACGCGGGAACCGCAATCTCAATGCCGCGCCGGTGACGCCCAGGATGGCGGCCGCGAGCACGAAACGGATCGCCGCCGCCCGAAACGGAGGCACATCCTGCACCAGCACACGTACCGCGATCCAGGTACTACCCCATAACAGACAAAGAGCGCCGTAGGCTAAGTAGTGCCTGGGTGAGGCAAAACCCGTAGTTGGGGCGGGGGAATGCATGCTTTCCGCGATGGTAGCAAACAAAACAAATTTGCCCCGCGGAAATAAAACTATTACTCCCGATCGAATGCAATCATGGCTTCCGTGGCGGATTTGACCCGCGTACCTGAGCCGCCACGACTAGGCCATTCGTCCCAATATGGCCCGAGAACTCAGCAGATTCGCGCCTTCTTCCTGGGCTACGAGTTTGTAGAAGTCGCACGCCATGCAGTTGGAAAGCTTGGCTGCGAACGTGCCTTGTACTTGTCCCCCGCAAAGTGTTCCCGCAAGCGCCCAGCATGCCCGTCCACCATTGAGTCCGCAATTGGCGCCGTTGATTCGCTCCGCATTGGCTGCCGGACAAACTCCGAGTTCCGCCACCTTTGCGCCACCTTCCTGGCGTCCGCACTTTTTCCATTCCCAGCAATTCACCTTAGGCATGAAGACCCTCCCCACCCATCACGTTGGTTTTATCGGCACGCCGCGGCCCGAACTTTATGGGGATGGATCAGACGAGGTTTTTCAATACCAACTCCACGTCACGTTTCTGCTCACCCGATTGAATGCTCAGGCGCAGCTTGGTGCCCGGCTCCGACTTGAATTCCTGGCGGACCGCGGGCAGCGAGAGCTGGCTCACCGGACGGCCGGCGATGGCCAGAATCTTATCCCCGGTCTTCAGCCCGGCGGCTGCGGCCGGCCCGCCAGCGACCACGTCCATCACTACCAACGTCTCGCCGGACTGGTTGAGCCACATGCCCGAGCGGTCATAAACGTCCGGCTGGTCATAGTTGGCATTGGGCTCGAAGATGAGCTGCTGGTGCGGATAATCGAAGGTGATGTTGAAGCGCTTGAGCACCCCCGCACCCACGTTCCCGGCTACGTACGGATTCACAAACGCGCCCTTCTTCTGTAATGACAGCTCCGTAACCGGATCATGGACTTCCACTTTCCCCAGGCGAAGGACTTTGGCGCGCGTGACCAGCCCCCTTGCCGCTCCGCCGACTCCCCAACCGGTCACCGCTTCGAGCTTCGCGCCATAATGGGCCGCCAGATCATGCTTCTCCGCAAAAGGCCCCAGCACGGTGAGGGAAGCGCGGCTGCCCGTATCGATGTCAAACTTTCCCGGGATGCCGTCGATCTCACCCTCCACTTGCGGAATGTGGGCGTTGAACTGGAAGGGCACCGCCGTGCCATCACCCTTGTAGGCGAACGCTGACGGCACCGTCAACGTGATCAGGTGATGCTCATAGTCCACTCTCGCGACAAAGCGCTTGAAAACTTCGTAGCCGATCAGTCCATTGATCGGTGTGCCCTCCACGGCGGAGAAGGCTTCCATGGGGTAGACGGCGAAGACCTGGTTGGCGAGAGTCGCCTCTCCCACGCCCAGGCTCTGTATTTTGACCAGGCCGACATCCTCGGATTTCTCGCCCACACCCCGGCCCTGGAGTGCTCCCTCGGACTTCAGATCCAGTTCCCGTGCCAGCGTCGGGGTAACGATATTGGCGCCTCCGGTATCGCACAGCACGCGAAACGGGCCTTTGCCGTTGAGCTTCACCTCGACGTAGATGTGGTTATTGAACAATTCGAACGGCACCGTGGTGGAACTCTTGCCCCCGGCAATGGCAAAATCCGGCGGCGGTGGTTGCGGCATACGGAACTGTGCCTCCTGGAGGGGGGCGTCGAACTCGACTTTCTCCAGCGCGACGAATTGGTCGTATTGCGTATCGCCGTTGGTGGAACGCACGGCAAACGGCACCTTCACTCCATTCACGGTGCGGTAATCGGAGAGATAGGTGGTGCGGGTTTCGATGTCGGTCTTCTCCACCGTGTGATCGATCAGGTAGGTGGCCGCGTCGATCCACAGGTCGAAGGGACGGCCGCCCTGCGGCGTGATGCGCAAAACATGGAGGGTCTTCCCCTGCTCCTCTTTCCGGCCGGAACACTCGATTTGCGCCGGCCAGCGCTGCGGAAACCAGTAGGCCATGGCAGTGCGATAGGCTTCATCCACCGCCCCCTGGCGCGCATTCTCGGCGCCCTCGGCGCGCGGTTCACCGGAGGAATCCTGCGACCACACCAGCTTTCCATCGAAGCCGTCGGCGCCGGAGGTCGGACCGAGTTGGTATTTTTCGAGATAGCGCCCGGTGAGGTTGTCCTCCCAGGACTCGGCCTGGCCGGCGAGCCCGCTGGTGGTGAGCTTGCCCTTGTTGTAGGTGCTGTGAATCGCGTCCCAGGAATCTCCGCCCGCCGCCTGCTTCGCCTTGACCAGGATCTCCTGGGCGCACTGTGGTGCGGCTGCCGCCGGCAAGCAGGTGAGTAATCCCAAGAAGAGTCCCGCGATAAGTCGGTTGCGCATCGGTGTCCCTCCCATTGCAACGATTCGTCATACCAGTTACGTAAACGGCAGGAATAAAGTTCTCAGCTGGTTGGAACTGCGGGTCAGAGCAGCCGCTCCGCGCAATGGTTGTAGTATAGACGGCCCAGAGACTTGATGACGTCTGCACAACCCGCTCCGACTTCATCGGCGCTGAAGCCGCTATGCGCCGAGGGTCTGGTCAAACGCTTCGGCGAGGTGACCGCCCTCAATGGCATTACGCTGGAGCTGAACCGTGGCGAATGCCTGGGATTGCTCGGCCCCAATGGCGCCGGCAAAAGCACGCTCATCCGCAGCGTTGTTGGACGCGTCATCCCGGACGCGGGCACGGTGACGGTCTTTGGATCGCCGGCCGGCTCCGGCGGCGCCCGTGCCGCGCTGGGGTGGGTCCCGCAAGAGCTGGCGCTTTATCCGCGGCTCACCTGCCGGGAAAATCTGGAGGCGTTTGGCCGGTATCACGGGTTGGGCGGCGCTTCCCTGCAGAGTGCCATCGAGCGGTGCCTGGAGTGGGCGGCGCTGGTGGATCGGGCGGGAGAGCGGGTCAGCAATCTCTCGGGAGGGATGAAGCGGCGCTTGAACATGGCTGCCGGCCTCATCCACGAACCCAGGCTGATGCTGATGGATGAGCCGACCGTGGGCGTCGATCCGCAATCGCGCAACCGGATTTTCGAGATGATCGAAGCCCTCCACGCAAAGGGGATGTCGATCATTTACACCACGCACTACATGGAAGAAGCGGAGCGGCTGTGCGATCGCATCGCCATCCTCGATCATGGGTGCATCATTGCCCTAGGGACCAAGGATGAACTGGTCCGCAATGCCTTCGCCTCGCGCAGCGAGGTCATCGCGCATTTCCGCGAGGGAGATCGCGTGGCGGAGTGGGTGGAGCAGCACGGCGGACGCTACCTCGAGGGCACGGGGCAGTTCACGCTCGAGCATCCCAGCGAGATCGCGACTTTGCTCGATGCCGCGGCCAAAGCCGGGCATGAACTGGTGGACGTCTCACTAAGGAAACCGAATCTGGAATCGGTCTTCCTGCACTTGACGGGAAGGGAGCTGCGCGAGTGATCGCTTCCATCGTTCGTACCGCGCTGGTTTCGCTGCGCCGCGATCGCGGGGCGCTGGCCTTGAGTTTCATCCTGCCGGTGGCCTTCTTCACCATTTTCGCCGTCATTTTCGGCGGACGGCGCGACACCACCTCGAAAATCACGGTCATCGCCGTGGACGAAGATCACAGCCGGGCATCGCAGCGGCTGATCAAGGGCTTGGAAGCCGAAGGGTCGCTGGTAGTGCGAACCCGGCCGGCGCGCAAGCAGGGCGTCGAGCACCTGGAGTACACCGCTCAAACCGCCGAGGCTGCGGTGAAGGCCGGGGCTGCACCGGTCGCGCTGATCATTCCGCAAGGCTTCGGGGAAAATCCCATTTCGTTCGGCGGCTCGCAGGACCATCCCGCGATACGGCTGCTGAAGGACAGCAGCGACATGGTGGCGCCGCAGATGGTGGCCGGGCTGCTGCAGAAAGTCGCGATGACCTCGATGCCCGACGTCATGGCGGAGCAGGGATCGAAATACTTCGAAGAATACGCCGGCGGAATCACCCCGGACCAGCGCAAGAGAATCCAGGAGAATCTGGATCAACTCCGGCAGCGGCAGGACCAGCCGGACGCTGGAGGCGCGAACCCTGGCCCCAGCAGCGGCAGGGGCGATGGCGGACTTGTTTCCATCACCACCCGCGATGTTGCCGGCGAGAACAAACGCAGCCCCATGGTGTCTTTCTATGCCGCAGCCATTGGAGTAATGTTCCTGCTGTTTACGGCCAGCAGCGCCGCCGGTTCGCTGCTGGATGAGGCGGAGAGCGGAACTCTGGACCGGGTGCTGAGTTCGCGCGTCACCATGACCACGCTGCTGGCGGGCAAGCTCACCTACAGTGCGCTGCTGGCCTTCGCGCAACTGGTGCTGATGTTCGTTTGGGCGTGGGCCGTCTTCAAGCTTGACTTCTTCTCCCATATCCCCGGGTTCGTGGTGATGGGGGTATGCACGGCGCTCGCGGTCGCCGCCTTCGGCATGCTGCTGGCCAGCGTCTGCCGCACACGGGCGCAACTGGGGCCGTTATCGACGCTGGTGATCCTGATCATGTCCTCGGTGGGCGGCAGCATGTTCCCGCGCTTCCTGATGCCAGAAGCGATGCAAAAGGCAG
Source organism: Terriglobales bacterium (assembly GCA_052145015.1). Lineage (GTDB taxonomy): Bacteria > Acidobacteriota > Terriglobia > Terriglobales > Acidobacteriaceae > JAHFUA01. The sequence continues at coordinate 28,105 of JBKQPN010000081.1, forward strand.
GACTGCTGACCATCAACGCCTGGGCGATTGACGGCTTCATCAAAATCTTCTGGCGCGATGAGCCGGTTTCGCACCTCTGGCCCCAGGTACTGGTGCTGCTCGCGGTCGCGGCGGTGCTGTTTGCCATCGCGCGCCGGCTGGCGCGACGCTGGGAGTACGCCTGATCCCCCATCATCGCGAGGGCTCGGCGATGAAGAGTTGGTCGAGCGAGCGGTCATACTCGTAAGCCAGGGTGCGGCCATCGGCCGCGACCGTAAAATTGGCGCGGAACGGGTATAGGCCGGCGGTATCGGCGGGGCTGATCCTGCGCAGCAGCTTACGTTCGCCGGTGAGCACATTCACCTGGTAAAGCTCGGGATGGAGAGTTCCAGTCACCACCACGTACAGGTGGGCAGGATCGGTGCTCCAGCCGGCGGGCGAGTCGTCCGCACGAACGCCGGCCACCGGACGCGGCGGGCCACCGGAAATCGGCGCCAGCACCAGGGTTCGCTCCCCATTGTAAGCGAGGATTTGAGCATCGTCTGGAGAAATGCCGGCCTGCACCGAGACCAGAGCCTGCGGGCTGATCGGGCGTGGATCGCCTCCGCTCAAGTCCTGCAGGAAAACCTGCGACGGCTTGCCGGGCAGATGGGCGTTGAAGGCAACCCGCTTACCGTCGTGGAACCAGGAGCCTTTCGCGTTGTAGCCGTCGATACTTCCCTTGGGGAATTCGCGCGGCTGACCGGCCCCGGTCGGCAGCAGCATCAGCCTGGAGGGAGGCCCCGGAAGCAGTGCCAGCACCCATTTGCCGTCGTCCGATATCCCCTCCGCAACCCCATTGCCCAGTTGGATGGCGGGAGAGCCGTCGAGCTTGCGCAGGTTGGGGGCGTAATCCCTGCCGGCGGCCTCCGACCAGTCGGTAAAGAGAACAGTGGCTCCGTCGCGGGAGATGATGGGATCGCCGGCAAAATCACCCCACGAGAAATCGTGCTCCTTCCCGTCGGGAGTAAGGGCCACGATGCCGGAGCGCATGTCGTCGCGCGTGATCAGCATGCGGCCATCGGGCGCGACATCCTGGATCCGCACCCGGGCCGGGGCACGCAGAATCTCACGCACCTTGCCGGAAAGGGTCGCGGCATGGATGGAATACCGTCCTCCGGACGTGGCAGCGGAAAACCAGACTTCCTGGCCATCCGCGGACCAGGCCAATCCCTGCGTGGATTCCCAGTTGGCGGAGACCGTGGTGGCGTGTCCTTGCAGGTCGACGACTACCACGTCGCCACGGTCGTCGCCGTCGATCGGGTGGTGGAGAAAAGCCAGGCGGCGGCCGTCGCGAGAGAAGCGCAAATCACTGATGTATCCGCTGGTCCTGAACAACGGCTTGCCCGGGGGAAACTCGACCTGGCACTCGCGTCCAACCATGCGCACAACCGCCAGGCCGGCGCCCTGGGGAGACCAATCGGCATCGCGTATGTTCTCCAGAATCTCGCGCGGCCGGCCGCCCGCCATGGATAGGCTGCCCACCGTGCCCAAAGCGGAGTTCCAATCGAGGAACTTCGGCTGGGCAATCACCGCCAGTTCGCCGGTATTCGATACCGCCATCAGGGTGGCGTCGGCGAGGAGGGTGCGCGAATCGGTAAGTGACTTGCGCACCGAGAAGATCTCTGGCGGCCCGCCATCCCAGGCCGCGCTGTAGACCACGGTCTGGCCGTCGGGGGCAAAGCGGGCGCGGTTGATGTTTCCGCGGCGGAAGGTGAGCGCGACATAATCCAACGGCGGCGCCGCCCGCCGCGTCAGCAGCCAGGCAACCGCGGCCAACGCCAGAACCGCGACCAGCGATGTAACGGCGAGCAGGAGGCGCAGGTTGGGCGCCTTCTTTCGCACTTCCGCGGCAGGCGCCTCAGACGTCGAGGCGCTGCTGCCCATGACGGCGTCCAGCGCGTAGCCGAGGTCGCGCGCGCCCTGGAAGCGGTCGCTGGCTTCCTTTTCGAGGCAGCGGCGGACGATGCGATCGAGCGCTGGAGAAACCTGCAGGCCGCTCTGGGTGAGCTCGGGCGGATCCTGCTGCAGGATCGCGGTCAGGGTGTCGGCGCTGGTCTCGCCCTGGAAGGCGCGCTTGCCCGCCAGCATCTCGTACACCACCGCGCCAAAGCTGAAGATGTCGGAGCGCGGGTCGATGGCCTTTCCGCGCACCTGCTCCGGCGACATGTACCCCACGGTGCCCATAACCATCCCGGCAGCGGTCTGGGTGGCGCCGCCGAGGGTGGGACTGTCGGAGCTGGAGGCGGCGCCTTCGGGACGTGCGAGTTTGGCGAGGCCGAAATCCAAGATTTTCACCCGGCCATCTTTGGTGAGGAAGATGTTCTCCGGCTTCATATCGCGGTGCACGACGCTCTTTTCGTGGGCGGCAGCGAGACCTTGGGAGGCCTGGAGCGCGAATTCGACGGCGCGGCGTGCCGGCAGAGGCCCTTCCTCCAGCCGCTGGCGCAGGGTCTGGCCTTCGAGCAGTTCGGAGACGATGTAGGGGGAGCCGTCGTGCGTGCCGATGTCGAACAGGGCCAGGATGTTGGGATGATTCAACGCCGCCACGGTGCGCGCTTCCAGCTCGAAGCGGTGCAGGCGGTCGCTATCGCGGGCAAACGATTCGGGCAGGATCTTGATGGCGACGTCCCGCCCCAGCCGGGTGTCGCACGCTCGATAGACCTCGCCCATCCCGCCCGCGCCGAGCGCAGACCGGATCTCATAGGGCCCCAATCGTGTGCCCGAAGCTAAGCCCATCCTCGCGTGTCCTCGGAGCGAATTGTAGCTGAACCGGGTGATGTGGAAAGGAACTGCGGCGGAGCGCAGGTCATGAACTGGCTTTACGCCGCCACTTCAGGGTTCGTCGTGCACGATCTGGGCCACGCCCAGGAGCGAGGAGCTGATGGTCACCCCGGCACGGCTGGCCGCATCCAAGTGGATAGCAAAGCGTAGTTTGGCATCCTGCAAATACAACCGGATCATCCCGCCGTGCCTAAGAAACTGCTCGTCTTCACCCACGGTGACAATGGGCAACTGCTGCGCGTGCTGCAGGAATTCCTGGGCTTTCTTTCCCGAAGCTCCAAGAAAAAGAATCTGGCAGCTCCCCATATCCGCCGGCGCGGATAGCTCGCGAATGACGACGGCGCGGGAGTCCAGGGCCTTGCCCCGAGTCTGCTCGCGCAAGCTCTGTGCAATGGTGGGCGCGGCCATCAGGCAGATCAGCAACGGCGGCGGAGAGGAAGGAGATTGCGGCGCCGGCCAGCGGATGAACTTGGCAAAGTTATACAAGAAAGCCGCTTTGAGCTCGTGCTCCTCGGCTTCCTGAGCCAGTAAGTCCGGGCAAGCCCAGGTCAGCAGGAGGAGAGCGCAAATCAGGCTGGCGATCCGTCGTCCGCACGTTCCGGAGATCCGACTTGGATCAGGCTGGCCCATCGTCCACGGCTTAGTGCGCTCCGCGCTTCTCTGGAGAGGATTCCCACGCCAAACGGAGAACCACCGAACGGCGCACGTCACCATACTGGTTCGGCACCGAAAACACGCCATTGCTGACTTCAGGGTCATGATCGGATTGCAGGTTGCGTCCCCACAGCGATACGGATAAGCCGTGCGCGGTCTGCCAGGTGAAGCCCAAGTCCACGCGATTGGAAGTGGGCACACCAAAAACGGGTGTCGGGACGTTGTACAGGATGGTGGGCTGGGTGGCGTTGTAGTGGTAGAGAGCGGAATCCAGTTTAACGTCTTTGGTCAAGTCGACGCGGGACTGGATGCTGAACTGATGGCGGGGCGAGGTGGTGGTGGCTACCCGGCTGCCACGCAGTTCCGTGATTCCAGTTGAAATCTGCCAGCGCGCCAGCGGCGCCCACTTGGCGCTCAACTCGGCGCCGTGCGTCTGCGCGCCTCCGCTGTTCATCATGGCGAAAGGAACCACCTCGTAGGACCCGTTGGGATCGAAATACGGTATCCCGGGAGGTCCCAGGCCGATCAGCTTCTGGTAGTCGTTATAGTAAGTGGCAACATCGAAGGAGAGCGTTCTCCGGGGCTGATAGCGATATCCAACTTCGTAAGCGCGCAGCACTTCCGATTGCAGATGCGGATTGCCGAACATGGTGAGGAAGGTTGGGACCTCCCCGGGAACCACGCCGAACTTGATGCCCAAATCGCTCTGGTACTGGGAGGGAGTGCGGACGGCCCGGGAAACCGCGCCCCAGATGCTCTGCGCCCTGGTGGGAGTCCAGACCGCGCGGATTTGTGGCTGTATTTCGAAACCGGTGTAGGAATTGTGCTCGAGTTTGGCGCCGGCGGTCAGCCGCAGGCGGTCGGGAACCACCGCGACTTCATACTGCGCGAAGCCGCTTTCCACATAATCGCGCCGCGGCGACTGGGTGAAATACCAGCCGAAGCCGTGAGTGGGCACGTCAGCGGTGCTGTTGAAGCTAGCGCCCCACACCAGGGAATGGCGCGAGCTGAACGCGTAGGTGTGCTGCCACTCCAGGTCGCAGGTGTTGCGGTCGTCGCCGGCAAAACGGTCGTTGCGAACGTCCCAGGAACAGTTGGCCAGAACCTGGCTGCTGGAGTGGTCAGAGAACTTGTGGTCCCATCGTCCCAGCGCGTAGCCACCCTTCACCGGGTAAGCCTGGCGGAGGGAAACCAGGTAGGGCGGCGCCGGGCTGTCGATGGTGCTGGTGATGTCGCGTATGCGGCCGTCGTAACCCGATCCTTCCACCATGAGCGTGTCGCGCGCCGAAAGCTTGGCGTCTACCCGCATTCCGCCCTGGGAAAGTCCCCAGGCGTCGTAGAGTTCGCTGCCAGAGGCGTCCACGAAGGGTTGGTCCCGATTGCTCCGCCCGAAGAGGCGGTAGGAAACCTGCTCGCCCAGCTTGCCGCCATAACGCGCGCTGGCGGTATAGCCGTCGTCATTCTCGCTGGAGACCACCACCGAGGCACCCTGAGTCTGCTCCGCACTCTTGGTGATGACGTTGATCACACCATTGACCGCGTTCGCGCCCCACAGGGTGCCGCCCGGACCGCGGATCACCTCGATGCGCTCCACATTCTCCAGAGGGAGGTCCTGCACATCCCAGAATACGCCTCCGAACAGCGGGCTGTAGACGCTGCGGCCGTCAATCAGGACCAGCATCTTGTTGTTATTCATGTCGCTGAAGCCGCGTGCGCTGATCGCCCACGTGTGCGCGTTGGATTGCGCGACGTAAAGCCCGGGCACCATGCGCAGCACCTCCGGCAGGCTGGTGAACCCGCTGCGGCGGATGTCCTCGGCGGTGATCACGAAAATGGCCGCCGGGGCCCCGGAGAGTTTTTCTGACTTCTTGCAGGCGGAACTGACGGTGATGTTCAGAAGTTGCTCAAGCGGTAGGTCGGCGAGATCGGTGGCTCGCGGAGACTCCGCATCCCCTGCTGCCGCTCGCCCGGAGGGAACCTGGTCCTGCGCGAAGGCAGGGGGCCCGTGAGAAACAAACCATGACCCCAGAAATCCGCAGAGTAGGAAGAATCTTGCCCACTTTTTCATGCGCCTGGGAACCTCGCTCCCACATCAATCGGGCCACATCGCCGACGGAGTGTTTTCAATCGAAGCAGCCCATCCGCGGGGACGAAAGCTTCCCTGCTTCTCTTCTTATATCGACCGTGTGGAGACCGGACTTTAGAGCGGCTCAGGGCGGAAATCCTGACGGGGCTTCGAGTTAGCGGGAATCTGCTGGGTTGGGGCAGGCGCAGGTCATTTTCAAAGCGGCGCGGGAGCGGCTTCAGTGGGACAACTGGGGAACCGCGACCTGGCCGCCCGCCAGCAGATCTTCGAAGGCGTGCGCATCCACCGGCCGGGAGAAGAAGTAGCCCTGGGCGTAGTCGCAGCCCAGGTCCTTGAGGAATCGCACCTGCTCGGCCGTCTCCGTGCCCTCGGCCACCACCTTCATACCGAGTTGCTGTCCCAGCATGACGATGACGCGCACGATCTCGCGCTTGTCGGGGTCGTCGTCCATGTCGGAGATGAAGCTGCGGTCGATCTTCAGTGTGTCCAGGGGAAGCCCTTGCAGGCGGCTGAGCGAGGAGTACCCGGTGCCGAAATCGTCGATGCTCAGGCGGATGCCCAGTTCCTTGAGCCGGGCCAGGACCTGGGCGGCGTTTTCGGCGTCGGCCATGGCCACGGTCTCGCGGATCTCCAGTTGCAGGTGGCGGGGACTCATGGCGGTCTGCTGCAGGGTCTGGCGGATGCTGCTGACCAGGTCTTCCTGCACCAGCTCCTTGGAGGTGATGTTGGCGGTGACGGTGAGCGCGGGTTCGGAGGGATAGCGCGATTGCCAGATGCGTCCCTGCTGGCAGATCTCGCGCAGCAGCCAGCGGTTCATCGGGACGATCAGTCCGGTCTCCTCGGCGAGGTCGATGAAATCGTTGGGCGGGACCACACCGCGCTCGGGATGCTGCCAGCGAATCAGCGCCTCGAAGCCGGTGATGCGGCCGCTCTCCAGTTGCACGATGGGCTGGTAGTGGACCAGGAACTCGCCGCGAGCGACGGCCGCGCGCAACTCGCGCTCCATCCGCAGACGGTTCACCGCCCGGGCGTGCATTTCCCCGTCGAACACCTCGCAGCGGGCTTTCCCCGCCGTCTTGGCGCGGCACATGGCGATATCGGCGTCGCGCAGCAGGTCCTCGGCCCGGTCACGGTCGGTCGAACTCATCACGATGCCGATGCTGGCGGAGGAGAACACTTCCTGGCCATTGAAGGCGAAGGGAGCCGCGACCGCTTCCTGGATGCGGTTGGCCACGCGAATGGCATCACTGGGATCCTTGATGTCGTCCAGCAGCACGCCAAATTCGTCGCCGCCCAGCCGGGCCAGGCTGTCGTCGCCATGCGGCATCAGGGCCAGGCGGGCCACCGCCTGGTGGCGGCGCAGCGAGGACGCCAGCCGGCTGGACAGTTCCACGATCACCGCGTCGCCGGCGGCATAGCCGAAGCTGTCGTTGAACTTCTTGAAATCGTCCACGTCGATGAAGAGCAGGGCGAACTTGTACTCCGGGTGGCGCATGGAGTGGATGAAGGCACGCTGCACCCGGTCCAGGAACAGGGAGCGGTTGGGCAGGCCGGTCAGCGCGTCGTGGAAGTTCCGATAGAGCAGCTTTTCCTCGGCGTGCTTGCGGGCGGTTATGTCGCGGTTGACGATGACCATCTTCTCTGCCTTGCCGGTCTTGTCGAGGATGGTGCTGGCGGAGGACTCCAGCACCCGCCAGCTCCCGTCCTTGTGGCGGATGCGGTATTCAAGGGTGCGGCCTTCGCCGGTGCGGCGGGCGTGTTCCGCGGCTTCGATCACGCGATGGCGGTCGTCGGGGTGGATCTGTTCAAAAGAGGAGGTCGTGCTCAGTTCCTCGGCCGAGTAACCCAGGACCTTCTCATAGGCCGGGCTGTTGTAGAGGCGGTTGCCGTCCATGTCGACCAGGGCGATCATGTCGCCGGCGTTCTCGCTCACCAGGCGGAACAGTTCGTCGCGCTCGTTCAACCGGCGCCGCATGCCGGAGATCAGGTGCTGCTGGTAAAGAGTGTAGATGTCGAACAGCAGGACGGCGCCCACCAACCCGCGCGCCGCCAGCTTCAGGTTGAAGGCATAAAAAGGATCTACCTGCGCATGCAGCAGCGGCAGCAGGAAAGAGGCGATGCCGGCCGTCAACAACAGCGTAACCAGCACTGCCAGCGACCACAGCCACCACTCCCGGCGTTCCGCCTGGCGCAGACGAGTGTGGACCGGCTCGGCCGGTTTCGTGGCGCTATTGGGCATGCGAACCCTAGCGTAAGCCCAAAGGTAATCATCCCCAACTAACGGAAGTACATGGTCGGGGTGGGCCGGGAGGTTACCCGGCGGATGACTCAATCTGCTTATCTACGATCCCGGCGTCGCGCATCCACCGCCATGTCAACAGGCCTGCGGCCACCATCGCGATGACCAGCACTCCGATCAGAATCGACCAACCCAGGTAGCGCTCGGGGTGGCGGACCAGCAGGACGAAGTGGCGTCCGTAGTGTTCCGCGGCCCAGGCCAGCAGGCTGTAGCGGAGGGCGCGCCCCGCCGCGACTACGATCAGGTACCGCCGCGGGGGATAATTCAAAATGCCGGCCGCGGCGAAGACTATCGTGGCCGGGAACGGTGGAGGGAAAAGGGTGGCGATGATCAGGGTACCGGCGCCCCACCGGCGGACGAAGCCGAGCAGCCGGTGCACCCGGCTCTCGCCCAACTTGCGCGTCAGGTAAGCCTCACCCGCTTTGCGCGCAATGGAATAAGTGATGAAGGACCCGATCAGCCCTCCGGCGGTGGCGATGAGCGCGTAGTAATACCAAGGCTCGCGGTGCCGCGCCGCCAGGATGGCGGTCAGCAGATCGAGACCGCCTAGGGTTGGAATGGGTGAGCCGTCGAGGATGGCCAGGGCGAACAGGCCGAAGCCGCCCATATGGCGAAGCGCGGCCTGCCATCCGGTGGGACGCGGAGTGCGCCGTGCCGCCTGCCAAAGCAAGCTAGCCAGCGGACGCCAGGACATTCCCTTCCCCCAATGAACTTCTCGCCGCGGACTTGCGCCGACGAACGAGGATACACCTGAAAACCGCCGAGGAGGCAGCGGACGCCAGGTAAAGCAGAGCGGTTCCCCGCGTCCTCCAAAGGTTGCGAATCTTCAGCTTAGTTACCAAAGACTTCTTGACACGTTACCATGATCAATGAAACAAGGCGGCACCGGATTGGGGGCCCTAGCGCCGCGAGAATGCCTCCCATCGTTGCGTGGGGACTCCAAATGGAAGCCCTCGGTGTCCCGTCGGCAACACGGAAACCCAAAATTGCAATCCCGAATTAGAGGAGATGCGCCATGAGAAAAAGCACTCTCGCAGTGGCATGCGGTGTCACGGTGTTCGTTGGGTTGTCCGTTCTGACTCGGACGAACTCCCAGGCAGGCTCCAACAGCGGCGAGGCTTCGGCCACTCTTGCGGCTGCGCCTAGCCTCCCGTTAGGCAATTCCACCGGTTTGGCAACGCAGGAGCAGGTGGTTCAGTCCTACACCAAATTGCCCTTGAGCTTCGAAGCCAACCGGGGCCAGACGGACGCGCAAGCGAAATTCATCTCCCGCGGCAACGGCTACACGCTTTTCCTGACGGACAACGAGGCCGTCCTCGCCCTGCGCAGGCCGCGCCGGAAGTCCACCGGCAATCCTTCACAACCCAGGGATGCGCGCCTGCCGTTTCGTCCGAGCGCTGTGCCCGAAATTCAAGCACCTGCCGTGATGCGCATGAAGCTGCTGGGCACCAACCCGGGCGCCAAAGTGACGGGGACGGATGAGTTGCCGGGCAAGAGCAACTACTTTATCGGCAACGATCCTACAAAGTGGCGGACCAACGTGCCTAACTACGCCAATGTGAAGTACGAGGGCGTCTATCCCGGCATCGATCTCGTCTATTACGGTAACCAGCGCCAATTGGAGTACGACTTCGTGGTCTCTCCGGGGGCCGATCCCAAGGCGATCGAGTTGGCCGTTTCGGGGAGTTCTGATGGCCAGTCCGCAGCCTGGATGCCGCTGCACATCGATGCCCAGGGCGACCTGGTGGTCCGTAGCGATGAGGGTGAAGTCCGCTTCCACAAGCCGGTGGTGTACCAACCGGGGGCGGACGGCAAGCGCGTCCCAATTCGGGGCCAGTATGCGCTCGATCACAAGGGCGGCGTCAGCTTTGAAGTGGCGCGGTACGATCGCAACAGGCCGTTGGTCATCGACCCGGTACTCGCCTACTCGACCTATCTGGGGGGCAGTGGTAATAACAATACCGGCGGCGGCGATGTCGGCCTTGGGATTGCTGTGGATGGTTCGGGCAACATCTACGTTGCGGGATATACCCGATCAACCGATTTTCCTACAGTCAATCCTCTGCAAGGCGCTCCCGGTGGCCCTCCCGGCTTCAACCCCGACTGGGATGCCTTCGTGGCCAAGATCAAGGCGGACGGCTCAGCCTTGGCCTATTCCACCTATTTGGGGGGAGGCGACATTGACGAAGCCAATGGTATTGGGGTGGATAGTGCGGGCAACGCCTATGTAGCGGGCTACACGGCCTCCACGAATTTCCCCATCAGCAATCCTCTGCAGGGCGCGTCCGGCGGGGGAGGGGATGCCTTTGTGGCCAAAATCAGCGGGGATGGCTCCGCCTTGCTCTATTCCACCTATCTGGGGGGTGGCCTCTACGATTCAGCCCAGGGCATCGCCGTGGACAGCGCAGGGAACGCTTACGTGGCGGGAAGCACAACTTCCCCTGATTTCCCCATTAGGACCGCGTTCCAAAGTCTTCACGGGGGCGTTGTTTGCAATGATTTTTGCCTGCAGCCCCCATCCTATACAATCAACTACGATGCCTTCGTGGCCAAAATTGCGCCCGACGGTTCGTCTTTGGCGTACTCCACTTTCTTGGGTGGATTGGGCGACGACGCTGCCTCCAGCGTTGCCATAGATAGCGCAGGCAATGCCTATCTCACGGGAACTACTTCTTCAGTCGACTTCCCCCTCAACAACGCCGCGCAGTCCACTCCCGGTGGCACTGCCCCCTTCGACGATTCCTTCGTGGCCAAGTTCAGCGCGGATGGCTCCGCTTTGCTCTATTCCACCTATCTCGGGGGAAGCGGCGCGGACGCGGCTGCCGGCATTGCAGCAGATGGCAGTGGCGATGCCTACGTGACTGGATACACCACCTCGACCGACTTTCCCACCAAGAATGCGGTCCAGAGTGCAATCAATCCCAACGATCCCCACAAAACAGATGCCTTTGTATCCAAAATCGATACCACCCAAAGCGGCTCAGCCTCGATCGTTTTCTCCACCTATCTCGGGGGTAGCGGCAGCGACGTTGCTTTTGGCATTACCGTGGATGGCGCGGGCAACGCTTATCTGGCAGGGGGGACTACGTCCGTTGACTTTCCTACGACCACCAATGCCCTGCAGCCAACCCTGGGCGGCTACGAAAACGTCTTCGTTACCGAACTCAGCGCCGACGGCTCGCAGTTGATTTACTCCAGCTACCTGGGAGGCAGTGGTGGCGATTCTGCATCCGCCCTCGCGGTCGGCAGTGGCGGGTTCCCACGGGGTCCGGTGATCTACTTGACAGGACTCACTTTCTCCGCGAACTTCCCCACCACGGCCAATGCGGTGCAGCCCACAACGAACAGCGTAGAGAATGGAAACGCATTTATCGCTAAGCTGACCTTCACGCCGACTTTCCATCTGCCTGTTGTCCCGCTGACGGGCCTCTTCTTTCTGGACGGGTCGGGATCTGTGGCTTTCACAGTGAACTCGACCGATGGGTTCAATCAAACGCTGACGTTCGATGTCACCGGCCAGCCGGCGGGGATGACGGTTACACCGCAGCACTTCGCACTCACGCCGCCACCCAATGGTTCGGTCTCGCAGACGATTGCGATTGCGGCCGGCCCGGCGGTGCCACCCGGTACCTACACGTTGCTGGTGACCGAGGAAGGGACGGGCAGCTCTACGCAGGTGATCGTGGAGGTCGCGGCGAGCAGCGGCAGCGCCGCGCAGGTGATTGGGTCGCTTCAGACTGCGCATTGCATCAGCAACTCGACCGTCGCCAATATTCTGACAGGCGAACTCAACCTGGCCCAGAGTTTGGCCAATGGACAGCATACCCAGGCGGCAATTGACGCCTATGGCGCCATGCTGCTGGAGATGCGGGCCCTAGCGGCCGTCGGGCTGATTACCAGCACCTGCACGGTCGGCGGGGTCAGCTTCAGCCCGGACAATGTCCTGATCGGCGACGTGCGCGGGCTGATGGCAAATCTGAAAGTGGGCAGCACTGCCAACCCCATCACCGGGTTCGTTGTGAACTCCAGCGGTGTCGCGGTTCCCAATGCAACGGTCAGCCTTGTGAATTCCGCGAACGCAGGGGTCGCTACGGCAACGACGGACATAACTGGCTTCTACTTCTTCGCGACTGGAGGTGCCTTGACTTCAGGCTCGGCTTACTCAGTCAAAGTTACTGGTGTTCCTAAGCCATTTCATACGTCCTCGCCCGCATCCCAGTCGTTCACGTGGGCAGGAAGCGGATTCGAACTGGCAAACTTCGTGCTGAACTGATGAACTCGGATAGACCCCAAAACCGCCGAGGCCGCGAACGCAAGAAAGAATGATTCTCGGCCTCGCGCGGTTTCGATTCTGATCCGCGTCTGTCCGCGGCGGCTTTGACAATAACCCGCCGAGAACTCACTGCCCGGCAGGTTTCTCCGACTTCTTGGGCGCAGCCGCCGGCGCCTTGGCCGGCTTGGGCTTCCAGAAATCCGGGTCGGCCTTTACCCATGCCTCTGGGGGATAGCTCTCGCGCGGGTTGAACTGAAACAACTGGGACGAAGTGGAAGCAATCGCCGAAGCTTCCAGCTCATGGAGCTTCTTCATGCCCTCTTCGCCCATGTTGGCGGCAAATTCCTTGCCCATTCCGAAGCCTTTATCGACTTCCGCCAGCGATTTCCGGGGAATGATAATGGCGTAGCTCTCATCCTCGCCGCCAAAAACGGTCTGGAACGCGGCCCAGTGCACGTCGGGGATTTTCTCGTACGCCGCCTTGACCAGCTTAACCGCCTCCTCCCATTCGTGGTGATGTCCCGGGCGGACGTGATAAACCCCGATTTCGAAATAGCGCATGTGCGCGATATCAACCTTCGCACGCAAGCTGTACTTTTCGTTGAACGCGAACACCAGTCCTTCCGACTCGCTCAACAGCTCGCCATCGACCACGCCGGCGTGGTCCAGCTCCGCGGCCAGCTTGGCATTCTTCTGGGTGGCGAGGTTGTCCTTCTCCCAGGCTTCAAACGAATCGTAGCCAATAAAAAACAGGGCACGCGGTTTGCCGGAGAGAGAATCCGCGGCGAAGTAGTGCGTCGGCCACTTCGCCTTGGCAAAGGCCTGCACAAACGCGCTTTCCGATTTCTCGTGCGTCATGCCGCTCTTGCCGGGCTTCAGGACTTCACGAAAGACCACCAAAACCGGCGGCGGTCCCATCATGCCCTCTGACATCTCCTGCGCCGCGGCCGTGCCCAGCCCTCCGAGCAGCAGCAACGACGCCAACAACCATCCCGTGCGTCTTTTCATGGGTGCTCACCTCCAAGTCATTTTAGAAACGGGCGGAGACTAACGGAGAGCCCAGCCTGAAGTCAAGCACAGCCCTAATTGAGCCATTGATTCATTGTTTCATCGAGCCGGCTGGCGGCGAAATCGTCTTGGCCTGGTCGCGCAGCTTGAACTTCTGCAGCTTGCCAGTGGAGGTCTTGGGCAGCGGTCCGAAGACCACCGTCTTGGGCGCCTTGAAGTGCGCCAGGTGCTGGCGGCAGAAATCGATGATCTCCTGCTCGGTCACCGACACACCTTCTTTCAGCGTGATGAAGGCGCACGGAATCTCGCCCCACTTTTCATCGGGACGCGCCACCACGCCGGCCTCCAGCACCGCCGGATGCCGGTACAGGACCGACTCCACCTCGATGGTCGAGATGTTTTCGCCGCCGGAGATGATGATGTCCTTGGAGCGGTCCTTGATCTCGATGTAGCCGTTGGGATGCCAGACGCCCAGGTCGCCGGTGTGGAACCATCCTCCCGCGAAGGCCTCGCGCGTGGCCTTGGCGTTCTTCAGATAGCCGCTCATGACGGTGTTGCCGCGCATGAAGATCTCGCCCATGGTGGCGCCGTCCTTGCGCATGGGCTGCAGAGTTTCGGGGTGGGCAATCATCAGGCCTTCCAGGGTGACGTAGGCCACGCCCTGCCGCGACTTGTACACCGCCTGCTCGGTGATGGGCAGCGCGTCCCATTCGTCATGCCAGGCGCAGACGGTGACCGGCCCGTAAACTTCGGTCAGGCCGTACACATGCGTGACCTGGAAGCCGAGCTTCTGCATCTTCTCGATGACGGCGGCGGGCGGAGCGGCGCCGGCCGTCATCACCTGCACAGGCCGCTGCGGTTTGCGGCGGACGTCATCGGGCGCGTTGATCAGCATGCCCATCACGATGGGCGCGCCGCACATGTGGGTGACGCCGTGGTCGGCGAAGGCGTCGTACATCCCCTTGGGCGTGACCGCGCGCAGGCAGACGTGCGTGCCCGCCATTGCCGTCACCGTCCAGGGAAAGCACCACCCGTTGCAGTGGAACATGGGCAGCGTCCACAGGTAAGTGGGAAAGTGCGGCATGGCCCAGGTGAGTATGTTGCCGATGGCGTTCAGATACGCGCCGCGGTGGTGATAGACCACACCCTTGGGATTGCCGGTGGTGCCGGAAGTGTAGTTCAGCGCGATGGCCTGCCATTCGTCGGCGGGGAACTCCCAGGCGTAGTTGGGATCGCCCTCGGCGAGGAACTGCTCGTAGGTCAGCTCGCCAAGCCGGTCGCCGTTCTTCCCGAGCGGGTCGTCGATGTCGATGACGACCGGCTTCTTCTGCACCATGCTGAGAGCTTTGCCGATCACCGGTGCGAACTCGCGGTCGGTGATGAGCAGCTTGCTTTCACTGTGCTGGAGCATGAAGGCGATGGCGTCGGCGTCGAGGCGGATGTTGAGCGCGTTGAGCACCGCGCCGGTCATGGCAATGCCGAAGTGGCATTCCAGCGTCTCCGGGATGTTAGGGCCCATGAGCGAGACGGTATCGCCCAAGCCGATGCCGCGCCGCTTCAGCGCTGACGCCAGCCGCACACAGCGCTCGTAGGTCTGCTTCCAGGTGCGCTTCACGCTGCCGTGGATGACCGCCGTGCGCTCCGGGTACACCTCCGCCGTGCGCCGGATGAAGGTCAGCGGCGTGAGCGGCACGTAGTTGGCCGCGTTCTTGTCGAGGTCGAGCTGGTAGGGATTGGGGCTGGGCATGGGGTTCTCCGTCACATCAGGTGAGTGCAGGATTGTATGACAGCAGGGGTAACGTGTGTACAGTGATGCAAGGCCAGCGACAAGCCCGGGAGAAGGCAATATGCCGCAGCAGCGCACGTGGAAGGTCGGCGATTCAGTCCAGTTAACCAAGACGTTCAGCGATGCCGAAATCGAGAAGTTCGCTGAACTCACCGGAGACCGCAACCCTCTGCACATGGACGAGGCCTTCGCGGCGCGGACGCGGTTCAAGCGCCGCATCGCGCAAGGCATCCTGAGCGCGTCGCTGATCTCCACCTGCGTGGGCATGCACCTGCCCGGCACGGGCGCCATTTACCTGGATCAGACGCTGCGGTTCGTCAAGCCGGTGTACGTGGACGACACCGTGACCTTGACCGCGACGGTCAGCCACATCCGCCACACCCGCGAAGAAAGGCCCCTGCTGACGCTCTCTACCATCTGGACCAACCAGCACGGACAGAAGGTGATCGAGGGCGAAGCGCACGTCATGCTGATGGCGCCCGAGGAGATCTCCGGCTGATTCCGGGCCACTGGCGAGACACTCCGGCTGTAGCGGGTCGGTTTCCGGTTGACCTCTTGCATGGTTCTGGGGGGTTACTTGTGAGAAGGCGATTTATCGACAATTGAGTTCGGCGGACTAACGCCACGACCGCTGCGACCGCTTATAACCCAAAATTTCAGCGAATCCCTTCCCGCACAACTCATTGACAACGCTGTTGAGATTGGAGCAGCTCTGAGCATAGAACGTCGTGTACTCGTCATGGTCAGCGTAAATGACGAACGGCTTCGGTTGCGGTACAAAAAGGAAATCAGCCCAGTCACTCAGCGCGGCCTCCAAGAGCCCCTCGACAGCTTCACGCCCCACAGCAGAGACCGTCACGTCGTGTGCTAACCAGTCTGCCGCTCCAATAGGCGTTACAAGCGCGAGTAGGTGCTTTGGTTCAAACACGACTGTATCGATGGTGACAGTTGCGGCGTCTAGTCGTCGGATAGCGCCAGTGATGGCCGTGACAAACGAGCGAAGGTTCTCCAGTGGTGTCTTGAACGTCCGTTGAAAGCGCCACGAAGTTCGGCCAAACTTCTTCAACGTGCCGGGTGTTTCCGTCAGCATCATGTGAGCCACCCACACGGGGCCTAGCTCTTGTAACGATACGCTGTGCAAGCCCGAGGAGCCACATAACTGTTGTAAACAGGCGTTCACACAAGTGACCGTCCGGCTGATCCCGCCGCCGGCAACTCGCGAGGCACTCCGGCTCTTGGTTGCGCCGCCGCGCGCGTGTTGATAGTATGACCGACAATCCGCCGGACGGGGGTCCGCGGAGCACTCGTTCAATTCAAATCTGACAAGAGGGTAGAAGATGGGGCTTGCGCTCCTGTTCATCATCTGGCTTATCACTCTTTCCAGCACCTATTATTTTGTGATCCAGAAATGGGCGCCGCTGCCGGTGGCCTCGGCGAACGGCGTGTTGATCGACCACCATTTCACCTGGACCTACATCCTGATGGGGATTGTCTTCCTGGCGGCGCAGTTGGCGCTCGGCTACCTGGTGTGGAGGTATCGTGACCGCGGCCAGAAGGTGCAGTACAGCCACGGCAACACCACCATGGAGATCACCTGGACGCTGCTCACCGCCGTCCTCTTTATGGGGTTGAACCTCTCGGGCGAGAAGATCTGGGCGGAGGCGCGCTTCCAGGGGGCTGCACCAGGAGCGGTGCAAGTGGAGGTGACCGGCCTGCAGTTCGCCTGGTACTTCCGCTATCCCGGTCCGGACGGCAAGCTGGGCCACACCAAGCCGGAGCTGGAGGATGCCTCGGTGGGCAATCCCGTGGGCATCGATCCCGACGATCCCGCCGGCAAGGACGACGTGGTTACCGGCACCATGTACCTGCCGGTCGACCGCGAAGCCGAGCTGGTGCTGCGCTCGCAGGACGTGATCCACAGCTTCTTCGTCCCCGCCATGCGCTTCAAGCAGGATGCCGTGCCCGGCCTGATGATCCACATGCACTTCACCCCCACCAAGCTCGGCGATTACGAGATCGCCTGCGCCGAACTCTGCGGCCTGGGGCATTACAAGATGCACGGCATGCTGAAGGTGGTCAGCCAGGCGGACTACGACAAGTGGCTGTCCGCCAAGGTGGCGGAGAAACTGGCGCAGTAATGAAGTATTCATCCATCATCCCGGAGAGCAAAACTCGATGAGTGAGCAACACGCGCACGCAGCGCCTACCGGCTTTATCCGCAAGTACGTCTTCAGCCTCGATCACAAGGTGATCGGCCTCCAGTACTACTTCCTGGCGCTGGCGGCGGTGTTCGTGGGCATGTTCCTGTCCTTGTTCATGCGCATCCACCTGGTGTGGCCGGAGGCCAATCTGCCGTGGTTCGGGCACATCAAGCCGGAGCAGTATCTGACCCTGCTCACCATGCACGGCACCATCATGGTGTTCTTCGTGCTGACCACGGCGCCGCAGAGCGGCTTTGGCAATTACTTCCTGCCGATCCAGATCGGCGCGCCGGACATGGCCTTCCCCACCCTGAACATGCTTTCGTTCTGGACCACGTTCGTGTCGTTCATGGTGATGCTCGCCGCGTTCTTCGTGGAAGGCGGAGCGCCGCTGGCGGGCTGGACCAATTACGTCACGCTGAGCGCCATCCCTTCGGCCGGTCCCGGCCTGGGATTGGGCGAAGACCTGTGGATCATCAGCATCGCGATCTTCTGCGTGGCTTCGCTGATGGGCGCGCTGAACTTCATCACCACCACGCTCGACCTGCGGGCGCGCGGCATGTCGCTGTTCCGCATGCCGCTCACCTGCTGGGCGTGGTTCGTCACCGCCATGCTCGGCCTGCTGGCCTTCGGGGTGCTGCTCGCCGGCGGCATCCTCTTGCTGCTCGACCGCAACGTGGGCACCAGCTTCTTCGTGCCCGGCGGCCTGAACGTCAGCGGCAATCTCAGCTTCCCGCCCGGAGGCTTGAATCCCGGCGGACACCCCATCACCCACACCGGCGGCTCGCCGCTCTTGTGGCAGCACCTGTTCTGGTTCTTCGGACACCCGGAGGTCTACATCGCCATCCTGCCGGGCATGGGCGTGGCTTCGCAGTTGCTGTCGACGTTCTCGCGCAAGCCCATCTTCGGCTACAAGGCGATGGTGTATGCCATCCTGTCCATCGGCATGCTCGGCTTCCTGGTGTGGGGCCACCACATGTTCATGAGCGGCATGAGCCCCTACTCGGCGTTCGCCTTCTCGGTGATGACCATGGCCATCGGCGTACCATCCGCGATCAAGACCTTTAACTGGTTGGGCACGCTCTGGGGCGGACGCATACGCTTCGCTACGCCCATGCTGTTTGCCATTGGCTTCGTTTCGCTGTTCGTCTCCGGCGGACTGAGCGGGCCGTTCCTGGCGCAGCCGGTGCTGGACATTCCGCTGCACGACACCGCCTTCGTCGTCGCGCACTTCCACCTGATCATGGGCGTGGCCGCCATCTTCGGCATCTTCGCCGGGACCTATTACTGGTTCCCGAAGATGTTTGGACGGATGATGAACGAGACCCTGGGCAAAATTCACTTCTTCATAACTCTGGCCGGCACCTATTCCGTATTCATGCCCATGCACTACCTGGGCATGGCCGGACAGCCGCGGCGCTACTCGCAGTTCACCGAACTGCAGTATTTGCAGCACCTTATCCCGTTGAACCAGTTCATTTCGATCGCCGCGTTCATCACCATCGCCGCGCAGTTTGTCTTCGTGTTCAACCTGTTCTGGAGCATGAAGAAGGGCAAGAAAGCGGAGATCAACCCGTGGGAAGCCACCACGCTGGAGTGGACGGTGCCCTCGCCGCCGCCGCATGACAACTTCGGCGGCGTCACGCCCGTGGTGAATCACGGACCGTACGAGTACAGCGTGCCCGGTGCGGCCAAGGACTACATCATGCAGACCGATCCGGCGACGGTGACCGCGCACTAGGGCACGGATGGCGACGACTTTGAGTCCGGTAGCAGTCGACGAGCCGAAGCTAGGCGGGCGCGGGCCAAGCATGGCTCCGCCGCCGCGCGATGGCGGCTGGGGAGGCGGACGTCCCGACGACCATCGCGACCGCCTGCGCCGCTACCGCATCGGCATGTTCTTCGCCCTGACCGCGGTGGTGATGTTGTTCGTCTCCTTCACCAGCGCTTACATCGTCCGCCAGGGCGTGGGCACGTGGAGCGACGCTTCCGCCCGCTACGTCACCGATTGGCAGCCCATCAGCCTGCCGCCCATTCTTTGGATCAACACGGTCATCCTGCTGCTCTCGAGCTTCACGCTGGCGATGGCGCAGCGCACGCTCTCGCGCAAGCTTCGAACTGCGCCCCGTGGCGGAACATTGACCATGCCGGAGCCGATGCTGATCGTTGACGGTCGGCGCTCCATCCCATGGCTGGGGATCACTGTGGTTTTGGGCGCGGGATTCCTGGTCGGGCAACTGCTCGCCTGGGAACAGCTACGGCGCCTGGGGATCTTCGTCAGCACCAATCCCAGCAGCTCGTTCTTCTATGTGCTGACCGGCACGCACGGGATCCACCTGCTGGGCGGGGTGCTGGCGCTCGGCTACGCCGGCATGACTTCCCTGCTGCGCAAGCCGCTGGCGACGCGCTTCCTAGTGGTGGACGTAACGGCTCTCTATTGGCACTTCATGGATTTCTTGTGGATCTACATATTTGCCCTGCTGCACTTCGCGCGCTGAGAGCGCTGGAGGAATTGACTCGATGGCGGATGTAGCGATGCATCACCCGGCAGCCGAGGCGTTCGAGCCGCCGCTGTTTCGCACCAACTCCAAGAAGCTGGGCATGTGGCTGTTCATCATGTCCGACTCGCTGACCTTCGGGGCGCTGCTGTTCGCTTACAGCTACGGGCGTATCTCGAATCCGGCGTGGCCCATGCCGTTCCACTCAACCAGCATCATGCGCGCCAGCATCATGACGTTCTTCTTGCTGTCGAGCTCGCTGACCATGGTGCTGGGGGTAGCGGCCGCGAGCCACGGCAGGATGTCCGCAGCCACTCGCTGGATTCTGGCGACCATGGCCCTGGGCGCCGGATTCGTGGTGCTGCACTCGATTGAATGGACGGGGCTGATCGCGGAAGGCTTGACGCCGTTCAAGAATCCGTGGGCCGCCGGCGTGCCTCAGTTCGGCGGCACGTTCTTCACCCTGACCGGCATGCACATGCTGCATGTCACGCTCGGCATCATCTACCTGGGCGTCGTGGCCCTGCGCAAGAAGTGGATCCCCATCCTGCTGGTGCTATGGCTGCTGGGATGGCTGCTCACGCCGGCTTCGAGCCCCTTCCACTATGGCGTGCACGTGCTGCTCTTGGGAGCAATCGTCGCTAGCATGATCCTTTACTTCAAACCCAAACAGTACGATGCAGTAGATATTGAGGTTAGCGGTCTCTACTGGCACTTCGTCGACCTGGTGTGGATGTTCATCTTTCCGCTGGTTTATCTAATGTCGACGCGCATTACATAAGGAGAAACAGATGGCGGGCGGAATGCAAACGGCGGATCACGAAGGCATAGTTGTCCATCAACACAAGGTCGGACAGTTCTTCTGGGTGTGGGGCGCGCTGCTGGGACTGACCGTGATCGAAATTTATCTCGGCTATCAGAACATGCAGCCCCTGCGGATGCTCTTCATCCTGCTGGGGCTCTCGATCATCAAGTCGGCGCTCATCATCCTCTACTTCATGCACATGAAGTTCGAGATTCGCAGCATGCGCTACGTGCTGATGACCGCCCTGATCGTCTGCCTGTGCCTGATGACCGTCTTTTTCGCCGATGCCGCGCGCATCATCTCCCTGGGGGTGCGCTGATGAAGCTCCGCCTCGCATCGCTCGCGCTGCTGGTTGCGTTGTGCGCCGCTCCGGCCTTCGGGCAGGGCTGCGCCATGTGCTACTCGAGTGCCGCCGGGGCCGGCGAGAAGTCGCAGAAGGCCCTCAACCGCGCCGTGCTGGTGCTGCTGGTTCCGGCGGTGACCATGCTGGCGGGATTCGTGGGCATCGCCTTCGTGTACCGCCGCGAGCGCGAGGAGTAGCGCCGGCGTCCCGCCGGCATAAAAAATGAAATTGTCATCCTGAGTGCAGCCGCGTCGAGCTTTGAGAAGACGCGGCCAGCGAAGGATCTATGCATTCCGCTTAACTGGCCGCAACGGCAAAAAGCATAGATTCCTCGCGTCGCGCTCGCCTCGCAAGACTCGGCTCGCGCTGGCTCGGGATGACAATTCTTGAAATGTTGGTAACGGCGCGGCTGAAAGCCGCACGCTTTCAAAGCAACTTTCCGGCACACTGTGAAGCCGCGCCTTTTGCGTCTCCGTGCCTCCGTGGTGGATTTCCCTCTCGCCGCTTATAATGAAAGATTCCACAGCGCGTCTTCCCCGCGCTGTGGCGGTCCCAGGAGATGTGCACCGAAAGCATTGTTGTACGCGGCGCCCGCGTTCATAACCTCAAGAACATCGACTTCGATATTCCCCACAACACCATGACGGTGGTGACGGGTGTGTCGGGATCGGGCAAATCCTCGCTCGCCTTCGACACCATTTACGCCGAGGGGCAGCGCCGCTACGTGGAGTCGCTCTCCGCCTACGCCCGGCAGTTCCTGGAGCGCATCGAGAAACCAGACGTAGACCTGATCGACGGCATCGCCCCGGCCATCGCTATCCGGCAGAAGAATTCCACGCGTAACCCGCGTTCCACCGTCGCCACTGCCACCGAGATCTACGACTACCTGCGCCTGCTATTCGCGCGGGTGGGCACAAGCTACTGCGTGCAGTGCGGCGCCGAAGTGAAGAAGGACACGGTGGACGAAGTCGCCGATGCGATCCTCTCGCTGGGTGAGGGCATGCGAATCCAGGTCTTCTTCCCGCTGCACACCGCTCCCGCACGCCCGGCGCAGGCCGAAGCCAAAGGCCGCGGCAAGAAGAAGAAGTCCGACGAGGCCCCGCAGCAGGAATTGCTGAAAACTCGCCTGTTCGAGCTGCGCCAGCGCGGCTTTGGCCGGCTGTACCAGAATTCGCAGGTCTTCGAGTTCTCGACGCCCGAGTCGCTGTTGGACGTCAACTTCAGCGAGCCGGTGTTCGTGCTGGTGGACCGTATTGGCGTTTCCGCCGACGCGCGCTCCCGCATCGTGGACGCGGTCGAGACCTGCTACCGCGAAGCCGGCGAGATCATCCTCGAAACCGCCCCGGCGGAGGGAGAGCCGACCAGCCTCCGCTTCGCGCAGCGCTTCGAGTGCAAGCGCTGCCACTTGCGCTTCGACGAGCCCGAGCCGCGCCTGTTCTCGTTCAACAGCCCCTACGGCGCCTGCCCGCGCTGCCAGGGCTTCGGCAACACCATCGACTTCGACATGGACCTGGTCATCCCGGACAAGTCGCGGTCGCTGGCCGAAGGCGCCATCGAGCCCTGGACCAAGCCCAAGTACCGTCCGCTGTTCACCGACCTGAAGCGCTTCACGCGCACCCACAACATCGCGCTTGACGTACCGTGGGAGGAGCTGCCGTTCGATGACCAGCAGCTCATCATCGAGGGCGACGGCCACTTCCCGGGCATCAAGGGTTTCTTCGCCTACCTGGAGCGCAAGAAGTACAAGCTGCACGTGCGCGTGTTTCTCAGCCGCTATCGCGGCTACGCGACTTGCTCCACCTGCAATGGCGCGCGCCTGCGTGCCG
The DNA here is from genome assembly GCA_052145015.1 of Terriglobales bacterium. Taxonomy (GTDB): domain Bacteria; phylum Acidobacteriota; class Terriglobia; order Terriglobales; family Acidobacteriaceae; genus JAHFUA01. Next base: position 50,686 of record JBKQPN010000081.1, read on the forward strand.
AGGCCCGCCACGTCCGCATCGCCGGCAAGAACATCTGCGAAGTCTGCGCCATGACGGTGGAGGAAGCGGCGCGCTTCTTCGACAGCGTCGAGCTCTCGCCCGAGCAGGCGGAGATTGCCGAGCAGGTGCTGGGCGAGATCCGCGAGCGGCTGAAGTTCCTGAACGAGGTTGGCTTGGAATATCTGACGCTCGATCGCCTGTCCTCGACGCTCTCCGGCGGCGAGGCGCAGCGCATACAGCTCGCCACCTCGCTGGGCTCGCGGCTGGTGGGCGCGCTTTACGTGCTCGACGAACCCTCCATCGGCCTGCACAGCCGCGACACCACGCGCCTCATCCACATCCTGCACGAGCTGCGCGATCTGGGAAACACGATCCTGGTGGTCGAACACGACGCCGAGATCATGCGCGCCTCGGACCGCATCCTCGATCTCGGCCCCGGCGCCGGCGAGAATGGCGGCCGCGTGATCGCCACCGGCAGCTACGACGAGATCCTCAAGATGCAGCACTCCCTCACCGGGCGCTATCTGGCCGAGGAGCTGCGCATCCAGATGCCGCCGCAGCGCCGCCGCCCCGGCGCGCAACAGCTCAAGCTCTACGGCGCGCGCGCCCACAATTTGAAGAACATCGACGTCACCATCCCGTTGGGAATGATTGTGGCCATTACCGGCGTCTCCGGCTCGGGCAAGTCCACGCTGGTGCACGACGTGCTCTACCAGGCGCTGGCGGCGATGAAGGGACAGACCAACGGCTCGGGCGCCGCCACCGGACTCTTCGACCGAATCGAAGGCGCGCAGCACATCCACGAAGTGGTGCTGGTGGACCAGTCGCCCATCGGGCGCACCCCGCGCTCCAACCCGGTAACTTACATCAAGGCCTTCGACGCCATCCGCGAGCTGTTCGCTTCCCTGCCCGAGGCGCACAAGCACGGCTACACCGCCGGCCATTTCTCCTTCAACATCCCCGGAGGGCGCTGCGAGACCTGCCAGGGCGACGGCACGGTGGTGGTCGAGATGCAGTTCCTGGCCGACGTGGAGCTGATCTGCGAGGAGTGCAAAGGCACGCGCTACAAGCCGGGAATCCTCGAGGTCCGCTACCGCGGCAAGAACATCCACGAAGTGCTGGACCTCACGGTGAAGGAAGCGCTGCAGTTCTTCGCCACCGTGCACAAGATCACGGAGAAGCTGCGCGTTCTGGACGAGGTTGGGCTGGGGTATCTGCGCCTGGGACAATCCGCCACCACGCTTTCCGGCGGCGAAGCCCAGCGCATGAAGCTGGCGGCGCACCTGCAGCCGCGGCGCGACGTGGTGCGTTTCGTGCCCGCCGATCCCGACAACCCGGACGCGCCCAAGAAGCCGCGCGGCGGCCATCGTGCGCTCTACATCTTCGACGAGCCCACCACCGGCCTGCACTTCGACGACGTCAGCAAGCTGCTGGCGGCCTTCCGCAAGCTCATCGATACCGGCGGCTCGATCGTGGTCATCGAGCACAACCTCGACGTGATCAAGACCGCCGACTGGGTGATCGACCTGGGCCCGGAAGGCGGCGGGCGGGGCGGGGAGGTGGTGGTGGCAGGCCCGCCCGAGGTGGTCGCCCGGACACCAAATTCCTATACCGGTAAGTGGCTGGCCCGCATCTTACAGGGCAACGGCAACGCCCGTTCCAATGGACACAAATAGAACTCTCATTCTGCTGGCTCTTGCCGGCCTGCTCGCGGTGGCGCCGCCGTCGTACGCGCAGGAGACGGACCAAACTGTCCACCATAATCGTGGCGATGAGGAGCATGATCCCTATCTGGTGCCGGCCCTGATCCAGGCGGAAAAGTCGATCGACCTCCGCGACTTCATCACCGCCGAAAACAAGCTCAGGCACATCGTCTCCGACGACGACCAGAATTACCGCGCCTGGTTCGATCTGGGCTACGTGTACACCGCTACCCGGCGCGATGCCGATGCCATTGAGGCCTATCGCAAGGCGGTCGCCGCCAAGCCGGACTTGTTCGAGGCGAACCTGAACCTCGGCATTCTGCTGGGTGAAGCGGGAAATCTGGAGGCGGAGAAGTATCTGCGCGCCGCCACCGGGCTGAAGCCCAGCGGTTCTCCCGAGCTGGGCCATGAGCGCGCCTGGCTGTCGCTGGCGCACGTGCTGGAGAGCAAGGATCCGCAGGAAGCGGCAGCCGCTTATCGCGAAGCCGCCAAGCTGGCGCCCGGCGATGTGGAGCCTCACCTCGCCGCCGGCATATTCTTCGAGAAGCAGAATCGGCTTGCCGACGCCGAACGCGAGTACCAGCAGGCGGTCGAACTCGATCCCAAGTCGGTCGAGGGGATGGCCGGACTGGTGAACGTCTACACAAAAACCCAGCGCCTGCCGGAAGTGGAGAAGATGCTGCGGCGCTATCTCGAGCTCAATCCCCAGAACCAGACGGCGCACCTGCAACTCGGACGCGTCCTTGCGGCCCGCGGCAATTCCGCGGATGCGCGCGCCGAGTACGAGACCGTGCTCAAGCTCGATCCCAACGATCTCCAGGCGCAGCGGGAGCTGGCGGCGCTCGACCTCGCCACCGATCACTACAGCGAAGCCGCGCAGCGGTACCAGGCGCTGGTCGCCCGGAAGCCGGCTGATCCCGAACTGCACTACGCCCTGGGGAGTGCGCTGCTGCACGCGCGCGATTTCCCAGCCGCGCAGCAGGCGCTGATCGAGACGGTAAAACTGAAGCCCGACCTGGGGGAGGCGTATGGCGATCTGGCCCTGGCCGCGTCTGAGAACAAGCAGTACGAGCTGGCCATCCGCGCCCTGGACTGGCGCGCGAAATTTCTGCCGGAAACGCCCGGCACGTATTTCCTCCGCGCCACCTCGTACGATAATCTCAAGGCCTTCAAGCAGGCGGCGGAAAACTACCGGAAGTTCCTGGAGGCGGCGCAGGGTAAATTCCCCGATCAGGAATGGCAGGCGCGGCACCGGTTGATCGCCATCGATCCCGACAAGAAGAAATAGTATGCGCTGGCTGCACATCCCGCTCGCCGTGCTTCTGTTGTCGGCGTTCTCCGTCGCCAAGAGCGCGGACGAGCCGCTGGAGGCCTTGAAAGCCCGCGCGGAAAACGCCAAGCCGCAGGACCAGGCGCACCTGTTCGCCACCATCGCACGCCGCGAAGTCAACGAGGCCGATCGCCTCTACACCGAGGGCGACATTAGCAACGCCACCAAAGCCGTGGACGACGTGGTGCGCTACGCCGCTCGCGCCACAGAAGCGGCGCGGAAATCCGGCAAGCACCTCAAGGACACGGAGATCCTGCTGCGCGCCACCGCGCGGCGGCTGGACGATGTTGGCAGGACGCTGAACCTCGAGGACCACCCCTATGTCGAGACCGCCGTTAAGCAGGTGGAGAAGCTCCGCCAGCAACTGCTCGACCACATGTTCGGCGCGCCCTCCAAGGACAGCAAGCAGTGAGGCGCCGCTCCCTGGTTTCGCTGGCTCTCTGCATCGCCGCCCTCGCCGCCAGCGCCCAGGTCCATCGCCACGATCCCCTGACTTCTCCCGAGACTGACGCGCTGCGCGAGGTCTCGATGCTGCCCGACCAGAAGCTGCCGCTCTACCTGAAATACGCGCGGGCGCGGCTGGCCTCGATCGAGCAGTTGCGCTCCGACCCGCACGCGGCCCAGGGGCGCGGCCGCAAAGTCCACGACCTGCTCGCGGACTTTAAGGTCATCATGGACGAAATGGACCGCAACGTGGACTCGTTTGCCGACCAGAAACTCAACTTCCCCAAAGCGCTCAGGGAGATCATCCAGGCCGACCGCGAGTTCCAGGCAAAGCTGCAAATCCTGAAGGAGGCGGCCAAGGACCCGGCCGCCACTGCCGAAGCCAAGGATTATGGGTTCGCCGTGCTCGACACCATCGACGCCGTGGATGGCGACCTCGACAATGCGCGCGACCTGCTCCCCCAGCAGGAAAAAGCCGCCGCCGAGGCCAAAGCGAAGGCTAAGGAGAAGGGCAAGAGCAAGTAGAGTTTCAGCATCCTGACAGCATGCTGTATCTCTAAAAGGATGGCATCGATGACAGATACTACCCTCACCCTGTCATTCTTCCGCCGACCAAAGGGAGGCGGGAGAATCTGACGACACTGGCAGCACCACCCGCGTCGGTAGTGTCCGTATTTCCGGCAGATCCTGCGCTCGGCTTCGCCTCGCGAAGGATGACAGCCTTCATTGAGGTAGGGCTCTGTACTACCTGTTCGACGTAGCCGAGCGATCTGCAGTTGCCGATGCCCTTTCCTGGGCTGCCCTGAGCGAAGCGGAGGGACCAGCGACCGACACCCGTGCTAATCTGACCCCACGTGATCCCGACCCTTCTTGAAATCTTCCAGCTGGAATACCGGGAGCTGCGCCCGCGCGCACCCATGCCCGAGTTCAGCGTGGAGTTCTACCGCTTCGCCAACGTCAACAACACCATCCGCCTGCGCGAAGGACGCATCCTGGTCCGCATCTCCGACCTGCTGGAGACGGCGCCGGAATCGGTGCTGCGCGCCATCGCCCACATCCTCATCGCCAAGCTTTATCGCAAGCCGATCGCGGCTGGCCACGCCGCCCGCTACCGGCAGTATGTCGCCAGCCACCACCTGAGCGCCAAGGTGCACCTCATCCGCCAGATGCGCGGACGCAAGCGCATCGCATCGCCCCAGGGCGAGGTATACGATCTCGACCAAATCTTCGACGAACTCAACCAGCGCTTCTTCCACGGCCTGCTCGGACGTCCGCGGATGACCTGGAGCCAGGACCACGCCCGCAACCATCTCGGCCACTTCGATCCCGCGCACAACACCATAGTGGTGAGCCGCATCTTCGACCGCAGGAAGGTGCCGCGCTTCGTGCTGGAATATCTCGTGTATCACGAGATGCTGCACCTGAAGTATCCGGTGAAGCTCAAGGGGACGCGGCGCTGTGTTCACGGCGCCGAATTCCAGGCGGAGGAGAAGCTGTTCCCTCGGGTCGAGGAAGCGAAGAAGATGCTCAGGACGCTGTGAGTGCCGCTGCTTCCTGCTCCCTGCCCCTGCTCTTGTGTGATTCCCGTCACCGCGAGCTGTGACCGCCGCGATTGACCGGGCGCGGCAGCGGCAGGTATTCTTACACTGTTGAAATTGAAATTCATTTTCAACTTCATTTTTGGACTCGGACCAGCCATGATCGACGCCTTCATCATCACGCTACGCGAAGGGGTGGAAGCCGCCCTCATCATCGGCATCACCCTGGCCTATCTCGCCAAGATCAACCGTCCCGACCTGCGCAAGGTGGTCTTTGCCGCCCTGGGTGCGGCGGTGGCCGCCAGCGTCGCCGGGGCCGTGGTCATCTCCCGCACCGGCCTCAACCAGGACATCTTCGAGGGCTGGATCATGCTGGCGGCCGCGTTTTTCGTGGTCACCATGGTGATCTTCATGATGCGCACCGCGCGCAGCCTCAAGGGCCAGATCGAGAACAAAGTCGGCACCCTGGCGGGCGAGAGTTCGCGCCTGGGCCTGTTCGCCTTCGTCTTCCTCATGGTGCTGCGCGAGGGCGTGGAGACGGTCCTCATCCTCTCCGCCGTCTCGCTGAGCACGACTGAACTGATGAACTTTATCGGGACGGTGCTGGGCGTCAGCCTGGCGGTGGTGTTCGGAGTGATGTTCGTCAAGGGCAGTGTGCGCATCGATATTCGCAAGTTTTTCAAGGTAACTACTGTCATCCTGTTCTTCGTGGCGGCGCAGTTGATCGTCGCCGGCTTGCACGAGCTCTCGGAGAACGGCGTGCTGCCCTCCAGCCGCCGCGAGATGGCCACCATTGGGCCGATCGTGCGCAACGATATCTTCTTCTTCATCACCGTGCTGGCGCTGGCCGGGCTGATGATCCTGTTCGAATACCGCCGCCGCGCCCCGGTGGCCGAGCCGGTCTCCCGCGCCGAGCGCCGCAAGGCGCAGTGGACGGCGCGCCGCGAGCGCCTGTGGATGGCCTCGGTCTATGTCTGCTCCTTCGTCTTCATTCTGCTGGTAACGGCGCAATTCATCTACGCCAAGAGCACCTCGGCGCTGACGCCGGCGACGCGGGTGGAGTTCGTGAACGGTCAGGCGACGGTCCCCACCGGCCAACTGGGCGTGGGCGAACTGGTGCGCTACGTGGCCGATATCAACGGCACGCCGGTGCGCTTCTTCCTCTATCGCAAGCCGGACAACAAGGTGGCGGTGCTGTTCGATGCCTGCGAAATCTGCGGCGCGGTGGGCTTCTACACCAGCCAGGCCGGACTGATCTGCAAGAACTGCGCCGCGCCCATCAACCAGATGTCGGTGGGCAAGCCCGGCGGATGCAATCCCATCCCGCTGCAGGCCAAGGTGCTGGAGGACCGGGTGATCGTCGCGCAGGGCGATCTGGCCTCCGGGGCGAAATACTTCCAGCAACCGTGAGCCCATGTTCCTCCGCCTCGTATATCAATCGTTCCACCGGCAACGCCGCCGGAAGCTGCTGGCCGGGATAGCCATCACCCTGGGCGTGGCGGTGGCCACGGCCATGATCGCGGTCGCCACCGACATCGGCGACAAGATCAACCGCGAGCTGCGCACCTTTGGCGCCAACATCGTCGTCTATCCCGACACCGACACCCTCGACGTCGAAATCGGCGGCGTGAACTTGAAGCCTCCCGCCGATGGGGCTTACCTGAACGAAGGTGATCTGCCCGCCATCAAGGGCACGTTCTGGCGGCACAACATCGTCGCCTTCGCACCCTTCCTGCCGGTGACTGCCGATGCTTCTCTCGCCGGACGCGCGCAGCAAGTGGAACTCGTCGGCACCTGGTTCGCGAATCCTTTCCGCTATGGACCGGAAAGTTTCAACACCGGAGCGCGGGCGACGAATCCCTGGTGGGAGGTGGAGGGCGCCTGGCCTGCCGACGACGCGAACGACGTGCTGGTCGGAGAAGCGCTGGCCGGGCGCACCGGTACGCACATCGGCGACACGATCACGGTGGCCGGGCGCGAGCTGAAGGTAGCCGGCATTCTTTCCGCCGGGCCTGCCGAGAACCAGCAAATCGTTGCGCCGCTGCACGTCGCGCAGGAAATTGCGGGGCGTCCGGGCGCGGTGCGGCGAGTGCTGGTCAGCGCGCTGACCAAGCCGGAGGATGCTCTGGCACGCCGCGGCGAAGCCAATCCCAAGGCGCTTTCGCCGGAACTCTACGATCGCTGGTACTGCTCGCCCTACGCCAACGCCATCGCCTACCAGTTGACGGAAGCCATCCCGCACTCGCGCGCCGAGCAGATCCGCCAGGTAGCGCAGAACGAGGGCGTGGTGCTGGCGCGCATCAAGGGACTGATGCTGCTGGTCACGCTGGCCGCGTTGCTGGCTTCGGCACTGGCAGTTTCGGCGGCCATGGCCACGGCCATCTTCGAGCGCCGGCGCGAGGTCGGACTGATGAAGGCGCTGGGCGCGGGCAATATCTCGGTAGCCGCGCTGTTCTTCACCGAATCCGGCCTGCTGGCGCTGATCGGCGGCACCGCCGGATTCCTGATCGGTATCGTCCTGGCCGAGGAGATTGGCAAATGGATTTTCAGCGCGCGCATCGCGGTCGAGCCGGTGCTCTTCCCTGTCGTGCTGGCGATGGCGGTGCTGGTCACGTTCGCCGGCAGCGCCGCTTCCATCCGCCGCGCCATGCACTTCAGTCCGGCGATCGTGTTGCGGGGTGACGCATGACGCGCGTGGCGGCAAACCGCCGGCAGATGTTTCTGCGCCTGCTGTCGCGTCCGCTGCTAGTGCGTCGCGGACGCGCGCTGACCGCGCTGGTCGCGGTAGTGGTTGCCGCCTCGGTCGCTACCGCAACGCTCAATCTTTATACCGACGTTCAAGCGAAGCTGCACCGCGAGTTCCGCAGCTACGGCGCCAACATCGTCATCACCGGCAAGGGCGGAAGCTCGCTTCCTGCCGACGCGCTCGCGCGCGTGGATGGTGCGCTCGGCGGCCGTGGCATCGCTGCGCCGTTCGCGTTTGCGGTCGCGCGGACTGCCGCAGGCGCGCCGGTGGTAGTCGCGGGAGCGGATTTTGAGCGCGTACGCAAGCTCAACTCGTGGTGGTCGGTGACGGCATGGCCGGCCGCGCCCGGCGCGGCTCTGATGGGGAAGCGCGCCTACCAGTCGCTTACACCCAAGGGCGAGCCGCTCGATCTCACCTTTCAGGGACACGCGCTGCACGCGACGCCCGCCGGCATTCTCAGCACGGGGGCCAAGGAAGACAGCCGCGTGTACTTGAGCCTTGACGATTTCACCCGCTGGACCGGCATTGCGCCCTCGACCATGGAAGTGGCCGTGGCCGGCTCTCCGGCGGACATTCGCGCCATGATCGGGACGCTTGCAGCCGCACTTCCGCAAGCCGATGTCCAGCCTGTCCGGCAGATGGTGGAAGCCGAAGCACGCGTTCTGGACAAGACGCGGGCTACGCTGCTGGCCTCGACCGCGATCATCATCCTGACCGCCGCGCTCTGCATGCTGGCCACGCTGACCGCCTCGGTCTTCGACCGCCGCAAGGATTTCGCGGTGATGCGCGCGCTGGGCGCTTCGCAGCGCACGGTGAGCGCGCTGTTCGCCGCCGAGGCCGCCGGCATCGGCTTGGTGGGCGCGGTGCTGGGATTCGCGCTGGGACTGGGAATCGCCGCCTGGATCGGCCGCGCCAACTTCCACGCCTCGGTCTCGCCGCGTTTCGGGATCTTCCCCGAAGTGCTCATCGGGAGCGTGCTGCTGGCGCTGCTGGCGGCCCTGATGCCGATTTCCATGCTGCGCAAAGTGCAGCCGGCCATTATCCTGAGAGGAGAATAATGTCGATCCGGCTCGAACACGTCAGCAGGTCGTACCCCGCCCGGGCGGACGCGCACGGGGCCCCCAGCGCGCCTGCCTTTGGCGGGCTGGGGCGAAACGGCGCCGTCATCCGCGCGCTCGACGATATCTCGTTGCACGTCGAGCCCGGCGAGTGGCTGGCAGTGATGGGTCCTTCGGGCTCGGGAAAGTCCACGCTGGTGAACCTGGTCGGCTGCCTGGACCGCACCACCTCCGGCAAAATCTATCTTGAAGCGCAGGACGTGGCTACGCTCTCCGACGCCGAACTGAACCGCTTCCGCGCCGAGAAGATCGGCTTCGTCTTCCAGCAGTTCCACCTGATCCCCTACCTGACGGCGCTCGAGAACATCATGCTGGCGCAATACTTCCACAGCATGACCGACCAGTCCGAAGCGCTCGAGGCCTTGGAGCGCGTAGGGCTGGCGGACCGCGCGCAGCATCTGCCAGCGCATCTTTCCGGAGGCGAGCAGCAGCGCGTCTGCATCGCGCGCGCGCTCATCAACGATCCGCGCATCATCCTCGCCGACGAGCCCACCGGCAACCTCGACGCGCAGAACGAAGAGATCGTGCTGCGACTGCTGCGCGAGTTCCACCAGCAGGGCCGCACCATCGTGATGGTCACGCACGATCCGGTGGTGGCGCGCCTCGCCGACCGCCGCGTGGACCTGCACCACGGCCGCATCGCCAACCAGGAAATCTTCTCCCTCGCCAACGAGATGCAGTTCGACGAAATCCTGGAAGAGATATGGATCCTGCACGAGAACGGCGAACTGGCCGAGGTCGGGCGCATGGAAGTGGACGGCGCGCTGCCGGTGGCCATCGCCGTGGAGAAGATGACCGAGCTCGGCCTGATCGCCTTGACCCCGCACCCGGCGCAGGCGCACGACCACAAGGCGGTGCTCAACCGCTGCCACGAAGCCATGCGCCCCACCATACAGAACCTGGGCGACGGGAATCTGCTGGTGGACTTCACCGAGCGCGGACGCCGCAAGGCCGAGGACATCATCCGCCGCCATCGCCTGGCGGAGCGCCTGTTCACCGAGACGCTCAACATGGACAACGAAACCGAGATCGAACAGCAGGCGTGCAAGTTCGAGCACATCCTCTCGCCCGAGGCCACCGAGCGCATCTGCTCGTTCCTTGGCCATCCCCGGACCTGTCCGCACGGCTCCCCCATCCCCGAAGGGACGTGCTGCGGCAAGGCGGGGAAGAAAGAGGCAGTTGTAGCCCAGAAGGCCGCGGATTCACGCGGCGCGTAGGAATTACATCCTACATTTCCCCAAGAGCATCACCAACTTATAGTCCCCAAGACACCGAAGGGAAAAGCGGCTCGTCCTCCCGTACCGTTACCGCCCAGCAGGAACATTAGAGAGCGGGAGCAATTACGAGGGTAACTATTTTCCCGTTTTGGCAGGTGTGACAATGAAGACAGTAACGCTCCCCCATGTCGAGAAAGATAGAGCGCGTGCTTCACGACCCAATATCCTTGGGCTCGCGAACGACCGATCACACCTTCCATAAGTTCCACCTGTATTCCATCTACATTGCCTGGAGCGTAATTCTGGGACTCGCGCTGTTCGGGGGCGCGCGCGTCTTCCTCATTGAGTACCACGACCTCGTGTTACTGGGCCGTAGCCTGGGGGTCTGGTGACTCGCTCGGTGGCCGTCTCGACGCCGGAAGGTTACAATCGGCACTGATGGCAATCACTGTCATTCGGAAAGTCCCCTATGAACTACCCTACGCGCGCCTGTACCTCGACGATGTCGAGGAGATAACGAGGGTTCTCGTCGAAGCGTACGAGCCGGTGTTCACAGAACAGGAGAAAAAGGTGGTACCCGTCTGCTATCTCCTCGGCGGCGACATCAGAGTTGATTCGATCGAGGACCTGCAAAATCGCGGAGGAAGCACGAGGGAGTTCGGCATTCAGGTGGGTAGTTGGGTCAGCCCTGCGGTTGAATTGAGGGGGCTTATTTTGGAGCCACGGATTTTCCTTCCTCTCCTTGATGAGCCACAGCAGTGGGTGGTATACGGCAGGATTAAGGCGATATTCGACGGGCGCCGCATGGCCTTCAGGCACATCGCCGCCGCCCTTCCCGCATGGCTGAGGGCGCTGTTGTATCTCGTTGTGTTTGCCTCGTTCGGGGTGTTTGCCTCGGTCGCCCTGCACGGCAGCCTTAAGACAAGGATCGCCGTGGCGGCGGGGTACCTGCTCCTCTTTTCCTTCGTCTACCTGGCGTACGTCGCATCAGGCCGTGTGTTCTTCGTGCGCTCGCACGAGCGTTCCCGAGTGTCGGCGGAGAGCAGCCGCCGCACCGTGCGGGACGTAATCTTGATCATAATAGGCGCGATTGCCGGGGCGGTCGCGGGAGTGCTTGCCAGTAAGTACTTGAAGTGATCAGTTAGCCGTCTGATTCGCCCGCTTCCTTCGCGGTGGACGCTTCGAGTTGGTTCGCTGCGGTGACCGGAGTCCGGGATTCAGAAGGCCGCGGATTCACGCGGCGCGTAGGAATTACATCCTACATTTTCACAAACATCGCTAAGTTGCAGTCCACAAAAGGGTTCCCGTTGGCAAAGCCCGTGCTCTACCAGGGCAAGATTGGGGGCCATTTATGCGGAAACCAACTATCCTGTGTGTAGACGATGAGGTGAACGTTCTCACCGGGCGTGAGTTTCTGCTGCGGCAGCACGGGTACGACGTAGTGATGACCACCAGCGGGCGCGAGAGCCTCGACCTGCTGGAAGCGGTGGACGTCGACGCCGTGATCCTGGACTACCGTATGCCGGAGATGATGGGCGATGCGGTGGCGGCGCGCATGAAGCAGCTCAAACCCGAAGTGCCCATCATGCTGCTCTCGGCGCAGGACCGCGTCCCGGCCGCCGCCCTGCGTTCGGCCGATGCCTTCCTCTCCAAAAGCGTGCCCCCGGACGAGTTCGTGGACGCCGTGCACGATATGGTGGCCTCGGGATCGCCGTTCTTCGGTCGCTGGCTGCAGAGCTGGAAGCAGCGTCTGTCGGCGTAGCAACTCTGTCATTCTTCCGCCGACCAAAAAGCCCGAAACGAAACCGTTCCCCTTATGGAACCGAGATAGTGCTGTCTCTGTCGGGGTAATTGCAGCGGACTGCCAGAAATCTGCTCAAAATATCAAAGTAAAGGACTGCTGAAGCGGCATCGGCACCGCACAGCAACCGGAGGAGTCTGCCTTGTGAGCCAACTTTACGATCTGAAAGTACTCATAGAAAACAAGATTAAAGCCGACGGCCTGGATGCGATGACAGTGAAGGGCAAGATCGGGCTGCGCTCAGGGCGAACCCTGGCGTTAATCTCTCCCAGCACCCCGGATGACCCGGATGCGGTCGCCAAACTCAGGCAGGCTGCCAAAGACGTGCTGAACATCAACGGGTGAGGAGTGCTGGCATGAAATGGACCTTGATACGAACCAAAGTTCTGGCCGCATTGGCCGCCTGCCTGGTGGTGGGCGTTGGCGGCATCCTGGCGCTGATGTACTACAGCTTCGCGCGTAACTCACGGGCCTTGGCGGCGGAGTCGGTCACGGGCGCACAAAAGCTGTTCACCATTTTGGAAACCCGGGAGATCAGTAAAATGACGGCCGTCAGCGAGACGCTGATCGTGAACCCGCAGGTCCGCGATGCCTTGGCCGCCAGGGATCGCAGCCGCCTGACCGAGTTAACCGCGCCGCTGTATCCGAAGCTGAAGAAGGAAGGCATTACCAACTGGATGTTCCACACTCCCGATCCGGACATGGCTGTCTTCCTTCGCCTCCACAACCCCGCGAAGTTTGGTGACCACCTGAACCGGTTCATGGACAAAGAAGCCGCGCGCACCCATGCCATGGTGGCCGGGAACGAACTGGCCAAGGCCGGGTTTGCGGTGAGAATCCTGCGGCCGGTTTACGATGCGCACGGCGGGGTGATCGGCTATATCGAGTTGGGCGAAGAAATCGGCCAGTTCATTCACGCCATGAAACGCCAGACCGGAGACGACTACGGACTTCTGCTCAGCAAAAAATTTGTGGACCGGCAGTTTTGGGCCGATTCGAGCGCGGTTTGGCAGCGCCGCGATAACTGGGATGACAATGCAAACTTCGTGGTGGCGGACAAAACCACGGACACCGACAGTATCATTCAATTCCAGGGAGAAGTGGCCGCGGTGCCCGCCCAGGGCAAGGTGTTGGAGTGGTTCCATGAGGGAGATTCCGCCTTCGTCCGCGGCATCTTTCCCATCCCTGACGCCGCGGGCAACACCGTAGGCGCAATGTTCGTGGTGCGGGATATTTCGGGCTTCTACCTGGCGATGCGGCGCACGCGGAACATCCTCGTGCTGGTGACGGTCGTAGCTCTGACGCTCGGCATCTTTTTGGTGCTGACGCTGCTCAACCGTCTGGTATTCCGCCGCCTGGAGCACATCATTGTGGTCGCGACCCGCGTGGTGGGTGGCGACTACGAATCGGAAATCCGGGTCGAATCCGACGATGAAGTCGGCCAATTCGAACAACTGTTTGAGCAGTTCAGGCTGGTCTTCGTTGACCTGCTGGCGCACGTGCCTGAGCTTCAGGAGAAGTAGGGTGCGTTGCGGCTCGGCCTCACTTCGTCCACGGATGTATCCGCGGAAGCCATCGCGGGACGTTCCGGCAGTATTCCTCATAGTCCGCACCGAACTTCCCGCGCAGGGTTGGCTCCTCGTACAGCCTGACAAACAGAGCTACGCCCGCCATCACCGCAGCCACCGCCGTGATCGCAACCACGGTTGCCCGCCCGAAGACCACCCATAGCCCGGCCCATCCCACGAAGAAACCTACATACATCGGATTCCGCACGTAGCGATAAAACCCCACCACCACCAGCCGCTGGGGCGGAGCGACGGGCACGGGGGTTCCGCGTCCCGTCCATCCGAAGTCCCATACGCACCGTAAGGCCACCGCGAAACCCAGCACCGAGGGCACGGCCGCGATCCAGCGCCATCGCGCCACACCCGCCATGTCCACGCGGAAGCCCAGCCAGGATGGCAGCAACCAGAACCACAGCGCAAAGAACCCCGCCCCCACCACCAGAGAGGCGATCGCTGTCGGCCACCGCGCGCCGCCATCTCTTGCTCGCTCTGCATTGACTCGCTGCACCATCCGCCTACTCCCTGCTTCCTGCCTCCTGCCCCCTCTTTCTAGTCCGCCGGTTCCGCCAGGGCTTGCAGCGCCGGGCCGCGGTTGCGGTACGCGTCAAGTATGTCGGCCAGCGAGACCACGCCTACCAGCTTGTTGCCGTCGGCGCGGTGTACCACCGGCAGCAGCGGCCACTCTCCAATCCTGCGCATGGCGACATCCAGCGACTGGTCAGGGTGGAGATGAGGCAGCTCCTGCGGACGCGCCTCGGCGCCGGACGCCCGATCCGACGCCAGTTCGAGCAGCTTAGCTTTGCCCATCCCGCCCCAGTACCCGGAGCGGTCCTGCACCAGGAAAAATTCGCCGGGCAGGCTCTCCACCACCTCCGGCGGGGGCAGCGCCTCCAGACGCAGTGCCAGCTGCGGCGTGGGCGCGTGCATGGCGTCCTCGACCCGCAACACCGCCCGCTCGCGATCTTGCTCGAGCGACGGCAAGTCGATGCCGTCCTGTCGCGAGAGCAGATCGAAGATGGGCGTGGGCTGCAGGCTGCGCGAGATCAGGTAAGCCAGCGCGTTGGCGATGATGACCGGCAGGATGATGGCGTAGTTCCCGCTGATCTCCAGCACCAGGAACACCGAGGTCATGGGCGCGCGCAGGATGCCGGCGAACAGCGCTCCCATACCCACCAGCGCGTACGCGCCCAGCGGTCCGGTGAAGTGCGGGTACAACAGCCGCTCCACGCCGCCCACCGCGCCGCCCACCATGGCGCCAATGAACAGCGTAGGCGCAAACAGTCCGCCGGGTGTGCCGCTGGAGAACGAGAGCACGGTGGCCAGGATCTTCAGCCCTGCCAGGATCCCCAGCACCTCCCAGGTGTACTGATCGTGCAAGGCCTGGTCGATATATTCGTAGCCGGCGCCCATCACCTGCGGGTACTGGCGGCCGATCACGCCGATCAGCACGCCGGCGATGGCGGGCAGCAAGTATTGCGTCCAGCGCGGCAAGGCCTTGAGCCACGGCCGCAGGAGCTGAATGGACTTGACGAACACCATCGAGGCCAACCCGGCCACCACGCCCAGGATGGCGTAGGCAGCCAGTTCCCCGGGGCTCTCCAGGCGATATCCGGGAGCGCGGAACAGCGGCTCAGCGCCCAGGAACCAGCGCTCCACCACCACGCTCGAGACCGCGGCCAGCACCACCGCGCCCAGCACCCCGGCATTCCAGCGTCCAATCACCTCTTCGATCACGAACAGCACCGCGGCGATAGGCGTATTGAAGGCCGCCGCCAGCCCGGCGGCTGCGCCCACCGGCGCGATCAGCCGCAGGTTTTCGCGCGAGAGCTTGAGGCGGCGTCCCACCAGCGAGGCCAGCCCGGCGCCGATCTGCAGCGAGGGATCTTCCGGTCCCAGCGACTGTCCGCTGCCGATGGCCAGCGCCGAGGTGATGAACTTCCCGACGATGGTGCTGCCCGGGATGTAGCCGTCGTAGATGTAGAGCGCGGACTTGGTCTGGTTGACGCCGCTGCCGCGCACGCGCGGGAAGAAGCGCACCACCAGAAAGGCGACCAGCAGGCCCACGGCGCCGGGAACGAGGATCACGCGGCCGCGCGGCGGCATCAGACCGGAGCCGAAGAAGATCCAGCGCGCCACGTCGATGGCCATGCGGAAGCACACCACCGCCAGCCCGGCGAACACGCCGATGAGGATGGATAGCAAGAGAAAGAGTTGGTCTTCCCCCAGCAGGCGCCGTTCTTTCGCCGAGCCGCCGGCAGCGGCGTCGTTGGGCATGGAAGGCGCGCTCACCGCGGCGTCTCCCACTGTTGCGCTAACAACCCCAGCGCCTTGTCCTCGAGGCTGGCAGGTCCGCATGGCGCGGAAGCCTTTTCCAGCTTGAAGACCAGGTCCATCGTCTTTGCGATCGCGTCCGGGTTCCTGGCTAGAAACTGCTCGTTCGGCCTGATGGACTTGGCCTGCTCGAGAAGCACGGCAACGCCGCTGTCAGCCGGCGGCGCGCACTTCTGCGCCCGTGCCAGCACGAGCTGGAAGTCGTGCGCCGCGCGGCGCGCCTGCTCCCGGGAGGGCAATCCGCGTTCAGACGGGTCCAGCTTGATGACCAACTCGGAGAGATTCAACAGCTCCAGGAAGTGTTCGTCCTTGGGCTTTTCAGCAACGATGGGCAGCAGGTAGTGCCTGGCGATCTGGTACTCGCCCATGCGGAACGCGGCTTCGCTCGCGGCCTCGAGCCCCGGCATGAGGTTGGGATGGTCGGCGAGCGCGACGCGGAAGGCCGTCAGCGCCCGGGCGTAGAGGCCGGCCTGCAGAAAAAGCGTCCCCAGGTGCATTTGTGCGGCCACGTCCTGGGGCGGCAACTCCGCTGCCAGCGCCACCAGTTCTGCCTGCGCCGCCTTCGGATCCTGGGGGGTGTTCTGCCGCAGCAGGTATTCGCTGAGCTCGAACCGTATCTGCCAGCGATGCGCCGTGGGCTCGTCCGGCCACACGCCGTAGATCGCAGCGTGATAGTAGCGGACGGCCTGGGGCGTATCGCCCCACATGGCCGCCAGCCGCGCCAGTTCGAGGTTGAGCGTGCCGTCGCCCGGCTCCTTCTCCCAGAGGCTGAGCAGGTGGGAGCGCGCTTCCTGGGGACGATGGTCGGCCATCAGCGCCTGTGCCAGGCGCAGCCGGTACAGATCGTGGTCGCGGGAATAGGCCAGAGCGTTGCGGAAGTCGGCCACCGCTTCCGAGGGGCGGGATTGCCGGAGCGCTGCTTCGCCGCGCTCGTACCACGCCGCGCCGAACTGCTCCTGCTTGCGGTGGTAGGCTCGCGCGGCAAACGTGGTGATGGAGAAGAACACCACGATGACGACGATCAGCCCCGCCAGCAGCAGGGTTTCGCGATGGATGACCTTGAAGAGCTTCGTCATTGCCCCGGCGAACCATCCTAGTCAGAGCCGTGGCTGCGGGCAAGTGCGAGGGGCCGTAAAACAAATGAGAGGCCCACGCGGCCTCTCATCGCAACCGAATCTTAAAGTTTTACTTTAATACAGGCGGAAGCTGACCTCGACGTTCATGGCCACCGCCACCGCATGGCCATCCTTCATGGCGGGCTCGAACTTCCACGTCTTGACGGCCAGGATGGCCTTCTCGTCGAGGCCCATGCCCAGGGAGTGCGCGATGTGCACATCGCGCGGACGACCGTCCGGACCCACCACCAGGCCCAGCACACAGATGCCCTGATACTTAGCCTTGCGGGCTTCCTCGGAATACTCAGGGTCAGGAGTGAACACCGGCTTGGGTGCGGACACGCCCCCGCCGATGCGGAAGACGCCCCCGCCGATACCGCCGCCGCGTCCGGGGCCTACGCCCGGTCCTTCACCCGATCCCACGCCGCCGCCGGAGCCGGAACCGATGCCGCCGCCCGAGCCTGTCCCGTTCGAAGGAGGCCCAACGATCTTGGCCAGCGGGTCGCCCAAGGTGGGCATGTTCACCGTCGGAATTTTCACATTGGGCGGGATCACCACCGTCGGCTCCATGGGAAGCTTCGGGTTCTCATTGCGGATCACCACCGCCGGAGGCGTGAACTGCTCCATGGCGATCTTGGGAAGCTTGCCCTTGGGGGCCTGCAGCTTGTCGCGGTCGCCGCCGCCGCCACCGCCGCCGATGGTGTCGTTCTTCTTGTTTGAGACCGGGACGTAGGCCGAAAGATCCGGCGCCACCAGCTCCACCACCGGCGTCTGGATCTGCTGCTTCACGGCGCGCGCGCCCACAATGGAAATGAAGATCAGAGCCGCCAACATCAGCCCGTGCACGATCAAGGACCCAGCCGTTGCCGATTTGCGGTGATTGTAATCGCCCCAGATATCCCGCACCCGCACCGGCTGCGAAGTTAGCTTCAGCGGCGGCAGCTTCTCCGGGAAGAAGGTGTCGCGCAGGTTGCTTTTCAGCGAACTCCACAATGACTGTTCCAGCGTGGAGGTGAGCTGCTGCATGTGCAGCGACCCGCCGAGGTCGCTGCTGCCCTGCGGGGAATTTGAAAACTGGTTCGCCATATCCCTAATTCCGGACCGTTGTTTCCCTTTCTGTTTCTTGCACTTCCGCGCCGGCCACTCCCAACAAAGATGAATACCGCCGGCTGCGGGTTGCTCGCGGCTTCCCTGCCATCCTCGGGAGACACCTTAAGGATACACTGACTGTTGGATGCTTGTCGCGGGGAAATGGACACGGGAAAGTCCTACCGGCCCGCCCAACCCCTGTACGGACCGCGAGATCCCGGCTGCTATTCAGACATGTACCACGGAACATACTAGGGGCGCAGCTCTTTTGAACCCTAATGCGGGGAACGGAGATGCCGTCTGGGGGTGGTGGGGCAGCTTACGGGAAGCCACCCAAGCGTCCAGATGGAGGCAAAGGACTTTGGGGTCGCAAGTCGGGTCGGTTGTGGAAAAGCCTGCTATCAACGCCCATTGCGGCCTTGACCGCCCCGTGGGCACGCAACAATACTTGACGCTGCTGGCGGACATGCGCTAGTTTTCGCCAAATTCTCCTGGCCGGCTGCCTCAGTCTGTAGATCGAAAGCGTAACTTTAGGGAGGACGTTATGAAAAAATTCTTACTGCTCGCGTGCGTTCTGTTATTCAACGTTGTTTCGTCCTATGCCCAATTCAAGTTCACCAGCATCGACTGTCCCGGAAGTACACCAACCACGGCCCGGGGCATCAACGATCGCGGCCAGATTGTTGGCGGTACCGGGGGGCACGCCGTGCTGATCGAGGGCGGCCGATGCACTCCGCTTGCTCCAACCACCGTCCTGGGGACAAATTCCAGTGAAGCTTTAAGGAACAACAATCCCGGCGACGTGGTCGGGATCTTTTACGACGACAACGGCTTCGCCCATGGGTTCCTGCTCAGCAAGAAAGGTGTGCTGACGACCCTCGATTTTCCTGGGGCCAGCGAGACTTACCCCAGGGGAATCAACGACTCGGGCAAAGTCGTCGGCTACTGGGACTTGCTGGATGCCGGCGGCAACCTCCTCGCCTTTCACGGATTTATCTGGCAGGACGGTTCCTTCCGCGAGGTGAGCTTTCCGGGCTCCGCAAGCTCGTCCATCTTCGGCATTAACGACCCTGGCGATTTTGTCGGCCTATGGTATTCCAGCACTTCTCCGGACGAACATGGGTACGTCTTCTCGCAGGGGCGGTTCACCAGCTTCGATGTTCCGGTAGCTGGGAGCACGTTTACTCAGGCAAATGACATCAACGCGCCGGGAGAAATTATCGGGGTGTACCTTGACGCCAGCGGCATGGAACACGGATTCCTTAAAGTGGGCGCGCGGTTTACCAGCATCGACTACCCAGGTGCATACCTCACCGCAGCCTGGAGCATCAACAGCGCGGGCCTGATCGTCGGCAATCACTATGACTCTGCGAGTAGTCCGGCGCAAGGCTATCTGGCAGTCAGGAAGTAAGCCCGAGAGGGGCTAGCCAACTTGTGGCGCCATGACACCTGGCACCCATGCAGGAGCGGGGATTACTATTGCAAAATCGATACTTCACAAGTAATCCCACGCGCCGCGTAACAGGTTCAATCGGAAATTGACGCACTGCCTCGCCGCTCGCGCAATAGACGCCCTTTTCTTCCCTCCCTATAATGAGGGATTGTCCCGAAGAGCAATGCCGGAGAAGCAATGGGGGCGCCGCTGGACCTGAAATCGACGCTGAACCTGCCGAAAACCGATTTCCCGATGAAGGCCAACCTGCCGCAGAACGAGCCCAAAATGCTCGCGCGCTGGGAGGAGCTACGCATCTATGACCGCATCCGGCAGGCTCGCAAAGGCGCGCCCATCTGGGTTCTGCACGACGGCCCGCCGTACGCCAACGGGCCCATCCACCTCGGCCACGCGCTCAACAAGTGCCTGAAAGACTTCATCGTCAAGACGCGCACCATGCTGGGCTACGACTCGCCCTACGTCCCCGGCTGGGACTGCCACGGCCTGCCCATTGAGATCAAAGTCGACGAATCGCTGGGCGGCAAAAAGCTGCAGATGGCGCCCATCCAGGTGCGCCAGGCCTGCCGCCGCTACGCCGAGAAGTATCTCGACCTGCAGCGCGAGCAGTTCAAGCGCATCGGCGTCTTCGGACGCTTCGACCGTCCGTATTCCACCATGACGCCCGAGTACGAGTCGGTCGTGCTCGAGACTCTCTACGCCTTCTTCGAAAAAGACGCGGTCTACAAGGGCCTGCGTCCGGTGTACTGGTGCATCCACGACAAGACGGCGCTGGCCGAAGCCGAAGTCGAATACGAGCTGCACACCAGCCCGAGCATCTGGGTGAAGTACAAGCTGCAAAGTGACCCGGCACAGATCGACCCGGCGCTCGCGGGCAAGAACATCTGGGTCATCATCTGGACCACCACGCCGTGGACGCTGCCTGCGTCGCTAGCAGTGGCTTTTCATCCCGATGAAACTTACTTGGCCGTCGAGGGCGCAACGAGTGGCGAAGTGTACATCGTCGCTGAAAAGCTCAAGTCGGTGACCGAGGAGAAAACGCAGCTCGGCAGAACGGCCGATGGCCTCACAAAGACGATGGTTTGGGCCCGTTTCCCCGGCCGCGTGATGGAGCACGCATACTTCGTTCACCCGTTCCTGCCGTGGCCGGATCGCAAAGTGCTCGGCGTGATCGCCGATTACGTCACCATGGACCAGGGCACGGGCGCCGTCCACACCGCGCCCTCGCACGGCGCGGACGACTTCTACACCG
This sequence comes from Terriglobales bacterium, assembly GCA_052145015.1. GTDB lineage: Bacteria > Acidobacteriota > Terriglobia > Terriglobales > Acidobacteriaceae > JAHFUA01. The sequence continues at coordinate 71,388 of JBKQPN010000081.1, forward strand.
GCCAGCGCTACAAGCTCGATGCCACCACCAACGTGGATGAAGCCGGCATCATGCACCACGGCCTGCCCGAGTACGACGGCAAGACTGTCTTCCAGGCGAACCCCGCGATCATCGAGCTGCTGCGCAGTCACGGCGCGCTTATGCACGAAGAGCGCCTGGAGCACTCGTATCCGCACTGCTGGCGCTGCCACCGTCCGGTGATCTTCCGCGCCACCGAGCAGTGGTTCATCTCGATGGAAGCCAAGGTCACCGCCGACGGCCGCACCCTGCGCCAGGCCTCGCTCGACGAGATCAAGAAGGTTAAGTGGGACCCGGAGTGGGGCGAAGAGCGCATCTCCAACATGATTGCCACACGGCCCGACTGGTGCATCTCGCGCCAGCGGGTGTGGGGCGTGCCCATTGCTGTCTTCTTCTGCGGGGATTGCGGCCAGCTTCTGAAGTCAAAAGAAGTCAACCGCGCCGTGCTCGAACTGGTAGCGCGCGAGGGCGTGGACGCCTGGTACACCAAGGACGCCGCCTCCATCCTTCCACCGGGGACGAAGTGCCCGTGCGGTGGCACGAATTTCCGCAAGGAGATGGACATCATCGACGTGTGGTTCGAATCCGGATCGAGCCACTTTGCCGTGCTGGGTCGCGAAGACGGTCTGCCCTGGCCGGCGGATCTTTATCTGGAAGGCGGCGACCAATATCGCGGCTGGTTTCACTCTTCACTGCTCTGCGCCGTGGGCGCGCGCGAGCAGGCGCCGTATCGCATGGTGGCGACCAACGGCTGGACGCTCGATCCCGAGGGCCGCGCCATGTCTAAGTCGCTGGGCAACGTGGTGGACCCGGTGGATATCGCCGACCGCATGGGCGCGGAGATCGTGCGCTTGTGGGTGGCGTCGGTGGACTTCCGCGAGGACGTCACCTGCTCGGAAGAGCTGATGCGGCGCATCGCCGACAATTATCGCAAAATCCGCAACACGCTCCGCTTCGTGCTGCAGAACCTGTACGACTTCGATCCCGGGCGCGACGCGGCCGCCTTCGGCGAGATGCAGTCGCTCGATCAGTTCATGCTCTTGCAGTGCGCCGATCTCGACGCCGAAGTGCGCGAGTGGTACACCGGCTTCCTGTTCCACAAGGCCTACCAGCGCATCCTCAATTTCTGCGTGGTGGACCTGAGCGCGGTGTACTTCGACGTACTCAAGGACCGGCTCTATACCTGGGCGCCCGGGTCGCGCGGACGCCGCTCGGCGCAGACCGCCATCTGGCGCATCGGCGAAGCCCTGGTGCGGCTGCTGGCGCCCATGATGAGCTTCACCGCCGACGAGGTCTGGCGCTACCTGCCGCGGGCCGCCGGACGGCCGGAGAGCGTCCACTTGGCGCAGTTCTTGGGCGGCACGGAGATCACCGGCAGCATCTCATCCATTGAAGGCCTTGATCTTGTGCGCAGCGATTGGGAGACGCTGCTGGGCGTCCGGAGCGAGGTTTTGAAGGCGCTGGAAGAGGCGCGCAATGCCAAGCTCATCGGCGGTGGCCTGGAGGCGAAGGTCAGCATCTCGGCACCACTGGGCCTGCTGCCCGTGATGGAAAGGCGCCGCGCCGACCTTCGCTACTTATTTATCGTCTCAGAGGTCGAATTTCATGAGTCGCCTGGCGGAGACGGCGCCGCAGCACTGGCGGTGAAGGTGACCAAGGCTCCGGGCCACAAGTGCGAGCGCTGCTGGAATTACTCCGTCCATGTGGGCGAGAATCCAGAGTATCCTACGATCTGCGAGCGTTGCACCGAGGCGCTAAGACAGCACCCGGCGCTGGGATGAGGTTCTTGGGAAGGGCGCGGCTTCAGCCGTGCCGAGCGAGGGTTTCGAAGGTCGGGCTTTAGCCCCTGGGGAAAAATGACTCAACCGCACGCCATGCGCAAGTTCCATTTCCTGATCGCCGGCCTGGTGGTCGTGGTGGACTTGGCGAGCAAATGGCTGGTCGCGCAGCACATCACCCTGCACGACAGCCTGACCGTCATCCCCGGATTCTTCCGCCTGACGCACGTGGAGAACCGCGGCGCTGCCTTCGGCCTGTTCTCTGACTCGCCCTCGGAGTGGAAGGTGGCGGCGCTGATCCTGTTCTCGCTCATCGCACTGGTCGTGGTCTCGGCGCTGCTGTGGAAGAACAGCCACGCCCTCACCGTCACCGGCTTCGGCCTGGCGCTCATCCTGGGCGGCGCCCTCGGCAATCTCTGGGACCGCGTGCTGGACGGCCACGTCGTGGACTTCCTCGACTTCTCCGTGGCCGGGTATCATTGGCCGGCATTCAACGTTGCCGACAGTGCCATCGTCATGGGAGCGATGCTGCTGGTCACCGAAATCCTGTTCTCCAAGCCCGCCGAAGAGAAGAAGCCCGCGCCGGCAAAACAAAACTGAGATTTGCGGTTTTTGATTTGGGTGTCATCCTGAGCGAGCGCGCCCGACCCTTCGACTTCGCTCAGGGCAAGCTTTGGCGCGCGAGTCGAAGGACCCCCACTCGCAAGATGATGTTGCACTATAGGGGTGCTTCGACTCGTGCGGGCAAAAAGCGGCCCGCACTCGCTCAGCATGACAGCACAATGGATACACCGTGAATCCACGCTAATCATCCGCGCTACCGCCAGCCGGATTCCCGGCCACGGCC
>JBKQPN010000082.1:0-4442 GCA_052145015.1 Terriglobales bacterium
ACTGCACCGCGTGCCACGGCCGCGCGCCCCAGAGCCGCGAGACCAGCGATGTCCTGCTGCCGGGAATGAAGCTTTGCCAGCAGTGCCACCGCTCGGAAGCGAAGACGCCGCACGAATCGGCCGAAGCGCGCTGCTTTAAGTGCCACACCTATCACGATTGGAGCAAGGAACGTCCAGTGAAGGGGAAGTACGGAATACGGCAGATCGTTCAGGGCGGCGCTCCGCGGAGCGGCGCAGGAGCGGTGATCCCCTAGCGCGGGCCTGAGGCCGGCGCGGTTTCACGAGGCGCGTCCGGCGGCGCATCACTCACCGTGAACAGCTCCCCATTCCGCAAATACAGCTTCTGCATCTCTTCGCCATTAAAGGGACGAGAGCCGCGCCTGCCGAAGACAGCGAGCTGATTGCCGCTCTCGTCCACGGCGCGGTCGCGGTCGATGCCGCGGGAGACGGCCAGCGCCGGGCCCCGCGTGCGGTAGGTGGCAATCAGCTTGGGTGAGGGCCGCGGGCTGAAGCCATAGTGCGCGGGATTCTCGGTGGGCGAAAAGACCTGCACCACGCGCAACCCGTTTGCGCCATCGGCGATGTAGGCAAACAGGCTGCCGCTCGTGATGCCGAGCTTCACGTCGCGCGCGTCGTTCAGCGCGCCACCGGCATTGAACGCTTGGTCGAGCGCGGGACGCTCGGGGCGTTCGACGTTGATGATCGCTAATCCCTGCTTGCCGCCGGCGACATAGGCGTAGGTGCGCGCGACATAGATGTTGCGCGCATCGTCCAGCGGAACGGTTGCGCCCGGGATGACTCGCGGCTTATCGAGCCGCGTCACATCCAGGACCTTCAATCCCTCGCGGTCGACCACAAAAGCGTAGCGGAACTGGACCGCGATGCCTTGCGGTTCGTGCAGCTCGGGAGCGCCGATCTCAGCTGTGATACGCGGCGCCAGCGGATTGTCCAGGTCCGCCACGACCAAGCCGCGGTCGCACAGCACGTAAGCGTAGTGTCCGGCGATGGCGATGCGTCGCGCGCCGTTCAACGCGCCACCGGGATTGAACGCCAGCGCGCGCTTGAGGAAGTTGTTGTTGGGATCGCCGTCGAGCAGGGTACCCACGCCCGGAGTTTTGCTCTTAGGAGCGGCATCGCCAATCACCACGAGCCCTTCTTCCTTATCGGCGACATAGAGGAAGCCATACATGAGATGTGGGCGCTGCTCCTCGTTCTCGGGGCGATGCGTGCGCAGCGGATCGACCGCCAGCGTGGAAGGAGCAGCCACCGCCATCGCGTACTTCGTCTTCACGTAGAACTGCTGGCCGAAGGGCGACACGGGAGCGGTCACCATCTTTTCGGAGAAATCCTTGTTGTCGATGTTCGCCACGTCGTAGACCCGCAAGCCGCCTTTGCCGAGCGCCGCGTAGAGATACTCGCCGCGCAATTGCAGATCGAGGATCTCGCCGCCGGCGTGATGGTCGGCTTCCCTCAGCGCGCGGCCGGCAGCGACGAACTTCTTGTAGTCGTCGGGATAGGCGATGCGATGGAAGTCGCTGCCGATCACCGCCGTGGGCTCGGTGTGCTCGGCCACGGCGACGGCATCGAAGCCCTTGCCGCCCTCGGCCACATAGATGTATCGGCCCATCTGGTTGACGAAGCCGGTGCCCTGGATGAGCAGGTTGGCCATCCAGGCGTTGTTGTCGCCCGCGCGCGAGACGTGGCAATCGGTGCAGCGCTTGGTTTCGCTGGCACGCACGGTGTGGGGCACATAAGGGCTGAAAGCCTGTCCGCTGAAGCCTTCGGCGGAGACGGTTTGTTGCAGGTAGTAGATCCAGTCGCGGTTCTGGTTCTGCGAGCTGACCAGCACGGCGCAAGCGGAGCGGATGGGCGCGACCCGGTGGCCGGTGACGGTGCCGTCGATGCCGAGCATGTAGGCATCGTCGCGCAGCACCTGGAAATTGTACGAGGTCCAGTTGCGCGTCATCCGGCCTTCGTTGTGCAGCATGGGCTTGCGCTGGTTGGCGGTCATCGCCAGATGGCAGCCGAAGCAGCTCGTAGTCCACGAGCTGTGGCAGGAGTAGCAGGTCATGCGGGCGTTGCTATGCGCAAGTTTGGACGAGTCAGCCGCCGCACCCCAGGTCGTGCCGTCCTGCTGGATGGTCTTTGCCAGGCGCGATTGCTCGCTGTAGTGCGGACGGCCGGGCGTGATAGTGTCCAGCACCTGCGCCACCTCCCACTGCAAGTTCTGGTCGAGCATGGAGCGCTGGTAGAGCAGGCCGTCCTTCCAGAAGAAGCGGCGCATGCGCCAGGGCGTGTAGAGGCGTTCCAGGTGCGTGCCACCGTTCGGCGCCGCCGGGCCGGAAGAGATCAGCGTGGCCCGGCGCTCGATCGTGCCGTGACAATCGGTGCAGTCCACCTCGATGGCGTTGCGCGTCTCGCCGTAAAGCTTGCCGTTGCCGTGGCTGTCCTGGGCGAAGTGACAGTCGACGCAGTGCATGCCTTTTTCCAGATGGATGTCCTTCAACTGCACGGCCTTTTGCAGCTTCTGCTCGTCGGTGAAAGGGATGATGGCGCCGTCTTTGTCGAGCAGGTTGCCGTGGCGGTCTTGCTTGAAGACGGCGCGGAAGATCCAGCCGTGGCTGTGGAAGTCGGCGAACTGCGTGTCCTTCAGCTTGCGGTTGAACTCCACCGTGCCGGTCTTTTCCAGGAACGAGGGATCGAGCCACAGGCCGCGAGCAGCGGAGCCCTCAGGATTCTGCGCTTCGGCGCTGGCCAGCTCAAGCGCCGTCGGCGTGTGCTGAGCGGTGGGATACATCGCCGCACCGTCCACTTCGTTGTCCCACCAGGTGACGCCGAAGTAGCTGGCCACCATGTTGGTGCCGGGATGCATGTGGCACACCATGCACTGGCTGGAGGGAATGGAGCGCGTGAATTGGTGGCGAATGGGATGGCCGGATTCGTTGCGCGGGATGGTCTGGTCTGAAGTAGCCGCACGCCCTGTGTTGCCGTGGGAGGCGTAAACGCCAGAGTGCTCGGGAGAGCGGTCGTTGGCATAGACGACGTGGCAGGCCGAGCAGCCGCTGGCGCGATAGTCGCCGGGATGATCGTTGGTCCCCGGCAGCGAGAGCATGGGATCCATCAGTCGCGTCTTCTGCAGTCCCAGAAATACAGGATCGGTGCGGTTGATGGTGCCGAAGCCGCGGTCGCTGAGCTTGGAGTCGGGACGTCCGGGAGCTTCGTCAGGCAGCGGATTACCGACTTCGGCGCGCGCGCCGCCTCCGCGTTCGAACACGCGCAGCACGTTGCCGGGCTGCGAGACCTCCCAACGCTCCAGCGGTTCGAGGAAGGGGAGAATGCCCTTCTTCTGCGTCTCTTCGGCGGTCGGCGGCGGCCAAGTCTGCAGGCGCTGCGGGGTTCCGTCCGACGCGTAGCTTTCTCCGAAATGCGGGTTCTTCAGCGGGAAGGAGCCGTTGTTGTATAGGGCAGCGCCCCACAGCATGGCGCCGTGGGTCATCATGCTGCTGCGCACCGCGCGTGCTTCGGTGACGTGGCAACCGGCGGTGGCGCAGGTGGAATCGAGCACGCGCAAGTCGCCGGGATTGACGAATCGTATGTATGCCCAATCTTCCTTCAGCCATCCGGTATAGGCACGCACGGGATTGGCCGAGCTGCGGGCATTCTGCGCGAGGCGTGGCTGAGGATGGGCGCGGCGTTCGGCATCGATGTAAGGCGGAGTCCCGATGGCGGAGCCGGCGGGCGCGGTGACGGTCGCGTCGCCGCCGTGGCAGTCAGTGCAGCCGAGGCGCACCGTTGCGGTGGCATGCATGGTGGGCTCGTCGGTCTTGTGGCAGCTCACGCAGCCTGCGCTTTTGCGTTCGACATCTTCCGCGGTCTGCTCAATGCGAAGGCCGCCCGGCTCAGAAGTTGCAGGAGCCTGCGCTCGGGTTCGCAGCACGCCGCAGAGCGCGATTGCGATGATCAAGAGTGGCGCGATTCTGGCCGTGGTGTCCCTCAAAGTAGTTTCCTTCAGCCCCGCGGTAAAACAACTTTAAGAAATGTCATCCTGAGCGACCGAGGGCCCCGGGCGTTTTCTCCAGCCCGGGAAGCGGTCGCGAAGGATCTTGGTTTTTCTCAATTTTCTCCGTCAGTTCCCCTCAGGGGCTGAAGCCCGAATTCACTGGTCCTTCGAACGGCGCGGCTGAAGCCGCGCCCTTCAAACAAATCGCTCCGTTCTTACACTTCTTCCATCCCGCTAGAACTTCAGCTTCACATTGGCGAACACCGAGAACAATACCTGGCCGGTATAGATCTCGCGGAAGCCCTGCCACGGCGCGAGCGCGGAGATTCCCGAGGTGACGATCATGTTATCCGTCAGCGGCGGTCGATAGCGGACGCCCACACTGTAATCGCCGCCGATGCCGGCATGCACCGGCTGTTGAAACAGCAGCAACTCGAGCGGC
>JBKQPN010000083.1:0-10036 GCA_052145015.1 Terriglobales bacterium
TTCCGCGCCATCATCGCGCCGTCGTTCGCCGACATTTTCGCCAACAACTGCCTGAAGAACGGACTGCTGACGGTCGTGTTGCCGGAAGCGCAGGTAGCCACCATCATGAAGCGGGCGCAGGAAGTCGAGGGATACCGCGTGACTGTCGACCTCGAACAGCGGCAGGTGCGCGACGATCTGGGCCTCGCTGCCTCGTTCGAGATCGACGACTTCAGCCGACGCTGCCTGCTCGAAGGGCTGGACGATATCGGCCTCACCCTCCGGCACGAACCCGAGATCGCGGCCTACGAAGCGCGGCGGTTCGGCGCGCGCTGACGACTTCAAGAGGCTGCTTTGAAGGGGCGCGGCTTCAGCCGCGCTGCAGCACGCCGATTGTATTGTCATTCCGAGCCGCCCGAGCGAGCTTTCCGAGTGAGGGCGCAGCGAGGAATCTTGGTTTTTCCTAAACGCAAGGTCCCTCGACTCGCGCTCCGTTCGCGAGGCGCTCACATCGCGCTTCGCTCGGGATGACAAATTATGGGGAGAGAAACATGTCATCCGCCATCCAAGCCCTTGCCTTCGACGCTTACGGAACGCTCTTCGACGTGCATTCCGTGATCTCCACCTGCAACCAGGTGTTTCCCGACAAAGGCCCCGCGTTGAGCCAGCTCTGGCGCGCCAAGCAACTGGAGTACACCTGGCTGCGCAGCCTGATGGGACGCTATGAGGACTTCTGGCAGGTGACGGAATCGGCGCTGGTCTTCGCTTGCCGCAGCCTGAATCTCGACTGCCCGCCAGCGACGCGCACGAAGCTGATGGATGCTTACCTGCACCTCGATCCGTATCCCGAGGTCCGGCAGGCGCTGCAATCGCTCGCACGCTACAAGCTCGCGATCCTGTCGAATGGCTCTCCACGCATGCTGGCGGCGGTGGTCGAGAGCGCAGGCCTCAAGGAAGTCTTCGCCGATGTCATCAGCGTGGACGAAGTGAAGATCTTCAAGCCCAGCCCGCGCGTGTATGAACTGGCGCCGCGCCACCTTAAGGTCCCGCAAGATGCAATCGGCTTCATCTCTTCGAATTTTTGGGACATCGCCGGCGCGAAGAGTTTCGGGCTGTGGACCTGCTGGATTAACCGCTCCAAAGCGCCGGAGGAGGAACTCGGTCTCCGGCCGGATGCGATCATCGGCAGTCTGGCGGAATTGCAAAGAGCCCTTGCCTAGATCCGCCACGGATAAACGCGGATGTATGCGGATCACTCATGCTGCCCCAAAAAATCCGCGTTGATCCCCGCAAATCCGCGGCGACGGAAGGTCCTACTTTCCCGCCCAGCACGCCGCACGTTTCTCTAAAAACGCCGAGATGCCTTCCTGCGCGTCGGCGGCCATGGAGTTCATCGCCATGACCTCCTTCGCATAGGCGTACGCTTTGGGCTGGTCGAGGTCGATCTGCGCATAGAACGCCTGCTTGCCAATTCCTACCGTCAGCGGACTGGCATCGGCGATGCGCTTGGCGAGCTTGCGGGTTTCTTCTTTGAGAGCGCTGGCGGGCACCACGTTATTGACCAGGCCCCATTCGGCGGCGATGGTTGAGGGAACCATGTCGCCGGTGAACAACATCTGCAGGGCGCGCTTGCGGCCGATGGCGCGGCTGAGGGCCACCATGGGCGTGGAGCAGAACAGGCCGATCTTGACGCCCGGCGTGGCGAACGCGGCTTCCTCGCAGGCGATAGCGAGGTCGCAGGTGGCGACGAGCTGGCAGCCGGCAGCGGTGGCGATGCCCTGCACTTCAGCGATCACCGGCTGCGGGATGGCCTGCAACTTCATCATCAATTCTGAGCAAACATCGAAAATGCGCCGATAGTAGCTGAGGTCCTTGCCCACCATCTGTCCGAGATCGTGGCCGGAGGAAAACACCTTCCCTGCTGCGGCCAGGATCACTACCCGCAGCGCTGAATCCTGTCCAATGGCATTGAGACACGCGATCAGCTCCTGCATCATTTCGAGCGAGAGGGCGTTGCGCCGCTGGGGACGGTTCAGCGTGATCACCCCAATCGGGCCTTCGGTCTCAAACAGCAGATTCTCGTAAGTCATGCTCCACCTCCGCCGCGGCATCGGCGTCAAGAGCGTAATTCTATCAATAAAAAGGGCGCCGGATTGCACCCGGCGCCCGATGAAAAAAGGCGGGCCTACCGTGACATCGCCTTCACGACGGAAAATCGCGAAGTGTCGATCTTCCGCAACTCGTGCCCGGTGTAGACCTGCCGCGGGCGCGAGATCTTCTGCTCCTTGTCGTCCATCAGCTCGTTCCACTGGGCGAGCCAGCCGGCGACGCGGGGAATGGCGAACAGCACGGTGAACATCTCCGGCTTGAAGCCCATCGCCTGGTAGATGATCCCGGAGTAGAAGTCCACGTTGGGATAGAGCTTGCGGCTGATGAAATACTCGTCTTCCAGCGCGATCTTCTCCAGCTCCAGCGCGATCTCCAGCTTGGGATTCTTGCCGGTTACCTGGAAAACCTGGTCGGCGATGTGCTTGATGATCCGCGCGCGCGGGTCGTAGTTCTTATAGACCCGGTGCCCGAATCCCATCAGCTTGCCATGGCCTTCCTTGACCCGCTTGATGTAAGCAGGGATGTTGTTCTTGTTGCCGATCTCGGCCAGCATGGTAAGGACGGCTTCATTGGCCCCGCCATGCAGCGGTCCGGCGAGCGCGGCACAGGCAGCCGCCACCGCCAGGTAGGGATCGGCTTCGGAGCTTCCGGCGCAGCGCATGGTGTTGGCCGAGCAATTCTGCTCGTGGTCGGCGTGCAGGATGAACAGAATGTCCAGCGCCCGCGCCATGACCGGGTTGGCTATGTACTTGGGCTCCACCATCTTCCACAGCATGTTCATGAAGTTCTCGGTGAAGCTGAGGTCGTTGTCGGGATACACGTAGGGGAAACCCAGGTTGTGGCGGTATGAGTAGGCCGCCATGGTCGGCACCTTGGCGATCAGCCGAATGATCTGGTGCAGGCGCGTCTCCCGGTCGCGGACGTTCTTGGCCTCGGGATACACGGTGGAGAGCGCCGCCACCGTCGCGGTCAGCACACCCATGGGGTGCGCGTCATAACGGAAACGCTGCATGGACTCCTTGGTGGTCTCGTGCAGCATGGTGTGGTGGGTGATTTGCTTGACCCATTCTTTGGTCTGCTTCTCGTCCGGCAACTCGCCGAACAGCAGCAGGTAGGCGACTTGCAGGAACGTGCAGTTCTCGGCCAGTTCCTCGATGTTGTAGCCGCGGTAGCGGAGGATGCCGCGCTCGCCGTCGATGAAGGTGATCGAGCTCTTGCAGGAAGCTGTGTTCATGAACGCCGGGTCGTAGGTCATCAGCCCGAAATCCTCGGGACCGGTCTTGATCTGCCGCAGATCCATGGCCCGGATGGTCCCGTTCTCGACCGGCAGGGTGTAGGTTTTGTTGGTGCGATTGTCAACTACGGTGACAGTGTTCTCTGGCATTGGCCACTCCTTTTAGAGTGCCGGATCCGGCCGGGAGCACCGGAACCACGATCCGGTGATTCAGAATCATTGCTGGACGCCATGCGCCGGCTTCGCTTGAACGCGGCTGAACGCCGGCGCGAAAGGGCCTGGGATGAACCTATTAAGGACAGGCGAAGCCTGGTCCGCCACAGACATCCTCAAGGTTAGATGCCGGATATGCAGTGACTGCAATCACCCGCCAGCGTGATGAGGTGTAGCTCGCTGCGTCTCAGGCATTACCCGCCGGTTTGCAGCACCACGATCAGCCGGCGCGGGCCGTGCGCGCCCATGATCAGGATCTTCTCGATATCGGCCGTGCGGCTGGAACCGGTGATCAGGCACACGTAGGAATTCTTGCTGGCGATCCCCCGTTCGTAAACCCGGGCGAAAACCGCCTCCAGATCGGGCACGAGCTGGTTGAGCTTGGCAAAGACGATGTGCACCGGCGCGATGACGGTGGCCTGCCGTCCGCCGTTCGCCGACGAAACCAGAACCGAACCGGTCTGCGCCACCAGGGCTTCGCATAGAGTGATTGTCGCTTGGGACGCCTCGTTGGGTGGGCCTTCGCTGGACCAGCGCAGCGGGCGGCCGTCCTTGAAGGCGCTGACCATGGCGCGGAGTTCCGGCGCGTCCTGCGCGAAGATTTCCCCTGGCGGAAGCGAAGCCAGTACATTGGCGATGGCAGCGGCGCTGGCCGCCGTGTCGGCCGTGACCGTGCATTCCGTGATGTTGGCCGCGCACTCCTTCTGGAAGCGGTCGAGCGGGTCGGTGACCGGCGTGAACATCTGCCCGGCAGGGCCGTCGTGATGCGGCGCCGTGGTCTGGACGGCAGCGCGGATGCGCCCTAGGATGCGCTCACGGCTCGGGTTGTCAGCGGACGCCATTCTGCTTTCTCCACAAATCACGGAAGGACTCGTGCGGCATCGCCGGCGCGGCACGGTCCTTGGTCCACGGGCGCATGGGATCGAGCGCCGTGCCCTCCAGCCCCATGCCGTGAATCACGCGCAAGGCCATGCGGCCCAGCCATCCGAAAAATCGGAAGCGTCCGGCGCTCATCATGGTCCAGCGGAACAGCTTAATTCCCAAACGTTCCGAGGCGGAATGAGTGCCTTCATGGATGGCGTTGCGCCGGTTATGCAGCAAGTGGTGGTGGAGTTCGATGTGGACGGGGCAGACGTCGGTGCAAGCGCCGCACAGCGACGACGCGAAGGAGAGATGCTGGTACTCCTTCAAGCCGCGCAGGTGCGGCTCGAGCACGCTGCCGATAGGGCCGGGATACGTCACGCCGTAGGCATGTCCGCCGATGTTACGGAATACCGGGCAGGCGTTGATGCAGGCGCCGCAGCGGATGCAGTGGAGGATTTCGCGCTGCTCCAAGTCGGCCAGCAGCTCGCTGCGCCCGTTGTCCACCAGCACCACGTGGAATTCTTCCGGGCCGTCCACCTCGCCCGCGCGCCGTGCCCCGCCCATGAGCGTGTTGTAGCAGGTGATCGGCTGACCCGTCCCGGTCGTGGCCAGCGTGGGCCAGAGCGTGGCCAGATCCTGCAAGCGCGGGATCACCTTCTCGATGCCAGTCAGCGCTACGTGGATCCTGGGCACACTGGTGCTGAGCCGGCCGTTACCTTCGTTGGTGGTGATGGTCACCATACCGGCGTCAGCGATCAGGAAGTTGGCGCCGCTGATGCCCATTTCGGCGGAGAAAAACGACTTCCGCAGCCAGCGCCGCGCGATCGCCACCAGCTCCGGCGGGTCCAGCGTTTCCGCCGCTCCCAGCTTTTCGTGGAAGAGCTTTGAGACTTGCTGGCGGTTCAGGTGCATCGCCGGCGTGACGATGTGATAGGGCGGCTCGTTGCGCAACTGCACGATAAATTCGCCGAGGTCGGTCTCCACCACCTCGATACCCATCTTCTCCAGCGCCGTGGCCAGGTGGATCTCCTCGCTGACCATCGACTTCGACTTGACCACCTTCTTTACACCGTGGCGCGCGGCTACGTCGCAGATGTACTGCCGCGCCTCCTCGCCGTTCTCCGCCCAGAAAACGTGTCCGCCGTTCTCCTTCACTTTCTGCTCGAACTGAAGCAGGTATTTGTCGAGATGGTTGACGGCTTCCCACTTGATGTCGTGGCAGCGCTGGCGAGCCGCGCTCCAGTCGGCGAAGCGGGTTTTGCCCTTGCCCACGCCGGTGTCGTATTGGTCGATGTTCCAGCGGACGATGCCGCGGTGCACCAGGTCGGCGGACTTCTCCGCAGCTTTGCGCAGGAACTCCTGGCCGGCGGTGCTCATCGCCCTCCCCTTCCAGCGGCCGAAGCTTGTTCGCCCGCGGCCGTCTGCGCCAGAATGCTGGCCACGTGAATGGTGCGCGCCGCCGATTTCTTCCTGCGGAGGATGCCCTCGATGTGCATCAGGCAACTGGGGTCGGCCGCGGTCACATATTCCGCGCCGGACTTCTCGATGTTGCCGGCCTTGGTGTCGCCCATGGCGGCGGAGATCATGGCGTACTTCACCGAAAACGCGCCGCCGAATCCGCAACACTCCTCGCCGTAGGGCAAGTCGACCAGTTCCAGCCCGCGGACGTTCTTCAGCAACTCGCGGGGCTCCTGCTTGAGATGAAGTTCGCGCAGTCCGTGGCAGGAATCGTGGAACGTGACCTTGTGCGGGAAGCTCGCGCCCACGTCGGTGACTTTGGCGACCTTCACCAGGAACTGGGTGAATTCGTAGACGCGCTCGCCCAGCTTGACGGCATCGTCGTGCAGCGGAGTTCCCGCCAGCAGCTCCGGGTAGAAGACCTTCACCATGGTGGTGCAGGAGCCCGAAGGAGAAACCACCGCCTCGGCCGAGCTGAAGATTCGCACAAAGCGCTCGGCCAGCGGCCGGGCTTCATCCCAGTATCCGGTGTTGAACGCCGGCTGTCCGCAGCAAGTCTGGGCTTCGGGAAAATCCACCTCGTACCCGATGCGGCGAAGCACACGCACCACATCCATACCTACCTGCGGGCTGAGCTGGTCCACGAAGCACGGAATGAAGAGAGAAACCTTGGGCATAGGAACCGGCTATGGTAGACCCGCCGGCGCTCTGCGGCAAGCGCCGCGTGCACATCCGGGGGCAAAATTCCTTTAGTGGATGTAGTCAACCCGTGTCATGCTGAGCGAGTGCGGGCCGGTTTTGCCCGCACGAGTCGAAGCACCCCTACCCTGCGATAATCTTGGGAATAGGGGTCCTTCGACCCGCGCGCCGACGCTTGCCCTGAGCGAAGCCGAAGGGTCGGGCGCGCTCGCTCAGGATGACAGCGCGAGGGGGGATGACTGCAATGCCGCCGCCTTAACAAACGCCATCACCACCGGATGCGGCTGCTTGTGCGCGCGCTGCGGCTGGAACAGCATCGCAACGAAAAAACGATGCGTCGGGAGTTCGAACGCCTTCAGTTCGCCCTGCGGTCCCCAGGCGGCGAGCCGCAATCCTGCGGCCTCGAACCGGCTGACATATTCCGCGTTCACCTCGTAATTGCAGAAGTGCTCCTCGATGGCCTCGGCCCCGCCGTAGATTGCATGGAGCTTTGTCCCCGGCTCCATGCGGATGCCCGCAATCGGTCCAACCAGCTTGGGATCGCCGGGGGTGCGGTTCGGAACCGCGCACAGCACGGGCGTAATGACGATGTGTTTGGAATCGGAACCGTTCTCCGCCGTATCGGCGTCGGCCAGTCCCATGACGTTGCGCGCATACTCTACCAGAGCATATTGGAAGCCCCCTCAAGTGCCGACGAACGGCCAGTCACGCCGCCGCGCGAACTCGATGCCGTGCAGCATGCCCTCCATGCTCTGGTACGGACTCGCCGGCGCCGCCCACAGCCCGTGATACCCGGCCATCAGCCGCTCGCCCTCGGCTCCCACCAGCGAAGGCGTCGCCAGCCACTGCGACTCGACTTCAACGCCGAGAGCGCGCCCGGCATGCTGCAGGCTGGGACCGATGGTGGTGTGCGCTGGAAACTCCGGGTTGAAATCGCCCAAGATGCCGATGCGAATGGTCACGTCGTCCTCCTGTGCACATCATACAGACGGCCGGGATTCGAATTTCGCTGTGAGGCATACAATGGTCTCGATCAGACAGAGGCCATATGCGAAAACGATTTGTCATTGTTGTGCTGGTCGTAGCAATCGCGGCTATCGTATTTCTAGTCGTTAAGCCGTTGCAGTACCGCCGTGAGGTAAGAGCTTATTTTCAGGACGCGCAGGGTTTGCGCGCGGGTGCATCTGTGCGAATGGCTGGAGTTGACATCGGTTCTGTCACTAGCGTGCGCGTACGCCCTGAGCTGAGCGCCACTCCCGCCGAAGTCACTATGGCGCTACGGACACCGTATGCACTCAAAATCCCGAAGGACGCCAACGTATCGTTGCAAACAGATGGCGTCCTGGGTCCCACTTCCGTTGAAATCGAGATCGCTCGTGCATCCGGCCCGCCGCTTGAAAATGGTGGTGTTCTAAAGTCCAAAGAAGTTGTGAAGCTGACTCCAGAACAGTGGATCGAGCGCGTTGCCGATATCGTCAGGCAAAGGCCTTGTGACACGTTGGCGAAGAGCGAAACCGCAACGGGGAGCGGTTCCGATAAGAACAGCGATTCCCAACGCCGCAAATGACGGATGAATTCGATTGGGCCGCTGCTGGTGGGCCGAGGTTCGGTCGCGCATGAAGACCATCATCGAGCCATTTCGCATCAAGAGCGTGGAGCCGATCCGCTGGACGACCCGCGCCGATCGCGAGGCGCTGCTGCGCGCGGCGCATCACAACCTGTTTCTGGTCTCGGCCGACGATGTCCTGATCGATCTGCTGACCGATTCCGGCACTGGCGCCATGTCTACCCATCAGTGGGCTGCGATCATGGAAGGCGATGAGAGCTATGCCGGCAGCCGCAGCTTTGACCGCTTCCGCGCCTCGGTGCAGGAGATCTTCGGCTACAGCCACGTGATCCCCACGCACCAGGGCCGCGCCGCCGAGCGCATCCTGTTCAGCGTGATGTGCAAGAAGGGAGACGTGGTCCCGAACAACACGCACTTCGACACCACGCGCGCCAACATCGAGTTCGTGGGCGCCGAGGCGGTGGACCTGCCCATCGCCGAAGGTAAGCAACCGGCGCTGGTCCATCCCTTCAAAGGCAACATGGATGTGGCGGCGCTCGAAGAACTGATCCAGCGCGTCGGCCGCGAGCGCATCCCCCTGGTGATGCTGACCATCACCAACAATTCCGGCGGCGGCCAACCGGTATCCATGGAGAACGCGCGCGCCGTGAGCGCGGTCTGCCGCCGGTATCGCATCCCGCTTTATTTCGACGCCTGCCGCTTCGCCGAGAATTCCTACTTCATCAAGCTGCGCGAGAAAGGCTATGAGTCCAGGACTCCGAAGCAGATCGCGCAGGAGATGTTCGCGCTGGGCGACGGCTGCACCATGTCCGCCAAGAAGGACGGGATGGCGAACATCGGCGGCTTCCTTTGCACCAACGACGACGTGCTGGCCGCGCAGGAGACCAACCTGCTCATCCTCACCGAGGGCTATCCCACCTACGGCGGCATGGCGGGGCGCGATCTGGACGCGATTGCCGTCGGCCTGCAGGAAGCGCTCGACGAGGATTACCTGAGATACCGGATTACGTCCACAGGCTATCTCGGCAATCACATCGCCGAGTACGGTGTTCCCATCGTGCATCCTCCCGGAGGTCACGCCATCTACATCGACGCCCGTGCGTTTCTGCCGCACATCCCTCCGGCCGAGTTCCCCGGTGTGGCCCTGGCGAACGAACTCTATCTCGAGGGCGGCATACGTTCGGTGGAGATCGGAACCTTGATGTTCGGCGCCGCAGCCAGAATGGATCTGGTGCGGCTGGCGATTCCGCGGCGCGTCTATACGCAGAGCCACATCGATTACGTCATCGAGGTGATTCTGGAAGTCTGGAAGCGCCGCGACCAGATTGTGGGCCTCAAGCTGATGGAGGGGGCTCCGTTTCTGCGTCACTTCACTGCGCAGCTCGAACCGCTGCAGGCGGTGCGTATCGGCTGACCTCAAACCCCCACCCTCCAGTTTTTATGTAAACTCCGCCTATGCGTGCCATGGTGCTCGAAACTCCTCGGCCTGCCGAAGAAGAACCGCTCCAAGCCCGGGACATCCCGGAACCCGCACCCGAGCCAGGAGAGATTCGCGTGCGGGTGCGTGTTTGCGGCGTCTGCCATACCGACCTGCACATCGTGCAAGGCGAGCTACCCATGCACAAGCTGCCGGTCGTGCCGGGACATCAGGTTGTCGGCATCGTCGATGCGCTGGGTGCGGGAGCCAAGGGCTTTCGAGAGGGCGATCGCGCCGGCATCATCTGGCTGCATTCGACAGACGGAAGTTGTGAGTATTGCCGCCGCGCCTCGGAAAATCTGTGCGCCAACGCCAAGTTCACCGGGTACGACGTGAATGGCGGATACTCCGAAGCGGTTGTCGTCCCTGCGGACTTCGCGTACCAGATCCCCAAGAATTTCTCTGACGAAAACGCCGCTCCGTTGCTGTGCGCCGG
>JBKQPN010000084.1:0-28319 GCA_052145015.1 Terriglobales bacterium
ATGCTCTTGACCACGCGCATGGTGCGCGCGCGCACCTTGTCGAAATATTCGATAAAAGGCTCGATGGTCCGCAGTTCCATGGCTACTTCTTCTTGGGCTCGGATTTCGGTTTGGACTCGGTCTTTTCCTTGGCTGGCGCGTCCTTGGCTGGCGCGGCACTGCTCTCGGTGTCGCCGCTTTCCTTCTTCGCCCCCTCGGCCATGCCTTTGCTGGGATGTTCGGTGGCATACCAGCCCGAGCCCTTGAACCGTAACGAGGACGCATGCAGCAGCCGTTCCAGCTTTCCGGCGCCGCATTTGGGACACTTCTTGGGATCGGAATCGGAAAATTTCTGGATGCGCTCGAAGCGATGCCCGCATTTGCGGCACTGAAACTCGTGGAGAGGCACGGAAGGATTTTAACCTATTGAGTAATTCGAACGGATTTTTGGGGCTGTTGGCTCTTAGCTCTTGGCTCTTGGCCAAAAGCCAAAAGCTAAGAGCCAATAGCCAATTCTGATTGGCGAGTGGCCCCGAGCGGTCCTACGGGTATAGACTTGGCCCGATGAAGGCCAACGGCGAGCCCGTGCGCGGCAACGAAACGTCACATGGCCCCTGTCTGTATGTGGTTGCCACTCCCATCGGCAATCTGGAAGACATCACGCTGCGGGCGCTGCGCGTGCTGAAGGAAGTGGATCTGATCGCCTGCGAGGACACGCGCCAGACGCGCAAGCTGCTGGACCACTACGGCATCCAGACGCGGATGATCAGCTACCACGAGCACAACGAGATGACGCGGGCCGCCGAGTTGATCGTCGACCTGGAGCAGGGCGGCCGGCTGGCGCTGGTTTCCGACGCCGGCATGCCTTCCATCTCCGATCCCGGCTACCGGCTGATCACGCTGGCCATCCGGCACCACGTACCGGTGATTCCGATTCCCGGCGCCTCGGCATTTGTGGCGGCGCTGGCGGCCAGCGGCTTGCCCACGGATTCCTTTAAGTTCCACGGTTTTCTTCCCGCCAAGAGCGGTGAGCGGCGCGACGAGCTGGAGAAGGTCCGAGACGCGCCCCGCACCGTCATTTACTATGACGCGCCGCATCGCATCCTCGAGACGCTCGCGGACGTGGCCGCCATCATGGGCGGCTCGCGCCACGTGGTGATTGCGCGCGAAGTCACCAAGCTGCACGAGGAATTCCTCCGCGGACGCGCCGACGAAGTTCTGGAGAAGTTGCGCGAACGGGGCGAGGTCAAGGGCGAGATCACACTGCTCATCGGCCGCGCCGAGGAAGCCGGCGAGCACAAAGCGCCGGTACGGACAGCGACCAGTATCCGCCAGCGCCTGGAGCAGGTGATGGACGAGCGCAAGCTCGACGAGAAGGCCGCGCTGAAGCTGGTGGCGAAGGAGATGGGTGTCTCGCGCAGCGAGGCTTACCGCGAGTTGCAGCGCGCGAAGCGGTGAACTTCTTTCGCCGCGGATGATCAGGATACTGAACTTCTTCGCCGCGGATTCACGCGGATAGACGCGGATAAAACTCGAAAAACGCCACGGATTTCCACGGATGAGCACAGATCAAGAATCAGATCTGTGAACATCCACTCAAATCCGTGGCTGTTTTTTGAATCCGCGTTGATCCGCGTTTATCCGCGGCGGAAGGGCTAGGCGTGCCGTTTGCTGGTGGCCGGCTGCGGCTTGGCGTCCCACGGACGCTTGGGGCGCTGGGTGACAGGCTTGTCGCGCTCTTCCACCCGGTCATAGACGTGGTCATCGGTCACCGTGCCCAGCGATTCGTTATACAGGCTGGTTGCGCCGGTGGCTTCCTTCAACTCTTCCGTGAACTGGTGGATGGCGGTGAGGTGGTCGGCGGTGGCCGGCACTTCCGTCTTGGTGGTGCGCAGAAACTTCTGGTAGCCGCGGTCGATGAGCTTGGCGATCTCGCCGCCGACCAGGTAGCCGGGGCGGGCGAAGATCTTCACTCCGCCGTCTTTGGTCTTCTCGATGGCGGCGGAGACGTTCAGCTTCTTCAGGAAAACGCGGTTTTGCGTGCCGGGGGCCTCGAGGATGTCGAAGCCATGCTCACGCAGCCAGGCGACCGCGTCGTCATAACTCTTCTGGGTTATATTCTTGGCCATAAGTCTTGCTCTTGGCGCCGGCACGATACTCCTGAACCTTCGTCGCGGCGCGTGAATCTAACTCCTCAGATGCCGGGCGGCCGAAAAACGGCTACAGTGGCGGCCCGGCTCGAGTACGATACAAGCAATAACGGTTCGCTTGTCCGAGCGCAACCGGTTTTTATACACTAGTCGTTTTCTCCGGGTGGGGGAATCCGCGTAAAGCCTGGGTAAGCCTGCTCTGTGCAGGCACTTACCGCGGCGTTGCAAAATGGGTCCGCGCATCCGAACGAAAGACGGGATGGATCGTCCTTTGGTAACGAGAGTGGTGAAGATTCCCGATGCCGCCGGCCGCGAGGAACTCGCGCGCCTGGGTGAGAGTGCGCTGGCGCGCATCGGCAACACCCCTTTGCTGCGGCTGGAGCGGATCGCCGAGGGCCTGCCTGGGGTCGAAATCCTGGCCAAGGCGGAGTGGTTCAATCCTGGCGGTTCGGTGAAGGATCGCGCCGCGCACAACATCGTGCAGGAAGCGATGCGCAGCGGCCAACTCGCCCCCGGCAGGATGCTGCTCGATTCCACCAGCGGCAATACCGGGATTGCTTACGCCATGATCGGCGCGGTCATGGGGTTCAGCGTCACGCTGTGCATGCCGTCCAACGTTTCGGTGGAGCGCAAGCGCATTCTCAGCGCCTACGGCGCGAACATCATCTATACCGATCCCGATGAGGGTTCGGACGGCGCCATCCGCAAGGCGCGCGCCATCATCGCGGCCGAGCCGGAGAAGTACTTCTACGCCGACCAGTATTCCAATCCCGCTAACTGGCAGGCCCATTACTGGACCACCGGGAACGAGATATGGCAGCAGACCCACGGACGCGTGACCCACTTCGTCGCCATGATGGGGACCAGCGGGACCTTCGTCGGCACCAGCCGCAGGCTGAAGGAGCTCAATCCGAAGATCCGCTGCATCTCGCTGCAACCCGATTCGTCGTTCCACGGCATCGAGGGCGCCAAGCACATGGCCACCGCGATCGTCCCCGGGATCTACGATCCCAAGCTGGCGGACGAGGGTTTGGCGGTCACCACCGAGGCGGCCTACGCTACGGTGAAGCGCCTGGCACGCGAAGAAGGGCTGCTGGTGGGGATCTCGGCGGGCGGGGCCGTGGCGGGCTGCCTGCAGATCGCGCAGCAACTGATGCGCCGGCGGCAGAAGGCGGTGATCGTCACCATCTTTCCCGATTCGGGCGACAAATACTTGAGTGAGAGATTTTGGGAAGATTGAGCCATTGAGCCATTGGGTCATTGAGCCATTGAGGCCCAGGCGCTCTCTTTTCAATGACTCAATGAATCAATGGCCCAATGACTCAATTCCGAACATGCTGACCATCCGTCAATCCGAGCTCGACTCGCTTCGCCGGCACGGCGAGGAAACCTATCCGCACGAGTGCTGCGGGGTAATGCTGGGGCGGATTGACGGCGATGAGCGTGGGGTCGAGGCCGTAGTGCGGGCGGGAAATACCCGCGTCGATTCGCCGCAGAATCGGTACAATATCGATCCCCGCGAGCTGGTACGCATCCAGCGGCAGTCGCGCGAGCGTGGCTTGGATATTGTGGGATTTTATCACTCGCACCCCGACTGCGCGGCGCAGTGGTCGCAAACCGACCTGGCCGAGGCCCACTGGATCGGTTGCTCGTACGTGATCACGAGGGTGGAGCAAGGGCGGGCGGCAGTAACCAACTCCTTCGCTCTCGAGGGCACGGGGGAAGAGGACAAGCGCTTCACCGACGAGCCGGTACGGGTGCTGGCGGCGGAGGCGGCCGATTGAGCAAGAGCGAATGGCCGACGAGCCGGTGAATCGCGGTGACCTCAAACATCATCTGTAGAAAGAACGCATGAAAATCCTGATCCCAACACCGCTGCGGCAATACGCCGCCAAGAAGGACACGGTGGACGTGCCGGCCAGGACGGTGGGCGAAGCCCTATCCGGCCTGACGTCGCAATATTCCGATCTGCGCCGGCATCTCTACACCGACGATGGCAAGCTGCGCGCCTTCGTCAACGTGTACCTGAACGACGAGGACATCCGATACCTCCAGAAGGAAAACACGCCCGTGCAGGATGGCGACACGCTTTCCATCGTTCCTTCCATCGCCGGCGGCTGTTGTTGTTGTTGCCAGCTCTTGGCTCTTAGCTCTTGGCTTTAACCCCCGAGAAAATCAGGTCAAGCCAAAAGCCAAAGGCTAAGAGCCAAGAGCAAAACTCTTTCGGAAAAAACCTATGGCCACTATTGCAGAAAACATCCAACCCGTGACGCTCTCCAACGAAGAAGTGCTGCGCTACTCGCGCCACCTCATCATGCCCGAGGTGGGCATGGAGGGTCAGCTCAAGCTAAAGGCGGCCAAGGTGCTGTGCATCGGCGCCGGCGGCCTGGGGTCGCCCTTGGCGATGTATCTGGCCGCGGCGGGGGTGGGAACGCTGGGCATCGTCGATTTCGACGTGGTGGACTTCACCAACCTGCAGCGGCAGATCATCCACTCGACTGACGATGTGGGACGCAAGAAGCTGGATTCCGCCGCAGAGAGCATCCAGGGCATCAATCCCTTCGTCGAGGTGCGCAAGTTCGAGACGCGCCTCACCAGCGACAACGCGCTCTCCATCTTCCGCGACTTCGACGTCGTCGTTGACGGCACCGACAACTTCCCCACCCGCTACCTGGTCAACGACGCCTGCGTGCTGAGCGGCAAGCCCAACGTCTACGGCTCCATCTTCCGCTTCGAAGGGCAGGCCAGCGTGCTCGCGACAAGAGATGGCCCGTGCTACCGCTGCTGGTATCCCGAGCCGCCGCCGCCGGGGCTGGTTCCATCGTGCGCCGAAGGCGGTGTACTGGGCATCCTGCCCGGACTGGTGGGAGTGATCCAGGCCACGGAGACCGTCAAGCTTATTCTCGGCAAGGGCGAACCGCTTATTGGACGCGTGCTTCTGGTCGACGCTCTCGGCATGAAGTTCCGTGAGCTAAAATTGCGTAAGAATCCCGACTGCCCGGTTTGCGGCACCCACCCCACGATCACCAGGCTGATCGACTACCAGGAGTTTTGCGGTATCCGCGGCGAGGAGGCCCCGGTGACAACGAAAGTACCCGAGATCCAGCCCGAGGAGCTGAAGCAGCGCCTCGATGCCGGCGAGGACATCTTTATCCTCGACGTGCGCGAGCCGCACGAATTCCAGATCTGCAACCTGAACGGCTACCTGATTCCGCTGGGCGATCTGCCCAGGCGCGTGCACGAGCTGGACTCCAGCCGCGAGATCGTCGCCCACTGCCGCTCCGGCGTGCGCAGCGCCAAGGCCGTGGAATTCCTGCGCCAGTCAGGCTTTCACAAAGTCAAGAACCTGGTAGGCGGCGTGCTGGCATGGTCGGACCGGGTGGATCCCAAGATGCCGAAGTACTGAAGACAGTGGTAAGTGGAAAGTGGTAAGTTTGAAATCCTGGGGAGCCTCTTGGCTCCCCATTTTGTTTGAGTGAGCCAGGTTTCTACCGTTGGTTCGACGCCTGCGAGGTGTTGTCGAACACCAGCACCTGCTTCTTGCCCTCGAACTGGATCTCGGTGATCGAGGGAAGGCTGCCGCCGCTGTCCTTGGTGACTACGGTGTTGAAGCGGGCCTTGCTGTCCCGGCCTTCCATTTTGGCCTTGGCGCTTGCGACCTCGGTCTTGCCGCGCAGCAAGGTGACGCTGTCTCCGCTGATCTTGACTTCGTACTGCCCGGCGTCCAATTGTTTGCCGTTCAGGGTTGCGGGACTGTTGAGCGTAATGGTATTGGCTGCGTAGGCGCTGACGGCCAATGTCAGTAAGCCTGCGATAACCATGACTTTCAGGATCGATGCTTTGTGCATTGTGCCTCTCCTCGGTGCTCGGCCATGACCTGCCGAACGGCAGTGGTTGTGGCGGGCGGCCAGCTTCCACCGGTTTGCGCCGGGGGAGGCGGAGGGCTTGCTTTTCGGCGCAGAGCTTCTACAATGTGCCGCCGGGGGTTAAACGGACGCCGGCCCGCAAGGACTGTAACGTCCCCCGAAGATCGCCTCGCCCTGGCCGCCAACCCGCGGCGAGACAATCTGTTTAACCCCTTTTCTATCTGTCCCTCAGTAGCGTCCCTCCCTCAGAAATCTCTCTTGCAGGTACGCCTGACCGCAGCGGAAAGTTCCTTCAGGGAAAGCGCGCCGTGTTTCATCTCCTTAGACTGGCCTCCTATGTTTTTGTTAGCTCGACGAAGGCTGGCTGAGCTTGTTCTGAAAACCGAACAAATCCTCGCATGTCCTTGACGGGAATCCAGGTTGGCGCATAATCAGCTGTTCTCATCCCTAACAGCGCGCTATTTGAAGGAAAGGCATCTCTATGCGCCGCAGCGTTATTGTCTCTTTTCTGTCAGTCTTATTGGTTGTGACGGTTGCTATGGGAGAGGAAGCTGCGTCCCCTCCGCAGCAGCCAGTTCCCCCGCAGACACCAGATGCGAACCAGACTCCTCAGCAGCAACCGGCAGCTCAGGCGCAAGCGCCGCCTGCCAGCCCTCAGGCTCAAGCTCCGGCAGCATCTCCCGGGAAACCAGTCCTGGAGGACGGCACGCCAGTCAAGCTCCGATTGACAAGGAATTTGTCCTCGGCGGACGCGCGCGTCGGCGATACAGTCGATTTCGAGGTTCTGGAGGAAGTACGCGTCGGAGAATTGCTAGTTGTTCCCAAGGGCGGCATCGCTTGGGCGTCCGTTACTGAAGCTCAGGCAAAGAGACGCATGGCTCGAGGCGGAAAGCTAGACGTCAACATCGACTCGGTTCGCCTGATCGACGGGGAGAAGGTTGCTCTGCGGGCTGTGAAAGAAGCCAAGGGCGGTGGACATACGGGCGCGATGACGGCAGCGATGGTCGGCACGGCCATAGTCTTCTTCCCCGCCGCGCCGTTGTTCCTTTTCATGCACGGAAAGGACATAACCATCCCCAAAGGCACGGAAATCACTGCGTACGTCAGCGGCAACGTGCCGCTCGACCTGGCGAAATTCGCTCCGCCCGAGATGCCGGAAGTAGTGCCTGAATCCGCCAATGCAACGCAGGCAACCGTGCAAATCGACTCCAACCCGGCCGGTGCGGACATTGAGTTGGACGGCGCATTCGCGGGAAATACACCATCGTCAGTCGGCGTGGCGGCAGGTGAGCACGCGATCAAAATAACAAAGGCCGGGTACAAGGCCTGGGAGCGGAAGCTACGGATATCGAGTGGCTCGGTGCAAATCGCAGCGGAACTGGAGAAGCAGGAGGTTGCGCCACCTGCGCCGGAATCGAAGTAAGCAACCGGCTTTTCGCAGCTAAGAGCTAACAGCCAAGAGCGGGCCTTCACGGCATCAAGACGATCTTGCCAAAATTCTTCCGCTCGAGCATCAGCCGGTGGGCCTCGGCCGCCTGGGCCAGCGGGAGCTGATGCCCGACGATGGGATGCAGCTTGCCTTCGGCCAGCCACGGAAGCATGTCTTCCCAGGCCTGCGCCATGTGCTCGCGATGCCCGGCCATGGGCGTGAGCCACAGCGCGTGCACGCTGGCGTTGCGTTGAAACATGGCGGGAAAATCGAACTGGGGCGGCTGGCCGCCGGCGGTGCCATAGATGATCATGCGCCCCAACGGACGCAGGCAGCGCGTGCTCTTGGCGGTGTGCTCTCCGCCCAGCATTTCGAAGACGATATCCACGCCTTCGCTGCCCGTCATCTCCATCACCGCGCGCTCGTAATCGGCCTTCTTGTAGTTGATGCCGTGGTCGAGGCCGAGTTCCTTCAGGCGGGCCAGCTTTTCATCCGACGACGAGGTCCCGAAGGTCTCGACGCCAAACAGCCTGCCCAGTTCGACGGCAGCAGTCCCCACGCCGCCGGCGGCGGCATGGATGAGCACCCGTTCGTTCTCTTTGGCGTCGGCCATCCAGTAGGCGAAGTAGGCGGTGAAGTAGTTGATGGAAAAGGCGGCGGCTTCAGCCGCGCTTAACCGCTCCGGCCACGGCAGCAGCCCCTCGCGCCGGGCTGAAATCTGCTCCGCATAGGCGCCCTTGGGCACCAGCCCAATCACCTTCTCGCCCGTCTCCGGCACGATGCCGGCGAACTCCAGACCAGGGATGTAGGGGGGCTGCGGGCCTCCGGGATAGAGTCCGCGGGTCATCATGGTATCGGCAAAGTTCACCCCCACGGCCTCCACCTTGACCACCACTTCTCCGGGCTTGGGCTGGGGATCGGGAACGTCTTGCAGTTCGAGGACTTCGGGACCGCCGCTGCGCGTAGCAAGAATGGCTTTCATATCGACAGGGTAACGAAGTGCGGATTATAGCAAGCATTCAGCAATCAGCATTCAGCATTCAGCAAAAGCATTCAGCATTCAGCGCTCAGCACTCAGCACTCAGCACTCAGCATTCAGCTCTCAGCATTCAGCAAAACCGGCAGTCGTCGGGTATCCCTCGCAAGCCTCTAGGGAGGAAAGAATGACGGAACTCGGAAGGCTCAAGCTGAATGCTGACTGCTGAGTGCTGACTGCTGAGTGCAAGAAAAACCGGCGCTTTCTCCCCCGAGAATGTGCGCCGGTCTTTTTGGTCCTCCGCCGGAGCGGAAGAGGGTTTTTGGCAAGGCGTCTGGTTCGACGCCAGAGCAAAGCTGCGGCAGCCGTCGCTGGTTTCGCTTGGGCTGCCGTGCTGAACATGCGCCCTGGCGGAGGCGCGGTCAACCGCAAAACCGGGCCGGCTGTTAACTGTTCAGATGACTCACGCGACCGTCACGACGCCGGACGCAGGTTTGTAAGTTGCTGGTGGGATGTGCGTTAGATATGCCAGCCGAGTGGCGGCGCGCGTGGTATAGTTCCCTCGGCAGAATAATAGAGCCGCGCAGCAAGGCAACTCATCTTAAGTTCTTAGTTCTTATCGGCCCGGGCTGGAAGCACCGGCGCGGTTGGTACAGTGTCTTCAGTCCGCGACGCGGCGGGTAGGCCGCAAGAAGGTCACCGTGGACCTCGTAATCATTCGCATAGTGTTCATCCTGGTTCTGGCGGTTGCCTGCATGTTGCTGCAGCCCTTTGGGCTGAGCCGGCAGGCGGCAACGGCTGCGGGACTGGTGTTGGGCGCCGCCGTCATTCTGTTCGAGCTGCGCCTGCGCGCGGTCAGCCTGAGGCGGCTGATCGGGGCGGCCATTGGCAGCGTGCTCGGCATCCTGGGCGCCTATCTGTTCAGCCTGGTCATCCGCAACAGCGTCCCTGCCGGCAGCACGCAGAGCTTCCTGCAACTTTTGGTGATGCTGCTGATGGCTTACGTCGGCCTGGTGATCGGGGCCAACAAGGGCGACCTGCTCAATCTTTCCGCGCTGGGCGGGGTTTTCGGCGGGGAGAAGCAGGGCAAGCGCAGCTATAAAATCCTGGACACCAGCGTCATCATCGACGGCCGCATCGCCGATATCGCCGAGACCGGGTTCCTGGACGGCACCATCGTCATCCCGCAGTTCGTGCTGCGCGAGCTGCAACTGGTGGCCGATTCCGCCGATTCGCTCAAGCGCAACCGCGGCCGCCGCGGCCTGGACATCCTGCAGCGCATCCAGAAGCTCACCACCCTCGACATTCAGATCGTCGAGGACGACTATCCGCAGGTGCGCGAAGTGGACATGAAGCTGATCGAGATGGGCAAGGCCTACGACGGCAAGATCGTCACCAACGATTTCAACCTTAACAAGGTCGCCGGCCTGCACGGGGTGCAGGTGCTGAACATCAACGAGCTGGCCAATTCGCTGAAGCCCATCGTGCTGCCCGGCGAGACCATGAAGGTGTTCATCCTGAAGGAAGGCAAGGAGTACAACCAGGGCGTGGCCTACCTGGACGACGGCACCATGGTGGTGGTGGACAACGCGCGCAAAGCCATTGGCAAGACCATCGACATCGCCGTCACCTCGGTGCTGCAGACCACCGCCGGCAAGATGATCTTCGGCAAGTATGACGAGCGGGCCGCACCAGCCCCGCCGCGTCCGGAGCAACCGCGCCAGCAGTCCAGCACCAAGCCGCAACCCATCATGGCGGAGAGGCCGGTGGAGTAGCGTTTCACGTTTCGAGTTTCATGTTTCACGTTCGGGCGCAACAAGGGTTGCGCCCTTCTTGTTGGGGCTTGAAATCTGAAACGTGAAACCTGAAACGTGTATACTTTCCGCCCCTATGAAGGTTTTCGTCATCATTCCGGCGGCGGGGCTGGGCACGCGCATGGGCGGATTGACGGCGGGCGCCAAGCCGGCGCGCGTGACCGCCGCTTCCAAGCAGTTTGCCGAGATCGGCGGCGCGCCCATCCTCATTCACACGCTGCGCAAGTTTGAGGCCGTGCCGGAGGTCAGCGAGATCGTCCTGGCGTTGCGCGGCGATGATCCCGCAGGCTTCAAGTCCCGGCTGCAGCAAGAAGGGCTGAAGAAGCAGATCACGGTGGTCGAGGGCGGCGAGCACCGCCAGCAGTCGGTGGCCAACGGCTTGGCGAAGATCGACGCCGCCCCCGACGACCTGGTGCTGGTACACGATGCGGTGCGGCCCTTCGTGGACGCGGAGATCATCGGCAACGTGATCCAGGCGGCAGTGCGGCACGGGGCCGCCATCGCCGCGCTGCCGGCCATCGACACCGTCAAACAAGTGGACCGAACGGCCGACGGCGCCGTGGTTGTCTCCACCCTGCCGCGCGCGCGCGTGGTGATGGCGCAGACGCCGCAGGGCTTCCGCTACGACGTGCTGAAGAAGGCCTTCGACGAGGCTCAGGCCGACGGCTTCCAGGGCACCGACGAGGCCTCGCTGGTGGAGCGTACCGGGCACGAAGTCGCGGTGGTAATGGGTTCGGCGCAGAACATCAAGATCACCACGCCCGCGGACCTGGAGCTGGCCGAGTTCTTCCTGGCGCAGGAGCAGCGCCGCCGATAGGAAAAAACGCCACGGATTTGCACGGATCTCGACGGATATCTTGGGGAACCTCATGGACGAGCATAGCGTCGGACTAAAACACGCGGAGCTGACCGACAAGATCATCGGCGTGTATTACGACGTGTACAACGAGCTGGGCTACGGTTTTTTGGAGTCTGTCTACGAGGAATCCATGGCAATGGCTCTGCGTGAAGCCGGATTACAGGTAGAGCGCCAGGTCTCTGTCCCGGTATTGTTCCGGGGACACCAGGTGGGGGACTTCCGGGCCGACCTGCTCGTCGAACACAAGATCCTCTTGGAACTCAAAGCCGCACGGACTCTGGACCGGTCGCATGAAGCACAGCTACTGCATTACTTGCGTGCCACGGAAGTTGAAATCGGATTGCTGCTGAACTTCGGCGAGAAGCCTCAGTTCCGTCGTCTGCTCTTCGACAACGAAAGAAAGAAAATCCGTGCCTATCCGTGTGAATCCGTGGCCGGGGTTGGACAATGAATTTCAGAATCGGCTACGGATGGGACTCGCACGAATTCAAGCGCGGAGTCCCGCTCAAGATCGGGGGAGTGAAGCTGCCGCACGACCGCGGCCTGGCTGGGCACTCCGACGGCGACGTCCTGCTGCACGCCCTCACCGACGCGCTGCTGGGCGCCGTCGCCGCCGGCGACATCGGCTCGCACTTTCCGCCCACCGACAAGAAATGGAAGGGCGCCGATTCCGCCACCTTCGTGCAGCACGCCTTGAAGCGTGTCGCCAGTGCCGGTTACACCGTGGCCAACGTGGATTCCACGCTGATCCTGGCCGCGCCCCGCATCGGGCCGCATGCGCGCGCGATCCAGGCGCGGGTCGCCGAACTGCTGCGAGTTTCACCGGCGAATGTCGGCATCAAGGCCAAGACGCCGGAGGGCATGGGCACCGACAACGCCGCCATCGCGCACGTGGTCGTGCTGCTGATGAGGAAGCGGCAGGACCCCGACCGCGTCGTGCTCGAAGCGGCGGAAGAAACTCCGCAGCCGGTGATCGACGACGTGGTGGAGAAAGTGCTCGAGGGTGTCTCCGAGCCGGAGAAGAAAAAAGCTTCCACTTCCCACAGGATCACGTCTAAGCACAGAAGATGAAATCCATCACGGTTGTGCTTCTTCTGGCGGCGCTGGGCACAGTCGCTGCCGCGCAGAAACAAGTCCCGACATCGAGCGACGCCGCCGATTGGCGCACGCCCGCCGAACGCAGCGACTACCGCACCACCCCGCGCTACGACGAGACCATGGCCTACGTTCGCAGGGTGGCGGCGGCAGCGCCTGGACAGGTGAAGGTCGAAGTCTTCGGCAAGACCGGCGAAGGCCGCGAGCTGGTGGACGTGGTGGTTTCGCGCGACGGCGTCTTCGATCCCGAGGCGTTGCACCGCGCTGGCCGCCCCATCCTGCTCATCCAGAACGCCATCCACGCCGGCGAGATGGACGGCAAGGACTCCTGCCTGGCGCTGCTGCGCGACATGGCCATCACCAAGTCGCAGGCGCGGTTGCTGGAGCGCGCGGTGGTGGTCATCATCCCCATCTATAACGCCGACGGCCACGAGCGCTTCGGCCCTTACAACCGCATCAACCAGAATGGTCCCGAGGAAATGGGATGGCGAGTCAACGCGACCAACCTCAATCTCAATCGCGACTACGTGAAGGCGGAGGCGCCCGAAACCCGCGCCTGGCTCAGGCTGTGGAACCACTGGCTGCCGGACTTCTTCGTCGATGACCACGTCACCGACGGCGCCGATTATCAGTATGACGTCACCTATGGGCTTTCCACCGGCGCGGGCAATGATCCCGCCATCATCGAATGGCAGCAGAAGAACGTTGCGCCGTATCTCGATAAATCCGTTGCTGCCGCAGGACATGTGATCGGGCCGCTGATCTTCCTCACCGACGATGCTGACCCGACCAAAGGCATCGAGCGCTATCCCAGCCTCCCGCGTTTCGCCGACGGCTACACCGTCCTGCAGAACCGCCCGGGAATGCTGGTGGAGCTGCACATGCTGAAGGACTACAAGACGCGCGTGACCGGCAATTACGAGCTCCTGCGCGCGCTGCTGGAGGTGATGAACCGCGACGCCGCCACGCTGGTGCGCCTGAACCGCGAAGCCGACGCTGCGGTCGTCGCCGCGGGCAAGCGCTTCAATCCCGGCGCGAGGTTCCCGCTGCGCACCGCTCCCAGCAAGGAAACCGAGCCGTTCCTGTATCACACTTTCAAATACACGCGGGAGCTGAGCGGGGTTTCAGGACAGCTCTGGATCCGCTACACGCCCGAGCCGCTGGACATCACGATTCCTCGTCCGGCCCGGCTCGAGACCACGCTGGCCATCGCGCCGCCGCGTGCCTACATCGTGCCCCCGCAGTGGACCGCGGCGATCGAGGTGCTCGAAGCGCACGGGCTGCGGCTCGAGCGCACCACTCACGCCTGGAGCGCCCCAGTCGACACCTACCGCTGCACCGACCTGAAGTGGAACGCGCAATCGTTCGAGGGGCATCACGTGATGTTCTCGCCGCAGTTCGCCGCCCGGGCTTTTGCCGGACACTGCACGCCGGTGCGCGAGACCTTTTCCTTCCCGGCCGGGTCGGTGGTGGTCGCCATGGACCAGCGCGCCGCCAAGGTGGCCATGGAGTGGCTGGAGCCGGAAGCGCCCGACTCCGCCGTCGCCTGGGGATACTTCGACGCCATCTTCGAGCAGAAGGAGTTTGCCGAGGATTACGTGGTGGAGAAGCTGGCGCGCGAGATGATGGCGAAAGACCCCAAGCTCAGCGAGGAATTCGAGCAGCGCCTGGCGGCGGACAAGCAGTTCGCCGGCGATCCTCATGCCCGTCTGGATTTCTTCTACCAGCGCTCGCCGTGGTGGGACCGCGAGCTGGGGCTGTATCCGGTGGGACGGCTGACCACGCTCGAGGGCGTGCCGGTAAAGTAGCGCGGTTTCGAAGAAGCCCTACCCTGTCATCCCGAGCGCAGCGCGACGTGAGCTTGCGAACGGAGCGCGAGTCGAGGGACCCCTATACGAAGAAAATTTGCGAGTAGGGGTGCTTCGACTCGCGCGGGCGAAGCTTGTCCTGAGCGAAGTCGAAGGGTCGGCCCGCGCTCGCTCAGCATGACAGTCGAGTGGGTACAACTGCTCTAGCTGTTCCAGATGGACTACACGCCGGCCGGAACCAGCGCCAGCAGCTCGGCGACGGCGTTCAGCACGGCGTTTTCGCCCTGGCGCGAGTCGAGGACCTTATCCACGGCGTGGTGATGGCCGCTGAAGTGCAGCACCAGCACGCGGGTCATCTCATCCGACCTCTTCGCCATGTAGGGAAGATGGTGGCGGTCGTTCCGGGTAAGTGTGTGGCCGAGGATCACCAGGTCGAAGCGCTCGCGGGCCAGCGCCGCCTCAATCTCCTTGCGGCCGGCGGCCGGCGTCACGGCATAGCCGGCTTTCGTCAGGCGCGCTGCTTCAGCGGCGAGGACTTCAGGATCGTTTTCCCCGTAGAGGATCTTCGCGTTGTTGGTCTTGCCCATGCCCGTAGGCTAGCAGCGCGCCTCGAGACCGCACAGATCACGGAAGACCAGCGGCGAAGAGTACCGAGTACGCCGTACCAAGATTGTCGTGCACTACGTCGCGCGACTGCTTGGTCGACACGTGTCAGGGCACGACCTTCAGTCGTGCCGATAGGGGTTAAAAAACAACGGGCTTCAGCCCCTGATAGCCCGGCAGGGCTCGCCACAGAAGCTGGGCTGCTCAGGGGCTAAAGCCCGCATCATGGAGACGTTTGACGGCACGAGTAAACTCATGATTATTTACTTCACGAAGGTGGGGGTGTATAGTTGCAGCCAACACCCCAGCCCTTGTGGAGGCGTTTTATGACGGTGTGCGTCGGCACGATTGCAGCCAAGTCTAAAGCAATTGTAATGGTAGCAGACAAGGCCCTGACGTATCGCGCTGGCGGTCCGGCCATGCAGTTTGATACAGGAATTAGAAAAATTCTTCCCATTGGTCAGTCCGGTTGGTATGTACTAGTCGCTGGAGACCCTTCATTTGCTGGCGATGTGATTGAGCAAGCGAAGTCTGCATTGGCACGCGACCCAACTTTACGGGCATCTGTGGCCGGGATGATGAACTGCATGAAGGAGGCTTACCAAAAATGCAGGGAAACGGCAGTAGTGGATCACATTCTCTCCCCTAATTTACTCAACAAGCAACTGCTGGTAGCTAGACCGAACAAACTCCTTCCATTGCCAGATGACCATTACGATCAGGTAATCACTGATGTACAGGAGTACCAGGCAGGCACCTCGCTTCTGGTGTGTGGGTTTGATGGTGATCGGAAACCACAACCGCATATCTTTCTGTTACCGATCCAGGCGTTTACGAAAATCACGATTTACCTGGGGTGCATACCATCGGCATTGGCCAAGACACAGCCATGGCGCGGCTACTCTTGGTAGAGACAGACAAGCGTGATGATCTATCGGAAGCGCTTTACAAGGCGTTTGATGCGAAGGCCGCAGCAGAGATCATTCAGGGGGTTGGGATGGGGTGGGATGCGGAAATCCTCGTTGCCGGACGCTCCAAATCGGTGCGAGTGCCGCAAAGCATCATCAATTTGATCGGCAGCGTTTATGACGCCTTCCCGCGATCACCGTTTGATACGGTCAACAGACAGCCTAAAGATTGGTGTGTTAGGTTGGGTAAGTTTGCGCGTAGTGTCATTCCGTCCAGCCCGGAACCGGACGGCATACGCTACGAATTTAAGAAGCGCAAGAGGCGCTAGGCTGTCAACCGTTCAAAAGTGAGTGCTGGTGCGGTCACCATATGACGCAACGTGTCTACAAACAGGTCCGGGTTTTTCCGGCGATTGAAGCGGAACGTCATCTCATCAAGATAGGCGGTAAGGTGCTTCGCGCTAATCTTGTGCCATGTGCCGACGATGCCGCGCTTCAGCAGCGAGAAGGCGGATTCGACCGTGTTGGTATGAATCTCGCCATCAACATAAATCTTCGCTTTGTGCTTGATCGTCTTGTGGCGGTCGGCCATTGCAACCTCCTTCATCGCAGTTGGATACGCGTTCAATTCGTCCGTGACTATCACGTCAACATCTTCGCTGATGTTCTCTCGAATATATTGCGCCAGTGTTCCGCTCTTTACATCTTGGGAGTGGAAGAAGCGCAGGTCGCCTCCGCGTTTCCTGATGCCGACCACAATTTGTTTGTTGGAATCTCCGTACCCGGCCTTGCTGTAAGTGTGCTGCTTTCCCCCAATGTAGGTCTCGTCCATCTCGACCGTGCCGTCCAGCATTGGGCATTCCACCTCGCGCATAGCTGCACGGATACGGTGGCAGAGGTACCACGCGGTTTTGTAGCTTACTCCGAGTGTCCGCTTGATTTGGTTGGCGGACATTCCCTTCCGCGCCTCCACCAAGAGCAATACCGCAAGGAACCACTTAGTGAGCGGCAGGTGCGAGTCGTGGAAGATGGTGCCACTTGTCACCGTGAACTGGTACTCACACGCAGCACATTCGTAGCGGTCGTATTCCTTCAAGACGGAAATGTGCGTATCGTGGCATCTTGGACATTCGATGCCAGAGGGCCAGCGGAGCCGCTGAAGCAGGTTACGGCAGCGGGAGTCAGTTGGATACAATGTGTTGATTTCAGGGAGCGTCATGGCAAAACCTCGCAAGCGACAGAAGGCGAAGAATCCCTTAGATCGGGTGCCAACACGGAAGCTGGTTGCAGGAATAAAGCGGGATTTACGTCAGATGCTACGCGCATCCGCCGATGCGCCGTGTAACCCGAAGAAAGGTAAGCAGTAGCGTTCATGCAGGAACAGGATACACAATCCGTTACCCTTTGTCAAGTACATAATCGTGCCCTGACACTGATCGCTTCACAGAAATTCGTCTTGAAATCACAAAAAGGCCACAAAAGCAAAACGGGCGACCCATCTTTCGGGTCGCCCAACTGGCTACTGATAACTGGCAACTGACAACTGCTCTTAAGCGTGCGCCGGACCGGGGCTGGCACTGGGCTGCCGTCCGGGCTCGGGCTTGAGGACTTTCTGCACTTCGTCCGCGGCCGGCGGCGCCACCTTGAGGGGAAGCTCCTTGCCCTCGATGATCATCTGGATCTCGTTGGCATCGAGCACCTCACGCTCCAGCAACATCATGGCGACCTTCTCCAGGGTTTCGCGGTGGCCGCTGAGAACATCGACGGCGGCCTTGTAGCCGTCGTCGGCGATGCGGCGCACTTCCTGGTCGATCTTGATGGCGGTGTCCTCGCTGTAGTCGCGGTGCTGTGCGATCTCGCGCCCCAGGAAGATCTGCTCTTCCTTCTTGCCGAAGGTGAGCGGACCGAGCGAGCTCATGCCCCACTCGCAGACCATCTTGCGGGCAAGTTCCGTGGCCTGCTCGATGTCGTTGCCGGCGCCGGTAGTCATCTGGTGCAGGAACAACTCCTCGGCCACGCGCCCGCCCATCATGATGGCGATGCGCGTCTCCAGGTAATCGCGGCTGTAGGTGTGTTTGTCGTCGATGGGCAACTGCATGGTGACGCCCAGCGCCATGCCGCGCGGGATGATGGTGACCTTGTGCAGCGGGTCGGAGTGCTTCATCATGGCCGCCACCAGCGCGTGTCCGGCCTCGTGATAGGCGGTCATGCGCTTCTCCTCTTCGGAGAGGATCATGCTCTTGCGCTCCGCGCCCATGAGCACCTTGTCCTTGGCCAGCTCGAAGTCGTACATCATCACCGTCTTGCGGTTCTGGCGGGCGGCATTCAGCGCCGCCTCGTTCACCAGGTTCGCCAAGTCGGCGCCGCTGAAGCCGGGAGTCCCGCGCGCCAGGATGCTGAGATTCACGTCGTCGTTGAGCGGAATCTTGCGGGTATGGACGCGGAGAATCTCTTCGCGGCCGCGGACATCGGGACGGGGTACCACGACGCGGCGGTCGAAGCGTCCAGGCCGCAGCAGTGCGGGATCGAGCACGTCGGGACGGTTGGTAGCCGCGATGAGGATGACGCCTTCGTTCGATTCGAAGCCGTCCATTTCAACGAGTAATTGATTCAGAGTCTGTTCGCGCTCGTCGTGTCCGCCGCCCAGTCCGGCGCCGCGATGGCGTCCGACCGCGTCGATCTCGTCAATAAAGATGATGCAGGGAGCGTTCTTCTTGCCTTGCTCGAACAGGTCGCGCACCCGGCTGGCGCCCACGCCCACGAACATTTCCACGAAGTCGGAACCGGAGATGGAGAAGAACGGCACGTTCGCTTCTCCGGCCACGGCGCGCGCGAGCAGCGTCTTGCCGGTTCCCGGAGGCCCCACCAGCAGCACGCCCTTGGGGATGCGTCCGCCCAGCTTCTGGAACTTCTGCGCCTCGCGCAGGAACTCGATGATCTCGCGCAGCTCCTCCTTGGCTTCATCCACGCCGGCCACGTCCTTGAAGGTGACCTTCTTCTGTTGCATGGAGAGCAGGCGGGCGCGGCTCTTGCCGAAGCTGAGCGCCTTGCTGCCGCCGGTCTGCATCTGCCGGATCATGATGAACCACAGCGCTCCAAACAGCACCAGGGGCAAAATCTGGAACAGCCAACTCGGCCAGTTGCTCTGCGGGTCCCTGACCGTGATGCTGACGCTCTTATCCTGCAACTGCTTGATCATGTCGGGATAGTTAGCCGGGACGGTGGTGTGGAATCCAGTTTTGTCGTTGCGGTAATGCCCCGTGACCTCGGTGCCCGTAAGGGTCGCATCCGCCACATTGCCCTGGTTCACCTGCGACATGAATTCCGAGAAGATGATCGACTTGTCCTTGGCGCCATTGCCGCTGGCCTTCACCACTTGCCACAACAGTACGCAGGACAGCACGATCACCAGCCAGAACAAGATCGTCTTAACGGTTGAATTCACCTGACACTCCTCCCACAATCCTCATCCCCGGCGCTCACGCCCGGGGGAGCCGACAGTCTGCCGTCGGCGCCACCAATCGCACCTTCACTCCAACTGGGTTAGATGCTTGAGCCTTGCTTTCGACCGCTCTATTTTAAATCCTAACAGCGCCGCGCGCCGGTGCCAAAAGTACCTTGTCCGCCACGGCTTACCCGCTGGCCGCCACCGGGGCTTTGGCGGCCACGTAGGGCAGGTTACGCCCCAGCAGCGGCGACCCCAGGCCATATCCGAGCACGTACGAGGCTCCGATGGCATAGCCCCAATAATCCGCTTCCAGCGCCACCCGCCGGTCCTCCTGCTTGTCCAGCAGCGTAGCCAGCTTCACGGACAAGGCTCCCCGCGCCGACAGGTTGCGAATCAGGAACTCCTGGGTGATGCCGGACTTGACCACCCCTTCGACCAGCAGCACATGCTGGCCCTGAACGCTGACCTCGCCGTAAAAGATCTCCGCCCCGTGGGTGCGCGGCCGGGTTTCGGGCTTCAGGAAGTGGCAGACCACCGGGACCTCGATCGCTCGCACCAGGTCGGCCATAAAAACAAAGCCATTTTCCAGGACGCAGACGGCGTGCAGCGTCCGGTCGCGGTAATCGTCGGAGATCCGGCGGGCCAGCTCGCGGACACGGGCGGCGATCTGCTCGGCCGTGTATACCACCGTCAAATCGCCCAGCTCAGCCTTCACCGTCCCCGCTCCCGCCGAGGATGCACCACGTGCTCCTCGATCACCACCACCTGCGGCGAGCCGCAGGCGGGCTGAAATTCGGCGGAAGCGCCGAAGCCCCGCGACCAGGCCAGCTTGCCGCCACTCGCTGCCACCGGCCACGACTGCCGTTCGGCCACCGGCACGTGCCGCTGCTCGAACAGCTCCTTCAACTTCTTCGGACCCTTGCTGTGCGCGGGCCACAAACGGTCGCCCGGCTGCCAGTTGCGGATCACCAACTCCGGCCCCAACGCGGCCGGATCCAGCGACTGTTCCGGATTATATCCCGAGGCTGCGGACTTCGCTGGCCGCAAGAATGCCCGAATCACCCGCCCCACCTCCCTGATCTCCACCTCGCCCGGAATGGGCAGCCGATACGAGTAGCAGGGCGGCGGCTGGCGGCGAGGCCGCAGCTCGAAACGAAGTTCCTGCTGCTCGCGTACTACCGCCCAGCCGCCGGGACGCTCGCAGGTCTTTGTTCTTGTTCTTCCTGTGGCGCCGCAATGGACGGCGCGGAGCAATTGCGTCAGATGCTCGAAGTCGAGAGTAACGTCCAGCTTCTGCGCGCACTCGCGGAGGATGCGCCGCTGCAGCGCCGGATGAAAGGCGGCCAGACGCGCGGCGTTCACTGCCAGTCGGCAGTCGTCCGCGCCCGGAACTTGCACCACCGCCGGCATGATCTGACGGAGTTCGTCCTCCCAGTAGTCTTCCTCCTCGCGCGCCACCTCGGCCAGTTGCGCCAACGCCGCCACGGCGTTGGGCTTGAACCGCGTCTCAATCAGGGGGATGAGCCCATGGCGAATGCGATTGCGTGTGTATTGCAGATCCACGTTGGTGGCGTCTTCCCGCCAGCACTGGTGGAGGCCGCCCAGGTAGCCAAGAACCTCCGCGCGCCGAACCCCAAGCAGCGGACGCACGATGCAACCCGCCGTTCCCCCGCCGCAGCCGATTCCCGCCCGCTTGGGATAAATCCCGGCCAGACCCCGGGTTCCGGCGCCGCGCAGCACGCGCATCAGCACCGTCTCCGCCTGGTCATCCATGGTGTGCCCGGTGGCGACCGCGTCCAATGCCTTTCGCTCAAAGAACGATTCGAAGAACTGGTAGCGCGCTTCGCGGCCGGCGGCCTCCAGACTGAGCTTGTGCTCGGCGGCATAGGCCGGCACATCGGCGCTCGACCGGTGGAATTCGAGGCCCTGCTGGCCGGCCAGCTCCTGGACGAAGCGTTCGTCTTCCTCGGCATCCGCGCCGCGAATCTTGTGATTGAAGTGCAGCACCGAAAGGACGACCCCTAGCTCAGCGCGTAGCTCCAGCAGCGCTCGCAACATCGCCACCGAGTCCGCGCCCCCCGACACCGCAACCCCTACCCGGTCGCCGGGCTGCAGCAGGCCATGCTCGCGGATCGAGGCCAGCACCTTCTCGCGCACCGCTTCATAGTAAATGCTTTCCAGCACGGAGACACGCAGGTACACTCGCCGCCCTCTGGCCTTGCCGCTGAGAGGCATGTAAAATTGCGGGAGGTTTCCGCCCAGGGTCTTGGTCATGATAAAGAAGTGGTTTCTGCCCGTTGTTTTCTTTCTGCTCGCGGCACTGCCGGCGTGGTGCGCCGACACTGCCACGGCCACCACCGTGATCGAAGAAGTCATCGTCCGGGTCAACAGCGACATCGTCACCCGTTCGGAGCTGCAGCACAGCCGAGACGAGGTGCGCCAGGAGTTGCGGCAGCAGAATGCCGACAAAGCCGACGCCCTGTTCGCCACCCGCGAGAAGGATGTGCTGCGCGACCTCATCGACCAGCAACTGCTGCTGCAGAAGGCCAAGGACAAGGGCATCACCGGGGACACAGAACTGATCAAGCGCCTGGACGACATGCGCAAGCAGATGAACCTCTCTTCCATGGACGAGCTGGAGAAAGCGGCCAAGGAGCAGGGCGTCTCCTTCGAAGATTTCAAGCAGAACATGAAGAACCAGATCCTGACGCAGTTGGTCATCCGCAACGAAGTGCAGCCCAAGGTCCAGGTCACCAAGGACGAGGAGAAGAAGTATTACGAGGAGCACCAGAAGGACTTCGAGCATCCCGAGCGGGTGCGGCTGAGCGAGATCCTGGTGTCCACGGAAAAGGTGCAGCCCGGCGACCAGGCGGGGGTGGCCGAGGTCGCGCAGAAAGCGCAGCAACTGCTGGAGCAGGTGCGCGGCGGCGCGGCTTTCGATGAGATCGCCAAGAAGGGTTCAGACGGTCCGACCGCCGCCCAGGGCGGGGACCTTGGCTACTTCAAGCGCGGCACCCTGGCCCGGGAGCTCGAGGAAAAGACCTTTGCCATGAAGGCCGGCGAGGCATCCGACGTGGTGCGCACCAAGCAGGGCTTCCTCATCCTGAAGGTGACCGAACACGAGCAGGCGGGCGTGCCTCCGCTCAAGGATGTGGAACCGCAGATCGGCGACACCCTTTATTACCAGAAACTCCAGCCCGCGCTGCGCGAGTATCTTACCAAGCTGCGCGAGGACGCCTACATCGATGTCAGGCCGGGATACGTCGATACCGGCGCCAGCCCCAACCAGACCCAGCCCGTCTTTACCACCGCCGCCGCCCAGGGCCCCAAGAGCAAGAAGCGGCACAAGAAGCTGGGGATCTTCTGATTTTCCGCCGCATGCACGCGAACCAGATTAAAACCACAGAGGACGCAGAGGACGCGGAGAAGTAAAGAAGAAACCTCTGCGTCCTTGGCGTCCTCTGCGGTTTTACTTTCCGAAAATCCGCGTTTATCCGCCCCTCGACTTCGCTCGGGGCAGGCTATCCGCGGCGCGGAAGTCGCTTGGGCTACAATACAGGCGGCATGAAGGACTTCTACATCGCGGGCGCAGCCGAGCAGGAGAACAAGGTCATCACGTCCTCGTTCGTGGTCGCGTCCAAGCAGGTGAAGGCCAAGAAAACCGGCGAGCCCTACCTGGCGCTGACGCTCTCCGACCGCACCGGGCAGCTCGAAGCCAAAATGTGGGACAACGTCGCCGGCGTGATGGAGGGCTTCGAGCAGGACGACTTCGTCAAGATCAAGGGCCTGCTCAACAAGTACAACGGCCGGTTTCAGATCACCATCCACAAGCTGCGGCGACTGGAAGAGCAGGAGGTCGATCCCGCCGACTACCTGCCCAAGTGCCCGCGCGATATCGAGGAGCTGTGGCGCGACCTGGGCGCGTTCGTCGCCACGCTGCAAAATCCGCACCTGAAGGCGCTGATCGAAGCCTTCATGGCCGACCCCGAGATCGCGCCCGCGTACAAGACCGCGCCGGCGGCCAAGACGCTGCACCACGCCTACATCGGCGGGCTGCTGGACCACGTGATGTCGCTGTTCCGGCTGTGCGACCTGGCGGCGCGCAACTATCCCCAGATCGACCGCGACCTGCTGCTCACCGGCGCCTTTCTGCACGATATCGGCAAGATCCACGAACTCTCCTACGGGCGCTCCTTCGCCTACACCAGCCGGGGACAGTTGCTGGGACACATGGTGATCGAACTGGAAATGCTGCACGCCAAGATCGCCGAAATTCCGGGCTTCCCCGACGGGCTGAAGACCCTGCTCGAGCACCTGATCATCAGCCACCACGGGCAGTACGAATTCGGATCGCCCAAGCTGCCCATGTTTCCGGAAGCGCTCATGCTGCACTACCTCGACGATCTCGATTCCAAGATGGAGAGCATGCGCGCCCACCTGGAGCGCGAGTCCGGCTACGACGACGACTGGACCGGCTACAACGCGTCGCTTGGCCGGCCGCTGTTGAACACGCGCAAGTTCCTTGCCCCCAAGCCCGCGCCGGAGAGGGCACCCGCTCCTGCAAGCAACGACGGCGACGCTCCCCCCACTGCTCCTCTCATCCCCGCGGAGGCCGCAAAGAAGTGAAAGGTCGCCTGGCGGAGCTGGAATTGGAGTGCATGAAGGTGTTGTGGAAGTATCCCGGCGCTTCGGTGGCGCAGGTGCGCGCCGGCCTGCCGCGTCCGCTGGCTTACACCACGGTCATGACGGTGCTCGACCGCATGAGCGCCAAAGGACTGGTCGGGCGGCAGAAGAACGGTCGCGCCTATCTCTACACCGCCGCCCTCGATCTGGAAACCGCGCGGCGCAGCGCCGTCGGCCGCCTGGCTGCGCGCTTCTTCGACAATGATCCCGCGGCGCTGGCGCGGTACGCCTCGCGGCTGCGGATGAGCAAGGACGACAGGGACGAAGATGAGGCCGCGCTTGCGCCCGTGGCGCACCGGGGCGCGCGCCCCGTTGCCCGCAGGCCCGCCGTCTTCCCCTCGCATATGGATGATTCGCTGCTGTAGTGAATTTCTGTCGTCCCATGCGGGACTCGGGAGTGAGACTCTCCGGCCTCGGCCAACGAGATCCCGCGCAACGCGCGGGATTTCGGCAGCGGGCTCCCGCTTCGCTCACGCCCGCTAAACGCCTCAAGTTGCGACCCAGCAACCGGTTCTGATACAACGGCTGCAACGGCACTTGGTACTGGGTACTCGGTACTGGAGACACGTTGTTAGTTTTCGATTCCTTCCAGGCCATCACCTTCGACTGCTACGGTACCCTGATCGACTGGGAGTCGGGCATCCTGCGCATGTTGCGGCCGCTGCTGGCCGAGCACGGCAAGCCGGTGACCCCCAACGAGATTCTCGAAGTCTACGCCGAGCTGGAGCCGGCGCTGCAGGCTGGCCCATTCCGCCCGTACCGCTCCGTGCTCGAGGAAGTGATGCGGGCTTTCGGCCAGCGCTTCGGCTTCTCGGTCTCGACCGATGAAGCCCGCAGCCTGGCGGCGTCGATCAAGAACTGGATACCGTT
This sequence comes from Terriglobales bacterium, assembly GCA_052145015.1. Lineage (GTDB taxonomy): Bacteria > Acidobacteriota > Terriglobia > Terriglobales > Acidobacteriaceae > JAHFUA01. The sequence continues at coordinate 24,489 of JBKQPN010000084.1, forward strand.
CGCCGACACCGTGGGGTCGCTGTGCGCGCTCAAGAGCAAGTTCCGGCTGGGCATCATCTCCAACATCGATGACGACCTGTTCAAAGACACCTTGCCGCAACTGCACGTCGACTTCAACTGGGTGGTCACCGCCAGCCAGGCCCGCGCTTACAAGCCGGCGCGAGCGATCTTCGAGATGGCTCTCCAGAAGATCGGCCTGCCGCCGCGGCGAGTGCTGCACGCCGGGCAAAGCGTTTTTCACGACGTGATCCCGGCCAAGCAGATGGGGATGTCCACCGTGCTGGTGACGCGCCGCGGCCCGGGCGCCGTGAAGCGCGTCTCCGCCAAGCCCGATCTGGAGGTCCCCGACCTGAAGACGCTGGCGGAGATGGCCGTCGGCAAAGGCTCGGCCACCCGGGCGGGGTGAGCCCGGAGCACGGCGCGCGCCGCGCCATAGTGTAAAATCACGTTTTACCCCACACCGCCACCCGGTGGTGATGTACGTCGGGACGTGGCTCAGCCTGGTAGAGCACTCGCTTGGGGTGCGAGGGGTCGGCAGTTCAAATCTGCCCGTCCCGACCAGCTTTTCCGCGAGAGATCCCTCATTTCGCAGGAATGCGGAGTAACGTATGAGCAAGACCCGCAAGGTTTTCGCCGTCCATCCTGGAGGGATTCTCAAGACCGAGTTCATGGCGGCGATTCTGCGCTCCTGAGCGTTCCAAGAACGCTGTTGAGTAGACCAGGCGGATAATTCGTAAAGGGGGCTGATCCCGATGCGACGAAGCGCTCAAATCGCCTTTCTACTACGGGTGTTGTACCTGACCCTTTCGCTTGCTCTGCCGGCAGTTGCAGGGCAATTTTTCCCCTGCCCCAGGGCAGTGAGTTCTAGTAATGGAAACTTTCTCGTGCTTGCCGACGTTCAGCTCGAACATGGGCAAGGAAACACGGCGAAAGTCCAACGAGTCTCCTTGCAGGTCTTCCCGAAGGAGCACTCCATCAACGCGAAGGATAGATTCGCCACGCCAGGAACGTATTGGACGGCCTGGCTACAGTGGGACGTTGTTCTGGACTCCATGCCTATGCACAACGAACCGGAGTGTCCCGTGCCGCTGATCAGCGATAACGGTGAGTTCATGGTCCTTCTGCACCTAGGGATCCTCGCCTCGGGTGAAGATGCAGTCATGCAGATCTATCGGTGGAACCGCCGAAGCCCGGACCACCACGGTGCCTTCGTCAAAGATATTGCGCTCAAGGAAATCTGGAAGACGCCGGCCAGGCTCGGCCAGAACGTCGGGAGCTGGACCGATCAATCACCGGAATGGTTTGCTGGAGGAACCTTCGAATTCTCATCAGACAGCCGGCAACTGATCCACGAGACTCGTTTTAGTAACACCGTCCGGATCAACCTGCAGGACGGGTCCGTTTCGGGGAACTAGCTGCGGCCATCCTCCCGCGGATAGCCCGGGCCGGAGGTGACCGGCCACGCTTAGAGTTACCCCGACTGCATAGGCGTTCTAGCCCCTCCGATACCCTTGATTACCTTTGTGTCGGCAACAAAGCCGGCCACCCCGTGTTAACACAAGTATGTGGGAACGCTTTATGACTAAGACCTGGCGGCTGATCCTGCTGATGGCAGGGATGTTCGTCTTCGCAGTCCTGGCGCTGGTAGTGGCCAATTCCCAGGACCACCCCGCGATGGCCGGCATGGACCACTCCAGGATGAATATGCCGGAGAACGCCAATTCCAGCGACTCTCAGGAGATGGACCACACTATGCCTTCCATGTCCATGAAGCACATGGACATGGGCCCGCACATGAAGATGACCGAGCCGCGTCCGGCCAAGCCCGGCGACCAGGAGCGCGCCGACAAGATCGTGGCCGAGCTGCAGTCGTCGCTGGCCAAGTACCAGGACTACCACGCGGCGCTCGACGACGGTTTCAAGATCCACCTGCCCAACCTGAAGATGCCGATGAAGCACTTCACCAACTGGCATTATGCCGTCGAGGCCCAGTACCGCTTCAATCCCGACCACCCCACCTCGCTGCTCTACGAGCAGCACGGCGACAGCTACAAGCTGATCGGCGCCATGTTTACCGCGCCCCGGCGCTACGGCGAAGACGACCTGGACAAGCGCGTCCCGCTGAGCGTGGCGCAGTGGCACGAGCACGTGAACCTGTGCCGGCCTCCCAAGGGCCAGGAGCGGGAGATGCTCTCACCGCAGGCGCGCTTCGGCCTGGCCGGCTCGATCGCGACCAAGGAAGAGTGCGAGGCCGCCGGCGGGACGTTCTATCCCATCATCTACAACTGGATGGTCCACGTTTATCCCTTCGAGAAGAACCCGCAGGATGTGTGGTCGATGGAGCGCCAGATGCCAGGACACCAGCACGGGGATTGATCGTATGATAGCTGTGCCGTCCCTGAGCTGATGGCTCAAGAGAACGTCTCGTGCGAGATTACGTGTCAGGGCATGACTTCAGTCGTGCCGCTGCCACCCTCAGGAATTGTCATCCCGAGCGAAGTGCTAGGCAAGCTTGCGAGCCGGCGAGTCGAGGGATCGTGGGGTTGTGTTTTGAGGCCGTCGACAAAACCAGGATTCCTCGCCTCGCCCTCACTCGCATGGCTCGCTCGGGCGGGCTCGGAATAACAATACAACGTTGCTATCGGCACGACTGAAGTCATGCCCTGACACGTGATCTCCCACAAAGCAGGTTTTTTCTCTGCTCACCCCGTAGGCCCGCGCTCACTTCACTCCGTTGGGATACAGCAGAATCTTGCTGGCTTCGCCCGTGCGCAGCAGCTCCATGCCCTTGGAGAAATCTTTCATCGAGAGGCGGTCGGTGATCACCGGGTGCAGGTCGAGCTTGCCGGCCTTGAGCAGGGCCTGCATCTGGTACCAGGTCTGGTACATGCGCCGGCCGTTGATGCCCTGGATGGTGATGCCCTTGAAGATGATGTCTTCGGAGAAGTTTAACGACACGGGCTTGGAAGTGAGCCCGAGCAGCGAGATGCGTCCGCCGCGGCGCACGATGTCGAACGCTGTCCGGATGGCGTCGGGATGCCCGGCCATCTCCAGCACCACATCCACGCCCAGCCCGCCGGTGCGGTCGAAGACGATCTGCTTCACGTCGTCCTTGCTGGGGTCGAGCACGTAGTCGGCCTTCATCTGGGTGGCGATCTTGCGGCGGTAGGGGTTCACCTCGATGGCGAACACCGTGGTCGCGCCCACCGCGCGCGCCACCGCGATGGCGAACAGCCCGATGGGGCCGCAGCCGGTGATGGCCACTGTCTTGGCGGCGATCTCGCCCGCCAGCACCGTGTGTACGGCGTTGCCCAGCGGGTCGAGGATGGAGGCATACTCCTGCGGGATCGCCGGGTCGAGCTTCCAGATGTTCGACTCCGGGATGCGGACGTACTCGGCGAAAGCGCCGTCGGTGTCCACGCCGATGATCTTCACGTTCTGGCAGATGTGGGCCTCGCCGGTGCGGCACTGGTAGCATTTGCCGCAGTTGACGTGCATCTCGGCGGAGACGAAGTCGCCTTCCTTGACCGTGGTGACCTCGGCGCCCACCGCCGCCACCTCGCCGCAGAACTCGTGTCCGGGAATGAGCGGAGGATGGATGCGATGCTGCGCCCAGGGGTCCCAGTTATAGATGTGCAGGTCGGTACCGCAGACCGAGGCGACCTTCACCCGCACCAGCACGTCGGTGAGGCCGATCTCCGGGACCTTGACGTCGCGGATATCGGCGCCGGGTGCAGCCTCGGCTTTCACCACCGCCAGCATGGAGCCAAGCATCGGCAAAACCCCGACCGATTCTAGCATCCGGGCTAGCCCGCCGTGGCCGAGGTCACA
>JBKQPN010000085.1:0-4172 GCA_052145015.1 Terriglobales bacterium
AGCGCATCGTGGCAGGGAAATCCCTCCGAGATTTTCACCGCGCGGCCGGAGGGACCGGAATCGCGCTCGATGGGGTTGAGCCACGCGCAACTGCTCTCCGTTTCATCGACCGGCGAGTTGGCGGTTCTGCTGGACAGCCACCCCGTGGGAACCTGGGTGAACGTGGGTACGCTGGCGCGCATGCCGCTGGCCGGCGGGGCGCCGCGGGCAGTGGTCGAGCAGGTGCAGTGGGCGGACTGGTCGCCGGACGGCACCAACCTGGCCATTGTGCGCGATGCCGGCGGGAAAAACCGGCTGGAGTACCCCGTAGGCAAGGTGCTCTACGAAACCGGCGGCTGGATCAGCCACCCGCGCGTCTCCCCCGCGGGCGATATGGTCGCGTTCCTCGACCATCCGGTGCAGGGCGACGACAGCGGCTCCATCGCCGTGGTCGACCTGAATGGCAATAAGAAGCAACTGGCCGGAGAGTTTTACAGCTCGCAGGGACTGGCGTGGTCGCCGGGGGGCAAAGAAGTGTGGTTCACCGCCAGCAAGACGGGGACCGACCGGCCGCTCTACGCAGTCTCGCTTTCCGGGAACCTGCGCATGGTGGCGCGTATGCCGGGGACCTTGTCGTTGCTGGACATCTGGAAAGACGGACGCATCCTGCTCAATCGCGCCAGTTGGCGGCGGGAGTTGATCGGGCTGCTGCCGGGAGAAAAACGGGAGCGCGATCTTTCCTGGCTGGACTATTCGTATCCCACCGACATCTCGGCGGACGGAACGAGCCTGCTGTTCGATGAAGAAGGCGGCGGCGGGGGCCTCGCGTACTCCAAGTCCGCCGGGCTGACCTACGCCGTGTACATCCGCAAGACCGACGGATCGCCGGCGGTGCTGCTGGGCGCGGGAGGCGCGGTGGCACTCTCGCCCGACGAAAAGTGGGCGATCGCGCAGCCGCAGACCACGCCCGCGCAGTTGATCCTGCTGCCCACCGGGGCCGGCGAATCCCGCTCGCTGACCAAGGACGAAATCAACCATAGCTGGGCCCGCTGGCTGCCCGATGGCAAGCAGTTCGTGTTCACCGGCAACGAGCCCAACCACGGCGTGCGTTTCTACGTGCAGGACGTTGCCGGCAGCAAGCCCCGGCCGTTCAGTCCGGAAGGAGTTCACGGCACCGCGTTCGCGGTCTCGCCGGATGGGCGTTTTGTTGCCGGCATCGGCCCGGACCAGCACGGCTATCTCTATCCCATCGCTGGCGGCGAGGCACAACCGCTACGCGGGCTCCCACCCGGCGATCAGCCCATCTCCTTCAGCGCGGATGGCCATTCTCTCTACACCTTCCGCCCCGGGGAACTGCCGACGCAGGTTTACAAGCTCGACGTCGGCAGCGGCCAGCGCGCAGCTTTCCGGCAGCTCATGCCCTCCGATCCCGCCGGCGTGGAAACCATCGGCCCGATTCTGCTGACCCCCGACGGCAAAGCCTGCGTGTACGGCTACCACCGCACCCTTTCGGACCTCTATATCGGGGAAGGGTTGCGATAAGGGTAGAAAAAAACTGCCTCGTGATTCCGCACGGAGCGCGAGCCGCCGTTGACCTCCCCGCCCCGCGCCAAGCATCCCCAACACTCCCATCCAGCGGCGCTTATGATAACGTTGTACGTTTCCGTCAGCTATCCAGTTCCCAGAGGGAGCGTGAGATGAAAGCGGTTCGCTTCCATCAGTACGGCGGTCCGGAAGTCCTGCAATACGAAGATGTGCCCGACGCCAAACCGCGCCGCGACCAGGTGCTGGTGCGGGTGAAGGCGTGCGCGCTGAACCACCTCGACCTGTGGCTGCGCAAGGGCATCGGCAACGTGCCGCTGCCGCACATCAATGGCAGCGACGTGGCCGGCGAGGTGGCGGAACTCGGTGAGTACATCACCGACCTCAAGCCCGGCCAGCGCGTGCTGCTGGCGCCCATGGTCTTCTGCAATCATTGTGCGTACTGCGCCTCGGGCGTGCAGAACTTCTGCCGGCAATACTCCGTGCTGGGCAACCGCGTGGACGGCGGCAACTGCGAGCTGCTGGCCACGGCGCGGGTGAACGTGGTTCCCATCCCCGACAGCCTGAGCTTCGAGCAGGCGGCGGCGCTGCCGCTGGTGCTGGTAACGGCCTGGCACATGCTGGTGTCGCGGGCCAAGATCCAGCCCGGGCAGACGGTGCTGGTGATCGGCGCCGGCTCGGGCGTGGGCTCGCTCGCCATCCAGATCGCAAAGCTGTTCAACTGCCGCGTCATCACTACCGCCGGCGACGAGCGCAAGCTGGAAAAAGGACGCGAGCTGGGCGCCGACTTCGCCATCAATCATTACCAGCAGAAAATTTCCGAAGAAGTCCGCAAGATCACCAACAAGGAAGGCGTGGACATCGTCTTTGAGCACGTGGGCAAGGCGGTGTGGGACGAATGTATGAAGTCGCTCAAGCTGGGCGGCACGCTGGTGACTTGCGGCAACACCAGCGGCGCCGATGTCGGCCTGGACATACGCTTCCTGTTTTCCCGCCAGTACTCGCTGCTGGGGTCATACATGGGGACCATGGGCGACTTCCACGAGGGCCTGAAGCACGCCTTCAGCGGACGCCTGAAGCCGGTGGTCGACAAGAGCTTTCCCCTGAGCGATGTCCGCGCCGCCCACGAGCGGCTGGAAAAGAGCGAAATGTTCGGGAAGGTGGTATTGACCCTATGAATCGTGCAGTCAGGAATACGGTAGCGACATTGTGGTTGGCGCTGGCCGCGGCGGGCGCCATGGCGGCTTCCAAGGACCGGCAGGTTGATTTTTCCGGCACCTGGAAGCTCAACATGCAGAAGAGCAAAGGCGCGCCCGACTGGCGGCCGGACACGGTGCTGGTGGTGTTGCAGTCGCCTTACCAGATCCACCTCGTTTACTTCCTCAACGGCGCCGCGCCCTCGCCCTTCGAGACCCACGACTACGTCACCAACGGCAAAGAGTCGAAGCTGTATACCACGGGAGCCGAGGAAGCGTACGCCAGCACGCGCTGGACCAGCAAATACGTGCTGCAAGTGCGCACGCACCACGTGGTGCGCTCCGAGATCGCCGACACCGATTGGACTGAGACCGACACCTGGACGCTCTCCGACGATGGCAAGACCCTGACCCACAGGATCTCCGACGGCAAGACGCTGGTGTACGACAAGTTGCAGCAAGACAAGGTGTATTAGCGCTTGCGGGTGGGGACGAACCGGGAAATATCCCCGTGCCTTGCTTCCCTTTTCTCCTCGGTGGCGCGCTGGCAGTATGCAGGAGAAGACATCAATCACACTGTCCAGGCACACAGCCGTAAGACATTCCGAGCAGCTCGCGCCCAGCCCGCCACGCTTGTAACTTCGGACGTGCCCAACTTCCACTATCGACGCCCTAGTTGTTCCAGGAGCCGCTAGGCGCTGCTTGCGCTTCCTGCTCGACGGCGGCGATCTGGCCGTGCTCGGCGTCGGTGATCAGGGGATTGAGGTCGATCAGGATCAGCAGGCGTTCGTCGATCTTGCCGATCCCCTGGACATATTCGCGCTCCACCTGTCCCAGCTTGGGCGCCGGTTCTACCGTGTCCGCCGAAATGCGCAGGACCTCGGAAACCTCGTCCACCACAAAGCCCAGCACCCGGCCGTTGACCTCGGCCACCACGATCCGTGTGCGCTTGTCGGCCTCGCCGGTGGCGATCCCCATGCGGCGGCGCAGGCCGATCACGGGGATCACCTTGCCCCGCAGATTGATGACCCCGTCGACGAAGTCCGGCATGTTGGGCACGCGGGTGAGTTCGCGCAGCCGTATGATCTCCTGCACTTTCAGGATCTCCAGCCCGAATTCTTCGTTGCCGACTTTGAAGCTGACCAGTTGCAGAACGTTGCCGCCCGCGCCGCTCTTGCCTTGTGCTCCTTGCCCGAGTTCTGGCATGACTTGCCTCCGTAAGCTCATAAATAGTTTCTCTACTCTCCGTCCCGGTCATGCCCGGCATGTTGCAGGGCATGCTGTACCGGCGGCCGCGGAGCCAGTGCCAGCGCTGTCCGGACCCGGCTCGGGTCGGCGGCCGCCGGCCGCGGCGAACGATAGCCGCCCGGCGTCTGCTGTCCCAGCTTGAAGCGCGACACCAGGTTCTGCAGTTCAAACGCTAGCCCCGACAACTGCTCGCAAGCCTTGGCCGAC
>JBKQPN010000086.1:0-41649 GCA_052145015.1 Terriglobales bacterium
GCTCGCTGGCCCCCAACGGCGAGGCCACCGCCCTGCAGCTTGCTCTCTGGCAGGTGATGCGCGTTCTGCAAGGCCCCGCGCCCGACTACGAGGCCTGCCGCCTCATGCTCCACGCCCTCGAGATCAGCCGCGCCAATCTGAAGAACTTCGCGGCCGAGCGCCGCGATCACGCGCGCCCTTCTAGCACCCAACCTGCGGCAGAGGAAAACAGAGAAGAACCGCGAAGAAGGAGACAAACACGAATCTGGATCAACTAACTCCTACGGGCTCAAGATTTTCCCTGCAAGTCCTTTGCTTTCATGGGCCCCGGGGAGGGATATGCCGCAAGTCTGTGATTCTACTCAGGAGGACCCCGGGGGGTAGGGGTAACGTTCTTGCCAACACTATGAAAAAACCAGCCCAATGCGAACACGTGAAAGTCAACGGAGTGCGCTGCGGCTCGCCCGCGCTGCGCACCCGCCGCCTCTGCTATTTCCACTTCATGAGCCGGGTGCCGCGGATCGAGCTCGTGCCCCTTCTGGAGGATGGCAATGCCATCCAGGAAGGAGTGCAGCAGATCATCCACGGGATGCTGACGGGGCGCCTCGACACCAAGAAGGCCGCCCTCGCGCTCTACGGCCTGCAGATCGCGGCCTCCAACCTGCCCCGCGTGCAAACCGAACCGCCGCGGCGGCGGATCGTCCTCGATGCTCCCCCGGAATTGGATTATCCGTACCTCAACAAGTCTTTGGGCTTGCAGAGGGCGGGGGAGGAAGCCAGCGATCAGGAAGACGAAGCGGCCCCGAGCGAAGAGAAAGGAGATTGAGAGGAGATCCCTCGCTGCGCTCGGGATGACCGCCCGCGCGGCTCGGGTTCTAGCCTGCCCTGAGCAGCGCAGCGAAGCGAAGCTGCCGAAGGGCCGCGGAAAGCGCGGTCACTTGATCTCTAAAATCTCCTTCTCCTTGGCCTTGCCCATGTCTTCCATCTTCTTGATCTCGTCGTCGGTGAGCTTCTGGATCTCTTCAAGCGAGCGGCGTTCGTCGTCCTCGGTGATCTTCTTGTCCTTGAGGGTTTTCTTGATGAGCTCGTTGCCGTCGCGGCGGATGTTACGGATGGCGGTGCGATGGTCCTCCAGCACTTTGTGCAGGCGCTTGACCAGGTCGCGGCGGCGCTCTTCGGTCAGCGGCGGCACCGGCACGCGGATGAGCTTGCCGTCGTTCATGGGATTCAGGCCCAGGTCGGCGGAGCGTATGGCCTTCTCGATGGCGCCCAGCGAGCTGGGATCGAAGGGCTGCACCGTGATGAGCTGCGCTTCGGGCGCATGCACCTGCGCGATCTGGTTGAGCGGCATCGCGGTGCCGTAGTAGTCCACATTCACGGAATCGAGCATGTGCACCGAGGCGCGGCCGGTGCGGATGGCTGCCAGTTCCTTGCGGAAGTCTTCCACCGCTTTCTCCATCCGCGTGCGGAGCTGCGCGAAGATTTCCTTGAGTGCGGGATTGCTCGCCATGCTGGGTTGAGGCATCGAGTCCGCCTGGTACGAGGGATTGAGACGGGAATTATAACAAGTGGGAGGCTGGGAAAGCCGCCGCGGTTCAACGCGGATTAACGCGGATAAATTAAAAAGCAGCCGCCCTGGAGATCCGCGTCCATCCGCGCAAATCCGCGGCGAAGAATTACGCTGTGACCAGCGAACCGATCTTCTCGCCGGTCACGACGCGGCGGATGTTGCCTGCCCGGTTCAGGTTGAAGACCACGATCGGCAGGTTGTTGTCCTTGCACAGGCTGATGGCGGTGGAATCCATCACCTTGAGCCCCTGCTGCAGGACGTCCATGTAGGAGATGCGGTCGAACATCTTGGCGTCCTTGACCAGCACGGGATCGGCGTCATACACGCCATCGACCTTGGTGGCTTTCAGGATGGCATCGGCCTTGATCTCCATGGCACGCAGCGAGGCGGCGGTGTCGGTGGAGAAGTACGGGCTGCCGGTGCCGGCGGCGAAGATCACGATGCGGCCCTTTTCCAGGTGGCGGATGGCGCGGCGGCGGATGAACGGCTCCGCGACCTGGTTCATCTCGATCGCCGTCATGACGCGGGTGAACACGTTACGCTTTTCGAGCGCGTCCTGGAGCGCGATGGCGTTGATGACCGTGGCCAGCATGCCCATGTGGTCGGCGGCGACGCGGTCCATGTCGCGAGCCTGCTCGGCGACGCCGCGGAAAAAGTTGCCGCCGCCCACCACGATGGCCATCTCGACGCCAAGGGAATGGACGTCCTGCAGTTCAGCGGCGACCTGGTGGATACGGATCACGTCCACGCCAAAGCCCTGCCCGGCGGCGAGGGCCTCGCCGGAGAGCTTCAGCAGAACGCGTTTGAAAGCGAGAGGCAAAAAGGCGGTTGTCAGTGGCCAGTTGTCAGTTGCCAGTGTAGCACTCGGAGTCCGACGTATCGCGCTACTTGGTGACCGCAGCGGCGCCGGGTTCGTCTCCCGATCCCGGTTTGCTCAATGCGATGGTCTCGCCCTGGTCGCCGACTTTGAAGCGGGCAAAACGCCGCACCGAAATGTTCTCGCCCAGCTTGCCGATCTTGGAGGCGATCAACTGCGAGACGCTGATGGTCTGGTCCTTGATGAAGGGCTGGTCGTAAAGGCAGACCTCCTCGTAGAACTTGGCCATCTTGCCCTCGACGATCTTTTCGGCGACGTGCTCGGGCTTGCCGGTGGCCTTGGCCTGGGCGCGGTAGATGTCCTTCTCGCGCTCGTAGGCTTCGGGCGTCACGTCCTCCTTGCGGACGTACTTGGGATCGCTGGCCGCGATGTGCATGGCGATATCGTGCACCAGTTCCTTGAAGTCGTGGGTGCGGGCAACGAAATCGCTCTCGCAGTTAACCTCGACCAGCACGCCGATTTTGCCCCCGGCGTGGATGTACTGGGCCACGGAGCCTTCGGTGGTCACGCGCGTGGCCTTCTTGGCCGCGGTGGCGACACCCTTCTTGCGCAGGACGATGATGGCCTGCTCCAGATCGCCCTTGGCTTCGGTGAGAGCCTGCTTGCAGTCCATCATGGGAGCGCCGGTCTTCTCACGGAGCTCCTTCACTTGTGTGGCAGAGATGTTCACAGTAGTTGTACCCATGAGTGCTTGATACGGCCTTTCCTAGATTATTGCAGAAATGGTCCTACACGAATAGACCCGCAGCTCGCGGCGCGGGTCAGATGAATTCGATGCAGCAACGCGTGCGATTCACCTGGTCAGAACGTCTGGCTTTCAACCTGCGGGACTGCTTCCGTGTCCTCCTTGGCGGGACGCTTGCGGGCGCCGGCGCCAAGGACCTCTTCCATGCTCACGTTTTCGCTGCCTTCGACGGCGGCGGCGCCGCCGGCAGCGGCTTCGGCGGGAGCGGCTTCCGGTTCGGCTTCACTCTGGGCGGCGGCCGCGGAGATCTCTACCGTCTGCTTGTCGGTGGCGGCTTGCACGCCCTCGGCCACCGAGTCAGCGACCTTGGAGGCGAACAGGCGGATGGCGCGCAGCGCGTCGTCGTTGCCGGGGATCACGTAATCCACTTCGCTGGGATCGCAGTTGGTATCGACCACCGCGACCACCGGAATGCCGAGCTTGCGCGCCTCGCGCACCGCGATCTGCTCCTTGTTGGAGTCGATGACGAAGATCAGGTCGGGCAAGCGGTTCATGTTCTTGATGCCGGCCAGGTTGGCCTGCAGGTGCTTGCGCTCGCGCTCCAGCTTGATGACCTCTTTCTTGGGCAGCAGCTCGTAGCGGCCGTCCACCGCCATCTCGTCGAGCTCTTTCAGCCGCTTGACGGATTTCTGCACCGTGACCCAGTTGGTGAGCAGCCCGCCCAGCCAGCGCTGGTTGACGTAGAACATGCCGCAGCGCTGCGCTTCTTCGGCGATGGCGTCCTGGGCCTGCCGCTTGGTGCCGACAAAGAGGATGAACTTGCCTGCCGCAGCCGAGTCCTGCACGAACTTGCTCGCGTCCTTGAACATCTTGAGCGTTTTCTGCAGGTCGATGATGTAGATCCCGTTGCGCTCGCCGAAGATGAATTCCTTCATCTTGGGGTTCCAGCGCTTGGTCTGGTGCCCGAAGTGGACGCCCGCTTCGAGCAACTCTTTCATGGTGATGTTCGCCAAACTACCTCCTCATTTGGATTGCATCCCTGCGCCTGGCCTGCGCGCTCAGGATTACATTCCCGCAACCCCGCTCCCTGCAAGGGATACGGGAAGATTTTCAAAACCAGTTGCCAGTGGTCAGTTGCCAGTAATGGCAGCAACCACCGAACCTTAACGCTTCGAGTACTGGAAGCGCTTACGAGCACCCTTCTGCCCGTACTTTTTGCGCTCCTTGGAGCGCGCGTCGCGCGAAAGCATGCCCGCGGTCTTCAAGCGCTTCCGCAGTTCAATGTTGAACTCCAGCAGCGCTCGGGCGATGCCCAGCTTCACTGCGCCGGCTTGCCCGCCGACCCCGCCGCCGGCGACATTGGCGACGATGTTAAAACTGCCCGAGGTCTCAGTGATCACCAGGGGCTGCCGCGCCAGTGTGCGCTGCGCCGGAGTCACAAAATACTGATCGAAAGTGCGGCCGTTCACCGTGAACTGGCCGTCGCCAGGACGCATGAACACGCGGGCCACGCTAGCCTTGCGCCGTCCCGTGCCGTAATACTGAACCAGATCCGCCATCGTTCGTTGCGCCCCGGCGCGCGGCCGGGACTGAACCTTTCCAAAAATTATGCAGCCAAATCCGGCTGCAGCCAACTCCTAATCCGACTTGCCCGCCAGCGCCAACGTTTCCGGCTTCTGCGCCTCGTGGGGGTGCTTGTCGCCACGATAGATCTTCAGCTTGCGCGCCATGGCGCGGCCGAGCTTGGTGTGGGGCAGCATGCCCACAATCGCGTCCTGCACCACGGCCTCCGGCTTGCGCTGGAAGCGCTTGCGGAAGTCCTCGCTGCGCAGGCCACCAGGATAGCCGGTGTAGCGGTGATACATCTTCTGCTCGCCCTTGAGCCCGGTCACCTGCACCTTGGCTGCGTTGATGATGACCACGTGGTCGCCAGTGTCGAGGAAGGGCGTATAGCGGGGCGAATTCTTGCCGGTCAGAATGCGGGACACCCGCGTTGCCAGCCGGCCGAGGGTCTGCCCCGTCGCATCCACGACGTACCATTTACGCGCAATTTCCCCCTGTTTGGGAAAATAGGTTGCCATGCGAAAACTCTCCCAAAGAATGAAAACGAAAACCGCTGAGCCACCCGGAAGGGAAAATCCAGTCAGGGTACCCTGGGCGGGCAACTGCAGGCTGCGAAAGAATAAAGATTACCGGTTAACGGAGATGATGTCAACGAACCGGCGATGACGGAGCGTGTACAAATTGGGCAAATGGGCGCCAATCTGCATGCCTTACTCATACGCCAGCGCGTCGATCGGGTCCTTCTGCGCGGCCTTGAATGCGGGATAGATGGCGCCCCCGAGGGCGCCCACGATGGCGATGCCGGTGGCGCGCAGGATCCATCCCGGCGTCACCAGGATGCGCAGAGTGGAAAAGTGGGCGACGATGGCGCCGCGGGCGGCGTAGCTAATCACAATCCCCACCACAATCCCCAGGATCGCCAGCAGGATCGTCTCGCGCAGGATGGCACTGATGATGTACGCCTTGGAGGCGCCCATCGACTTCAGGATACCGATTTCGCGGGTGCGTTCCATCACCGCCGCGTACATGGCCTGGAAGATGACGATGAATCCGATCACCACCGCGACCCCGATGACCACGCTGATGAAAGTCGAGAGTCCGGGGATGTTGCCCATGGTCATCAGCGAGAGGTATTCCCGCAGCGAGCGCACGACATAGCTCTGCATGCCGGGAGTCTGGCGGACGTCGGCGGCGACGGCATCGCCGGACTTGGGATCGTCAAGCTTGACGTAGAAGATGGATGCTTTGCCTTGAGCGCCGATGAGGTCCTGCAGGGTCGAGAGCTGCAGAAATTTGCGCGCACCCTTGCCGTGCTCGACGATGCCGCAGACGCGGAACTGGTGATTGAGCACTTCGATCCTGTCACCGACATGCACGTTTTTCTGGTGGGCGAAGAAATCGTCGACCAGGATGTCGTCCGGCCCCTGGAACGGTTCGCCGGCAACGTAATGGAAGGGCCCGCCGATGGCCTGAAAGCTGTTGAGGTCGATGCCGTAAATGACCTCGAGCGTTCCGGCCGTGCTCAGTTGCGTGATCACCGGAGCGACGGCGAGCACGTGCGGAACTCTGCGCAGGATGTCCGCCACCTTGGCCGAGACGGGAGCGCCGGAGATGCCGCTGAAGAAAGAAGAGCCCGGCGGCTGCACCATGATGTCCGCGCCGATGCCGGCTTGCCGGTCCTTGGCGTCGTTGAGGATCCCAACCGAGAGCCCGACGATCAGCAGGATGAGCGTCACTTCCACGGCCACTGCGATGATGCTGATGCAGGTGCGGATGGGGCGGTGCACCAGGTTGGCGAAGATCATCTTGTTCATCGAGGAAACATTGTAAAGGAGCCGCGAGTCGTGGGTCGCAAGTCTACCTGGACGGTTGGCCGTCGCCGCCGGAGTTGCGGCTGGAGTTTGGTGCGTCGAGGTGAACCACCTGGGCCCCGGCCGGCTGCTGCAAGGCAAACTGCTCGTCGGCCAGCGGCTGGTTGAGGACGAGTTTCTGGACGGTCAGGTTGATCGCATACTCCTGCTGCGGGCGCCAGATGTTGATCCCACTGGGGAAGTCGATGCCTTCATGGTCGGTGAAATTGCTGTAGTGGACGTCGCTGGCGATGTAGCCGTGCTGGTCATAGACGATCTGTTCATGGGGTTCGAGATCAAGGCGGCTGAAGATGATCTTGCGCGAGAGGTACCAGCCGGCATCGCCGCGGTGAATGACATTGATCACGTAGTCGGGTTGCTGCACTTCTTTCTTTTTTTTCGGATCGGCGACGGTTTCGTAACTGTTCTCCAGCACCGCGATCTCGCTGGCGGTATCGATCTCGCGCACCAGCAGCGCGTCCAGGATGTGCTGCGGGCGCAGGTTCTCGAGAGGCTGACTGCTGTGGGTGATGATGTCGTTGCGGCCGACGATGAAGCGGTTCTTCGGCGGGATGGACAGTTCGAAGTTCTGCCCGTTCGACACCATGTCGAAGGCCCGGTTGCGAACGATGGGAAGCAGCCCGATCATGCGCAGCATCTGCGGCTTGCGCACCATGATGTAGCCACTGATCGTCTGGTACTGGGTGATCTTGCCCTTGGTCCAGCCACCGACCGAGGTGGAGATGTCCACGGTCGCGTTCAGAGTCTTAATGCTGGCCGCCTGGGAATTGATGCGGTCGATAAGCTCGGCTTCCGTGGCCTGCTTGAGCGGCGCGGTGCTGATCCGCGATTCCACCGGGTGCGAGCGGAAGAGACACCCGGAGAGCGGCGCGAGAACCACGACTGCGAGCACGAACCGTACGCACCGCCAGGAATGCATGGGTCCCTTCTTTGGATCCAAACGGTAAGTATAGCGTGGAGTAGCGGAGCAGGTGAGACTGGGACGCGGTCAGCGCGAATCGGCTACCGCACGGCGGTAGGCGGCGACGTTGCGCGAGTGCTCTTCCATGGTGCGAGCGAAGCGGTGGTGTCCGTTGTTGTCGCTGACGAAATAGAGGAAATCGGAGCTGGCGGGCTGCATGGCCGCCTGCAGGGAGTCGCGTCCCGGGTTGCAGATGGGGCCGGGCGGAAGCCCCGCGTGCTTGTAGGTGTTGTACGCCGAGTCAAACTGCAGATCGGACTGGTGGATCACGCCGTTGTAGCGTCCCGCCAGCAGCGCAGCGTAGATCACGGTGGGATCGGTGGCCAGCACGATGTGGCGGCGCAGCCGGTTGTAGAAAACGCCAGCCACCAGCGGACGCTCGGATGGCGCCGCCGTTTCTTTCTCCACGATCGAGGCCATGGTCACGACTTGGTGGAGGTCGGCGTTCAGCCCGAGCTGGTGGCTTTCCTGGCGAAAGCGTTTGACCATGGCGGCCGCCATGTCGTGGAGGCTCTGGGTGCGCGTGAACTCATAGGTGTCGGGAAACAGATAGCCTTCAAGGGACGGCGCCTGGGGATCAAGGTCGGAGATCAACGACACGTCGGAGCGGGCGACAGCCAGGAAATCTTCGCTCGCGCCCAGCCCGGCAGCCTGGATGGCATTCGCGATGTCGAAAGTGTTGTAGCCCTCGGGAATAACGACGGTGTGCACGTAGATGTCGCCGGCAACGATGCGGTCGTACACCTCGCGCGCGGCGGCGGGGTGGTCGAATTTGTACTCCCCGGCCTTGAGCGTGGGCCGGCCACGCCACTCGTGCCACAACAGGAATGCGGCCGCGCTGCGAATCATGCCCTCGTTCTGGAGGTCACGCGCGATGTGACGGGCGGATGAGCCGGGGCGGAGGAGAACGAACTTCTCCTGTCCTTTGGGCCCGACGGGGAGCAAGAGACCGTACGCCAGCCAGGCGCCAGCTGCGAGGACAGCGGCCAGCAGCAATGTGAGAATCACGCGCAAGGCTCTAGTTTAGATGATGAAAAGTCGCCAGACGCGCGCCAGAGGTGCCATGCCCCATCACGGCAGGTCAGGCCCTGCTGGCCGAGCGATGGTCCAAAAAACTCTGTAGGATAAGCACTGCGGCGAGGCGGTCGACTACCTGGGCACGGCGGCGGATGCTCATGTTGGTTTCGCGCAGCAGGCGGTTGGCCTGGGCGGAAGTGAGGCGTTCATCCCAGAGGTGGACGGGAAGGGCGAAATGCCGCCGCAGGTCCTCGGCGAAAGCCGTCATCCGCTCCGACTGCGTACCTGTGGACCCGCTCATTCGCAGAGGGTAGCCGACCACGATCTCTCGGACGCCGTGCTGGCGCAGAACATGTTCCAGGGCCGCGAAATCAGTTCGCTTATTCTTGCGGCGGATGGTCTCCAGGCCCTGAGCGGTGATCCCGAGAGGATCGGAAACCGCCAGCCCGATGGTCTTGGAGCCTACGTCGAGAGCCAGAACCCGGCCGGCAACCGAGCCGGGACTCTCGGGCGGAGGGTTAACCGGAGAGGACACTCTGCGATTATAGGTGGGAGCGCATCATAGTTTGAGTACCATGGTTTGGGTACCATGAAAGCCGACGAAAATGCCTGACCGGATCGACGAACCTACCGAACTCGCCGAGCACTTGGCCGCGGAAGCGGAGACGTTGCCGGTGCGGCCGTATAAGCGGCGGTCAGACCGCATCGAGACCTCGTGCCTCGTCATCGTAGCGACCGCGGTCGTGCTGGCCATCTGTTACGTCGCCAAGCCGGTGCTGATCGTGGTGCTGGTCTCGATCCTGCTGGCGTTCATGCTGACCCCGATCGTCGATGGCTTACAGCGGGTCCGGGTGCCGCGCGGCCTGGGGGCCATGGTGGCTCTGCTGCTGTTGTTTGCCGTGGTTTATGGCACGACCTACTTCTTCTACAACCGTGCCGTCGCCTTCGTGCATGACCTGCCCAAGTACACGGAAAAAATCCGGGACGAAGTGGACCAACTCCGCCAGCAGGCGCAGAGGTTCAGCAGCAATTCCATGCGGCCCTCGACCACACCAGAGGGCACCATCACCGTGCAGCAGCAGACCGACTGGACGTCGACGCTGACCCAGGGAGCGGGAGCGGTCTGGGAAGTGGTCCTGACCGCCTCCTTCGTGCCCTTCCTGGTGTTCTTCATGCTGACCTGGCAGGAGCACGCGCGGGCGGCGACGGTGATGCTGTTCCGACTCGAACACCGTAACACGGCCTATGTCACGCTGGGGCGGATCTCGGCCATGATCCGCAGCTTCCTGGTGGGCAACCTGCTCATGGGGATCTTCCTGGGCGCGGTCAGCACGGTGGTCTTCGGGGCTCTGCACCTGCCGTACTTCTATTTTGTGGGCTTCATCAGCGGTTTCATCAGCCTGCTCCCCTACCTCGGACCGATCGTGGCCATTCTCCCGCCGCTTGCCGCCGGCGCGGGACAGTTACACGGCGCCGGGGTCTTGGTGATCATCATCACGGTTTTCGGGCTGCACGTCTTCGCCATCAACGTTTTTTACCCCAAACTGATCGGCAAGCGCCTGCAACTGAACCCGCTGGTGGTGACCATTTCGTTGCTGGTCTGGGGTTGGATCTGGGGCGCAGCGGGACTGGTGCTGGCGGTGCCGATCACGGCCGCGCTGAAGATCATCTTCGACCACGTGGATTCGTTGCGGCCGTATGGTGCGTGGTTGGGAGAGTAAGGGACGTTGCACGTTTCCAGTCTGGCCCAACAACAAAGCCGCCGCATTTAACGGAGGCTTTGGCCCAGACGTGAACCTTGAAGCGTGAAACTCGAAACGCGGTTCAGGCTTCGGCGGTGATCTCGGGGAACTTCAGTTTGGTCTTGGAGAGGGCCTTGGTGAGCATCTGCTCGACTTCGGTTTCCTCGAGGTTCTTGGCCAGCGCCAGTTCACTGACCAGCAGGTAACGCGCCCGTTCCAGCATCTTCTTTTCGCGGAACGAAAGCGGCTTGCTCTGGCTGAGCATCAGCAGGCTCTTGAGCACGCAGGCGACTTCCAGCAGAGAACCGGTCCGCATCTTCTCGGAGTTTTCCTTGAAGCGGTACTTCCAGTCGTTGTGGCTGTCGCACTTGCCGCTGGTAAGGTAATCGAGGATTTTCTGGACTTCGCCGTTGCGGATGACCCGCCGGAGGCCTACATTGCCGGCGTTCTGGAACGGCACCATCACTTTGAGGCTGCTGGCTTTGATGTTGAGGAGGTAGAACTTTTCAACAGTTGCGCCGAAAGTGCGGCTGCTGATTTGCTCTATAACCCCGACGCCATGATTGGGGTAAACCACTTTGTCGCCAATTCGGAAACCTGGTTCAACATTCATGAGGGGTACCCGACGAGGGGCGTCAAGGGGGAACTAAGACTATTATACCCGAGGGGAGCATCGCGGTCAAATGCGAACGCTTGCTTAAATAATTGAAACAAATAGATTTACTGTGCGGTCGCACCACATCCGCAGCAATGCCGCTGAGATTTCGGGCGGCTACAAACAGCGCAGCGGACACCCGACCGTCGTGGAGGGACAGAAAGGGCGCAAGAGGAGCGGGCCCCCGCTCCGTTCGGAACCGGGAAAGACTTATAATTGCAACCCTGTGGGAGGGGCGCCTGAATTCGTGCTCGTACTTCGCTGACGGCGATCCCATCCCAATCTAATCCTCCGCCACGAGAGATAGGTTCCAAGCGGCATGACAGAACATATCAGGAAACGCCTGGAAGAAGAGATCCAGCAACTGGAACACGAGTTGAACCACGAGCTGCCCAAGGAGTTGAAGAAGGCGGTCGCGATGGGCGACCTGAGCGAGAACGCCGAATACCACATGGCCAAGCAGCGGCAGGAGTTCGTCCGGGCGCGGCTGGGACAACTGAAGAAGCGCATGGCGGAACTCTCCATGGTGAATCTCGCCAATATTCCCAGGGACCGGGTGGCTTTCGGCGCCACGGTGGTGGTGTACGACGGGGCTAAAGACGAAAAGATCGAGTACAAGCTGGTGACCAGCGAGGAATCCGACGTCTCCAAGGGGCTGATTTCCACCAGTTCGCCGATCGGAAAAGCGCTGATGGGCAAGAAAGTGGGGGACACGACCACGGTGGTGACGCCCACAGGCAAACGTGAACTGGAGGTCCTGAAGCTGACCACCGTCCACGACGAGGCGGTATGAGTTGGACGGGCGCTTTCGGCCGGGCCTGCGGAGCGTTGCTCTACAGGATCGTGCGTGGGCTGGCGCTGACCCGCATCTCCCCCAACGTCTATACCGCGATCGGGCTGACAATCAGCGTCTTTGCGGCCTACCTGTTTGGCAAAGCCAGCGGCGATAACACGGCGCGCCTTTTCCGCTATGCCGGAGCGGTCATCTTCCTGGCTGGCTTTCTGGATATGGTCGACGGTCGTATTGCCCGCGCCACCAACCAGGTGACCGTCTTCGGCGCATTCTTCGATTCAGTGGTGGACCGCTACAGTGACGCCGCGCTTTATTTCGGATTGCTTGTCTATTATGCCCGGGCAAACCGGTTCTTCTACGTGGTGCTGGCGGCCGTGGTGATGATCAGCTCGGTGATGATCAGCTATACCCGGGCGCGCGCGGAGTCGCTGATCGGGACCTGCAAGGTTGGCTTTATGGAGCGCCCCGAGCGGCTGGTGCTGGTGATCATCGGGGCGGTATTCAATCGCATGGCGCCGGTGCTGTGGGTGATCGCCGTGCTGGGCAGCATCACCGTGATCCATCGCATCTGGTACACCTACCAACGCACCAAGCCGGGAGCTCTGGCGATGAAAGACGCCGTTAGCCATGAGCCTACGGCGGTCGCATAAGCCCAGGAATCGGCCGCGGAGACCAGAAAGGCACGGGGAATCAGGAATCGGTGTCTCCGTGCCGCGGTGGTGGACTTCCGGTCTATTCGAGCACGTGGATGTTCTTCCGCGCGCACATCTCCTTCAGGACTTTCGGCCAGACGGACACAGTGACCTCACCCAAGTGCGCTTTGCGCAAGAGCAGCATCAGGGTGCGGGACTGCCCGATGCCGCCGCCGATGCTGAGCGGGATTTCGTTTCTCACGATCGCCTGGTGGTAGGGATACTTAAGGAAATCGAGCTGGCCGGTCAGTTCAAGTTGCTGCCGGAGCGTCTGCGCATTCACCCGGATACCCATCGACGTCAGCTCGTGACGCCGGCGCGTGACATGGTTCCAGACCAGGATGTCACCGTTCAGCCCGTGCATGGTCCGGCCGTCTGCTGAACGAGTGGACGTGACCCAGTCGTCGTAGTCGGCGGCCCGCATCTCGTGTGGATAGCCGTCCTTCAACGTCCAGCCGATCCCGATGATGAAGATAGCCGGATATTTCTGCAGGACCGCGGTTTCGCGCTGCTTGCGGGGCAGGTCAGGATACATGTCGAGGATCTCCTCGGCGTGCAGAAAGGTCAACTCCTCCGGCAGCCGGGGATAGCGAGCATCATTGAGTTCCGGGAAGAGGGTGAGCACGTGCGTCTCCGCCCCCTTCAACACCTTCCAGATCTTGCCCACGATTTCCTTCAGGAAATCGAGGTTGCGCTGCTCGGGCGTCACCACGCGCTCCCAATCCCACTGGTCCACGTAGCAGCTATGGTCGTGGTCGAGGAAGTAGTCCTTGCGGACGGCGCGCATGTCGGTACAGAGTCCTTCGCTGGCCTGCATGCCGAACTGCTTCAGCGCGACGCGCTTCCACTTGGTCGCGGCTTGCACCACCTGGGCGTCGATGGGGTGCTTTCCGTAGTCGTTGGAGAGGTGGAACTGGATGGGGGTGCGCGAGCCGTCGCGGTCCAGCAGATCGTTGACGCCGCTTTCGACATCGACGATCAGCGGGACGGTGACCATCATCAGGTTCAGTTCCTTACAGAGGTTCTCCTCGATGTAGTTCTTGGCCGCGAAGATGGCTTGCTGGGTTTCCTTGGGATTGAGCAGGGAGTGATAGTCGTTGGGCAGAATCTGTTCCAACTCTTCATAATTGCCGATGCCGGGTCCGGCGAGGTCGGCTGTTTTGCTGGTCATGGTCGCCATAGTGTTCTCCTTGGCTGCGGCGATAAGCGATGATTATTGGCCGAACGGTCGGCCGCGTATAAACATGGCAACATCCTAGATGGCAACATCCTAGTAGGAACGCGGGCTGGCATCCGCGCAGTGACGGGGGTCACCCCGCGCAGGTTGTTACAATCCTGCGGGGTTCGACGAGGGACACCGTGGCAGAAGGACATTCGCCCGTCCTGCTGGTGCATGGCGGGGCATGGGCCATCCCGGACGACATGGCCGAGGCGCACGTGAACGGTGTGCGCCATGCCCTCGTCGCCGGCTGGAAAGTGCTCGAGCGCGGAGGCTCCTCGGTGGACGCGGTGGAAGCCGCCATCGTGGTGATGGAGGATGACGAGACCTTCGATGCCGGCCGTGGATCGTTTCTCACCAGTGACGGCCGGGTGCAGCTTGATGCCTTGATGATGGATGGAGCGACCCTGCGCGCGGGCGGAGTGGGCTGCGTGGAGCGGATTCGCAATCCGATCCGAGCTGCAAGGCTGGTGCTCGACGAGAGTCCGCACGTCTATCTCGTGGCTGAGGGGGCGGAGCGTTTTGCGCAACGACATGGTCTTCCGCTGTGTGCGAATGAAGAGCTCGTGATCGAGCGCGAAGTACAGCGCCTGCGGGAAGTGCAGAAGCAGGCGGTTGCCGGGAAGCCACCCGAGTTCTTTGCTGAGCACGACACGGTCGGCGCTGTGGCCCTGGACATTCGCGGCAACCTTGCTGCCGCCACCTCGACCGGGGGCACGCTGAACAAGACGCCGGGGAGGGTGGGGGATTCTTCCCTGATCGGGTGCGGATGCTATGCCGACAACGAGAGCGCGGGCGTGTCCACCACCGGCTGGGGTGAGCCGATCATGAAGCTGGTGCTGGCCAAGTGGGCGGCCGACCGCGTGCTGCAGGGAACGGCGCCCGAAGCCGCCGCCCGGACGGCCATCGAGCGGTTGGAGACGCGCCTGGCGGGGCACGGAGGCATCATCCTGCTGGACGCGCGCGGCCGTTGCGGGCTGGCGCACAACACGCCGCGGATGGCGTGGGCGCTGAAGAACGCGCAGGGAGAATCGGCCGGCCTCGAGTGGCCGCGGGGTTAGCCCCCACCCTGGGTGGCCGGTCGTCTCTTTGGGACTTGCGCCCGAGCACATCCTGTTATACAACTCCCGCCGCATCCCAGTCCCTCCGCAGATCCTGTTGGCGGTGGCAACCCGTGCGGGACTGTCTCCGGCTGCGACCATCGCCGATGGCGGGGATGTGCCATGGCCGCCGCGGGCCAGCCTGAGCGGCGCGCAAGAAGTCTGGCACCAGTCGCCTAACCTGCTCGGAGCCAATGGCTTAGAACTTGATGGCGAGACAGGACCCGTAAGTACCAGACCCTTTTGCCCGATTGACCAGCGAATTTCCGGAGTAGTACGATTCAGGGTATCGAGTCGGCTCCCGCAGTTTGCAAAGACCACAGGGGTGTATGAGATTTCATAAACTGCATCTAATGGCGCCGATAGTGGCCTCTCTGGCACTGGCTACGATTTCCTGCGAAACCGCTGAAAAGAAGAAAACTACAGCGAATCCAGCCGCGCAGGCCCTGGCCCCGGCGCCGTCTCAGCCCTCCACGCCCGCCGCGCCGAAGATCGAAGAAGCCTCCATCAGCAAGTCAGATGCTGTGGATTCTCTTGTGGCGCGGGTGGAGGAGGCACTGCGGAGCGGCCAGGCCGACTACGCCGCCGGGCACTTGGAATCCGCGCGGGCAGATTTCGACAAAGCCGTGGACCTTTTGCTGGAAGGGCCGCTGGACATACACTCGGACGAGCGACTGCAGGCCGAATTCGACAAAGTCATCGAGGGTGTCTCCGCGCTGGAGATGGCGGCGCTGACAGCGGGAGACGGCTTCACCGAACAGAAATCAGAACCGGCGCCCATCGACGAAGCCAACAGCATCACCTTCCCCGAGCAACGGCCGGTTACTCCCGAGCAGCAGGAAGCGGTCAAGCGCATCCCCTCGGAGCTGCCGCTGGACCTGAAACCCGCGGTGGAGAACTATATCTACTTCTTCTCCGGCCGCGGCCGAGGCACGCTGGAGGCGGCACTGGCGCGCTCCGGCCGCTACCGTGACATGATCCAGCGGGTGCTAAAGGAAGAAGGAGTCCCGCAGGAACTGATCTACCTGGCGCAGGCGGAATCCGGATTCCATCCCTTTGCGGTTTCGCGGGCGGGAGCGCGCGGCATGTGGCAGTTCATGGCCAGCCGTGCCACCGGCTACGGTCTGGAACGGAACTGGTGGGTGGATGAACGCCAGGACCCGGAGAAGGCCACGCGAGCCGCGGCCCGTCACCTGAAAGACCTTTACCGGGAATTCAACGACTGGTATTTGGCCATGGCGGCATACAACTCCGGGCCGGGGACGGTGCAGAACGCCGTCGCCCGTACCGGGTATGCGGATTTCTGGCAGCTGTACAACCGGGGTGTGCTGCCCAAGGAAACCCGCAACTACGTGCCCATCATTCTCGCCGTCACCATCATGGCGAAAAACCCGGTGCAATACGGGCTGGAGCACGTGGTGCCGGAATCGCCGCTCGCCGCCGACACGGTGAAGATCAACTATCCCGTGGACCTTCGCCTAGTGGCCGAGTGTACCGATGCTTCGGTGGCCACGCTCCAGGATCTGAATCCCAGCCTGCTCCGCATGACGACACCTAAGGATGGCGGCTTCGAGCTGAAACTTCCGCAGGGAACCAAGGACAAGTACTTGACCCGTGTCGCGGCGATTCCGGTGGACAAGCGAGTGTGGTGGCGGTACCACAAGGTCGCCAGCGGCGACACCTTGGCGAGCATCGGACACAAATACCACACCACCGCGAGCGCGATAGCCACCGCCAATGACCTGCGTGCGAGCGAGGCACTGCCGCCCGACAGCAGGCTGATCATCCCCATTGCTCCGGGCAAGGGCGGGGCTGAGAATACCGCCGTCTTCTCGAAAAAGATCCTGCATTACCGCGTGCGCAAAGGCGACACCGTGCTCACCGTCGCGGACGACTTTGGCGTGCCCGCCGAAAGGCTGCGGCAATGGAACCATCTGCACGGAAATACGTTGCCGCCGGGCAGAGTCCTCCTTATCCGCCGGGTGGTCGCCGAACCGGAGCCGGTGGAGGCCAGAAAAGGCGCCGCGCGCGGCGGCACGACGTCAGCTAAGTTAAAGTCGAGCAATAACTTAAATTCTCCCGACCGCCGGGTACACAAGGTCAAGCCGGGCGAAACCCTGGCCAGCATCGCGGCGGAGTACAAGACCACGGTCGGCCAGTTGCAGCGCAACAACAAGCTGGCTTCCGTCACCATCCATCCTGGCGACACCCTCATCATCAGCCAAGCCCACTGACCGTAGCCTATCTCGCCAACCCTCTCCGTGTGCGCGTATAGTTGACAGGCGTTTTGCTGTTGCTATAATCCGCGCGTTCTCGAAAGATGTACTCATTACGCGGAGGTCCGGCTCAATGCCAGGAGGAGATATGACGCTCGACGGTGAGACCCTCTATGCACGCAATGATGACGACATCGATGAGTACGGCGATACCGGCTTCGGCGACGTAGAGGAAGACTACGAGGAAGAGGAAGAAGAAGAAGCGGAGGAAACCCCGATGGGAGGCGGCTTGGGCGGAGAGACCGGCGCACCCATGGGAGGCGAAGCCCCGCCGCCAGCTCCTCCGAAGAAGAAAGCGCCGGCGCGCAAGAAGGCCGCGCGCAAGAAGGCAACCAAGAAACCCGCGAAGAAAAAGACGGCACGCCGCAGGGGCGCCGCTCGTGGGAAGAAGAAGGGTGCACGCAAGGGCGCAGGCAGGAAGAAGGCGGCCAGGAAAAAGAAGGGCGGGCGCCGGCGCTAGCTGGTGCTCGATTAGACCGGCCTTCCGGGCCGGCAGAGCCAACCAGAGCCGCGGGCAACCGCGGCTTTCTTGTCCCTATTTCCCTCCCTGCACGGAGGCGAGGCAGCGCGCGTACAGCTCCAGCAGGTGCGCGGCATAATCTTCTGCCTTGTTCACGTTTGAGCCCTGGAATCCGGCGCCGGGCGACTCCGTCTTGCCGTAGCCGGTGGTCATAGCGACGAATTTCATCAGGTCGAGAGCAATGTCTTCATTGCGGCGTGAGCCGACAGCAATACCGGCGACTGGTTCCATGATTCCCTCCCGTTATCCGTTGCCCGTTGTCAGTTGTCAAATTGAAGGCAAGAACAATTTACCGCCGAGACGCGGAGAACGCCGAGTACCGCCCCTCCGGTCTCGGCGCGCTCGGCGTCTCGGCGGTAGATATCTTCTTACTGGCAGCCGCCAACTGGCAACTGGCCCCTCAGGTTTCGATGGCGACGTGGCACACGCGGCCGACGATGTAGTCGGCGAAGGTCTTGCCTTCCTCGACCTCAATGAGGTCCACCGGGTAGGAAGAGTTCTGGGGCCGCAGCACCAGGTTGTTACCCACCTGTTCGACATACTTGATGGTGCAGGCATCTCCCTTGCGCACCGCATACATGTTCTGCTCGCTGCGGTGATAGGACTTGAGCGAATTGTAATGCCGATCGATGAGCACGGTGGCGCCGGGCAGCAGGCGAGGGTACATGCTCATGCCGTCGCGCGCGTCCACCTTGACCAGGACGAAGCGGCGCCAGTCGTCGCGCGGCGAAGCGGGATCGGGGCGCAACCGCTTCAGGAACGACTTCTTGAACTTGAGGATCTCTTTCACGTTCTCGTTGGTGATGAGCGGTTCGCCGGCGGCGATGGTGCCCTCCACCAGCAGCACATTCTCGAAGTCGTCTTCGGTGGGCGGCAGGATGCTGGCGCGCTTGTTGATCTCCTCGGGATCGAGCAGGTCGAGCACCGACAAGTGCTGTACGGTGAGCACCTTGTCCATCCCGGTGAGGCTGAGGGAACGCTTGCGGTTGAGGAAGTTGGAGATGTGCGCCTGCTGGAACCCGGTCTGTTCGGCGAGCCTCAGGCCGGTGAGGTCGCCGGCGTCGATGCGGGCCCAGAGCGCCTTGCGCAGGTTTTCTTGCAAAGCCTTAAATTTCATGGCTTGCCAAATATAACGCAAGGATATAAACGATGCAAGTCTAATAACGACAAGAGAATAAAACTGTTGACAAGAAATGTTCCCCAGAGATATAAAGTCAATACTATGTATGTCTGTAAGAAGGGGCCGATTCCGATGTGCGATTCAGGTGCTGCGCCATTTCCGGAGGAACCGGCAGGCAGCCGGGAATTCCTCGAGTTTCGCCGCAAGGTGTGCGAGTCCGAAATGCTTTCTGCTGCCATGGAGCGGCTGCTGCACGCCATCCATTTCAGCGGGCGGCTTTCGATCGTAGTGCAGAACGGCCAGGTGCTGAAGTCCGGCTACGAGGAAGGATATTTCTGCCGCCGCAAAGACCGCCCGTTGCTGTCCTGAGAGTGGGATCCGGCGGGCGTGAGTTTTGAAAACTAAATAAACCAAGCAGGTCGTCGCAACACAAGCGAGCCCTGCACCGTAAGCGAGGCCCCCATGGGGTGCGCGTGCGGTGCAGGGCTTTTTTGTTGCTGCGAGGCTGCGACTGGAGGCGATTGTGAACGGAGAGCTGCAAGTAATTCGAATGGAGTTGAAATACTGCGAGGCATGCGGGGCGTTGCGGTTGCGCCCACACGGCAGCGAGGCACCCTACTGCGGAGGTTGCGCCAAGGTCATGGCGGGGCTGTCCCGCACGGTGCGGACGAAACCGGCGGAGGGGAAACGCGCATGATCATCTCCTCATCTGCCGGCGTGGCTCGCGCCCAAGGAGGAGGCAGGCCGCAAGCTGAGGGTGTGACCATCACGGCGTATCGCGGTCGCACCATGGGGCTGCTGCGGCGCTACTTCCACATGTCCCTGGATATCGGCCGGCTGCCGTCGCTGTTGGGGCGCGAGTTCTTTCGTGCGCGTGTCACCTCCTACCACGTGCACAGTTTTGAAGATGTCGTCATCCTGGTGCACGACGTGGAGCGCTGCCTGGAAAGGCTCGATGAGTTCGCGCGCGAACTGGTGGCGCGCGTCGTGCTGCAGGACTACACCTGGGACGAAACCGCCGTGCTGATGGGCTGCAGCCGGCGCACGGTGGCGCGGCGGTTCCCGCGGACGCTGGACCTGCTGAGCGAGATTTTTCTGGAAGTGGGTTTGCTGCGGCCGTTCCCCTCAGCTTCCTCCGGCCAGACCGCGCCGGCTTGTCAAGAGGCCGGCGGAGGCGCAAACTCCGCATCTGCCTGTGCAGCAAGAGAATAAAGTTTTCTGCCAGGTGGCACTATGGGCCAGTTGGAAATGCTATTCTGGATTTAGAAGTTAAGAAAAGAATGCGGGAGCGCAATCGGGCGCTCCCGCATTTGTTTTGGGGAGAAGCCATTGCCGAAGCGAGGCGCCAACCTGAAGCGCAGCCGCGACCGCCGCAGTGACACGCAACGCCAATGGGCAGCAGTAGTACAGAAAGCCATGCCCCGGATTGTAGAGAGCCTGATCGAGGCGGCGCAGTCGCTGGGCGAGCGCGCACCCACGCTCCCTGCCAGGCCGGCAAACGGCGCAGCGGAGGAAGTGGCGGACGAATCGCTGGCCGCTCTGCTGTTGCGGTTCCTGCGCACGCCGGAGATCGGCGGGAACAGCGGCACGGAAGAGGCAGGGAACACGGCGGTGACGTTCGACAGCGTAAATCCATCGGTAGGGTAGAATGAGAATCTCACGCCGGAGGCCGCCACGATGGGGGCCGCGGCGTACTCGACCGATGGACCTGACTTGGGTGACTCCACGGATTGCCGTGGGCGGCGGTATCTGGACGGACGCGAACATGGCCAAGGTGGCCGCGGCCGGGGTCACGCACATCATCGACATGCAGGTGGAGTTCGACGACACGCCGCTGGCTGAGGGTTATGGCATCGAGGTGTTCTGGAACCGGGTGGATGACGACTTCCAGCCCAAGTCGGCGGAGGTCTTCCGACCGGCTGTCGAGTTCGCCATGGCGGCGCTGGAAAATCCGGAACACAAGATTTTGACCCACTGTGCCGCGGGCGTCCACCGCGCTCCCATGATGGCGCTGGCGCTGCTCCGTGTGCAGGGGTGGGACCTGCAAGAGGCCATGGAATTGATCGAGGAGCGGCGTCCCGTGGTCGATTTCGCGGACGTCTACGTGCGCAGCGTGGAGGATTTCATACGCAACTACGCCGGCGCCGGCAAACCATAATTGTCATGCAGTAGCTGGCCTGCAGTTTTCGACTTCTCTCCACTGTCATGCTGAGCCGGCCTCGGTGGTTTTGCCGAGGCGAGTCGGCCAGCTTGGTCCGAAGCAGATGAAAACAAGAATGCTCAATCCGAGCCGCCACAGGCGGCTTTTTTGTTGCCTGATCTCGCTGCTGCTGGCCGTGAGAATGGCGGCGCAGGCCCCGGCCGGAAGCACCACCACAGTGCAAGATGTGGTGTATCGCGGCGACGGCACGCCGGCCAGCGGCACGCTGGTGATCTCGTGGCCGGCGTTTACGACCGTCGGCAATCTCGCCGTGGCTGCGGGATCATGGCCGTGGCCATCGGTCCGCAGGGCGTGATCAGCCTTGCCCTCGTGCCCAATGCCGGCGGAACGCCGGACGGCACCTATTACAAAGTGGTCTTCAAGCTGGACGACGGATCCACCAGCGAAGAATACTGGTCGGTACCGGCGACGACCACAACCACGATCGCGGCGGTTCGTTCCAAGATCGTGCCCAGCGCCGTGGCTATTCAGGTGGCGTCGCGCCAGTATGTGGACAGCGCCATCGCGGCCGCCCTTACCGGGTTCCACGGCCCCTTCCCCAGGGTCGTCACCACGTTCAACGGTCGCACCGGCGATGTGGTGGCGGCGGCCAACGACTATGCTTACTCGCAATTGAGGGGAATTCCTTCGAGTTTCAATGCCGGGCAGCTCCAGGGCCAGAATCTGGATCCTCCCAGCGCGGCCGGCCAACAGCCGACCTACAATGGCGCCAAGTTCGTGGAACAGGCCAAGCAGGCTGCCGACTTCCGCGATTTCGGTGTCATCGGCAACCTGGCCGCGGACGACACCAGCGCCGCCAACACCGCCATTGCGGCACTGGCGAACAATGGCGGGTCCATCCAGCTTCCCGGTTCGACCAACTTCTTCTGGATGAAGCTCACCTCGCCGCTGAACCTCAGCAATACTGGAAATTACAAGATCGGAGGCGCGTCCGACTCGACCGGTTTTGCCTACTGCGGCGACGGCAGCGGGCCGGTGGTAAACGCCAAAGACACCTTCAACCTCGGCCTTCAGGACCTCGCCATCTACGGTCATTGGCGCGATAACTGCACTTCAACGTATGCGACCGCGGGCGTTGCCTGGGACAAGACCGGCGTGAGCGGCTGGAACGCCACCCGGCTGGGGCTCAACCGCGTGACCATCACCTCGGCGCCTCAGGGTGACATCAGCACGCCGAATTTCACCTGCGTGGACATCTCCCCCGCCTCCCAGACCAACGTGGAGGATGGCAAGTTCTACAACGTTACTTGTAGCCCGGGTGGAGGCATCGGGTTTCACATCGGGCCCTCCGCCAACGCCAAAAACGAGATCTTCTTCGACAACAATGTGAGCTCCGGGCAGTATGGATACAAGTTCGACGCCGGCGGGTATCACATCAAGTACGGTGAAGTGGGGAACCTGACAGGGAGCGCTCTCTGGTTGAACGCGGCCAATGACCCGGTCAGTGTAGACGGCCTGCTGAGCGAGGCCAACAAGCAGTTTCTCCTGCTGGGGCCTAGCTTCGGTCCCGTGCCGATCACGCTCTCCCACATCAACAATGGATGGGACGGGCAGGCCACGGCGCCATGCTTTTGGGACATCGGCGGAGCACAATATTTCCTCGCCTTTAGCAACACCTGGTCGGACACCAGTTTCCCCACGCCGAACGCCATCTGCGGCAACGGCAGCAGCTCGGGGACGTTCATCAACAATTCCTTCGCCTGGAAGGTCGGTGGTGCAAACGGCGGCCTCTATGAGATGCTGCCTCCTCCGGCCACCATCCAGCAGTTGCTCGGGCCGAGCTACGGTTTCTACCAGGGCGGCAACCTCGTGGTGGGTGCAGTGAACCCGAATGCCAACAACGGGCTTTCATTCATTCAGTCCACCGGTGGAACGCGGCAGGGGCTGCGCATCTTGGAGAACCCCATCCCCAGGATCGACGGAGCCATACCGGTCGCCAATGACGATCCCTACCTGGGCGACGGTGTGGTGGAGGTGGCGGGGCCGGGCGCGCCGACCGTGCTCCCCGGCTGCATGGTTACCGGCGGAGACACATCGCTCGGCTACACTTTCTGGATGTTCGCCAAGGACGACGGCGGCCGGCGCACCACCGAAGGGCACGCCTTCTGCCGCGGCCCGGCCACCCTCGACAGCAATCATCAGATGACCTTCCAGTGGGTGGGGACACCCCGCTCCCAGAGCTATGACGTCATGTTCCTGGTCAACGGGGGCTCCTGCTTCATAGGGAACACCACCGCGACCTCGATCACGGTCAGCGCCATGCCGGTCTGCGACAATGCCTACGTGCGGCCCACGCAGAACGAAGCCGAGTACGTGAACCTGCGCGGCAAGGGTGTGTACGGCTACGGTCCCTCGAGCCCAGTCAACCCGACTTGGTGGATCGACAATGGCGCCGGGGCGGGCTCGTTCTCCGGCGGTGTGTCCGCGCCCAACGTGACCCAATTGTGCACCGCGTCCAATGCCCAGACGTGCATCGACGCGATGTCCTCCACCGGCGGCACCGTGTATCTTGCGGCGAGCACCTACACCGGGGCCATCACCCTGCCGGACAATGGCAAGTGCGTGAACCTGGTGGGCGCGGGCGTCGATCTCACCTTCCTGACCGTGAGCGCCAGCGCCACGGCAGTGGTGAGCAAGGGCAATAATTCGCTGCCGCTCAACTGCAAAATCACCGACCTTACCGTGGACGGCAACCTGCAGGCTACCTACGGCATGCAATTGCTCATGGGCAAGGGCTGGCAGATCCAGCACCTCAAGGTAAAGCGCGTCCAGGCCACGACCGGCGAGGGCATCCAATTGGGCGAGGCCTCCGGCGCCAGTGCTGAATTCTACGAGGCCCGCATCTGCGACGTTTCCATCGCCTTCGAGTCGGGCGACTATGCCGCCAACGCGCGGCCGCTGAATGGCCTGCACCTGCTTACCACCGCCAGCGACAACCAGGTGAGCGACATCACCGCCTGGAACATGACCAACGCCGGCATCGTCGATGACGCCGGCGATAACCAGTACAACAAGATCCACGTATATGGGTTTCCCGTACTCACCTACTACCCAAACTACGCCATGGAGGTGCTGGGCAACTCACACATCACGCAGTTGACGGCCGACGGCGTCAATACCGGCGGGGTGCACGTGCGCGGCAACGGCAACAGCATCACCAACGGCACCTTCCAGTGGCCAGCCGGCGGCCAGGTCTCGGGGGCCTTCCCCATCGTGGCCGACGCCGGTACGGACTACAACGTCTATCGGGACAACGTGGTGCGCAGCGGTTCCGGGCTAAGCGTGAACAGCGTGGCCGCCATCTTCGCCAAGATCGGCGCCAGCTACTATCCCGGCAACAATACCGAGGTTGCCGGCAACCTGAATTACAACGATTCCGCCGACGGCGCCTTCGTCGCCTTCTATCCCCTGGGCTTCCACGTGTGGGGCGAGGTGACTCCCAACTCCGGCTACACTTTTGTTACGCCGTTCAGCGGCAAGCCCACGATCGCGGCCCGGGTGAAAACCAGCGGCCAAACCGCCGATCTTTTCGACTGCCTTGCCACCGACGACGTGACCAAACTGTGCGCGATCGACGTAAACGGCAACGCCACCTTCGCCAGCATTACCGGTCCGCTCAGCGGGAACGCAACCACGGCCACGGCTCTGGTTGCTACTCCCTCACAGTGCAGCTCCGGCCAATATTCCACGGGGATCGCGGCCAGCGGCAATGCCAACTGCAGCCAGGTGGGGTATGCGGAGGTCAGTGGGACGCCTTCTTCTCTGCCGCCGAGCGGCACGGCAGGCGGCGACCTGAGCGGCGCCCATCCGAACCCGACCGTGGCCCAGGTTAACGGCGCATCGGTCCCCACGTCTGCGAACTTCGTGGGCACGAATTCCAGCGGGCAGCTCGTTTCCCAAGCAGCAGCCGTGCGCGTGGCCGCTACCTCGCTCACCGCGCAGACAGCCTCGATCGGCAATACCACGCTCTACACGCCCTCCGGCGCCGGGACGTATCGGGTAGCGCTCGCCCTGTGGACCATGGTGGCGGGATCGAGCGGCACCGTGGGCTTCAGCCTGTCGGGAAACACCGGCAGCGGCGCGGAAACTTTCGGCAGCTCCAGCCTCGACCTCACCAAGGTCAACTCGGGGGGACAGGTATCCGGCCAGTGGAACATCCACGTCGGCGCCAGCCAGGCGATTTCGTACACCACCACGCTGACCTGCTCCAGTTGCGGTTCGCCGCAGTATGGCATCGACGTCGTGGTCGAGAGGCTGCAATGAGCGGCAGGGCGGCCATCCCCGTGATGTCATAGTCCAGCTTTGACCGACGACCTGGAACTGTTGGTTACCCTGGGGAGGCGGCTGGACTGGGAACCCCATGACTTGGGAGATCGTCTGCAGATCGGCTGGCTGGAGCGGCCGGATGGACGGTCGCATGCCACCATCCGCGACTTCCTGGGCTTGCTTCTGTTGCAGATCCGCGACAAGCGGGGGAATCGCTTGCCGCTGGCGCCCAACCGGGCGCAGCGTGAGTTTTCCCGGCTTTGCGGACGGCGCAACATCGTGCTGAAAGCGCGCCAGGTTGGAGTCACCACCTGGGTGGCGGCGCGATTCTTCCTGCACACCATCACCCGGCCGGGGACGGTGAGCGTGCAGGTGACACACGACATGGCTTCGGCCGAGGAGTTGTTCCGCATCGTGCGGCGGTTCCTGGAGAACCTGCCGGAACGGCTGCGCCAGGGCGCGCTGGAGACGTCGCGCGCCAACGTCCGCCAGATCGTCTTCCCCCACCTGGACAGCGAGTACCGGGTGGAGACGGCGGCGGACCCCAACGCCGGCCGCGGGCTCACCATCCGTAACCTGCATTGTTCGGAGGTGGCCCGCTGGCCGCGTGATCCGGCCGAGACCCTGGCTTCGCTGCTGGCGGCGGTGCCACCGGACGGCGAAATCGTGCTGGAATCCACGCCCCGGGGCGCCGGCGGCTGTTTCTACGACCAATGGCAACACGCGGAGGAAAAAGGCTACGTCCGGCACTTCTTCCCTTGGTGGTGGGAGGCGTCGTACCGGCGCGAAGCCGTAGATGTGCTGCCGCTGAACGAGGAAGAAGAGGAACTCACCAGAAAGTACGGGCTCGATCCGGCGCAGATCGCCTTTCGGCGCGAGATCCAGGCGGAATTCCGCGGCCGCTTCGCGCAGGAGTACGCCGAAGATGCCGAGAGCTGTTTTCTTTCTTCTGGAGAATGCGTGTTCGACTTGGCGGCGATCGAGCAGCGCCTGGCAAACTGCGGCGAGCCCTTGGAGATACACGACAGCGGGCGGCTGCGGATATGGTTTCCACCTGCCCGGGCGGGTCGAGACCAGAAGTCATGGATCATCGGCGTGGATCCGGCGGGAGGAGGCGCGCTCGGCGATTACGCTTGCGCGCAGGTGATCGAGCGGTCCAGCGGCATGCAGTGTGCCGAACTGCTCGGCCACTTCACTCCCCGCGAGCTGGCGGCGTGGGCGGCGAGGCTGGGGCGCGAATACCGCGAAGCGTTGATTGCGGTCGAGAGGAACAACCACGGCCACGCCGTACTGGCCTACCTGACTGACCGCTATCACTACCCGAACTTGTATGAGGAGAACGGCCAGGTGGGCTGGCTGACATCTCGGACGAGCCGTCCTGAGATGATCGAGCACCTGGCGGTGATCCTCGCCGACGCGCCGGAGCTGTTCTTCAGCCGGCGCCTGCTGCAGGAGTGCCGGACATTTGTGCGACGTGCGGACAGCACCTCCGGCGCCATCGGCGGTGCGCATGACGACTGCGTGCTGGCCATGGCCATCGCGCAGATGGTCAGGCAGTCCGATGCGGGGAATCTTTCCCGAAATAGGACGCTTGATCCTGCGAGTCTTGCCACGCTTTGAATGAAAACGCCGAGGACGTAGAGGTGTACCGGACTTGGCACTTGGTACTCGGTACTTGGTACTCGGTACTGGCTCCTGGGTTTAGAATCAGCCGTTTTGGCGATCCCGGCGGTCCAACACGTGCGGCGCATGCGGGGCGGCGCGCAGTCGCACCTGATGCGCTCCAGCGACGGCCACTTCTATGTGGTCAAGTTCCAGAACAATCCCCAGCACCTGCGCGTGTTGGCCAATGAGTTGCTTGCAACTCGGATAGCGGAACGCATCGGGCTGCCGGTGCCACGGACGGAGGTAGTCGAGGTCGGAGACTGGCTGGTCGAGCATACTCCCGACCTCAGCATCCAGCTCGCCGGGCAGACCCTGGCGTGCCGTCCGGGACTACAATTCGGATCACGGTACGTGGTCGATCCGCTGGACGGGCAGGTGCTGGACTATTTGCCGGACCTGCTACTGCCGCGGGTGCGCAACCTGGGCGATTTCGCTGGCGTGCTGGCGCTGGATAAGTGGACCTGCAATGCCAACGGCCGGCAGGCGGCTTTCTGGCGCAAGTCGCGGGAGCGCCGGTACACGGCCACGTTCATCGACCAGGGATACTGCTTCAACGCCGGCGAGTGGAGCTTCCCGGATTCGCCGCTGCGTGGCGTCTACGCGCGCAATGAAGTCTACGCCGGCGTGACCGGGTGGGAGTCGTTCGAGCCCTGGCTGTCGCGCATCGAGACTCTGGACGAGAACGCCGTGTGGACGTGCGGAGAAGCGGTGCCGCCGGAGTGGTACGAGGGCGAATGGGAAGCGCTGGAGAGGCTTCTGGAAACGCTGCTGAAGCGGCGGGCCAGGGTTCGAGAGCTGATCGCGGATTTCCGGAAATCGTCGCGGCAGCCCTTTCCGAACTGGAAGGACAACTGAGGATTGCCACGGAGGCACGGAGGCACAGAGGAGGACGGAAGCAATAATTGTTAAATTGTGAGTTTGACCAGTTCTTCTCTGTGTCTCTGTGCCTCTGTGGCAGGTTTTGGCCAAAAGCCAAGAGCTAATAGCTAATGGCTGCTTTCAAGCAATGCGAGTTTTTCCTGCTCCGCTATGTGCCCGATGCGGTGAAGGACGAGTTCGTCAACATCGGCGTGGTGCTGGTCGAGCCGGGCGCCAATGGCGCCGGCTACGCGGAAGTGCGTTTTACCCGTGACTGGCAACGGGTGAAGTGTCTGGACCCGGCGGCCGACCTGGAGATGCTCGAAGGTCTGGAAGACGATCTGCGGGCGCGCTTGAAAGAAGGCCGCCGCGAGGACTTCCTGCACCGTATCGAGGATTCGTTTTCGAACCTGCTGCAGCTCTCGCCGGCCAAGGCCTGCCTGACCGAGTTTCCGGCGGAAGAACTCGGGCGGCTGGCGGAGATGTACCTGGAGCGGGTGCGGCGTCCGGCGGGCAAAGGCGCCGCGGCGGGGCGGCAATTGATTGTGCAGCGCATGCGCGACGCCTTCGAACAGGTCGGTGTCTGGAAGCTTAAACAAATGTACAAGCGCATCCCGGTGTGGAAGTACACGCATCCCGGCGATCCGCTGAAGATCGATTGCGGCTACCGTCCGAACGGCGAGGTGAAGCTGTTTCACGCGGTGTCGTTGGCCAGCGACGTGGATGCCGCTAAAGTGCTGGCGTTCACTTATCCGCAGATCCGTGAGGGCATCGCGCGGCTGGAGCAGGCCAAGCCGTCGCTGACAGCCGTGGTCGAAGACGACCTCGACCGTACGGATGAGCCGATCGCCTTCGCCCTAGACACGCTGGCCCGCAGCCAGATCGCCGTCGCCGCCCAGGCCGAACTGCCGCGTCTGGCGGAAACAGCAAGGCGGGAGCTGCGGGCGTGAAGCCCGAGGGAGTGCAAATTGCTGGCGCTATCATCTGCGTGGTTATGGTAGCACTTGTCCCAGCAGCACACTGGAATCCCGGGATGGCCTCTCTTGGCTTAATGTTTGTCGGTATTCCGATGGTGCTTGGAAGTACCTGGTGGGCAATCGGGACAGCTCCAGGGCAGCTTCCACGCTGGCGTCGCAAACTTTATGTCGCTGGAATCGCATTGCTGACTTTCATGTTCCTATTAACCGTGGTGGCTGCCGCGGGCGACTTTATGAGGTCCCCCGAGCTCATGCCTCACAAGGCTGGGGTGCTCATTTCCGGTTGGGCCATATTTTGCGTCTCGCTCATCCTTGTTCTTTTGGGCAAAGGATGGGGACGACTTGCACCACCCATAGCTGCTTTGTCTTGTGTCCTTCTCTGGACGTTCCAGTTCTTCTGGGACTAGAACTGGCGGAAGTGGCGAGGCGGGAGCTGAGAGCGTGAGTGCCGTGATTGAATATGCGCTGTTTTACGCGGCACCCATCGGCAGTATTGGATTTGCATCCACTGGGCTGGCACGGTCGTGGAGGCGGTTGCGCCCGCTTCGACGATTCATGTTTTCCGTTAGCGTCGCAGCCGCCTTAATCGCGTATGCCGCGGTCCATGTCCTCGGTCTCTATCTACAGCGTGCCCATCTTGGATATTGGCCTGAGGCGGAAGTGACGCTGCGATGTGGAAGATGGATGATGTTGGTTGCCCTCAGCGGTCTTATAGCCGCGCCCTTTGGTCGCGGCTATGGCCGCATCGCGGCAGTGTCTGCAAATTTGTCCGTCATCGTCATTTGGCTGTTTGTCGGTGCAGCAGCGACGTAGCAAATCGTCCATTGCGTAGCTCAGCTTTCCTGATCTGCGTCCGTCTGGGTTGACCCGCGGTAAGAAGTTCCCATAAATCCATGAGCATTCGTGAGACATTGCGCGGCGCTCTGCGCCGACTCGCTGGAACAGGTGTGCCCGAGAAGCGGCGCACGCTGGCGCTGCCGTCCATTCTGCAAAACTACGGACCACGGGCGGACGTGCTGCCCAAGCCAACGCCCTACAACTTGCGGCGCTTTGCCGAGACGCCGGTGGCGCGCAAGGCCATCAACACCGTCAAGGACCGCGTGGCCGGCATGCGCTGGCGGGTGCAACCCAAGAATGCGCGCTCGCTGGTCGAAGTGCCCGATGCGGCAGACCGCATCCGCATCCTGACCGATAACCTCGATACGCCCAACTCCGACGACTCATTTCGGTCGCTCGCCGAGCAGGTGCTGGAAGACGTAAGCGTGGGCGGGTTCGGGGCAATCGAGGTGGAGCTCTCGGGCGATCCTTCGCGGCCACTGAACCTCTGGCCCGTGGATGGGGCGAGCATCCGCATGCGCACCGACTGGGACGGCAGCGCCAGCTCTCCGCGTTACGTCCAGGTGACGGGCACATTTACCCCCAGCACCCAGATCGTGCTGAACGACGACGAACTCATCTACATCCGGCTGAACCCGCGCACGCACACCCCCTTCGGGCTAGGCCGGCTGGAGGTGGCGTTCGAGTCCATCAACGCCTTTTTGGGGGCGCACCGCTACGCCGCGCGCCTGGCCTCGAACTCGGTGGTGCAGTACGCGCTATGGCTGCAGGACCTGGGGCCGTCGCAGCACGAGCGGCTGATTCGCTGGTGGCAGGACGAGATCGAGGGCACGGGCCGCGTGCCCATCCTTGCGGTCGAAAACAAGCCCGAGGTGCTGCGCTTCGGCGGCGGCACCGACCAGGACCTCCGGCTGGGCTGGCAGGAGTTCCTGGTGCGGGTGATCGCCGATGCCTTTGACCTGCCGCCGTTTCTGCTCGGGCTGGAGAACGACGTGAACCGCTCCACCGCCGCGGAGCTGGCCGACCAAGCGTTTCGGCAGGCCATCGTGCCCACGGCCCGCCTGTTCGCCGAGCACCTGACGCGCGACGCCATCAACAAGAAGCTCGGGTGGAACGACATGGAGTTCGTCTTCACCGACTTGGACGCGCCCAATGAGATGGAACAAGCGCAGATCCAGGAGATCCTGCTGCGCAACGGCGTGATGACAGTGAACGAGGTGCGGCAGTTGCGGGGATTGCCGGCGCTGACAACTTAACACCGCCGAGGACGCGGAGGTTCGAGATCCGTTTGCTTGACTCCGCGTCCTCGGCGCCCTGTGCGGTTTTCATTTCACAACATGAACATTCAACTCGAATCCATGGCGATCGAGATGCCGGCGGTGTCGCGGCATCCCAACCGGCAATCGTTCCGCGGCGTGCTGACATTGGTCGACGCGCCCAGCACGCGTCCACCGTCGGGTGCGCGCGGGCATCGCGTGCTGCTCTCGCGGGCGGCGGCCGAGCGCGCGCTGGCGTCGCTGCTGGGCATGGGCCTCGACTACACGCCCTCGCTCGACGGCCACGACGCCCGCCGCAAGGTGGGCATCATCACCTCGGCGGAGATCGTCAACGGCCGCCTGGAGGTCGGCGGCTATCTCTTTGCGCGAGATTTTCCCGAACTCGTGCGCGAGCTGTCGCCGGGAGGACATCGGCTGGGAATGTCGTACGAGATCGCCGACGCCCGCGTAGCCGACGTGCGCGCCTCGATCTGGGTGCTGACCGACGTGACCTTCACCGGCGCCGCCATTCTGCGTCGCGAGAAGGCCGCCTACCCGGACACCTGGATCAAGCTGGAAGCGAGTAAGAAATAAGTATCAAGTAGCAAAGTACCAAGTACCAAGAGAGCACCTCAACGCCAAAAGCCAAAAGCTGGTAGCTAGAAGCTAGAAGCCAGGAGCCAGAAGCACATGAACGAAGAACTCACGCAACAGATCATCGCCAGCGCCGAACGGCTGGCGTCGGCGGCCGAATCATTGGAGAAAGCAGTGGGCCGGCTGGACGCGCAGCAGCAGGCGCTCAACGCACAAGTCGACCGCATCGTCGCGGCCGTGGACGAAAACGAAACTGAATCCCGCCGCCAGCTCGGAGCACGACTGGCCGAACTGGAGCGGACTAACGCCGAGCTGAAGGCGGAAACCACCCGCCACGCGGCCGCGCGCAAGACGCTGCCGCCCCTGGTGACCGCGCTGCTGGCCAAAACCGGCATCGAGGGCCAGGAGAAGATCGATATGGCCACGCTCGACAAGGCCCTTGCCTTGCTCACCGTGGACCAGAGAATCGCGGTCAAAGCGCAGATGGCCAGCGCCGGTTTGATCGAATAACTCATTCCACTGTCATCCTGAGCGAGCGCGCCTGGGGTTGGCGCGCGAGTCGAAGGACCCCTATTCAAAAAATGTCGGTCGGGTAGGGGTGCTTCGACTCGTGCGGGCAAAACCGGCCCGCACTCGCTCAGCATGACAGACCTCAATTTTTCGAAAGGACACCAATGACAGCTTCCTTCATGGACATCCACGCGGCCGCGGACTTCCTCGGTCCGGGCGCGGTGGAAATCAACATGTATCAGACCGAGATCAGCGACATCGTGCGCCGGCGCGGCGCTTTCGGGCAGCGCGTGCGCCTGGTGCCGGCGACCGGGCATCCGTCGCGTTTCTTCGAGCAGACCGCGATCGTGTCGCCCACGGCGGCGCAGGCCTTCGTGGACCCGCGCAACATCGTGGCCACGGTGGGCTCGCCCACGCGCGTGGAACGCAGCGTGCCGCTGAAGGCGCTGGTCTCGCAGATCAACTACAACCTGTTCGACATCGAGGTGGGAGCGCAGCAGCAACAGTTCGCCTTCCTGCAAGCCAAGGACCTGGCCGACGCGGTGGAAGGATTGATGCGCACCCATGACGTGGCGTTGTGGAATGGCAACGATACGTCACTCTCGGCGCCGGCGACCCCCCAGTACTACGGCGTGGCGGGCCAGATTGCCGCCGGCGGCAACGTCGCCACCATCACCACGGCGCAGTCGATCGTCGATGGGCTGAAGTCGACGGTCGCCGCCATGGTGGCCAACACCTCTTTCGAGGTGAGGCCCACGGCGATCTATGCCAACCCCGTGCTGCTCGACCTGATCGACCGCGAGATGAAGCAGGAATTCAACGTCGTGCTCTCGACCACCGAGGTGGCCGGCGGACTGACGGTGAAGACCCTCTCCACCCAGGCGGGCGACCTGCCCCTGATCCCGGAATGGGCGCTGAGCTACACCGGGACGCCGGGCAGCGGCAACGCGGTGCTGCCTGCGTACATCGTCACCGAATCGCTGATCGAGTACCACTGGCTGACCGACGGTAATCCGCGCGTGTTCCGTTTGGGCACGACCGGATCGCTGGCGCAGCAGATGGTGGTGGTGAAGTTCGGCGCTCCGGTGGTCAAGCAGGCCTCCGCCGCGCACTACCTGGTGGACGTGCAGCGATAACGCAGTTGTCAGTAGCCAGTCGCCGGTCGCCAGTTCTCAGACTGCAGTGCAAATGACCGCTGGCGACTAGCGACTTTTTCTGGCTACTGTCCACTGGCGACTGGCGACTACACATGATCTATCTCGACGCTTCCGAATACGGTACTTACGGGCTGGAAAAAACGGTGCCGGCGGCATGGATCGCCGCCGCGTCGTCGTTGATCGAGGCCCACTGCCGGCGCCCGACCCTAGGGGTGGTGCAGTACGTGGAGCGGGTGCGCTTGCGGCCGGACCGCAACACCGTGCGCTTGACGTATCTTCCACTGGCCGCTCTCGCACCCGCCTCCTCGCCGCTGGTGGCGGTGCGCGGCCGTTACGCCGTCCCACGCCGTGGCGAGGAGAGACCGATCTTCGACCTGGAGAGACCGATAGGCGATCTTGCCTTGGACGTGGCGCTCGCCTTCGGACTGCCCGGGATCTGGTCGGCCATCGACCCTACCGCAATCGACTTTTTTGCCGATACCGGCGAACTGACCTTGCCTTCGAATCCTCTGGGGTTCGGCTACAACGAGGTGGAGATCACGTACACGGCCGGTCTGCCCGCGATCCCGGACGCGGTGAAGTTCGCTTGCGCCCAGATCGTGCGCAATGCGCAGGCGACTCCGGCGTTGAACGTCCGATCCGGCAGCCTGGAGCGCATGCAACTGGAATACTTTGCCGACACGCTGCTCGACCCGACGGTCTGCGCCAGCCTGGCGCCCTACGTGGCGCAGAAGATGGGGTGAGGCATGGGGGCATATTCAAATGACATCTCGCGGGCGGAAGCCTTCTTGCGGGCCGCCGATGCACTGCTGAGGGCGCTGGGGCCGAGTGAAGTGATCCTGGTTCTGCCGGTGCTGATCGAGCAGGACAACGCCGATCCCTCGACTTCGCTCGGGACAGGCTTGGGCCTGGCTGCGCCCGTCGTCGAGCAGGTTTCGCTCGCGCCGGCTGTCGTCCGCGACCTGGGGAGCTCGACCGCGGCGCGAACCCAACTGGAGGTCATGCTGGCGGCTTCCACCGTGAACGCGTATGCCGAATCGCACAACTACGATCCTCCGGATGCCATGTTCGATGCTGCTCTTGGAATATTGCACGGGGGAAAGCTGTTTCGCATCGAGCGTGTCGCCTGGGATTCATTTGCCGACACGCCATATCTGTACCGCGTCGCGCTGACCGATTAACTTTCAGTTGCCAGTTGCCGGCGTCCGGCGCCACTGGCCCACTGGCAACTGACAACTGACAACTGGTGTTATGCAATCTGCCAAAGACAGCTTTTACGTTGCGCTACGCGACCGCCTCGCGACACTGAACCCGCAGCGGACAGTGTTCCTGGACGGGGTGACGCGGCCGGCGGTGATCGTGGTGGAAAACGAATACATCACCGCCGCCGGCCCGCTGCCGGAGGCGTTCTATCTCGGTTGGGGAACAGCGCAGCCGGTGGGCCCCATGCGTAACGGCCAGCCACCCCTCGTGGGGCTAGAGTGCGCCATCTCTTATTGGACCGGAGGTTCGGCGGATAATCAGGGCGTGGATCGGGGGCGCGTTCTGGCGCAGCTCGATTCCGAGCTGCTGGCTATCTGTTCGCCTTCGTCCGTCACCCAGTGCGACTACACGCAAACGCCTCCCGCGAATCTGGGGACGAACGTCCTATGGACTCTGCCCGACCTGCGCATGAAGACGCAGACGCAGATCCAGGGAGCAGCGCCGATGTGGACGGTCATGGGAGATCAACTGGTCAGCAGCCCGTCTGATTCGGTTCCTGTCATTCGCCTGGAGCGCGCCGCCACCGTGACCATCTTCTTCTATCCAGAGGCGGCGTCATGAGCACGATAGCACTTCTCCGCGCTCCCATGGTTCCGATGGCCCGGCGGCTGCGGGCATACTTTGCTCCCGTGGTACGGCAAACAGAGACGCCGGCCATCTTCGATCCCGCAGCCAATGCCGGCTTCGATCTGGACTCTCCGCCCGCGCCTTGGGTGGATGGCGGCTGGATCGAGAATTTGGTGCGGACGCCGGCGACGAAGGTGCAGCAGCTCCGCAGCGGTTCAGCCGCAGCGGTGAGCGGACAATTTCGTAGCCAGCTCGACGCGCGCGTCGAGTTCGACTTCCAGCAATGGGGCAAGCTGCAGATGGCCATCGCGGGAGGCGCCGAGAACATGAACGTGCTTGCCGCCAGCAATGGCGCCGCGCCGCAACCTACCGGCGGCCAACCCATCGCCGCCGTATATCTGCAACCGGGTTCGACCGCGACCGTATTACAGCTCGCCGTCGCCGACCTTGCCGGCTTCTCCATCGGCGACGTGGTCGCCGTGGATGCCGACTACGCGCAGCAGACCGGCTATGTTGGCAGCGGGCTGGCAGCGGCGTTCGTCAACAATCCAGCAGACGTAGGCGGCGATGTGAACTTCGTCCGCAGGGTGACCTTCAACGTCGGCCGGGTATCGGGGAAGAGTGCGGCGTCGATGACGCTGGCACAGCCGTTGCTGGGTGGAGCGCCGCCTACCGGCGCCGGCGTCCAGAAGGTGATCGCGTTCGTGGACCGCGAGGGCGGCAGCTTTTTCCAGGAGTGGTCGCTGTTGTTGGTGATCCCGGAGGAGGGCGGAGGCCGCGTGTGCTTCTACTATCCGCGGGTTCAAGCTTGCGTGCCCGCGCAGGAGAAGACTGCCGTGGTCGCAGATCCGCTCAAAGCCTACGCCCTGCACGCCGCGCTGGTGGCGTTGCCGTTTGCCGATTCCACCGATGGCCAGCAGGTAGTGTGCTATCGCAGCTACACGCCGCAGGCCGCCGCCGCGCTGTACTGATAGCGATCGCTGGCCTGGCAATCCAACATGCAAGCAGCCGCTTACATAAACAGTTCCATTTTCCAGTATAGCGGGCAATGACTGCGCCGGTTGGACGGAATTGTTCCTGTTCCAGAAACCGAAGTAACCGGTCTGCGGCGAGCGCAATCCGGCAGATCCAGTAGGCTCGGTTGCACCGTTTTTGGGACATGTGGGGGTTCCATGAAACTGACAATCGACAATTTCGACAACCGCGGCCCTGTGGATTATTCCAGCTCGATCGATGCTCAAACTCCCCCCCGCATACGCCGTCGCCTCAACCAACCCAGCGAACTGCAGCTTACTCTGGTCGCTGGACAACCGCAGTTCATTGTTCCCGTCGAAGGTGCGCGTGTAGTGCTGGCGCGTGCCAACGGCACATCCTTGTTCACCGGATACATCACCGCAGCGGCGCAATACGAGTACCTGGGCTGGGGTGAGTGTGGTCCAGCGTACCGTTACACGCTGCTGGCCGCCGGAGACGAGGTGTTGCTGGACCGCAAAGCGCTGCCCTCCCGCGCGCCCTTCGTTGCACGAACCGCCGGAGACATCCTGCGGCAACTGGCGGAGGACGCCTTGCCGGGGGCGTTGGATTACTCGGGCACACAGCCGGTCGACGTGCTGCCGACGTTCGCCAGCGATCCGCGCAAGACCTGGTCGCAACACGCGGC
This sequence comes from Terriglobales bacterium, assembly GCA_052145015.1. Lineage (GTDB taxonomy): Bacteria > Acidobacteriota > Terriglobia > Terriglobales > Acidobacteriaceae > JAHFUA01. The sequence goes on from JBKQPN010000086.1 coordinate 36,472, forward strand.
TGATGTCGCCTTGTGCGCGCGCGCCAGCTACCGCGTCATGGACGGCAAGCTCCTGCTCGCGCCGCTCGGCAGCACGCAGCACGCGCTCAGCGAAAGCTCCGGCCAGTTTTGCCCGGAGGCTTTGAAGCTGAGTTCGCCCGACACGCGTTGGAATGATGTCACCATAAGCGGGCTGCAGGAGCCGCTGCTCCACGTCAAGGACTACTTCCTGGGCGACGGCCTGACGCTGAGCTTCACGCTTTCGCTCACGCCTTTCACCAAGGTCACCCAGACCCTGGCGCACGCGTTCTTTACTAATGTCGATCCGTATTTTGTGGAGGACGAATTCACGGCAGCGGCGCTGGACCCGAGGTACTGGAAGGTAAGTGATCCCAACGCGGTGGTATCGGTCAGCGGCGGCGCCCTTGTAATCCAGGGAGGCACCGGCCAGGACGGCCAGACCAGCGTCACATTCGTGGAGCAGGTGGAGCTGGGCGGTGGGCTGGTGCTGCGCCACGGTGAGGCCAGCTTCAGCGCTGCCTCGAACGGAATCATCGGCGGGCTGTATGCGGGCAGCACCCTGCTGGCAAATTGCTTTGCCGGATTCTGCATCGCGCCCTCGGGGAGCCAATCCACGATCCAGGCCCTGGTGAACGGCGCTGTTGGGGGTACGCCTATGACCACCGCGGCTGGGCACCGCTACGCCCTGACCACTCGCCTCTATGCAACGGAGATCTTTCGCAAACAGCAGACCTTCCATTCCTCGGTGAACCCAGCGGGCGGGGGGCGCGGCGGGGTTGCAATTCCTGCCGACGTGCGGGTGGTGCTCGAGGTCCACGACATCGATCCTACAAATCCCGGATCTCTGCAGGCCATCTCCACGGTGCTGTATGACGGCATTGTCACCTCAGCGCCCGGATATTGCAGCTATGCGCTGGTGGATTCGCTCAACCTGCACGTCTCCATCGATTACGCGCAACTGCAGCGGGTGGTGGAGGCCGAAGTGCGCAGCGCTCTGCCGACTGCGGCCTATCGTACGCGCCTGCTGGGCGCGCTGGCCGACGGAGCCGAGGGCGCTATCAGCAGCTACTATCTGGAGTTCTATCCTGCCTACGTGCCGGCGGCCAACGAAAGCATCGAAGTCAGATACCGCAGCAGCGCGTTGTCGCTGGCGCGCGTGGTGAACACCAGCAGCGCCGCCAGTCTTGCGCTTGGCCCCGATCCCGGCATCCGCAGCGGCGCGCGGCATGTCACGGCGCCGCCGCCGCGCACCACCGCCGAGTGTGAGATTGCCACTCTCGCGCTGATGGACGACTGCTGCCAGCAGGCCTGGGTGGGAGAGTACAACGTGTGGAGTGATTTCTTTCCTGCCGCCGGCCAGGACGTCTTCCCAGGAGACTCCATTGCCGTGCAAGTGCCCTCCCGCGGAGCCAACTTTACCGCCATCGTGCGCGAGGTCGACTGGCAATTCGCCGACTTGGCGGGAGAGCGCGGCCAGTACAAGATCAGCTTTGCCAACGATGCCGCCGCGCCTTTCGGATTTACGTTCGCAGGCGCTAAACCGGCTCCGCCGGACCTGACGATCACGACGGCGCAAGTGGGCAATTCCGTCATTTCCGACCTTCCGCTGGCGGAGATCACCGCCGTGACCTCTACGACTGTGACCATCGATGCGGGAGTAGCTCCTCCGGCGGGCGGCGGTATCGAGGTGCGCCGCAGTGACTATGCCTGGGGTCCGGGAGGAGATCGCTATCTCGTGGGGCGCTTCAGCACCCAGGCGTTCACGGTACCGCGTCTCTCCCGCAAACAGGATTACTACCTGCGGCAATACGACGCCTCGTCGCCGCCGCGCTATTCGCGGTACTCCACGGCACTGTATCTCAACTATCCCTACTGAGCTATGAACGAATTCGAAAGGACTGTGCTCGCCGATCTTGCCGAGCTCAAGACCCACATGCGCTGGCTGATCGGCAACGGCAGCCCCGGCCGGTTGCAGGAACTGGAAGCGCGCGTCGAGCACCACGAAGCCATCCTGCAACGCGGTCTCGGCATTGGCGCGGCGGCAGGCGTTCTGCTGACGCTGCTCCACATCGGCATCGACTACCTGCGCCTGCACTACCGGCGCTGACTATACAGATGACCAAAGAAGAATTCATCGCCGCCGCCACCGCGGCCGCGCAGGCTTCCTCCGCCACCAGCGGCTTCCCGCCGGGGGTGACCGTGGCCCAGGCGGCGCTCGAGAGCTCATGGGGGAACTCCGGACTGGCGCAGGCGGCCAACAACTATTTCGGAATCAAGGCCAGGGTCGGCGGCCAAGCCATTGAACTGCCCACGCTCGAGTACGTGGGCGGCGCGCCTGTTCATGTCCCGGCGAAGTTTGCGAAGTACGCTTCCATGGCGGAGTGCTTTGCCGACCGCGACCGCATGATCGCATCGCTTGCGGCGTATCAAGAGGCCCGCGCCGCTGCGGCAGATCCCGAGGCGTTCACCCGCGCACTTGCCCGGCACTGGGCGACTGATCCCGGCTACGCCGAGAAGGTGCTGTACCTCTATCGGGTGCACGGACTCGACAAACTTGACGAGCAGTGATGACCGAACCATGTCCAAACTGCCTGAGCAAAAACTATGAGCGACAATCCCACGGCTGGCGGAAGTGTAATCACTGCGGCGCGCGGTGGCGGGTACTGGAAAGAGATTGCCCTGATTGCCGCCCTGATCATTGCCGGGGTGACCGGCTATTCGTGGCTGAAGGCCCATGATGCCTGGATCCGCTACGAAGCCCTCGCCCAGCAGAAGGATGCCCAGATCGCACAGCGTGATGCGGAGGCCAAAAAGTACCAGGCGGATATCGAGCAACTGAAGCAGCAGGCGCAGAGCCCGCAGCAGGTGGTCAAGCTCATCCCGCAGATCGTCAAGGTTCCCGCTGATCTGCCGGAGCCCGTCGTGATCGAGCACCCCGACAAGCTGACCCAGCAGGACGTCAGCCAGTTGCCCGATGCGCCCAGCACGCTCCTGCCAGATCCGACCGTGAAACTTCTTGTCGATCAAGCGGCCGACGATCTGGCTTGTCAGAAAAGCTGGGCGGCGTGCCAGCAGAATTATGCCGACATGAAGAAAGAGCGGGACGCCGCGGTAAAGGCACGCAGCGGTTCGTTCTGGCAGCGCGCCAAACAGATCGGGATCGGCATCGCAATCGGTGGCGCCATCGGTTACGCGGCGCACAGATAAGTGGGAAGTGAAAAGTGGAAAGTGAAAAGTGGGGACCGGCTCCCACTTACCACTTATCACTTACCACCGTACTGGAGGAGGAAAATATGGAAGCACTGTTGGTGGGTTTGGGCGTGGGCTTCGCTGGCGGTTTCACCGTGGCTTGGCTATTTGCAGGGGGCACCAAGAAGGAGATCGCAATTCTCTCCGGCAAGATTGACGGTTTCCTCGCCGCCATCAAAAAAGTATGATCCACCCGTGGCTTCTCTGGCTGCTCTACTTCGCCGGGCAGGCCATCTCCACCCTGGGACGCGCTTCGGCCTCTGCGTCATCCCAGTTCACCCCGTGGAATTCCGTGCAGGACTATGTGAAGTGGCATTGGCCGGCGCTCGCCTTCCGGCTGTTCGCCTGCACGATGGGCTTCCTGCTCTGGTGGAATAACACGGCGTTCTTCGATGCTCTGGTCAGCCATCAGCTCGGCGTCAGCGTGGGCATCCAGAAGTCGATTCCCCTGACGCCGGCGACCGCGGGCATCTACGGCCTGCTCTCCGATGTGCTGGTCGACTGGGCCTGCGCCAAGATTCCGTTCTTGAAGGGGAGAATCCCCAACGGGAGCAGCGGCCCGCCATCTGCCACTACATGACCCGCGCTGCTCCGCGCCAATCCGCGGCGGAGAAGCTCACCCAATATCCTCGTCCCACTGCACCAGTTTCTTCTTGACCACGGAGAGGAACTGGTCGGCAACGGCGCCGTCGACTACTCGGTGGTCGTAGCCCAGCGACACGTGCAGGATGTGCGCCACGGCGAAGTAGTCGTTGCCTTCGGGATCGGTCTTGACCACCGGCGTCTTGAAGATGCCGCCAATGCCGAGGATCGCCACCTGCGGCTGGTTGATGATGGGGGTGCCGAACAACGGCCCGTACGGCCCAGGATTGGTGATGGTGAAGGTGCCACCCTGCACGTCCTCGGGCGAAAGCTTCTTGCTGCGGGCGCGTTCCGCCAGCTCGGTGATGGCGCGCTGCAATCCCAGGAAGTTCTTTTCTTCGGCGTGCTTTACCACCGGAACGATCAGACCCCAGTCGAGCGACACCGCGATCCCCAGATTGACGTTGCGGTGATAGCGGACGGCGTCGCCCTCGACCGACGCATTGACGATCGGCCATTCGCGGATGCCGGCCAGCACGGCACGAGCGAAGAAAGGCATGAACGTCAGCTTCACGCCGTTGCGCTTTTCCCAATCGGCGCGCTCGCGCTCGCGCAGCTTGACGACGCGAGTCATGTCGATCTCAAAGATCGAGTGCACGTGCGCGCTGGTTCGCTTGGACGCGACCATGTGTTCGGCGATCTTCTTGCGCATGGTGGACATGGGCACCAGGTCGCCGGGCACGGGCACCGGAGCAGCGCCGGGCATGGCCGGCACGGGCTGCGCCGCTGCCGCCGCAGCAGGGCGACCGCCGACGGCCACCGCCGGCGGAGCTCCCGCCGGATGCTGCTCCACGAAACGCAGGATGTCCTCCTTGGTGATGCGACCTCCCAGGCCGGTGGCCGGGACCTGTGCCAGGTCGACGTTGTGGTCGCGAGCGATGCGCCGTACCAGCGGCGACGACCGCACCCGCTGTCCTTCCTCGGCAGACGGGAACTCGATAACGCTCTCGGCCTGACGCGCGACCGCCTCTCTTGGTCTGGCCGGTTCGGGTGTGGGAATAGGCTGCGGACGTGCGCCATCCCCCTTGCGAGCCGTGGCCGGGGTCGGCTGGGGTGCACGGGGGCTGGGCGCGGGTGGAGTGGGGGCCACCGCTTTGGGCGCTTCTGCCTTCGCAGGAGCGGGGGCGGCCGCAGCAGCACCTTCCGCGTCGATCACTCCCACCACCGTATTCACCTGCACGGTGGCGCCTTCCGCGACTTTAATCTCCTTCAGCACACCGGAAGCGGGCGCCGGGATCTCCGCGTCCACCTTGTCGGTTGAGATCTCGAACAAGGGCTCGTCCCGCT
>JBKQPN010000087.1:0-23445 GCA_052145015.1 Terriglobales bacterium
CAAACGAGCCGGTGATGGGATTAGGACGGTCGAGCACGAACACCTCAATTCCAGCCTGCGCCGCCGCCTCCAGAAAATAGCCCATCGTGACTTCGTAAGTGAAGAAGGGCACGCCCGCGTCCTGAAGATCGATGACCACAGCGTCGAGTTGTTTCAGCGCGTCCATGGGTGGACGCCGCTGCGGGCTGGCCGCGCCATAAACGCTGTAGATTGGGATACCGGTGGCAGCGTCCCGCGTATTGCCGATCTCGGTGGTGTCGAGTGTCCCCGTGGCGCCGTGCTCGGGGCTGAAGATCGCTGCCAGAGAGACTCCGGGCGCGTGCGCGAGCACGTCGATGGTCCGCCGGCCCTGGGAATCCACTCCGGTCTGATTGGTCAGCAGACCGGCGCGGACCGAGTCACGGCCGTGGCGCAGAAGAGCAAAGCCACGGGACTCAAGCACGTCGATCCCCGCGCGCACCGTGCCATTGCGGTCCGGCAGGCGGCGCGCGCCCGCCAGGGTCTCGTTGTAGCCGGTGATCGCGGCCCAGCGCCGCTCGCCTTCTCCGCTCACGTAAAGGTTCAGGCCGGCGGCGACGGCATTGGCCACGCGCGCACGCAGCGACACCATCTCGTTGTTCATGCCGCTGGGATGAATCGCGTTCGACAGCAGGATGATGTAGGTCTGGGTGGCAGGATCAATCCAGAGCGAAGTCCCAGTGAATCCGGTATGCCCGAACGACCCCACCGGCAACAGCTCGCCACGGTTGGTGGAGAAGGTAGAATCAATGTCCCACCCCAGGCCGCGGAGCACGCTGGAGTTCGCCGGCTGCTGCGGGGTGGTCATCTTTTCGATGGTAGCTGCCGAGAGCAGGCTGCCGTCGCGGTCGAGCATGGCCTGAGCAAAGCGCGCCAGGTCGTCGGCTGTCGAGAACAGACCGGCGTGCCCGGCGACGCCGCCCATGCGCCGGGCGGTGCGATCGTCCACCACACCGCGCAGCATCACGCCGTGCTCGTCATGTGCGGTCGGCGCGATCCGCGGGCGCCACTCGGGCGGAGGATTGAAGCGCGTGGTCTCCATCTTCAGCGGCTGGAAGATGTGCGCCAAGGCGTACTTGTCCAGCGGCATGCCGGAGACGCGCGCCACCAGCTCGCCCAGCACGATGTAATTGACGTCGCTGTAGAGGAAGCCGGCGCCGGGCGGAATCACCGGCGGAGCATCGTAAGCGAGCTGCAGCGCCTGCGCGTGGCCGCTCCAGGATGCCTTCAGGTCGAGATCGGCGGGCAGCCCGGAAAAATGCGTGAGCAACTGGCGCACCGTGATCTCCTGTTTGCCGTTGCGGGCGAACTCAGGAAGATAGTGCGCCACGGGATCGTTGAGCCGCACCTGCCCGCGCTCCACCAGGCGCATGACGCAGGCCGCGGTGAAGGGCTTGGTCAGTGACGCCAGGTCGAAGATGGTATCCAGCGTCATCGGTTCCTGGCGCGGCTCGAGGGCCCGCGAGCCGAAGGCCTGGCGATGAACGACCTTGCCGGCATGACCAACCACCAGCACCGCGCCGGGGATTTCGTGATCAACAATCGCTTGCTGAACCGCGGCGTCGGTGGCCGCGAACGAGTCCAACGAGCTCTCCTGCGCGGATGCAAGCGGCGCGCCCAGAACGGCCAGACAAACGACGGTGAGGAATACGCCCCGCGCGGCCGGTTTCAAGGGGATCACTAGCAGCCAGTATGCACCAGGAGGAACGCGGGACAAAGCGCAGAACCGGGGGCGCAGGCACCGCAAGACACTGGCCGCCTGGCGCTGGGCCAAATGGCGTCACTCTTCCGCAGCGCAGATTCCGCCATAAGAACAGGCCAGCCTTGGGGGCTGGCCTTTGGTCTCAGAGGCGACAAATTACATCAGTGCCCGCCGAGGTTGATCACCACGCCGCCGCTGTACCGGATGTTGTTCTGGTTATCCCTGCCCCCGATTGGCGTGAGATCGTGCCGGGTGTAGATCCAGTCGAGCTGCCCAAGGCGGAGGGCGAACGCGTGGCTAATCTTCACGTCGATACCACCGCCCCAGATCATGGCAAAAGCACCATCGGTGGGCGAGGGATTGCTACCCCCAGTGATCACGTTCTTGCTGATCGTGTTCTCCCCGAAGAGCACATGCGCGAACATCGTGGCATGCTCCCGGCGGAAGCTGAACGTAGGTCCGAATGCGTAAGTGTAGGAGTGGGAGTTGGGAAAGCTGGAAGCAACACGCCCGTAGTTGCCGCCGATATCGGCCGTCACGCCCAGGAGCTTAGTGATGTTGAACTGGCCCTCGGCATCCCAGCCTGCGAAATTCCTCTTGGGGGCATGAAGGCCATTGTCGTCGATGTGCAAAAAGGACAACCCTCCGAACACTTCCGCCGTGGGCGCGTCTTCGGCCGCCGCAGCCACCAGGCATAGCCCGAAAATGAGGATTCCAACAGCAACGAGCTTGCGCATCTTTAAACTCTCCTTCAGCAAAATTTGGCTTCCGAACAGACTGCCCTGTTTTCTCGCCAACTTGGAATTGCGAAAGAATACGCTACAAAATGTCAGGAAACAAACAGAAAAGCAATAGTAGAGGTGGTACATCAGGCCGGCCCCGGTGGCCGGCCTGATGACCCAAAGCGATTCCCGGCTAGAAGATGATGTGCGCACCGAGAACCAGGCGGCGCTGAGCAAGTCCGGTACCAATCGCATTCGGGGGACCGGAGCCGCTAAAGCCGTTAAATCCACCGCTATCGTTGAACAGGTAGCCCCCGAACGACGGAGCACATTCGGAGATGTCGGCGCAGGGGACTCCCAGGAACGGGTGGTTGAACAAGTTGTACACGTTGCCCTCGAGCTTCAGGTTAACCTTCTCCGAAACTCGGGTGTTCTTGATCAAGTTAATGTTGATGGTGTTGACGGTTTGGCCGCGCACTGAGTTGCGCTGCATATTCCCATACGGTGTCCCGAAGAGCTTGGCCGCCGAGTCGTCGTTCACAATAAAGCGAACAGCAGACTTAGTGGTGGCCACGACTCCGCATGCAGGGCTGCTGCTTAGGCACGGATCAAAGAAACTGACGATCGTCCCGAATGGGAGGATACCCCCAGTGCCGTTCGGGCACTCCGCTGGAGTCGTCCCGGTCGCTGCAAGACCATTGCAGACCACGCCGACAGTAGTCACAGGAGCAGAGGCCCCCCCCAAAAATGGCCGGCAGGAGCTACCGAAGAAGAAGTGGAGGTTGAAGGCGTCGTTGCAGGAGGTGCTGGTGCCAGCATCCTCGAACGGCGTCCACGGCTGCCCGCTGGTGTAATGGTAAGTACCGCCCAGAGCCCAGCCTCCGAGCAATTTGCCCATCAGGTTCGTTTGCCCCTTGCCAAACGGCAGCTCATATTGCCAGAACAGGGTGAAGTTCTGGGGATAATCGAGCGCGCTCGGCGCCCGCTCGCAGGCCCCAGGGCAGTACGGATTCTGCGGACCGGCTATAGCGCCGGGGCCATAAGTGGAGAAGATCTCACTGGCATTGTCTTGATTCTGGCTCCAGGTATAGGCGGCCACTGCCGTGAAGCCGTGCCAGTTCTGGAACTTGAGCTGGCTCTGCAACGCGTTGTAGTGGGCGCTAGCCCCGTTCTCGCGCAGCCGGTACAGCCTGAAGTTGCAGTTGGCATACACTTGGTATCCCGGGGTTCCGGGGGTGTTGCACTCGGTGACGCCCGCGGGAATAAAGCTGCTGAAGCCGTTGGCGATCAGGCCTGACAACTGCGGATTGCCGTTGACGGTTTGGAATTCGTGCACGGTGTGGGTGCCCACCCAGCGCACCTCCGCAGCCAGCTTGCTGGTAATCTCCCGCTGGATGCCGAGGGTAGCCTCTTCCGCGTAGGGGTTGGTGAAGCTGTTGCTGACATGGGTCTGGGAGGCGACTCCAGGGTTGCCGCCGGTGGGCAGGAAGCTGGTCAGATTAGCCTTGACCTCGCCTCCGGTGAGTCCAAAGAAGCACGGCGCGGGACAGGCGAACGCTCCCGAGTTGACCGCCGGCGCCGCCGAGGCCACGTTGAGGAAGATGTTGTAGAACGCGGGGTCATAGGACAGGCGGATGCCGCCGCGGATGACCGTCTTGTCATGGCCCAACAGTCCCTCAAACATGTGTGGCGTCCAGGCAAAGCCGAAGTTCGGCGCGAAGTGGTCGTAGTGGTTGGGCGCCGGCTGGACCGCGGTGAGACTCGTCGGCAGGGCTGTGTTCCAAAACGCGGTAGCGGGATTCAACTGTCGCGCTAGAGTTTGCGCCGCCAGCAGGTTGATGCCCTGCTGGTTGAATTCCCAGCGTATACCCAGGTTCAGGGTCAGGTTTTCCCTGATGCGCCAGTCGTCACCAAGATACAGGGCCGCATCCTGCTCCTTAAACGGTATGGTCGGATTCCCGTTGGTCAAACTGACCCCCAGGTTCGGGTTCTGTGCCAGGAAGGCGTTGAAGGCGGCTGCCTGGGCGCTCACTCCTGTTGCACCGGCACTGCTAAAGGTGTAATACCCGTTGGTGAAGGGCAGGAAGGTGTTCGGGGCGCGCTGCCGGTCGTATTCGCCGCCGAACTTTACGAGGTGGCGGCCATGTTGCCAGGAAGCATTGTCCTGCCACTGCGAATTGTTGGTGAGCCCGCCCTGCGCCAGGTTGACCGCCTGCCCGAAGCCCAGGTTTCCACTCTCGATATTATAGTAGGGGGGGCAACTGCTGAGAGATGCCGGCGTGCAGCCCAGGAAGCCCCCATTCTGGAAGCTACTGACCGCACGCACGTAGCTGAAGCGGACCTGGTTCACCAGGTGGGTGCTCCAGTTGCGCGTCCAGTCCAAGGCAGCCTGCTGGTTGCGAGCGAGATCGTCCGGCGTGCCGCTGGCAGCCGCGCTGGTGTCTTGTCCAGGGGCGCTATCCGACCCGCCAAATACGTTTTGGGTAAACAGGTAACGGAAAAACAACTGGTCCCTGGGACTGAGGACGAAGTCCACGCGGCCCACGGCTTCATAGTCGTTGAAGACCGCCGGCAAGGAGCGAGTGACATTCCCGAATTCCACCCCGGAACAGCCCGCCAAGTTGACCAAGGCTGCTGAGCCAGGCAACACACTGGGACTACCTTGAGGGACCGCGAATGGCCCCGCCGCCTTCAGGGCGGCGACCGCCGGACTGGTAGGGAAACAGGTCTCGAGTGTCGCCAAGCCTGCTGGGGTCGGAGTAACGGAGCTACTCACCGAAGGCGAGGAGGATCCCTTCGCCGTGTCCTGCAAGTAGGAAGTGAAGAAGAAAATCTTGTTGGGGACGATGGGGCCGCCGAGGGCGCCACCCCAGCGATTCTCCACGTAGCGGGGCACGATTCCGGAGCCTCCGTTAGCCGGGTTCTCAAGGTGGGTCAATGCGTCCGCCCAGTTCCCGGTGAAGTACTCGAAACCGCTGCCGTGCATGTTATTGGTCCCGCTCTTGGTCACATAATTGACGGTAGCGCCAGAGGTGCGGCCGTATTCCACGCCGAAGTTATTGGTCACGATTTGGACTTCTTGTATCGCGTCCTGGTTGGTAAAGAAGATCGCCGGACCGGAAACCACGGTGTCGTTGTTAAACTGGCCGTCAATCTGGAAGCTGTTGGAGCGTCCGCGCTGCCCGTTGGCTCCGAAGGACGCGCCGTTCGAATTGGAGAAGATACCCGCGTTGCCCGCGGTCTGGACGCCGGGGATGAACAACGCCAACTGGTCGAACCCGCCGTTCAAGGGGAGATCGGAGGCATTGGAACTGGTAAACGTGGCCGAACCCTGGGAGGTGGTGGTTTCAATCAGGGGTGCGGCGCCTTCAACGGTTACCGTCTCGGCGGTACTGCCGAGGGCAAGCATCAACGCCCCCATGTCCGCGGTCACGCCGGTGGCCACCACAACCCCGTCGACGTCCAGCTTCTTAAAGTTCGCGGCTTCCACCTTCACGTGGTAGGTGCCGATCGGGATGCTGCGGATGGAGAAATACCCCTGGTCATTCGTGACTGCCTTGAATTCCGTGTTCGTGGCGACGTTCCTGGCCGCCACTTTGGCTCCGACCACGACCGCTTTCTGCGGGTCTGTAACCGTGCCGGCAATCGACCCGGACACGATGCCCTGGCCAAACGCAAACGTTGTCGAGAGAACCAGCATCAGGCACGCAAGCCAGATGATCTTCTTCGTAAAATCGCCAACCATGTTGCCTCCTACCGATCTATTTGCAAAAGCGTTCACCACACACGCCCATTTCCACTCATGGGCCGGACACACTTGGTGTGACTCACGTAACTGCAATTCGCCTACCAGCGCAAACCTGACTTAACTTATTGAATCTAAATGGACGTACTTACAGTATTCGGAAGATAATTCTGGCCTGGCTATGAGAAACGGGATTTTCGCGGGACGACAGCATCGCATCCCATGACTAAAACGCTGGTGATGTTGACGGAGGCCTGGATGGCTCCAGCCTCCTGTTGATTAGAATGGTACCCTACTTGCCTTTGCCCTTGGTGAACGTGGTTTCGATCTTGGCACCGATGCTCGTTAGCATCTCCTTGGCATTGGGCGCATAGCGTCCCGCCGGCTCCAGCTCCAGATATTTTTGGAACGCTTCGGCCGTGCCCGGAACGGCAACCATCTTGCCGCTCTTGTCCAGGCTTGCCTTACTCAACAAGTTAACACCCTTCCAGTAGTAAGCTTCCGTGTTCGGGGGGGTGGCGGCGATGGCCTTGTCAAAGGCGGCGTTGGCTTCCTCGACCTTACCCGCGTTGGTCAGGATGGCGCCCAGATTGAAGTAGTACAGGCCGGCATTGCCGGGATCGAGTTGCGCGGCGGTGGTGTACTCGGCTGCCGCTTCATCCGCTTTGCCCAGCTTGCCCAGCGCATGCCCCAGGTTATTGTGGTACGCAGCCTCGGACGGCTTAATACTTATCGCTTTTCTGCAAGCCTCGGCGGCCTGGTTATAGTCTTCAGCAGCGGCCTCGCGGCTACCACCAGCCGCGGCCTTGCCAGCCGCAGCCAAATAGGCTTCTCCGAGCCGTGACCAGAGCAGGTCCTTGCTGGGATCGATCTCAATGGCTTGCTTGATGCTGCTCACCGCGCCGGCGAAATCTCCGGCATCGCTGGCCGTCTTGGCCTGAGCGAGCAACTGGTTCATGCTCCCAATATTCTGCCGCTCTTTTGCCTCAGCTTGCTGTTGTTCCGCAATCTTCTTGCGCTGTTCCGGAGTGAGCCCTTGCAGCTCTCGTTCCTTGGCCGCGGATTTCTCCTTGGCCAGGTCGATCTTCAAGTCAGTCTCCGCCTTAACGTTCTTGCCGGGCGCTTCATAGACCACTTTTCCGCCCTGCGTTATGGTGAGGTGATACATGCCCACGGGAATGTTCACCGCGACGAAATCCCCCTTCTTGTCCGTCTTCATGGTGTAAAAGCGGCCGGTGTCGTTGTTGACCATGGTGATGGTGGCATCCGCAACGGGTTTGCCATCATCGCCTGTAACCTTGCCATACAGGGGCGCCAACTGCGCCGAGGCGGGGAGGGCAAAAGCGGCGATCACTGCAAGCATGAGCACGTAGCAAACGGTTCTCATTGGAGATCCTCCAAACGTTCTGGCTAACCCTTTAGGATTGCACATCTGGGTGGGGTTCGGGAATAGGGGGATGGGGCTGGCTGGGTACAGCAAGGATTTGCTATAAGGGGCAAGATCGAGCTACTGAGATCCGAGGTTCTCCCTTCTGCACAGGAACGTCAGGCACGCAACTGACCTGGTGCCCTCTTTCGAGGAGCAGGAGCGGGTTTTTGCGCGGGCTTCGGCTATCCTCGGCCAAGCCATCGTCGACCGCGCCTTTCCTGGTGCTTCGGTGGCCGTAGTTGTCGACGGCAGGCTGGTCGCGCTGCGCGGGATGGGGCGCTTCACCTACGACGCCGGCTCGCCCGAAGTCACGGCCGAAACCATGTTCGATCTGGCATCGGTCTCCAAAGTAGTCGGAACCACGGCCATGGCCATGCTGCTCTACGAGCGCGGCCACCTGGACCTGGACGTTCCGGTCGCGGGCATCATCCCGCAGTTCGCCAAAGGAGACGCCCGCCGCCAGTCGGTCACGGTGCGCATGCTGCTGGCGCATTCTTCGGGATTGCCGCCGTACGTACGGCTTTACCAGGACGCACACACGCGCGAGCAACTGCTCGAAGCCGCGCTCGCGGCGCCCCTCGAGGCCGATCCCGACACCCGTGCCTCGTACAGCGACATCGGCTTCATCATCCTGGGTGCGGCGCTGGAGCGAATCGCAGACGAATCTTTGCAGAGCTTCTGCGCACGCGAAGTCTTCGGGCCGCTGGGCATGAATCACACGACCTATTGCCCGCCGGCGCAACTGCGGTCGGGCATCCCGCCCACCCAGGACGACCGCGAATTCCGCGGGCGTATCATTCAGGGCGAGGTGCAGGACGAGAACGCCAGCGTGCTCGGCGGCGTAGCCGGACACGCCGGTATCTTCTCCAACGCTGCCGACCTGGCCACGTTCGCGCACTGCATGCTGCAAGGCGGCCGGCCCATTCTGCGTCCGGACACGGTTGAGCTGTTCACCCGGCGGCATGGCGTAAGCTCGCGCGCGCTGGGATGGGACACTCCCAGCACTCCTTCGCAATCGGGAGAGTATTTTTCGACGCTCTCGTTCGGCCATCTGGGATATACGGGGACGTCGCTGTGGATCGATCCGGAGCGCCGGCTCGCCATCGTGCTCTTAACGAACCGCACCTGGCCGGATACAAAATCGCAGCTCATCAAGCAGGTGCGGCCGCAGTTCCACGACGGCGTGGTCGAAGCGCTGGAGGCCCAAGGCGCGTGAGCAAAGCCGCCAAACCGGGATTGCGGAAACTCGGGACGGAGCAGGCCAACCTCGCCACCGCCGGGCTCGACACGCGGAACGCGCGCGAGATCGCCGAAATCATCAACGCGGAAGACGCGCGCGTGGCCTTCGCGGTGGCTCGGGCCTTGAACGGGATCGCGCGCGCCATTGACGCCATCGCCCAGGCGCTGGCCTCCGGCGGACGGCTCATCTACGTAGGCGCCGGAACCAGCGGGCGCATCGCCGCGCTGGACGCCGCCGAGTGTCCGCCCACCTTCAACACCGATCCCGAAATGGTCCAGTTCATCATGTCCGGCGGCGAGCGGGCGCTCGGCCGCGCCGCCGAAGCCAGTGAAGACTGGCCGGCGCTGGGCCGGCGCGACATCGCCAAGAAAAATCCCGGCAAGCGCGACGTAGTGGTCGGCGTTTCCGCCAGCGGGCGCACGCCCTACACGGTAGCGGCGCTCCGGTACGCGCGGAGTCACGGCGCAACCACGGTGGCGGTCACCAACAACCGCGGCTCTTGGCTGGAGCGGGTGGCCGACATGGCGATCGTTGCCGACGTCGGTCCCGAGGTGGTCGCCGGTTCCACGCGGATGAAAGCGGGCACGGCCCAGAAGTTGATCCTCAACATGCTTTCCACCGGCGCCATGTCGCGGCTGGGCTACGTTTACGGCAACCTGATGGTGAACGTGCACGTAAAGAACAAGAAGCTGTGGGAGCGTGGAGTGACCATTCTGGAGGAGGCGGCTGGCATCAAAAGGGCCGCCGCGGATCGGGCGCTGAAGGCCGCCGGACGCAGCGTGCCGGTGGCGCTGGTCATGCTCAAGGCGGGAGTCGGCAAGGCGGAAGCCCGGCGCCGGCTGAAAGCCGCCCGCGGCAATGTGCGCCAGGCGATCGAATCCTGAATGCCGCGCTTCTCAATGCCGAACCACAGCCAGCCTCGATACAATGGAAGGACACGCAAGTCGCGCCGAGGCTATTCATGGACAAATTCGTAATCCGCGGCGGCAATCCACTGGTAGGGACGGTGCGCATCAGCGGCGCCAAGAATGCCGCGCTTCCAGCGATGGCAGCGGCGCTGCTCACCGACGAACCCGTGGTGCTGGAGAACGTCCCCGAGGTGCGCGACATCCAGACCATGCGCAAGCTGCTGGTGGAGATGGGGGCGGAGGTCGAACTGGGTTACGGCCGCGCCCATCACCGCACCAGCATTCACTGCCGTGAGCCTATCCGTCCGGAAGCCCCGTACGAACTGGTGAAGACGATGCGCGCGTCCACGCTGGTGCTGGGTCCGCTGGTGGCGCGTACCGGTTGCGCGCGCGTCTCCCTGCCCGGCGGATGCGCCATCGGCGCGCGTCCCATCGACTTGCACATCAAGGGCCTCGAGCACCTGGGTGCGACCATCACGCAAGACCACGGCTATGTGGAAGCCCGCGCCCAGCGGCTGCGCGGCGGCCACATCGTGTGGGACCGCATCACCGTCACTGGCACCGAGGAACTGATGATGGCCGCATCGCTCGCCGAGGGCGAAACCGTGATGGAAAACTGCGCGCGCGAGCCGGAAGTGGCCGACCTGGCGGCGCTGCTGATCGCGATGGGAGCGCGTATCGAAGGTGCGGGCACTGCCACGATCCGCATCCAAGGCGTGGCGCGGTTGGGGGGAGCGCGGCATCGCATCATCCCCGACCGCATCTCGGCGGGCACGTTCGTGGTCGCCGGCGCGATGACCGGCGGCGACCTCATCGTCTCGAACTGCGAGCCCAGGCATATCGGAGCACTCCTGCAGAAGCTCACGGAAGCCGGCGCCACCCTTCAGGTCGGAAACGACAGCGTCCGCGTGCTCGGCGATGGCCGGCTGGTGGCCGCCGACGTCAATACCGAGGAATATCCCGGCTTCCCCACCGACATGCAGGCGCAGTACATGGCTCTGGCTACCCAGGCGCATGGCACTTCGGTGGTCACCGAGAACATCTTCGAGAACCGCTTCATGCACGCGCAGGAGATGGTGCGCATGGGCGCCAACATCAAGATCGAAGGACGACGGGCTGTGGTGCGCGGTAAGACGCCGCTGAGCGCGGCCGCGGTGCTGGCCTCGGACCTGCGGGCTTCCGCCTCGCTGGTGCTGGCCGCGCTGGTCGCTGACGGCGAGACCATCATCGATCGGGTCTACCACATTGACCGCGGCTATGAACGGATCGAAGAGAAGCTGCGCGGCGTAGGCGCGCAGATGAAGCGCATCGGAGAGCTGCTTCCTAAGCGGGCAGCGCTGGCCCCCGCACGATAAATGTTCCTTCACATGTAAACGTCAAAAAAAAGCCACGCAGATCGCGTGGCTTTGATTCTGGACTTTGGATTAACTACCGCCTCGGTCCTCTGCCTCCGCCACCGCCGCCCCCGCCGCTACGCCGCCTGCGTCCACCACCGCCTCCGCCGCCGCCATGACGTCCGCCATCATGGGGCCTTCCACTGGGCGGCCGGGGTCCGCCACCGGGGCCGTCGCGGTTGTAGTTGGGCTCGTCTGAATCGGCGGTGCCGCCTTCGATGGTCATCGTCGGAGTGCCTACGGGTGCGGGCTCCTCGCCGCCGCCCATCTTGGCGCGCTGCTCCTTCAGGATGGCCTTGCGCGAAAGGCGAATGCGGTTGCCTTCGACGGCCAGCACCTTCACCAGGATCTGGTCGCCTTCCTTCAGTTCGTCGCGGACGTCGTTGATGCGATGCTCGGCAACCTCGCTGATGTGCAGCAGGCCGTCGGTGCCGGGGAAGATCTCGACGAAAGCGCCGAAATCCGCCAGCCGCACCACTTTGCCGAGGTAAGTCTTGCCGACCTCGGCGGTGGCGGTGATGTCGCCGATCATCTGCAGCGCCTTGTTCGCGGATGCTTCGTCGTTCGACGCGACATTCACTCGGCCCGAGTCTTCGACGTCGATCTTGACCCCGGTCTGCTCGATGATGCCGCGGATCACCTTGCCGCCCGGCCCAATCAGGTCGCGAATCTTGTCCACCGGAATTTGGAGCGTGTAAATGCGCGGCGCGAAGGGAGAAATCTGCGTGCGCGGCTCCGGCAGCACTTCCGCCATTTTGTCCAGGATGAACAGGCGGCCGCGGCGCGCCTGCTCCAGCGCCTCGCGCATGATCTGCGCCGTCACCTTGGGAATCTTGATGTCCATCTGCAGCGCGGTGATGCCCTCGCGGGTGCCGGCAACCTTGAAATCCATGTCGCCGTAGTGGTCCTCGGCGCCGGCGATGTCGGTGAGGATCGAGTACTTGTCATCCTCCAGCACCAGCCCCATGGCAATGCCCGCCACCGGCGCCAGCAGGGGAACGCCGGCATCCATCAGCGCGAGCGTCGCACCGCACACCGTCGCCATCGAAGACGAACCATTGGACTCGAGGATGTCCGCGACTACACGCATGGTGTAAGGCCAGGCGGTTTCCTCGGGCAGCACCGTGGTGATGGCGCGCTCGGCCAGCGCGCCGTGCCCGATCTCGCGCCGTCCGGCGCCGCGCAGGAAGGCCACCTCGCCCACCGAAAACGGCGGGAAGTTGTAGTGCAGCATGAAGCGTTTGGACTTCTCGCCCTCATACACTTCGAGCCGCTGCACGTCATCGGAAGTACCCAGCGTGGTGGTGACCAGCGCCTGAGTTTCGCCGCGGGTGAAGATGGCCGAACCGTGCGTGCGCGGCAGCGCCCCCACTTCGATGGTGATGGGACGAATCTCGTCGAAGGCGCGCGCATCCGGACGCTTGCGGTCGTTCAGCACCTGGTCGCGGAAGATGCGTTCGCGCATGGCCTCGTAATAATGCTTGAGCTTGGCGCGCCCTTCTTCATCGTCCTCCGGCAGCGCCTCCAGCAGCTCCTTCTTCAGTTCGCGGACGCGGTTGTAGCTCTCGGCTTTGGGATGCTTGTGGGTGTCGAGCGCATCGCTGAGCCGCGCGCCGGCCTTGCGCTTGAGTTCGTCGTAGTAGGCCTGATCGAACTCGACGGGATCGACCTTGCGCTTGGGCTTGCCCACCTGTTTCGCAATCTCGGAGATGGCGGCGCAGATCTTGCGGATCTCGGCGTGGCCGAATTCGATGGCGTCCACCACTGTCTCTTCCTTCACCTGCTTGGCGCCGGACTCGACCATCACGATGCCCTCGGCGGTGCCCACCACCATGATGTTGAGCAGGCTGTCGCGCATCTCCTGGTACGTAGGATTGATGACGAAGCGCCCTTCCAGCAGGCCGACGCGTACCGCGCCGATGGGGCCGTTGAAGGGGATGTCGGAAACCGCCAGCGCCAGCGACGCGCCGTTGAGGCCGGCTACGTCGGGATCGTTCTCGGTGTCGGCCGAGAGCACCAGCGCAATCACCTGGGTCTCACAGCGGAAGCCTTCCTGAAACAGCGGCCGGATGGGGCGGTCAATCTGGCGGCTGGTGAGAATCTCCTTCTCCGTCGGCCGCCCTTCGCGCTTGATGAAGCCTCCGGGAATGCGCCCGCCGGCGTAGGTGTACTCGCGGTAGTCCACCGTCAGGGGGAAGAAATCGATGCCCAGGCGGGGGTCGGGGTTGGCGCAGGCGGTGGCCAGCACCACGTTGTCGTTGGCGCGCACCACGCAGGAGCCGTGGGCCTGCTTGGCCAGATGTCCGGTTTCAAAAGAAATGGTTTTGCCGCCCGCAAGCTCGACGGTGGTTGCATGTTTCATGATGGGAATCCTCTCCTCAGGAGCGTCTCCGGGACGTATCGCGAAGGCCTTCACAGGGTGGGAAGCGCAAGCGAACTTCAACAAGAACTCAGGCTGTGGCTACACTGATACCGCAGCAACCTGTACGTTGCGAGCCTGGGGAGACGTTACTTACGAATGCCCAGTTTCTGAATGACGTCTTTGTAGCGCTCGGAATCGTAGGTCTTCAGGTAGTCGAGCAAGCGACGCCGCTTGCTGACCATCATCAAAAGGCCACGCCGGGACGCGTGGTCGTTCTTGTGGGTCTTGAAGTGCTCCGTCAACTCAGTAATCCGCTCGCTCAGAATCGCGATCTGCACCTCGGGACTGCCGGTGTCGCTCGCGTGAGTCCGGAAACGGACGATGACGTTCTCTTTGCGCTCTCTCGCTAACACTGATCCTGATGCACTCCTACTCTTGTGTTTTTCTCCTTCGTATCGCTAGCAGACTAACATGCGGGCGGAGAGAGTGTAAAGGGACCGGCTGCTCGCTCTTGGCTCCTGGCATTTTGGGCTCTGCTCTCGTGGACGATATCCTGGGTCTAAAAGAGCCACCGCCAAAAGCCCGTAGCCAAAACCCGCGTTCACGCCTACAATCTTTGGTCGCTCTCGAGTAGGAGATCCGCCCATGTCGGACCGCAAGATCCTCATTTTCTTCAGTGTAGCTGTCCTAGTCTGCGGACTCCTGCGCGCGGCGAGCGGACAAGAAAAGGCTACGCCGGAGGAGATCGTCAATAAAGTAAGAGAAGCAGCGAGCAGCTTGGCAAAGTCTGCGGCAACGCAGCCGCGCGCGGCCGCCTTGGAACCGTTCGATCAGAAGCAGGGGCCTTGGGTATGGAAGGGCACCTACGTCTTTGTCGTCGATTGCGGCCAAGCCATCATCGCGGCTCATCCCGTAAACCCGGAGCTGATCGGCAAAGATGCCACCTCACTGCTGGACACCCAGGGACATCCGTTCTTCTGGCAGGTTTGCGACGCGCTCAAGAAGCCCAACGGTATCTGGCTGCAATATTGGTGGCCCAGGCCCGGCCAGAAGGAGGGCTCCCGGAAGATCAGCTATGCTCTGCGGGCAGGCAACACTCCTTACGTCGTTGGAGCCGGGATTTACGACGACAAACTCACCATCGCGGAACTGGAAAAGCGGACGCCGCAGGCGAAGTAACTGAAGTAACTCAAGAGAGCGCCGTGAAGAAGCCCATGCGCGGGCGCGCAGTGCGGGCCCGTTGTTGGCTGCTAGCGGTTTTGGCTGGCACGAGCTTCCACCATCCGACTATCCCGGCAGGCCCACCAGCACAGCCCCAGATACATCAACAGCGCGGCGATCGTAATCCATCTCCCAACCCGATATCCGGCGGGAGCATACTCCAGGATGAAATGATGCTTTCCAGCCGCCAGCGGAATCGCCCGCAGGACGTAATCGGCCGGGATCACCTGATAATGCATTTGCGATCCGGCGTCCAGCGCCCGCACGCGCCACCCCCGGCTGTAATTGTCGGTTACGAGCAAAATCGCTGGCTCCGATAGCTCCGCACTAATCTCCAATTCGTCGCTCGTTTCGCGCAGGATTTTCGCTTCGTC
The DNA here is from genome assembly GCA_052145015.1 of Terriglobales bacterium. Classification (GTDB taxonomy): domain Bacteria; phylum Acidobacteriota; class Terriglobia; order Terriglobales; family Acidobacteriaceae; genus JAHFUA01. The sequence continues at coordinate 15,116 of JBKQPN010000087.1, forward strand.
GCCTGCGCCGTCTTTCAGCGGGGCCGGCTTGGGATCCTCTTCCAGGATCACCTCCGCTCGGGGATCGAACGTGGGGCTCTCCATCGCCCCCAGGATTTCTTTGCGCATCGTCAACACTCGGTAACTGTGCACGAATGCCAGGTGCTTCATGGGTTCCGACCCGACAACGTACGGCTGCCGATTGGGCAGCAGGATCAGCCGCCAACGCAGCATGCTCAAGATGCCGTTCATCGCGCGCAGTTGCACCAAGGGGGGCAGATACTGCCTTGCCTCGTCGGGGTTCTGTCCATGCACAAAGTACATCAACTCGGCATACCGCTTGAGGACGCCCGGATCGTAACCCCAGATCTCATATTGCCCGCGTACCATCGCCCAGTTCGCCATCCCCAGGTCGGCATGCAGCACGCGGAAATCTCCGGGATTCATTTCCACCGCCTGGATGTCGGAGTCCGGCGGCTGCACACTCGTCGTCGATAATGTGCTGTGGGCAAATACGAGAATTTCCACCACCGCCACACCCGCGATTACGTACCCCCATCGCCGGCGATCGCGCATCATGCATAAGAGCAAACCGACCCCTACCAGGGTCACGCAACTGAGGAACAGACCCCGCACCGCTGCGTGGGCCGCCGCCCGCAAAAATTCTGGCTGCCGGTACGCGGCTTCCCGGAAGAGAAACAGCTCCCCGTTTGCTGCTCCACCTTTAGCAACGGCCCACAACAACCTTCCCCAACTGCCATTAGGATCCGCCGCGGAGCCGTTGACCACGAACCCGGCTACCCCCAGCAACGCGCCCACCGCGAAAGCGGCTGTGCCCAGCGAAGTCAGTTGCCCTTTCTGCTTTGTATCCAGTTGCAGGATCCGATCCAGGCCCATGCCTGCCAGAACGGCGAGCAGCAGGTCAACCAGGAACGCAAATTTCGCGCAGCCTCTGAAGTCGCTGAAGAGTGGCAAGTGGTTGTATAGCACCCTATACAACGGGGTGTACCGCCCCAGGGCTAAGACCATCAACACCAGCAACATCAGCGCGAACAACCGCCTCACCCTCGGTTCGGCGCAAACCAATCCGTATAACGCCAGAAGGAGCCCGGTGACGCTGACAAACACGCACAGTTCCCACAGGTAGCCGCGCCCGAAATACAGGAATCCTACGCTCTGCCCACCAATCGCTCCCGGCTGACCGTTACCCAAGACAAAGGGCGACAATAGGGTTAGCAGGTTCTCCGGATGAAGCGAAAATGAGCTGGCTACAAGGAACGGCAAGCCCCCGCTTCGGACATTCTCTCCGACCGCCTGCAGTGCCGCTAAGAGCTGCACTGCAGTCAGGATTGCCGCACCTGCGTAGATACCGGCATACCCGAGCACCAGCCGAAGACGGTGAGTCGACCAGAAAAGGTTCAACAATGTGTACACACCGCAAGCGAGGGCGGTGTAGTAGACATATTGCGGATGGCCCGCCAGAATCTGCATGGCAACGGCGGCTATGCCCACCAAAACCCAGCGCAGCGAACCTTCCTGTGCCAATCCATCAATCGCGAGCAGGAGCAGCGGCGCCCACACCATCACGCACAGGTGCGGCAAATGTCCCGCGAAGATGTGAAAAAAATACTGCCCCGAAAACATAAATAGGACGCCAGCGAGCATGGCCCCCACCATGCTGATCCCGCGATATCGGCACCAGATGTACGTGAACACCCCCGCCAAGAACACATGCAGAGCAATTCCCCAGTTGATGGCGGGAGCCGTCGGTAAGACCAGATGCAACCAGTTTGGTGGATAAAGCAGGGCTGACTGCGAGCCCGCAAAATAGGGTGCGCCGCCGTAAATATGCGGATTCCATAACGGCAAATGCCCCTGTCGCATCTGTCCGAACCCGAACTCCCGCCAGGGGATGAACTGCGCCGCCAAATCGGTCTCGCTGCTGGAAAGCACGGTCGTTCTACTAAACAGCACTCTCCCGAGCATAGATACCGTCAGCAGCGCGAACACCGCCGGCGGCCACCATCTGTTTCTGAACAAAGTCTCTTCGGAAGGATCTTGGGACATGGGTTCTGGGTCTGCAGCTACCGCTCGGAGTTTTTCGGCCATGCTTTGGCCGCCAGGATCGGATTGGTCAGGTCTGCACGTGAATCACAATGATTGTAGCGGGATTGTCAATGAGTGAGCACCCGCTTACCACGCCCCTGCAAACGATGCTGTGCTTGGACACTAAATGCCAACGGTGAAAAGCCAAGACCGCCTTACTCCGCCCCGCATCAATCACACCCCACTGTGAGCGCGGTCACCGACTAATGAGCGCCCCGGGACCATGCTGTTGGCCCTCCGAGGTGGCTTATGTCATTTCATCCCTGGGGGCTCGTGGTGTTTGCTTTCCTGACCGTTGCCCTGGTTCTGCTGTTCGCTGCCGGACTGTGCCAACGCGATCTGGTCCGAGAAGAATCCGAACTGAAGAGGACAAACCAATGGAACTGATGGCAACGCTCGTACTGATCGCGATGCTGGCGCTGGTAGGTGGAATCGTCGAAGAGAGCGCAAAAACAAAGACGCACTGATCTCGGCCCTCAACGCGGCGCTTGCAGCAACTCCTCCAGATATTTCTTCCAGGTTGACCCGCTTGATCGTGCTCTGCATGATTGCCAGTTCGGGCGGATTGATGAAGTCGTCGGCGGCATTGATGGCAACCAGGCGGGCGCGGATGCGTTCCAGCTCCGGCTGCGGGTTGTAGGTGCGCGAGCAATCGAGCTGGTAGAGCAGATCGTTGGCATCGCTCCCAGCCCAACCGGCTGAGATTTCTTCCAGCAGGCCATCGGCGGCGGCGCGCGAGGGCGCGCGCGCCTGCAAGTCGAGCGGGCCACTGGCCGCGATGGTCAAAATCCGCGCTGCCGTGATCACGCCCGCCGGCTGCTTCTGATACTCGCCGTTTTTCCAGTCAGGATCATTGCGGATGGCGTCCATGGCGGTGCGCCGCCACATGCGGTTGCGGCCGGCGATCTCCACCGGCATCGAGACCATGGGCATGAGTGCGTCCATCGAGTCCGGATGCAGCTCGCCCCAGAGCCAGGTGTGCATCCCGCCCATGGAGATTCCCATGACCAGCCGCAGATGGCCGACGCCCAGCCCCTCGGTCACCAGCCGGTACTGCGCCTCCACCATGTCGTAATAGTCGTAATGCGGGAAGCGGGCGTGCAGCCCGTTGCTGGGCTTCGACGATTGTCCGTGGCCGATGCTGTCCGGCAAGATGACGTACCAGCGGTTCAGATCGAGCGGCTGGCCGGAGAAGTAGAGCGTTTGGAATGCCGGCGACAGGTAATTGGCGCCCGACCCGGTGGTGCCATGAAGAATGACAACCGCATTCTGCACCGTGCCCTGCGCGTCGCGCACCGGCGTGCCCAGCGTGGTGTAATGCAGGCGCAGTTCGGGCAACACTTCGCCGGAGCGAAAATGGAAATCGCGCAGGACAAAATCGCCGCCGTGGGAGTGGAGATCGGGCAGCTCCTGGCAATGCACATAAGCTGCCAGTAAGCAAATCGGGAGCCACCACCAGCGTCGTTTCCCGTCCAGCATGTGCGGCATGATACCGCAACGAAGAGAAATCGGGCCATGCCTGGCCCACTGTTACTTCCGCACCTCGCTCATGAGCGCGAACAGGTTGTTGTCCAGGTCGCGCAGAAAGGTCAGCCACAGCTCGTGGTCGGGCATGCGCGCCACCAAGTGAGGCTTGTCCTCGAAGCGCACGCCGCGCGCCGCCAGCGTCTCGTAGGCTGCCTGGATGTCTGGCACGCGGAAATACAGGATCGAGGCGGGGTGATCGAACTCCGGCTCGCTGGCGGGCCCCAGCATCAGGCGCACGCCGCCGCAGTCGAAAAAGGACATGTTGGGGACCTCGAACAGCAGTTTCATCCCCAGGGTGTCGCGGTAGAAGGCGGTGGCCTGCGGGAGGTCGCGCACGGTGATGGCGATCTGCCCGATTTCAGAGAGTCCAAAGAACGCGGGTTGAGCAACGGGATTGGTCATGGCATCCCCCCACAAGAATTAGTTAGCAATGCTAACTAAGTATAATAGCGGGGAGTGACCCGGGCAAGCAAAATCTCTGCCGACCCGGCCGCAGTGGCGGACCGGCTGCACTCGGCGGCTATCCACCTGTTGCGGCGGGTGCGGCGGCAGGACGTGGCCAGCGGCCTGGGGCCGGCGCAACTCTCGGCGCTCTCCGTGCTGGTGTTCGGCGGCCCGATGGGGCTGGGCGAAGTGGCGGCCGCCGAGCAAGTGCGCCCGCCGACCATGAGCCGCATCGTCGCCGCGCTCGAGCGGCAGAAGCTGGTCGAGCGCACCAGCGATGCCGGCGACGCCCGCCGCATCCGGCTGCGGGCCACCGCCAAAGGCCAGAAGCTGCTGCAGAAGGGACGCCGTCTCCGCATCGCTTATCTGGCCGGACACTTCCAGAAGCTCTCGGCCAAGCAACTGAGCGCGCTGGGCGAGGCGGTAGAGATCCTGGAAAACACGCTGCGAAATTGGTCCTAGCGGCTTACGCCGATTTGCGGACGGGCACCGCACGCGTGCCGGGATACTCCTGCGGCGGGGGGGGTGGAGCCTGCTTGCTCTCGTGACGCTTGCGGCTCTTGCGCTCCGGAGCTGCGCCGGACTGCGGCTGGGCGCCAGTTTGCGGCTGGGTACCAGTTTGCGGCTGGGTATCAGCCTGTGGAGTCTTGGCGGGCGGAGCGGCGGGCTTGGCGCGATTCTGCAAGTCGCGCACGCGCATCGAGTTCAACTGTTGGCTGTCGCTGTTGAGCTGCTGGATCAGCAGCCGCTGGGCGTCGATGACGCGTCCCTGTTCCAGCACCAGCAGCGCCAGCAGCGGGAAAGTCACAAGTAACAACACCAGGATTACCTGCCCTGTGGGGCGGTTACGCTGCGGCTGCTCGGCGACGACGATGGTCTGCTCCACCTCGGTCCTCCACCCGGCTGAACCACCGCGCCGGCACAATGGAAAGTGCAGCTTGCTGGCCGAAAAGCGGGGCATTGTAACTCGCGGAAGAGGAAAACGTTACACCAATCCGGACCGAGGGTGCTGGAAAACGCCAGTGCAAATCGTTTCACAATAATGGTTGGGGCTAGCCGCCGGCGGAGCCCGTAATCAGCGCCCCTAGCCACACCGAGCGCCGGCGCCGTGGCATTACAGCCGTAATCAGCGTCAATACCAGACCGGCGCCGATTCCTGCCCATGGACGGTCAGGACCGGACACGGAGCCTCAGCAACGATGCGGTGGGCCACCGCGCCCGGCAGGTGGCTGGCAAAGTTGGACGCGTGGTGCGCGCCCAGCAGGATCAGGTCGCATTGCCGGTCGGCCGCCAGCTTGAGGATACTCTCCGCCGGAGAACCGAACAGGACCTCGTACTCGAGTCCAGGCTTGGGCGGGATCAGCTCGCGCATCCACTTGCCCAGCGATTCCGCGGCCACCGCCTGCTCCTTCCGGCTGCTGACTTTCTCCTGGCTGACGTGCAGCACGATCACGTCCGCGTGGTTCTCTTCCGCGAACGCCTCGACGAAGGGCAGCGCCCGCAGCGAGGCCGGGCTGAGATCGGTGGCGAACAGCAGGTCGCGGAAAACCGGCAGCGTGGCCTTCTTCGGCACCTTGGGACCGACCACCAGGACCGGACAGGGCGCCGCCCGAAAAATGGTTTCGGCCACCGAGCCAAGGACGATCTGCTTCAGCCCTCCGCGGCCATGGGTCCCCAGCACCACCAGGTCGATCTTGTCTGATTCGATGACGGACTCGATCTCCGCCCAGATCTCGACCCCGCTGCGGACCCGGCCGTCGTGCCGGACACCCTCGAAGGCGTCCGACGAGAGCAGCTCGCCCATCTGCTGCTCGGCCTGCTGTATAAGGTTGCTCTCCAGCACAAGCGGCGAAGCTTCGGGCATGGGTTGCAGTACGCCCGGAGCCAGCACGTGCACGGCGTGGATGCTGGACTCGAAGCGGCGGGCAATGGCCACCGCAAAGGGCAACGCAGCCTCGGACACCAGGCTGAAGTCGGTGGCGAATAGCACCTTTTTTAGTGCAAGACGAACCGGTACTTGGAGCGCCATACCAATAGCCTCCCTGGTCTTCTTCAGGCCGAGTATGGCTCCGGCGCTGGCTTTGCGGCGGTGATTCCCGTCACCCGATGGCGTGAGCCAGACACGTGCCATCAGCCCCGGCACGCCCGCCGTCCACCCGTGTTCCCAGACGGCATCGGATCACATCAGATACCCCCGGGGTCTAATAGAATCATGAATTTGGGCACCCAGGGTGTCGCTTGGGTCGGCGGCCGTCCTATCAGCGGTTCAAATCATCACAAGCAAAAAGGGCCGGTCGTGTTAAGACCGGCCCTGGTTGCTGGCTCCTGCGGCGGCTACTGGGTTGCGGCCTTCTTCTTGCGGGCGGGCGCGGCGTGCCGGCCGTAGGGAACTTTGGTCGGCGGCACGTTGACCACCTCGGTGCCCGGTTCGTTGAAGCTGGCGCCGGCGGGCACGATCCAGATCTCCGCCTTCATCTCGCCACCGCTGCCGGTGCGGATCTCGATGCGGCCGGGATCGATGCCCTTTTCCTTGGTGAGGTACGCCTTGGCGTTGGCGGCGCGTTCCGCTGCCAGCTTCGCCGGCTTCAGCTCCTTGGGTTCAGCAAAGCCGACGATCACGGCGCGCGCATCCGCTTCGCGTTGCAGCCGCAGGGCCACGTCGTCCAGGATGGCCTTGGCGGTGTTGTCCACGCGAGCGCTGTTGCGCTTGAAGGTGATCTCGTTCTTGCTGGCTTGCGGCGGCGCTGGCGGCACCTCCACATTCACCGAAGCGGTGGCCCGGGAACTCAGGCCGCGGCTGTCGGTGCAGGTGGCGGTCGCCGTAATCGGACCCGCCGAGGCTCCGGTGGTGTCCAGCGTGGCGGTGTTGCCGCTGCCGCTGATCCTGCCGCCGGTGGCTGACCAGTTGCCGATGCTGGCCTGTACCGGATGATCGGACGTGTTGTCCGGGCTGCTGCAACTGCAAGTGATCATCGAGGGAGTTCCTGCCTGCACCGAGGAGGGATTGGCGGAGCAGGAAATCTGCGGCGGATTCTTGGGCCGCTCCTTGATGTTGAAGCTGGCCCGGCAACTGGCCTCGCCCTTGTGACCGTCGGTGATGGTGGCGCCGACGGTGTAGGCGCCGGGGCTCATGCCGGTGGTGTCGACGCTCGCCCTGGAATCCTTGCCACTGAGCTTGCCCCCGCTGCCAGTCCAGCTATAGCTGAGCGTGCGCTTGGGGTTGAAATTCATGGCGTGAGCGGTCGCGGTGACCGGTTCCCCGGCATAGACATCCATGGGTTCGACACTACAACTGGCGCTGGGCGGAGGTCCCGGCGGCGTCACTCCCAACAGAAAGGTGACGCCGGCTTGGAAGCGCAGGCTGTTGAAGGTAACGTCGGGATCGGGGGTCGTACCCCCGCCTGTACCCCCGCCGGAAACGGAGTGCGTGGAATGCATAAAGTCCATCTGCGCCAGACGGATATCGATGTGCCGGGAAACGTGCGCATCCAGGCCGCCGCCTACGGCCAGGCCGAAGGCGTTGTCCGGTGGGAAGGCGGAGTTCGTGACCACCACGCGGTGCAGACCGAACAGGCCCTCCCCGAAGAGGGTGAAGTGCGAGAAGCGGGCTTCGACGTGCGGCCCGACCATAATCGTTCCCAGGTGGACGTCGGCGCCGGCCACCGGCTCCTGAGAAACTACATTGGCGAAGGTGTGATAATGCCCGCCGAAATCGGCCGTCAAACCGAAGTGCCGGGCGAAATTGTAGGTGGCGGCGGCGCCCCAGCCAGCGGGAACGTTGTCCAGGTTTGCGGCCGTGCCATCCACGTTAACGCCGGGACGCAGGAATGAATATCCGCCGAAAATTTCAACTTTGGGCTGCGGGTTGTCAGGCGCCTGCGCCTGCGCTGTCGTCATCGTGCAGATTGCAACCATTCCTACCGCGATCGCGAGCAGCAGCACGCGGACTGGGAAACCCACACTGCGAAGTGACATGGTCTTACCTCCCGATCTTCGGTACCGCGATTACCGTCAACAACTGAAAGACTCCGACGGATGGGGCGCAAAAACGCGCTCCGGCCAACCGCGCATTGTACATGGGAACAGGTTCGAGCAAAAAGTCAAGTAACAACCATTGCTCGGGCGAGAGGATCGAGGCATCAGAAAGCCCAGGGAGTCACCGGCAATTCCAAATCGCCAAGCAAAAAGGGCCGGTCGTGTTAAGACCGGCCCTGGTTGCTGGCTCCTGCGGCGGCTACTGGGTTGCGGCCTTCTTCTTGCGGGCGGGCGCGGCG
>JBKQPN010000088.1:0-11729 GCA_052145015.1 Terriglobales bacterium
CCCGCCGGCCACGCGGAGTGTTTGCCATGCGCATCGCCTATCTCGACTGCTTCTCGGGCATCAGCGGCGACATGTTCCTGGGAGCGCTGCTGGAAGCCGGCCTGCCCGCTCGCGTGCTCGAGGAGACGGTGGCCGCGCTCAATGTCGGGGCGCGCCTAGAGATTTCGCGCGTCACCCGCAGCGGCATTTCGGCAACCAAGGTGGATGTCTGGATCGGTGACGAAAAAGATCTTCCGCGCGAGCAGGTATCGCACGCGCACCAGCACAGTAGCGCCGGCGTCTCGCCGGCTGTCGTGCGGGCGTCTCGCCCGCACCAGGGCGAGCATGCTCACCGCAGCCTGAGCGAGATCCGCGCGATCATTCGCGGCGCCCAAATCGCACCCCCGGCCCAGGAGCGCGCGCTGGCCATCTTCCAGGCGCTGGGCGAGGCCGAAGCCAAGATCCATAACACCGACGTAGAAAAGATTCACTTCCACGAAGTCGGCGCGGTGGATGCCATCGTGGACATCGTCTGCGCGGCCGTCGGCGGCCTGACACTGGGCGTGGACGAGTGGGTCTGCTCCCCGCTCAACGTAGGCGGCGGTTCAGTCGAGTGCGCGCACGGGAGGTTCCCCGTACCCTCGCCGGCGACGGTCGAACTGCTGCGCGGCGCGCCCGTGTATTCCTCAGGTGTGGACGCAGAACTGGTCACGCCGACGGGCGCCGCTATCGTGAAGACGCTGTGCCAGCGCTTCGTTCCCTTCCCTGCCATGAAAATTGCCGCCACGGGATATGGCGCGGGCTCGCGCGACTTTGCCGGCCAGCCCAACGTCGTCCGCCTGACCATTGGTGACGGTGTAAAGGCACAGCTTGCGGCGTCTCCGGACATACCCGAAGATACGATCGCCGTTCTCGAAGCCAACCTCGATGACTTGAATCCGCAGGTTTTCGGCTACGTGATGGAGCGGCTGCTCGCCGAGGGTGCGCTCGACGCGTTCGGCACGCCGGTGCAGATGAAGAAGAACCGCCCCGGCATGCTGCTGACGGTGCTGGCGCGGACGGAAGATGCGTCGCGGCTGACGAAACTGGTCTTCGGCGAGACGACGACCCTGGGCATCCGCATGCGCCAGGAGCGCCGGCAGACGCTCGCGCGCCGCACCGTCGCGGTCCAAACGCCGTGGGGAGAAGTACGGATGAAGGTTGCGAACCTGAACGGCTCAATCGCCAACTACGCGCCGGAATATGAGGACTGCCGCCGCATCGCCGACCATTACAAAGTTCCGCTCAAGCAGGTGATGCAGGAAGCCACGCGGCGTTACTTAGAGGCAAACTCATAATGAACCATCTCGGGACAGGACTAACCTCGGCAGCTTCACAGGCTGGTTCTGTTTCTTCGCGATCACGTGTCAGGGCACGACTTGAGTCGTGCCGAAATGCAGTCTTTATGGAATTGTCATCCCGAGCAAGGGCGAGCCGAGCTTGCGAGGCGAGCGCGACGCGAGGGATCTGCAGTTTTGGTAGAGTGCGCACAACTCCAGATCCCTCACTCGCGCTCCCTCACTCCGTTCGGTCGCGCTTCGTTCGGGATGACAACTCTGGAGGGCAGATTGCGGCCCGGCTGAAGCCGGGCCCCTTCAAAAACAGCCCCGGTCTTGGTTCTTCGGCACACGCTGAAACCGTGCCCCTCCGAAATCTAGAAAGTCAGAATGGCTGAGAAGTTCTACATCACGACCCCGATCTACTACGTCAACGCCCGCCCCCACATCGGGCACGCATACACCACCATCGCCTGCGACGCCATCGCGCGCCGCCAGCGCATGCTGGGCTCCGATACCTTTTTTCTGACCGGCACCGACGAACACGGGCAGAAGATCGAGCGTTCGGCGGCCGAGGCCGGCATCACTCCCAAGCAGCTCACCGACCGCATCGCGGGCGAGTTCCGCGGGCTGTGGGACCGGATGCACATCACCTACGACGACTTTATCCGCACCACCGAACCGCGCCACAAGCTCGGGGTGCAGGAGATGTTTCGCCGCATCCGCGACAACGGCTACATCTACAAAGGCTCCTATAGCGGGCAGTACTGCGTCTTCGACGAGCTCTACGTGGACGCAGCCGGCCCCGGCTCGCCCTGCCCTGAGTGCGGACGGCCGACCGAGACGGTGAGCGAAGAGAATTACTTCTTCAAGCTCTCGGCGTTCGAGGACAAGCTGCTCAAGCTCTACACCGGGCAGCCGGACTTCATCCGCCCGGAGACGCGCCGCAACGAGGTGATGGCTTTCGTGCGCGGCGGGCTGCGCGATCTCTCCATCAGCCGCACCACCATCCAGTGGGGCATCCCGGTGCCGGACGACCCCAAGCATGTGATCTACGTGTGGCTGGACGCTCTGAGCAACTATTGCACCGCCATCGGCTTCGGTTCCGCTGAGAAAGAAGATCAGCAGAAGTTCGCCCACTACTGGCCCGCCGACGTGCACATGATCGGCAAGGAGATCGTGCGCTTCCACTGCGTGTACTGGCCGGCGTTTCTGATGGCCGCCGGGCTGCCGCTGCCCAAGTCCATTGTGGCGCACGGCTGGCTGCTGTTCGAGGAAAGCAAGATGTCGAAGTCGCGCGGCAACATCGTGCGCGCCGAGACCGTGATTGACGTGCTCGGCAACGACGCCCTGCGCTACTTCCTGCTGCGCGAAGTGGTCTTCGGACAGGATGGCAGCTTCTCCTTCGACGCGCTGGTGCAGCGCTACAACTCCGACCTGGCCAACGATCTCGGCAATCTTGCCAGCCGCACCCTCACTATGATCACGCGCTACTTCCGCAGCGAGATGCCGTATCCCTCGTCCGGCGGCTCGCGTACCGCAGCGGACGACGCCATCGCCAAGGCGGCCGAAGAGGCCATCGCCAGCTTTGCTTCGCTCTGGGATGACTTTCAGTTCTCGCGCGCGCTCGAAGCCGCGTGGGCGCTGGTGGGCGCGGTCAACAAATACATCGTGGAGAACGAACCCTGGGCCGTCGCCGAAAAAGAGGATGAAGGCAGCCGATCGCGCCTGGCGACCATCCTCTACACCACGGCGGAAGCGCTGCGCATCGCGACCGCGCTAGCGCACCCGGTGATTCCGGAGGCGACGGCCCGGATATGGGAGCAGCTCGGGTTGGGTGCCATCTCCGAGTTCCGCCTGACGGAACTGAAGTGGGGCCAACTGCAGCATGGCACCAAGCTGGGCAAAGTGGAGCCCGTGTTCCCGCGCGCCGATAAGTCCGCGATCGAGAGGATGCAGCAGATGGAACAGCAGCGGACCGTAACTCAAGCCGCGCCGACTGCGCCCGCTCAGGCTGGACCACCGCCAACGCAAGCGGCCAGCCCGTTGCCGACAGTACCCGCAGCCACTCCGGACGGGCGCATCAGCATCGACGATTTCGCCAAAGTCGAGATGCGCGTTGGACTAGTGAAAGTCGCGGAGAAGGTAAAAGGCGCCGACAAGCTGCTGCGCCTGGAGGTCGATATCGGCACGGAAGTCCGCCAGGTGGTGGCCGGCATCGCCGAGGCCTACGCTCCGGAGTCGCTGGTCGGGCGCAAAGTCGTGCTTGTCGTCAACCTGCAGCCACGCAAGCTGCGCGGCCTGGAGTCGAACGGGATGATCGTCGCTGCCTCGGTGGGCGAGAAGGGCTCGCCGGTACTGGCCGGATTCCTGGAAGACGTGCCCGTCGGGGCAAAACTGAAATAGTCCACCACCGAGACACGGAGACACGGAGATTTTTGATGATTTTTCTCCGTACCTCTGTGTCTCCGTGGTGGATTTTGTTTTCTTGAGGTTTACCTTGTTCGTCGATTCCCACGCTCACCTCGAGATGCCGCAGTTCGACGCCGACCGCGACGCCATGCTGGCGCGGGCGCATGAGGCCGCGATCGAAACCGTGGTCGCAATCGGCAGCGGCACCGGGCCGGGCTCGCTCGATTGCGCGATCCAGCTTGCCAAGCGCGAGAGAGCGGGCGAGCCGCGGATCTACGCGACGGTCGGAATCCATCCGCACGAAGCGAAACTCGCCACTGACGCCGATTTCGACGAGCTGAGCACGCTGGCCCGCAATCCCAAAGTCATCGCATGGGGCGAGATTGGGCTGGATTACTTCTACAATCATTCGCCGCGGGAGGTGCAGCGGGCGGTGTTTCTGAAGCAACTCGAGGCGGCACGCCCAGCGCGGCTGCCGGTGGTGATCCACTGCCGGCCGTCGCAAGATAGCCAGAACGCCTGGGACGAGTGCCTCGGCATCCTCGCCGAACAGTGGGCGGCGAGCGGACTGGGCGGCGTCCTGCACTGCTTTACGGGCATGATGGAGCATGCGCGGCGCGCGCTCGACCTGGGCTTCATGATCTCCTTCGCCGGCAACGTGACCTTCCCCAAGGCGCAGAACATTCGCGACGCGGCGCGGGAGCTGCCGCTCGACCGCATCTTGATCGAAACCGATTCTCCGTTCCTGGCGCCGGTACCGCATCGCGGGAAGCGCAATGAACCCGCATTCGTGAAGGAGGTCGCGCGCCAGATCGGCGAACTGCGCGGAATGGCGACCGAGGAGGTCGCGTTTCAGACCTCGCAAAACTTCTATAGGTTTTTTAATCTGCCGCCAGCCAGTAACGCCGGAATGCCGATTCCTTCCCCATCGCGGGGCGCGGAAGGGTAATCTATTGCACTGTTGAGGGAGCATGGCCGAATCGTTCGACATCGTGAGCAAGGTGGACCTGCAGGAGGTCTCGAACGCCATCCAGCAGGCGCTGAAGGAAGTGCACACCCGCTTCGACCTGAAGAACTCGAAATCGACGATCGAGCTCGAAGGCAAAGAAGCCATCGTGCTGCACTCCGAGGACGAGTTCAAGCTGAAGGCGGTGAACGACGTGCTGCAGCAGCGACTGGTCAAGCGCGGCGTGCCGCTCAAGGCGCTGACCTACGGCACCATCGAACCGGCGGCCGGCAGCACGGTCAGGCAGCGCATCGCCATGCAGCAGGGGATCCCGATCGAGAAGGCGCGCGAGATCGTGAAGCTGATCAAGGAGTCGAAGAAGAAGGTCCAGGCCTCGATCCAGGCCGACACGGTGCGGGTGAGCGGCAAGGACCGCGACATCCTTCAGGAGATCATCACCCTGCTGCGCAATACCGACCTCGGCATCGACATGCACTTCACCAACTACAGGTCGAACTGACGTGAGCACGCCCGCCATCAACGGAGTGAAAGCGAAAGAAGTTTTCGAACTCCTGCGCGACGACCTGGAAGCGGTGGAACGCGAGTTCGGGCGCGATACCGTCTCGAGCGTGCCGGCCATCACCGAGATCGGCGAATACCTGCGCGCGGGCGGCGGCAAACGCATCCGCCCCGCCTTGCTGCTGCTCTCCGCCAAACTCTTCGACTACCGCGGGCGCGGCGCCATCCGCCTGGGCGCGGTGGTGGAGATGATCCACACCGCCACGCTCGTGCACGATGACATCATCGACGAAGCCCGCACCCGCCGCGGACGTCCCGCGGCCAACACGAAATGGGGCAACTCGAAATGCGTGCTCGCGGGCGACTGGCTCTACATGCAGTCGTTCAAGATCGCGGTGCAGGAGCGCAATTTTAGGATTCTTGACGTGCTCATCGAGCTGACGCAGCAGATGGTCGAGGGCGAACTGCTGCAGATGGAGAAGCTGGGCCGCTTGATCACGCTCGACGAGCACTTCGACCTGATCCAGCGCAAGACCGCATGCCTGTTCTCCACCTGCACGCGGCTGGGCGCCATCGTCAGCGGCGCTTCCGCTGAGGATGAAGAAAAGCTGGCGCGCTACGGCCGCAGTCTGGGCATGGCGTTTCAGCTCGTTGACGATGTGCTCGACCTGACGGCTTCCGAAGATGTCCTCGGCAAGCCCGTGGCCAGCGACCTGCGCGAGGGCAAGGCCACCATGGCGGTGATTCACGCGCTCGCGCGCTGCACGCCGGAAGAGAAGGCGCTCATCCAGACGGTGCTGGAGGAACGCGCGTTCCTTTCCGTGAAGCACGAGGAGATTCTCGCCATCTTGACCCGCCATGGCTCTCTGGACGCCGCCACCACCCGCGCCCATGAGTATGCCGCCGACGCGCGAGGCGCCATCTGCGATCTTTCCGACTCGGAGATCAAGCGCGCCCTGCTGTGGGCGCCGGAATTTGTGGTGGCGAGGGAGAAATAGCCGTCAGCCGTCCGCACCCAGCACTCAGTGCATGGCGATGGCCTGCATCTCGAAGCGCGCGTTTAGCAGCAGCGACCCCGCTCCGAGGAACGCCCGCGCTGGCAAATCCTTTCCGAAGTACTTGCGATAGGCGGCATTGAACTTGTCGTAGAGCGACAGGTCCGTGCAATACACCTGCACGTACACCAGATCGTCCATCGTCATCCCGGCGGCTTCGAGGGTGGCGCGGATGCCATCGAGCAGCAAGCGAATTTCTTCGCCGACATCGGCCGCCGCCTGCATGGTGCGGGGATCGATCCCGATCCTGCCGGAAAGAAACAGCGTGTCGCCCACCAACACGCCGTCGCTGAACGGCAGGTTGGCGGGACGTCCGCCGATGTTGATGTACCGTCGCTCGCGCTTGCCTTCGTGCTGATTCATTCGTCCTCCGAAAAGGGGAATCCTAACAATCTCCGTGCCTCCGTGTCTCGGTGGTGGGTTCTATACTCCTGAAGTATGGCGCGTGAGGTCGAAATCAAGTTCATGGTGGCGGACGCGAAGGCGCTGGCGCGCCGGCTGCGTGCTTCCGGTTTCCGGCTGGTCACGCGGCGCACGCACGAGATGAATGTCCTCTACGACCTGGCCGGACATCCGTTGCGGCAGCGCGGCGAGATCCTGCGCCTGCGGAAATACGGCGATCGCTGGACGCTGACCCATAAGTCGAAGGGCACGGCGCGGCGGCACAAATCGCGCCAGGAGCTTGAAACCGCCGTTGCCGACGGCGCGAGCCTCGACCGAATTCTGCGCGCTCTGGGATTCTCACCCAGTTTCCGCTACGAGAAGCTCCGCCGCGAGTGGGCGGACGGCCAGGGCCACGTGGTGATCGACGAGACCCCCATCGGCACGGTGGCCGAGATCGAAGGCCCTCCGCGCTGGATCGACCGCACGGCCAAGGTGCTGGGCATACCACAAAGCAGCTACATCACGCTCAGCTATGGCGCGATGTTCGACGAGTGGAAGCGCCGCACCGGCAGCCCCGCCCAGGAGATGACCTTCGCGGCCGTGGGCCGGCCAAAAACTAAGGTGATCGCATAAAGCAGATTCCTCGCGGCTATATTGCGCCGTTGTAATGTATAAGTTACAATGTAGTGGTGACCGATACGCGCCGGTACGTCACCCGGACGGGCAAAGACGTTGTCGGCGATTGGTTGGCAGGCCTGGACAGCCAGACGCAAGCGAGAATCGTGGCTCGAATCGACCGCCTATCGCTTGGCAACTTCGGCGACTGCAAGCGGCTGCGCGAGGGAGTATCAGAACTGCGGATCGGCTGGGGGCCGGGATATAGGGTGTACTACACGATGATCGGCAGGGAATGCATACTGCTGTTGTGCGGCGGCGATAAACGCAAACAGTCGTCCGACATAGCGCGGGCGATTACCTATTTGAAGGATTACAAGGAAAGGACCCGCAGATCATGAAACACAGGGCCAGTATCTCCCACGACGAGGCGCTGATTCGTGAACTGCGTGAGAACCCGGACTTTGCCGCTGACTACCTGAGAGCGGCGCTGGAAGATGAAGACGAACCCCGCGTGCTTTTGGTGGCCTTGCGCCGCGTTGCGGAGGCGCGGGGCGGCATTGCGCGGGTGGCCAAGGCTGCTGGCGTCCAGCGCGAGAGCCTTTACCGCGCCCTCTCGGCTCACGGCAATCCGAGGCTATCAACACTGGTTGCTGTGACCAAGGCCATGGGTTTGAAACTGACGGTTGAAGCGGGCAGTAATGAGTAACGAATCCAGAACACGGCGGGCCGTCACGCCCCGCAGCACTTCTTGTACTTCTTGCCGGAGCCGCAGGGGCAGGGATCGTTGCGGCCGATCTTGGCGCCCGAGCGCACGACCTGCTGGACGGGCTGATAGTCGCCGGCGCCCGCCATGCGGGCTTGTTCCAGTTCGCGGCGCTTGCGGCGCTGGAAGTCTTCCTCCAAGTCATCCATCGAGGTGGAAGCGCGGCGCGGACGCCGGCCATCTCCGCGGCCGTTGCCGTCGCCGGGCGCAGGCGCCTCGACCGCCTGCGGCTGAACCTCGGCCTGTGCCGCTGGCTCGATCACCTGCATCAGGTACAGGTACCGCACCGTGTCTTCCTGGAAGCGCTGCATCATGGCTTCGAACATATCGAAGGACTCGCGCTTGTACTCCACCAGCGGATCGTGCTGGGCGTAGCCGCGCAGCCCGATGCCTTCCTTCAGGTGGTCCATGCTGAGCAAGTGGTCTTTCCATAGCTGGTCGAGCACGCTGAGCATGATCATGCGCTCGTGGTAGCGCATGGCGTCGGGACCAATCAGTTTCTCCTTGGCCACGTAGCGCTCTTTGAGCTTGTCGAAGATGGCGTCGCCCAGTTCCTGCCGGTTTAGCTTGTCGGGTTCGACGCCCTCGGCCAGGATGTCCACGCCGAAGCGGGTGAAAATGTCGCCCTTGAGTTTCGGGATGTCCCACTCATCGGCGTGCGCGTCCTTGGGACAGTACTTCTCCAGCAAGTCGGCGAGGATGCCGGCGACGTAGTCGTCGAGGATCAGTTCTTTCTGATCGACGCCCTCCAGCAACTGGCGGCGCATGCCATACACCGCCTCACGCTGCTTGTTCATGACGTCGTCGTACTCGAGCAGGTGTTTGCGGGACTCGAAGTTCTGCCCTTCCACGGCCTTCTGCGCGGCTTCGATGCGGCGGGAGATCAGCCGCGACTCGATGGGCACGCCTTCCTCCATGCCCAGCCGCTGCAGCAGGTTCGAGACCCACTCCTTGGCGAAGATGCGCATCAGGTCGTCTTCGAGGGAGAGATAGAAGCGTGAGCTGCCGGGATCGCCCTGGCGGCCGGCGCGGCCGCGAAGCTGGTTGTCGATGCGCCGGGCCTCGTGGCGCTCGGTGCCGAGGATGTGCAATCCGCCAAGGCCGACCACCTCGTCGTGCTCGGCGTCGGTCTGCGCCTTGTGCCGGGTGAGGATCTCTTCCCACTTCTGCTTGTCGACGCGAAACTCGTTACCCTGGTAATACCAGGTGATGACGTTCTCTTCCGTGGCCCCGTCCCCCAGGCGGCCTTCGGCGCGGCGCACCGGCTGCGCCAGGCCCTTTTTGAAGCACTCCTGCTTGGCCATGAATTCGGGATTGCCGCCCAGCAGGATGTCGGTGCCGCGGCCGGCCATGTTGGTGGCGATGGTGATCACGCCCTTGCGTCCGGCCTGCGCCACGATCTCGGCTTCCTTCTCGTGGTACTTGGCGTTCAGCACCACGTGCTTAACATTTTTCTTGCGCAGGATTTCCGAGAGCCGCTCCGACTTCTCCACCGAGGTGGTGCCCACCAGCACCGGCTGGGCCTTCTGGTTGAGCTGCTGGATCTCGTCGGCTGCGGCGAGATACTTTTCCTTCTCGGTGCGGTAGACGGTGTCCGCGTTCTCCACCCGCCGCAGGTCCTTGTTGGTGGGGATCACGATCACGTCGAGGTTGTAGATCTTCTGGAACTCCTCGGCTTCCGTCTCCGCCGTGCCAGTCATGCCGGCCAGCTTCTTGTACATGCGGAAATAGTTCTGGAAGGTGATGGTGGCGAGCGTCTGGTTCTCCGCCTCGACCTTGACGCGCTCCTTGGCTTCCACGGCCTGGTGCAGCCCGTCGGACCAGCGGCGACCGGGCATGAGGCGGCCGGTGAACTCGTCCACGATGAGGACTTCGCCGTCCTTCACCACGTACTCCACGTCCCTGCGGTAGAGCGCGTGGGCTTTGATGGCGGTCTCGACGTGGTGCTTCAGGTCCCAGTTCTCAGGATCGGCGATGTTGGTGATGCCGAGCAACTGTTCGACCTTTTCCCAGCCCTCGTCGGTGACGGTGATGGTCTTGTGCTTCTCATCGACCACAAAGTCGCCGGTCAGCACCTTGGGCTCGCCGGGCGCGGTGTCCATCTCCTCGCCCTTTTCCAGCTTGGGGATGATGCGATTGACGCGGTCGTACTTCTCCGTGGATTTTTCCGCCTGTCCGGAGATGATGAGCGGAGTGCGGGCTTCGTCGATCAGGATGGAGTCCACCTCGTCGACGATGCCGTAGTTGTGGCCGCGCTGCACGCAATCGCCGAGGTCGAACTTCATGTTGTCGCGCAGGTAGTCGAAGCCGAACTCGTTGTTAGTGCCGTAGGTTACGTCGGCGGCGTAGGCCTCGCGGCGCTCGGCGTCGTCCAGTTCGTGCACGATCACGCCCACACTCAGGCCGAGGAAGCGATAGATCGTGCCCATCCACTCCGAGTCGCGCTTGGCCAGGTAATCGTTGACGGTGACCACGTGCACGCCGTTGCCAGTGAGCGCGTTCAAATACACCGGCAGGGTGGCGACCAGCGTCTTGCCTTCGCCGGTCTTCATTTCCGAGATCCTGCCCTCGTGCAGGACCATGCCGCCGATGAGCTGCACGTCAAAATGCCGCATGTTGAGGGTGCGGCGTCCGGCTTCGCGAGCGACCGCAAAGGCTTCGGGCAGGATCTCGTCCAGAACTTCCTTCAGCACCCGGTCGCGTTCGGTGGGACCCCGGCTGCTGCGGTTCTCGTCCTCAGCCTCGGGCTCGGGCTGCACCTGGCTGGCGCGCTCATGGATGCGCTGGCGGAACTCGTCGGTCTTGGCGCGCAGCTCGGCGTCGGTGAGGCGCTGCATCTCCGGCTCGAGCGAGCTAATCCGCTCCACCAGCGGCCGCAGGCGCTTGATCTCGCGCTCGTTCCTGGTTCCGAATATTTTGGCGAGAATCGTGTCCAGAAACAAACTTATGTCCTTATGCGAGGAACGAGAAGCCCTCGCGAAGCTCTTCAAGAGCCTACCATATTGGATGCCGGCGGGCGGGCAGAGTCGCAGCGGGGGCGTGTCCCGATAGAGACGTAGCTTGCTACGTCACTGTGCGAGAAACTTGTCCAGAGCCTCCAAGTCAGCCAAGGTCAAGCTCACGTATTTCCTGGCTCGGGCAACATCTCCGCTCTGCACCGCGCTTTGGGCTTTCGCCAAGTTGGCCTGCATGCTGGCTTGGCGGGAGGCGATGTCCCCACGCAGCCCATAGCCGGCGGCCGCCTGCTGCCGCTGCAGACGATCCACACGGTTGTTCACAGCGGAGGCGCGGCTGGCGAGCTGATCGACCTGGCGCGCCACTTCGTCGATCTCCGCGGAACCCGCGGAGCTGGCCGCGGGGGCTGCACCGTTAGCAAAACTCGCATCTTGCGTGAGCACGAACTCAATCTTGCTCTCGGGCAGGATCTGTACTTTGCTGCCATGAGTCGCCATCTGGAAAGCCACGGCACCCCCCACTCCGATGGCCCCGCCGGCAAACGCACCCTTCCCGCCTCCAAAAATGCCGCCCAGCACAGCGCCGGCCGCCCCGGCCCCTCCCGCCTTCTTGGCGGTATTTGATCCCCGGGACGGCCCTTGGGCGCTATGGACTTCGGTCTGCACCGGCAAGTTGCGTCCGCGGATCTTCACACTAACGAGCTGGATGCTCAACTCGGCGCGGCCCCGCAGGTGACCGCCCTTCTTCATCCCTGCGATCTCCAGGACGGCATCGGCGTTTTT
>JBKQPN010000089.1:0-42974 GCA_052145015.1 Terriglobales bacterium
CCCGCTGCGCTCCAGCACGCCAACAATGACGGCCTTGTTCTCCATTCCGACCTTGCCTTCGCGCTTCGACACGTGGATGTTGCGCGCATGAGCACCAATGAAAGTCTCGTCCACTTCTACGCCACCACCGGAACTGCCGAGCTTCCCGCCGCGTTTGCCCTGCATGGCGAGACGGATGCGGTGCATCATGAACCACGCGGTTTTCTGAGTGACGCCGAGGGTGCGCGCGACCTCATAGGAACTGACACCGTTGCGGCAGTTCGACAACATCCACACGGCGACGAGCCACTTGTCGAGCGGGATGGGCGAATCCTCGAAAATAGTCCCGACCTTCGCGCTGAATTGCCGCTTCGCGTGGACGCTCTTGCACTGCCACTTGCGCTGATTCTTCAAGTACACAACGTCATTCCGACCGCAGGTCGGACACGCGACGATGCCATCGGGCCAGAGCAGACGAACCATGTAACGCAGGGCGTTGTCCGGATCACCGAAGTACAGGATTGCATCTTGCAGGGTGCGTGGCTGTTTGGTGTCTTCCATGCCACAAGCGTACCCTGCCGAGGTTGATTTGTCAAGTATATTATTGCCTAGTACCAAGTACCAAGTACTGAGTACTGCGTACCGAGTACTGCCTAATCAGATAGAATCCCCCCATGTTGCGCTTCTCCACCGCGGGTGAGTCGCACGGCGAAGCCCTGGTGGCCGTGCTCTCCGGAGTGCCGGCCGGATTGGGAATCGACTCCGCCTTCATCGACCGCGAGCTGTGGCGCCGGCAGCAGGGATACGGCCGCGGCGGCCGCATGAAGATCGAGCGCGACAGCGCACACATCCTCTCCGGGGTGCGGCACGGCGCGACCATCGGCTCGCCCATCGC
Source organism: Terriglobales bacterium (assembly GCA_052145015.1). Classification (GTDB taxonomy): domain Bacteria; phylum Acidobacteriota; class Terriglobia; order Terriglobales; family Acidobacteriaceae; genus JAHFUA01. The sequence goes on from JBKQPN010000089.1 coordinate 875, forward strand.
GCTCACTATCGAGAACCGCGACTGGAAGAACTGGCAGGAGGCGCTGCCTGTGGGCGCGGGCGATCCGGAAAAGCACAAGACGGTGAACTCGCCGCGGCCCGGCCACGCCGATCTGGCCGGCGCACTCAAGTACAACTTCCAGGAAGCGCGCTACGTGCTGGAACGCGCCTCGGCGCGCGAATCGGCGGCACGCGTCGCCGCCGGGGCCATCGCCAAGCTGCTGTTGAGGGAGTTCGGCATCGAGGTGCTCAGCCACGTCCTGGCGGTGGGTGGTGCCGCGGTGCGGGACGCGGAGTTTGCCTGGGAGAAGATTCGGGCTCTGTCTGCCCGCGAGGAAGTGCTGCTGAACTGCGCCGATCCCGAGGCTGAAGAGCGCATGAAAGCGGAGGTCGATAATGCCCTCAAGACCGGCGACTCCGTCGGCGGCGTCTTCGAGGTGGTGGCGCACGGCGTTCCTCCGGGGCTCGGTACTTATGCCAACTGGGATGAACGCCTGGACGCGCTGCTGGCCGCCGCCGTCATGTCGTTGCAGGCGGTGAAAGCCGTGGAGATTGGCTCCGGCATCGGCGCTGCAGCATCCCCCGGGTCGGCCGTACACGATGCGATAGGATATGAGCGCCACAAGGGAGACGGCCGCATCGGCTACACCGGGTTCACGCGCAGAACGAATCACGCTGGCGGGATCGAAGGCGGAATCTCCAACGGCGAGGATATCCTCGTCCGCGGCTACCTGAAGCCGATCTCCACGCTGCGGCGGCCGCTGGAGTCAGTGGACTTCCGGACGCGCGCGCCGGTGAAGGCGGCCTACGAGCGTTCGGATGTGTGCGTGGTTCCGGCGGCCGGCGTCGGAGGCGAGGCCATGGTGGCGCTGACGCTGGCGCGCTGCGCGCTGGAGAAATTCGGCGGCGATTCCATGGGCGAAGCGCTGCGGAACTTTGAAGGCTACAAGAAACAGCTCAAGGATTTCTGATGATCCGCGCTAACAACTGGCAACTGGCTACCGGCAACTGTTTTTGATGATCTATCCCGTCGTCAAGTACGGCAATCCGGTTCTGGAGAAACAGGCGGAGATCGTCACCGTCTTCGACCACGCGCTGCGGAAGCTGGTGGAGGACATGTTCGAGTCCATGTACGCGGCGCATGGCGTGGGGCTGGCAGCGCCTCAGATCGGCGTCTCCCAGCGCCTCGCCGTCATCGACGTTACCTTCAAGGAAGATCCCAAGGCCAGGCTGGTGCTGGTGAATCCTGAGATTGTCCGCACCGAGGGGAAACAGCGCGGCAGCGAAGGATGCCTGAGCCTGCCCGAGTTCCGGGAAGAGGTTACGCGTCCGCTACGCGTCACCGTGCGCGCCCAGGACGTGGCCGGCAAGCCCTTCGAGACCACCGGCGAAGAACTGCTGGCCCGCGCCCTCGTGCATGAGACCGACCACTTGAACGGCAAGCTTTACATCAGCCACATCAGCGCGCTCAAGCGCGATCTGATGAAACGCAAGATCCGCAAGCTGATGAAGGCGGGAGAGTGGTAGGAATCGGGTGATCGGGAGATCGGGTCATCGGGTGATTGTCAGGTAGGTTTCAGATGACCCGATCACCCGATCCTTAATTGTTCTCTTCGACATGGACCTCATCTTCTGCGGCACTCCCGAGTTCGCCGTCCCCACGCTGAAGAAGCTGGTGGAGGCCGGGCACGACGTCCGCCTGGTCGTCACGCAGCCTGACCGGCCCAGCGGACGCGGCCAGGAGTTCGCCGCCCCGCCGGTCAAGCGGCTGGCGCAGTCGCTCGGGCTGCCGGTGGTCCAGCCGGACAAGATCAAGAACAACCAGGAATTTCGCGCGCAGCTCGAAGCGGTCAAGCCCGAGGCCATCATCGTGGTCGGCTACGGGCGCATCGTTCCCAAGTGGATGATCGATCTGCCGCGGCATGGCAACATCAACCTGCACGGCTCTCTCTTGCCCAAATACCGCGGCGCAGCGCCCATCCAGTGGGCCATCGCGCGCGGCGAGACCGTTACCGGCGTGACCACCATGCGCATCGACGAGGGGCTCGATACCGGCGACATCCTGCTGCAGCGCGAGATGCCCATCGATCCCGAGGACACGGCTGTCACCCTGGCGCCACGGCTAGCTGAAATTGGCTCTGCACTGATGCTCGAGACCCTGCGCGGCCTCGAGGCCGGCGCCATCCAGCCGCGCAAGCAGGACCATAACGAGGCCACGCTGGCGCCGATCCTCGAAAAAGACGAAGGGCGGGTCGACTTCAACCGCGAAGCGCCCGAAATCCTGAACCGGCTGCGCGGGTTCCAGCCCTGGCCGGGCGCGTTCACCAGCTTCCGTGGCAAGAACCTGACGCTGCACCGCGCCCGCCTGGCCGCCTACGGGATGGGGCCGCTCGTCCCCGGCGAAATGAAGGCTGCCGGCGAAGACCTGTTCCTCGGATGCGGAGAAGGAACCGCGCTGCAGGTGGTCGAACTGCAACCCGAAGGCAAGCGGCGGATGAGCGCGAAGGACTTCATCCACGGCTACCGGCCGAAAGCGGGGGAAAGGCTGGGGAGTACCTAGTACCAAGTACCAAGTGCCGAGCCAGTGCGCCGAACTTGGTACTTGGTACTCGGAACAAGTCAATGGCCCTCTCTCCTTCCCGTTCCGCCGCCTTCGACATCCTGATGCGCGTCGAGCAAGGCGCGTTCGCGGATGAACTGCTGCACTCCGAGCGGCTGAACGGCCTCTCTCCGCCTGACCGCGCGCTCTGCACCCAGATCGTCATGGGCGTGCTGCGCTGGCGATCGCAGCTCGACGAAATGATTTCCTCCTGGTCGAAGGCGCCTCCGCACAAGCTCGATCTCGAGGTTGCCACAGCGCTGCGCATAGGCACGTACCAACTTACGCACTTGGAGCGCGTCCCGGCGCACGCCGCCGTTGATCAGACGGTGGAACTGGTCAAGCGCGCGGGCCGGCGATTTGCCGCACCCATGGCGAATGCGGTCATGCGCAAGATCGCCGCGTCCAAGCCCGCTCCGCCGCCCATGGGGGAGGAAGAATCTCTCGATCGGATCGCAGCCGCCACCGCGCACCCGCTCTGGCTTCTGCAGCGATGGTCGGCCGAGTACGGCTTCGACGCAGTCCAGCAGATCACGCGCTACGACCAGGAAATCCCTGTGCCAATGCTGCGCCTGCGAGATCCCAAAGCCGAGAGCGACTTGCGGGACGAACGTGTCGCACTTGCGCCGGGCGCGCTTATGACCGGGGCTCGCCGCGTGAGTTCGGGCGACGTGACCAAGACCCGCGTCTTCACCGAGGGTCGCGCCTATCTGCAGGACGAAGCTTCCCAGCTCGTGTCCCTGCTGGTCGGCCACGGTGCGCGGATCCTCGACTGCTGCGCCGCACCCGGCGGCAAGACTTCCGTTATAGCCGAGCGGAACCCCTCTTCGCTGGTGGTCGCGACGGAACTTCATCCCGCCCGTGCCCGGCTAACGCGCCGTCTGGTGCGCGCGCGCAATGTGTGCGTCGTCGCGGCCAACGCCGAGGCTTTACCGCTGGCGCCAAACTTCGACCGTGTGCTCGCCGACGTTCCCTGCTCGGGCACCGGCACGCTGGCGCGTAATCCCGAGATCAGATGGCGGCTTCGGCCCGAAGATCTCATCAGCCTGCACTGCCGCCAGGTGTCGATCCTGCGCGCGGCGCTCACCTGCCTCGTCCCCGGCGGACGCCTGGTGTATTCCACCTGCTCGCTGGAACGGGAAGAAAACGAGGATGTGGTGGCTGAGGTAATGCGCAACGACCTCCGCCTGCTCGACTGCCGCGACGAGCTGCAGCGGCTCCAGGCCGAAGGCGAACTTGCGTGGGCTGACCTGGACTCTCTCGTCCGCGGCAAATTCCTGCGAACCCTGCCGGGCGTTCATCCTTGCGATGGCTTCTTCGCCGCCATGATCGAAGTCGCCAGTGGCCGGTAGCCAGTCGCCGGTGTGAATGCTACACCGCTTTGGCTCTGGCGACTGGCGACTAGCAACTGTCCGTTCTTACTGCGCCACCTCGAGCGTCACTGCGGTTCCCGGCGTGACTCTCTGTCCCGCACCGGGTGATTGCTTCAGCACGGTTCCCACGGGCAGTCCCGGAGCCGGCACAGTGTTGACCACGGCCACGCGCAGGCCGGCGTCCTGAATGGCTTTGCTCGCGTCCGTAAGCGTGCGTCCGGTCAAGCTCGCCATAATGAGTGCCGCCGGCTCCGCCGGCGAGGTCACCAGAAGATTGATTTTGGGCGAGGCCACTCCCTGGGCGTTCGGCGGCGGGCTCTGCGCCACCACCTGATCGGGAGGCTGATCCAGAATGTGGGCTACGGCCACGGTGCCGACGTCCAGGCCACGGCGCGTAATGTTGATCTCCGCCGCGCGCTCGCTCTGCTTCAGCAGGTCGGGCACGGCGGCGCGCTGCGGACCCAGGCTCTCGGCAACGCGCACGTGCCAGCCGCGCCGCACCAGGGTACCCGCGGCCGGAGCCTGCGACAACACGCGTCCTTCGGCCAGGTCACGGCTGTAGAAACCGCCCGCCCGGTCCAGCAGCAGTCCGACCCCGGCCGCAGCTTTGCGCCCCTCAGCTACGCTCATGCCCACCACTTTGGGCACGCGGGCCTGGCGCCCGTGGATGGCCAGCCGCATGGCGGTCAGGGCGGAGATCATGGCCACTGCCACCAGCACCAACACCAGCAAGACCAGTTGGAAGAACCGCTTCATGGTGAGCGTGGATTCGATTGTACCGCGTGCCTACCTGCGGGCCGGCGGCGCGGCGGAGTGCTGGTAAACTTAAGCTGAGGCCGCATTGCGGAGAGGTGCGTGAGCGGTCGAAACGGGCAGTCTTGAAAACTGCTGTGGTCGGAAGGCCACCGGGGGTTCGAATCCCTCCCTCTCCGCCAGCACTGCTGGGATCCGCCGTGAAAGCGGTGTAGCCGCTCAGGCCTTCAGTTTCTCCGCGAAAGCCTTGCGGAACTTCTCCAGCTTGGGTGCGATGATGAACCGGCAGTAGGGTTGCTGCGAGTTCTCGTTGAAGTAGTTCTGGTGATAGTCCTCGGCGACGAAGAACGTTGCGGCCGGCCCGACGGCGGTCACGATGGGCGCGGAAAACTCGCCCGCGGCCGTCAGCTCGGCGATCACCTTCTCGGCTTCCCGGCGCTGCTCATCCGAGTTGTAGAAGATGGCGGAGCGATACTGCGTGCCCACGTCGTTCCCCTGGCGGTCGAGTGTGGTGGGATCGTGGATGGCAAAGAACACCTCGAGCAGATCGCGATAGCTGATTTGGCTCGGGTCAAAGGTCACCCGCACCACCTCCGCATGGCCGGTGGTCCCGGTGCAGACCTGCTTGTAGGTGGGATTCTCGATACGGCCACCCATGTAGCCGGATTCCACTGACTTGACGCCCGGCAGGCGCTGGAACACCGCCTCCAGGCACCAGAAACATCCTCCGCCAAAGACTGCGGTCTCAAGATTTGGCATGGGGGTTGGATGCGCGGGACGCGAAGGAAGTTCCAGAGCTAAAGATGACTGGGCCCGACTCAGGGTGCGGGCTGCTACCGACGCCCGAACCGCTGTGCGACCACTTGCAGGCTCTTGTTCAGGTCCACCGACGCGCCCAGCGGCGTCTGGCGTCCGGGATAGCGGTATCGCAAATCAATAAACCGCACCCGGTAAGCGACGTCACGCTCCTCGAGCGGCTCGGTGATAAGGAGAGGGTACTTCGCCCAATCCAGGTACACGCGCCCGAGGTGCGAATTCTTGGCCGCCTCCAGCACCGGGGTTTCCTCGGGCTTGTAGTAGGTGCGGGCGCGATCCTGAGGATCGACTTCGCCCCGCCGAGAATCCACCAGCAGGGTCCGGTAGAAATCCCGGGTCTCAACCACCCCGTGCCACACAAACGGATTCAAGGCGTACGGATACGCGGAGACACGCACCGGGTCCTGGCCCTGGTAGATGCGCGTGTCCAGTGCGAAGACGGCGCGGCGATGATAGAAGTCGCGCACACCCCACATTAAGACGACAGCCGCGAGCGCTGCGATCGCACCCACGCGTCCCCGGAACTGCGGCTGCCGCGCGCCGATTTCTTCATTGATCAATCCGAAAAGGTAGGGCAGAACCAGCCCCAGGATCAGCACGCCCAGCATGAACGGCTCGATGATCGAGACGATGTCCCACTCGTACCACTTGTAGGAGAACGGCTCGAACATGCGGATGCCGTACGCAGTGGTGTAGTCGAGCAGGATGTGGCTAAGCGGTCCCAGCAGCGCGATGCCGTAGAGCACTCCCCAGCGCACGGGTGGGTTGGGATCGAGGCGTTGTTTCCGAAATAGCCGGTTCCAGGCCCACACCACGAGAACCGCAAGCCCAGCCATAACCGGCACGGCGACGAAGGAGTGCGTCCAGCCGCGGTGGTGCTGCAAGGCAGCGACCCGGCCGTGGATACCGTAGAAAACGTCGAGGTCGGAGGCCTCCGCCGCCAGCACCAGCGTGGCGGTTGCCAAGGCCGTCTTGCGGTTCAACCCGGCGCGGCTCATGCAGGCGCCGGTCAGCATGTGCGTGAGCGGATCCAAGGCTTGCGCGCAAAACTCAGCGAAGTTTCAGCGTAACACATCCACCACGGAGGCACGGAGACACGGAGAGGATCGAAACATCGGGTGATCGGGTCATCGGGTGATTTGAGACCTCGGCGCTGAGTCTCTTTGGTGGATGTCAACAAGGCGACGGCTTTGGCCACGGCGCGGAAGCTCACGGGCAAGCACCACGGACTCGGAGGTCGTTCCAATCACCCGATGACCCGATCACCCGATGTTCCGATTCCTTACTTCTTCGGCACCAGCAGCGTCAGCGCCTTCGGCACGGTGCTGAAGCGCACTGGCAGGCCGCCCAGCAGTTCCCCGTCCGCCTCGGCGTAGATGTTGCTCACGGACTCGCCCGCGAGCGGCCGGCAAACGGCCTCGCGCGCACACACCAGATCCACGCCCGGGGTCTGCCAGCGCTGCTCGAGCAGTGCGCGCAACAGGTACAGACAATATGAGACACGGCTCGCCGTCCGAAACAAAACGAGCTGGAGATCATCGCTCTCCAGGGCGGCATCCGGCGCGAGCCAGCGCAAGATGCCTCCGAACTGGCGCAGGCGCACCGCCATGATCTGCGTGACGCCCACGCGATGAGCTACGCCCTCACGATCTTCCCACTCGACTTCGAAGCGCTGGAAGCGGTGCGTCAGGAAAAGATGCAGGGCTTCGCCGTAGTAGGCGGCCATACCCTGCCGCTGCTTGGCGGCCACGTTCATCTGGTAGAGCATGCGGGCGTCGACGCCTGCACCTGCGATCACGATGAAGTAGCGCGCGCCCTGGCGGCCGGTCCCGCGCTCCGGATATTCGACCTTGCCGACCGCGATCCGGCGCGGCTCGCTGGCGAGGATTGCCCGGGCGGCGCGCGCGGGGTCGCGAGAGAGCCCGAGTTCATTGCCCAGCGAATTGCCCGTGCCCAGCGGGATGAGGCCCAGAGGCGTATCAGTGCCGACCAGCCCCTGGACCACCTCGTGGATGGTGCCGTCGCCGCCACAGGCGAGCACCGTGTCGTAACCCTCGGCGACCGCCTCCCGCGCCTGCTCGCCGGCCGAGCCTGGCGCGCGGGTCGCCACGGTTTCAGCCTTCACACCAGCAGCGCGCAGAACCTGCGCCGCGGCTTCCATGTCGGCGCGGCGGCGCTCGCGGTTCTTCCCGGCTATGGGGTTGTAGAGCAGGACGACCTTGCGCATCGAGGTCAACAATAGCGGATCGCGCGAGATTTGTGATTAATGATTTGCGATTTATGATTTGCGATTCGATGATGGCCCAACCCACAAGAATCAGAAACACAAATCGGAAATCACAAATCGCAAACTCCCAGCCCTTGCAATCCCGCCGTTATAATTCTGCCGATGCCCACAGCCGCCCAGGAGGTGCAGCGCAAGATCGAGGCGCTGCGCGAGAAGATCCGCCATCACGAATACCTCTACTACGTGCTCGATCAGCCCGAGATCTCCGACGCCGAGTTTGACCTGCTCATGCGGCAGCTCAAGCAGCTCGAAGCCGAGCACGCCGATCTGGTCACTCCGGACTCGCCTACGCAGCGCGTCGGCGGCAGACCGCGCGAGGGCTTCGTCAAGGTGCCGCACTCCAGCCCCCTGCTCTCGCTCGACAACGCCTACAACGAGCAGGAGCTGCGCGACTGGGAGCAGCGTGTGCGCGAACTTTCCGGCCGCGACGGCATCGAATACGTCTGCGAACTCAAGCTCGACGGCCTCTCCATGGCCCTGCGCTATGCCCGCGACGAACACGGCAAATCGAAGCTCGTTCTCGGCATCACCCGCGGCGATGGCTCGGTGGGCGAGGACGTAACCCCCAACGTGAAGACCATCCGCTCTGTCCCGCTCTCCATCGCGGCGGCCACGCTGAAGAAGGCCGGCCTGCCGCAGGAATTCGAGGTGCGCGGTGAGGTCGTCACGCCGCTCAAGGCCTTCGAGCGCATGAACGAAGAACGCGAGCGCCAGGGCCTGGCGAAGTTCGCCAACCCGCGCAACGCCGGAGCCGGAGCGGTGCGCGTCCTCGACCCCCATATCACCGCCCAGCGCCGCCTGGATTTCTACTCCTACTTCCTGCTGGTGGATGGCCGCACGTTTCTCGGCCATCAGGCCGAGGCGCTCGAAGCCCTGGGCACGGCCGGATTCAAGGTGAATCCCAACTGGCGCCTCGCGAAGAACATCGACGAGGTCTGGCGCTTCATCAGATCCTGGGAGGAGAAGCGCGACAGCCTGGGCTACGAGATCGACGGCGTGGTCATCAAGGTGAATGACACGCGGCTGTGGCGCGAACTGGGCTTCACCGGTAAAGCACCGCGCTGGGCCATCGCCTACAAGTACGCGGCGCGCTCGGGCGTCACCCGGATCGAAGACATTCAGGTGCAGGTCGGCCGCACCGGCAAGCTGACGCCGGTGGCGCACCTCAAACCTGTGCCCATCGGTGGCACCACAGTCAGCCGCGCCACGCTGCACAACATGGACGAGATCGACCGCCTGGGCGTGCGCATCGGCGACTGGGTCACGGTGGAGCGCGGCGGCGACGTCATCCCCAAAGTCGTGTCTGTGGTTGAGGACAAAGATCACCCTCGCGGCACGCGGCACTTCCACATGCCGGAGCGTTGTCCGGAATGCGGCGGCCACGTGGTGCGCGTGGAAGGTGAGGCCGACCACCGCTGCGTGAACGCGAACTGCCCGGCCAAGCTGCGCGAGTCCATCCTGCACTTCGCCGCGCGCTCAGTGATGAACATCGATGGCATGGGCGATGCGCTCGTTAACCAACTCTGCGACCGCGGGCTGGTGAAGAACGTCGCCGACATCTATCGCCTGACCAAGCCGCAGCTCATGGACCTGGAGCGCATGGGCGACAAGTCGGCGCAGAATGTGCTCAATGAGATCGCTGGCTCGAAGAAGCTGCCGCTCGAGCGCGTGCTCTACGGGCTCGGTATCCGCTTCGTCGGCGAGCGTACCGCGCAGTTCCTGGCCGAGCACTTCGGCTCCATGGACGACCTTATCGAGGCGGCTACTTTGAAAGACGAGGCCGGCAGCATCGCCAAACTGGAAGAGGTCGAGGAGGTGGGGCCGCGCATCGCCCAGAGCATCCGCGAATTCTTCGAGGAACCGCGCAATCGCAAGCTGGTGGAAGACCTGCGCGCGGCCAAGCTCACCTTCAAGGGCAAGAAGAAGGAGCGCGGGACCAGGCTCGCCGGCCAGACCTTTGTCCTGACGGGAACCCTGGCCAACCACTCGCGCGACGAGGCCAAGAAGCTGATCGAAGATGCCGGCGGACGCGTCTCCGGCTCCGTCAGCAAGAAGACCAACTACGTGGTGGCCGGCGCCGATCCCGGTTCCAAGATTGACAAAGCGCGTGAGTTGGGCGTGAAGGTGATCGGCGAAAAAGAGATGGAAGAGCTGTTAAGGGGGTAGGTCGGTGTCAGAAAAGATGCGCTCGGTAGAAGGTCTCTCTCCGTCGAAAATGTCATCCTTCGCGAGCCGAAGGCATGCGGAGGATCTTACGGAACAGCCGATGCTACCTTGGGTGGTTGTGCCGCCATCACCGCCAGATTCTCCCGTCTCGCTTTGCTCGACGGAAGAATGACACTGATTCAGGGACAGTCGCCGGGGCTGAACCGCAACCGGCGACTGGCAACTGCTTACCCGATCTCCAGGTAGCTGTCGATCCAGCGTTTCACTTCCAGGCGGCGTTCGTCGGTGGGGTCGAAGCGGAAGCCGAGCATGGCGGCGTCTTCGCGCTTCCAGCACACGCTGGCGCGCGAAACCACGACTTTCCCGTTGGGCGGCAGGCTGAATGTGACCTCCACCGGCTGTTCCTTGGAGAGACGGACCTCGGTTTTCATCGACATGCCGCCGGCGCTGATCTCCACAGTAGTGGCTTGGAAGCTGCTCTGCCCGCAATTCACCTTCACTTCGGTGACCACCGGCAGGCGGACATAGCGCCGCAGCTCATGCACTACCAGCAGGTGGGTGGAGCGCACCACCTTCAGCGCCGTCTGCCGGTCCACGGGATGATCGATCACGGCGTTGATGCCGAGCTTGGAGAAGCGCATGGCTTCCTGGGTATCGCGCGAAATGCCGTAGATGACAATGCGCGAGTTGGAGGAGGAGTTGCGGGCGGCGTTCAGCACGCTCTCCGCGTCCGCTCGGCCCAACTCCACCACGCAGGCTTCGAACTTCTCTTTCTGCAGCCGTCTCTCGGTGTCGCTATTGCTGCTCACGGTCTGGATGCCAAATTGCTTGAAGCAATCACGCAGCACCGCGCAGGTGGGCTCCGCGAGTCCTGCAAGCAGGACGCGGGCAACGATCCTCTTGGGGACGAAGTTCGCGTAGGAGAGGGAGATCGGTGGTGCAACAACCTTGGCCATTGGGTATTAGTCCGGTTTTATTGTGCGTTCTGCAGGCCCGTAGTGCAACCCTCTTGGGTAACCCTTCGGACATTGCCGCGCGGGAAACCGGCGTAGCACTTCAGGTCGCAGGGTTGCCCAACATCCTGTGCAGTGGGGTGGAGGTCAGAAGGTGCCGCGCAGCATCTGCGCCGTGACCACGCGGTTGCGGCCGGTCTGTTTGGCGGCATAGAGCGCCTCGTCGGCGGATTTGACCAGCTCGTCGCGCGTGCCTCCCTGGGCGGGAAACTCCGCCACCCCAGCGCTGATGGTCACCGGGCGCGCCACGCCGGGAAAATGCCAGCTCTCCACCACCCGCCGCAGCTTGTCGGCGACGGCCAAGGCGCTGTCCAGGCCGGTTTCCGGGGTGATGATGGCGAACTCCTCTCCGCCATAGCGGCTGAGCACGTCGCTCTTGCGCAGTTGCTGGGCAAGGATGGCGGAGGCCTGGCGCAGCACCTCATCGCCCAGCAGGTGCCCGAATTCATCGTTGAGCTGCTTAAAGCGGTCGATGTCCACCATGATCACCGAGAAGATCAGCCCGTGGCGGGTGCTGCGCGCCATCTCCTCGGCGATGCGCAGCTCGAAATAACGGCGGTTGAAGATGCCGGTCACGCCGTCCAGGTACGCCAGTTGGCGCACGCGGTCGAAGTGGCGCGCGTTCTGGATGGCGGTGGCGCAGATGTCGCTGACCGATTCCAGCGCGTTCACGTCCGCCGGCAGGAAAGCCTCGCACGACGCGCTCTCCAGCGCCAGCACCCCCAGCACCTGCCCGAACGAGACCAGGGGAAGGCAGACCGCCGACACCGTCTCCCGGAATCCCGGCAGGTACCCAGGGACCTTGCCCACGTCGTTCTCCACCACCGCCTTGCGGGAATCGATGGCGCGGGCGAACAGGCCCTCGCCTGCCGGCAGCTCGTCGCCAATCTTGAACAGCGGCGTCAGCCGGCCCTGGTGCGCGCGCAGCACCAGCCGGTCGTCTTCGAACAGCAGCACGCTGGCATGGTCGCCGCCGAACGACTCCAGGATCAGCGAGCACACCTGCTCCAGCAGCTCCCCGATCTCCAGCACCGCCGTGGTTTGCCGGGCGATGGCGTTGATGGCCTCCAACTGCGCCCGCCGGCGCTGCTCCAGAGAATAGAGACGGGCGTTGGACAGCGCGATGGAAGCCTGCGTCGAAAACAGCCGCAACAGCTCCAGTGTATCCTGGTCGAAGAAGTCCAGTTGGTTGCTCTGGCAATCGAGCACGCCCACCACGTCTTCCCGCACCACCAGCGGAATGGCCACTTCCGAGCGGGTGGCGGCAACCGGGAGGATATAGCGAGGATCCTGGCTTACATCGGGCGCGTACACCAGCTTCCTGGTCTGGGCGGCGGTCCCGCTCAGCCCCTTGCCTAGGGGCACGCGGATGGTCTCACCCGCGAGATTCCATCCGAACTGGGTCTTGACGTAGAGCTCCTGCATCTTGCCATCCAGCAGCATGATGGCCGCCTTGTCCAAGTGGAAGACGTCGCGCACGATACCCAGGATGCGGCTGAGGACCTCATCCAGGTCGAAGGTGGAGAGCACCGCCTGGCTGGCATCGTAGAGGATGGCGAGTCTCTGCATGCGTTGGCTGCCCGCGTTCCGCAAACAAGAAACCGGGCACCATCCCATCTTATCGCCGGAAAGGCAAGGCTCCGAGCGGGATTTCGGGAATGAGGTTACCACAGGGATCACCAGTTGTGGCGGGGCCACGCGAGGCTCACCAAGGCAAACGCGACGGCACACAGGCAGCCATCCAGCAGCAGCCCCAGATTACCCGCAATACATGATCTACTTGAATCTTGAAACTCGAAACTTGAAACTGGTTGCAATGCTAGAACTCCACACCCCGGTGCAGTACGTCAAGGGAATCGGCCCGCGGCTGGCGGAGATCCTGGCCGGCAAGGGAATCAGCACCGTTGAAGACCTGCTTTACTATCTGCCATTCCGTTACGAGGACCGCATCAATCCCCGCCGCATCGCCCAGTTGCGCCCCGGCGAAATGGCCACCATCATCGCGGAAGTCCGCGGCGCCGGCATGTTCCGCACTCCCCGGCGCGGCATCCAGATCTTCCAGATGACCGCCGGCCAGGGCCGCGACTCCATCACCTGCCTGTGGTTCAACGCGGCGTATCTCCAGGACAAGTTCAAAGCCGGGCAGACGGTCGCGCTCTATGGCCGGGTGGAAGAACCGCGCAGCGGGCGCAATCGCATCCAGCTCATGCAGCCGCAATTCGAGATTCTGACCGAGCCGCAGGCAGAAGCGGCAGAAAAATCGCCCGAGGATCTGGCGGCTGACAGTTTGGAGATCGGGCGCATCGTCCCCATCTACGAGTCCGCCGCCTACGGCCGGCTGAGCCCGCGCTGGTTTCGCCACGTGGTCCACCGCGCGCTCGAAGACCTGACACCCGAGCTGCCCGATGGCATCCCGCGCGCCATCCGGCAGCGTTTCGACCTCATTCCCCGGCGCGAAGCTTTTCGCCTCGCCCACTTTCCCGAGCCCGAAACGCGGTTCGACGATCTGCAGAACGCGCGCACGCCCGCGCATCGCCGCCTGATCTTCGAGGAATTGTTCTTCCTCGAGGTCGGACTGGAGCTGAAGCGGCGCAATCTGCGCGCCCAGCCTGGCATAACGTTCACCATTACAGACCGCGTGCGCGAGGCGCTCAAGCGCGTGCTGCCTTTCCATCCCACGGCGGCGCAAAAGCGCGTGCTGAAGGAGATTGCCGGGGACATGCAGCGCCCCTCACCCATGCGGCGCCTGTTGCAGGGCGACGTGGGCTCGGGCAAGACGATCGTCGCGCTCGAAGCCGCCATCATCGCCATCGAGAACGGCTACCAGGCCGCGCTCATGGCCCCCACCGAAATCCTGGCGACGCAACACTATCTTTCGGCACGGCGCCTGCTCGAGCCCGCTGGGTATCGCATCGCGCTGCTCACTGGCTCGCTCGACGACGAACAGAAACGCAACACCCGCCGCCACATCGCCAAGGGCGACGTGCAACTGGTGATCGGCACCCACGCCCTTATCGAAGACAAGGTCGAGTTCGCGCGCCCCGGCCTGATCATCGTGGACGAGCAGCACCGCTTCGGCGTCCTGCAGCGCTTCAAGCTGATGAAGAAGAGCGGCGGTGACGATGGCAGTAGTGCCGGCGTCCCGCCGGCATCCACGCCCGCGGGAGGGCACGGCTTCAGCCGTGCAACAGCGGCCACAGCTAAGAAATCGGCTTTAGCCGCTGAGGCCAAAGACACCACTCCCGAGCCCGACGTGCTGGTCATGACCGCCACGCCCATCCCGCGCACGCTCGCGCTCACCCTCTACGGCGATCTCGACGTCAGCATCCTTGACGAACTCCCGCCCGGGCGAACGCCAGTGGTCACGCGCCGCGTTTCCGACGAGCGCGCCGACGAAGTCTGGGACTTCGTGCGCAAACAGATCGCCAAGGGACAACAGGCATTCGTCGTCTATCCGGTCATCGAAGAAAAGCCGGAAGAAGAGAGCAAGCTGCCAGCACTGCCCGAAGCCGGGCGCACCGGCCTGAAGGCCGCCATCAAGATGTACGGCGAGCTGCGCAAACGCGTCTTCCCCGAGCTGCGCGTTGGGCTCATCCACGGCCGCCTCTCCGCCGACGAGAAGGATGAGGCTATGCGCCGCTTCCAGCGCGGTGAGATCGACCTGCTGGTCTCGACCACGGTCATCGAGGTGGGAGTGGACGTCCCAAACGCCAGCGTGATGGTGGTGGAGCACGCCGAGCGCTTCGGCCTGGCGCAGCTTCACCAGCTCCGCGGGCGCATCGGGCGCGGCGCCGCCAAGTGATATTGCATCCTCATGACCGGCGGCAAAGTCACCCCGGAGGCCGAGCGCCGCCTCGACGCCATGGTCGCCACTACGGACGGCTTCAAGATCGCCGAACTCGATCTCGAGCTGCGCGGCTGGGGAGAGATCGCTGGCACGCGCCAGGCGGGCGCGCCCAGCTTTCGCGTTGCCAATCCCATCCGCGACCGGCAACTGCTGGAAGCCGCCAAGCGCGAAGCCGCCGCCCTGGTCAGCGGCTCCTCGCCGGACATCACGCCGGAAGAAGTCGCGCGCGGCATGACCCACCTGAAGGCCCACTGGCAACGGCGCTACGGGCTGGTGGAGGTGGGGTGAGCATCTCGTCAGCCCAGCTTGTCATCCCGAAGACGGGCGAACCGAGCCCTGCGCGGCAAGCGCGACGAGGGATCTTGGTTTGCGCTCGCAGCCGCTACAATGAATTCCATCCATGGGCATCTTCTTCCCCATTCTGCGCTACGGTTTCATCCTGCAGGCGATCGCCATCGTGCACTTCATCCGCCGCCGCCCGGACGGCTTCTGGCTCTGGATCATCATCCTCGGCGGCGGCTTCGGCGCGCTGATCTACATTGTGGTGGAGGTGATCCCGGATTTTGGGCTGCTGCGCGGCAGTCTCCGCTTCTTTCCGCGCCGACAGCGAATCGGCGAACTGGAAGCGATGATCCGGGATAATCCCTCCGCCGGCAACTATGAGGAGCTCGGCGGCCTTTATCTGGACAACGGCGACTACGCTCGCGCGCGCGAGTGCTTCGATCGCTCCATCTCCGCACGCACCGACTCTCCCGACCCGTTCTACCGGCGAGCGCTGGCGGAGCTGGAGCTGAAGGACTTCGCGGCCGCCGTGGCCGACTTGGAGCGGGTCGTATCCAAGGAAGCGAACTACGATTTCCATCGCGCTGCCGGCCTGCTGGCCTACACCTATTGGCGCGTCGGCAACATCGCGCAAGCCGATGCCCTGTTCGCGCGCGTCACCCAGGTCTCCACCTCGACCGAAATTCAGTTCTACTACGCGTCGTTCCTGGCGGCGCAGGGACGGACGGCGGAAGCGCGCGAGTGGGTGGCCCGCATCCTGGCCAAGCAGCGTTCGATGCCGGGATTCCAGCGGCGGCGCGATCGTCCGTGGTTCCGGCAGGCCGCTTCCTTGGCGCGCCAACTCGCACGTACAGGCGGCGCGGCAGCCGCCGCACGGTGAGTCTGCGCAGAAGGGCACGGGCTAATATTAGCGGAGGTCGCTACGATGATTTTCTGGCGCAAGAAGAAAGAACCGAAAAAAGAGGAACCTGTCGACGTCCTGGCTGAGTTGCCGGGAGCGGACAAAGTACGGGAATGGTTCGGATATGTGCCAGACTTCCACGATGCCGAAGTTGTCAGTCTCTCGCTCGCTCGAGCTGGCTCTTCCATCCTTAGGGTTTACCCGTATGACCCCAAGAAGCCAGCAGTTGTTGACTTCATCTTTGAACAAGTCACTGACTTGAGCCTCGAAGATTTCAGCCCACAGAACGTCATCAACATGCTGAAGGCTGAAAGAATAGCAACTAAGGCGTTTGGTACGGTGATAAGGGTCACGATGGCTCCGTGTTATGGGATTGCAGGGAGGATAGAAGCCAAACGTGTCCGAATCGAGCTAGTCCCCGGTAAAGCATCCGACGCCGTCAGCGCGTGGTAACAAGAAACTGTACAATTCTGCGCGTGCAAGCCCCTGCCAGGAAGGACCTCTACCGCAAGCTGCCGTCGGTGGACGAGCTGCTGCATCAGCCCGAAGTCGCGCGGCTGATCGAAAGCGAAGGCCACGCGGCCGTAACGGAGGCCGCGCGCGAGGTGATCGAAACCCTGCGCCAAGAGATCGCTTCCAGCAGTCTCGATGCGTCTGCCGTGGAGCTGGCGGTCGGCGGACTGGCGGCTGCTGTCGAGCACCGGCTGCGGCAGTCGCTCGCGCCGTCGCTGCGGCCGGTTATCAACGCAACGGGCGTGATTCTGCACACCAATCTAGGCCGCGCGCCGCTGGCCGAAGCGGCGCTGGAGCGCATCCGCGAAGTCGCCGGCGTATACAGCAATCTGGAGCTCGATATTTCTTCCGGCGAACGCGGCAAGCGCGACGTGCACGTCGAGCGCCTGACCGCGCGCCTGCTCAACCAGGAGGGTCTCACCGGCATCGCCACGGTGGTGGTGAACAACAACGCCGCCGCGGTGCTGCTCGCGCTAAACACGCTGGCCGATGGCGGCGAAGTGATCGTCTCGCGCGGCGAGCTGGTCGAGATCGGTGGCTCGTTCCGCATTCCCGACGTAATGGCTAAGTCGGGCGCGGTGCTGCGCGAGGTCGGCACCACCAACCGCACCCGCCTTGCTGACTACGAAAAAGCCATCAACGAGCGCACGCGCCTGCTGCTGCGCGTCCACCGTTCGAACTTCCAGATCGTCGGATTCACCGAGCAGCCCTCGCTCGAAGATCTGGTGGCGCTGGCGCGCAAGCACAAGTTGCGCGTCCTCGAAGACCTGGGTTCGGGCGCGATGATCGAGCTGCGCTCGGTGGGCGTGAGCGGCGAGCCCAGCGTGTGGGACAGCCTGCGCGCCGGGGTGGACGTGGTTACCTACAGTGGCGACAAGCTGCTGGGCGGGCCGCAGGCGGGACTCATCAGCGGGCAGAGCGAGACCGTGGCCCGCCTCCGCGCCAACCCGCTGTTCCGCGCCTTGCGTGTGGACAAGCTGACCTACGCCGCGCTCGAAGCCACTCTGCTCGCCTACGTTCGCCAGGACCACAACGCCATCCCCGCCGTGCGCATGATGCGCCTGAGCGCCCAGGAGATCGGACGCCGCGCCCAGGCACTGGCTGACAGTTTGCGCGGCAACGTCCCTAGGCTGAAGGTAGAGTTGATCGAGGGAGCATCGGTGATCGGCGGTGGCGCCGCTCCCGGCGCCACATTGCCGACCGTCCTTCTGGCCCTCACCTCGCAGGACTTGAGCGCCGACGAGTTGGCCGCGCGCCTGCGCGCCCACCAGCCGCCCATCATCGCCCGCGTCGAGCAGGGAAAGGTGCTCCTCGACCTGCGGACAGTCTTCCCCGAGCAGGAGGCCATTGTCGCGGAAGCGCTCAGAGCGATTTCACAATAGGTGCATGCCGGTTCTTTGAAAGGGCACGCCTTCCAGGCGTGCCGCAAGGGAGTTTTTCCAGAATTGTCATCCCGAGCAAGCGCGAGCCGAGCCATGCGAGGCGAGCGCGTCGCGAGGGATCTGTGAGGTCAACAAAATGTTGTTCTGCACTCAGGGATTGAACGCGAGTTATGTTTAACGATAAAGGCAGGAAGCGTGGTGATTTCCGTAGCTTGCTCCACTTCATGGGTGGATTGTTGCTGCTTTATGCTGGCGGTACAGAGATCGCAACAACGCGTCGTCTGCATATTAGTGCTACGTTCGGCGTGCTGTTATGTCTCGGCGGTACAGGGCTCCTGATTGCCGCATTTGGTGCGAACAGGTGGCGCGTTTGGTTGCGGTACCTCGTGTACGTGGTGGTCTGTTCTTGTGTGCTGCTATGGATCGCAAGTTGGAGATAAATGTTTTGTGGGAAATGACGTGGGGTGACGGCTCTTCACCCGTTTGACAGCTCCGCTCCCGCCCAGTAACCTTCTAATACCGGGGTGAAGCGCGCGTTCCCCAGCCGTCATCCAACCTCCTGTGAACTATTGGCGACAACTCGTGCGGCTGGCAGCCGCCATGCAACTCTTGCCTGCCCTCGAAAGCGGCAATGAGACGCTGGTCGGCGGCCAGGCGGTGCTGGAGGGCGTCATGATGCGCTCGCCGCATGCCTGGGGGATCGCCGTCCGCAAGCCCTCGGGCGAGGTGGCGACGCACTCCGAGCCCATCGAGCGGCCGTCGGAGAAGCGCAAGTGGCTGGCTTGGCCGGTCATGCGCGGCCTCACCACTCTGGGACAGGCGATGTCGCTCGGCTTCCGCGCCCTGCGCTACTCCGCCAATGTCGCGCTCGACGCCATCCCCCGCGAGCAGGAGGAGAAGAAAATCGAGATTAGCGGCTGGGTGATGGCGGTCAACGTCTTCTTCTCGGTCGGGTTCTTCGTCTTCATGTACAAGTTCATTCCCCTGGTGGCGGCCACCGAACTGAAGCGGGTCTCGCCGGCATTCGGCAACCAGATCATCTTCAACCTGGTGGATGGCGCCATCCGCATCGCGCTGTTCCTGCTGTTCATCTGGGGCATCTCGCTGTGGAAGGACATCCGCCGCGTGTACCAATACCACGGGGCGGAGCACAAGACGGTGTTCGCCTTCGAGTCCGGCGACCCGCTTACGCCGGAAGCTGTGCAGAAGTACTCGACATACCATCCGCGCTGCGGCACCAGCTTCCTGATGACGGTGCTGCTGATCTCGATCGTGTTCTACACGGTGATCCCGGTAACCACGTTCTGGGCGCGCTTCGCCATCCGCATCGCGCTCTTGCCGGTGATCGCGGGCGTGTCGTACGAGATCATCCGCTACGCCGCCAAACATCGTGGCTCACTCTTCGCCCTGATGACCGCTCCCGGCCTGTGGCTGCAACGGATCACCACTCAGCCTCCCAGCGACGACCAGGTGGAATGCGCCATCCGCGCGCTGGACGAAGCCATGGAACTCGAAAAGCAGCGCGGCGGCGAGCTGGTCATCGCCTAGCGGCTGGCGCCGCGAGAGAACCCGTTTCAAGTTTCCGAAAAAGCATTGCCTCGACTCGCGCCGCAAAAGCGGCGACGCTCGCTTGGGATGACATTTCAGGTTAAGCTAAGAGCCAAGAGCTAAAAGCCAAAAGCGGTGTTTGACAGACTCGATCAAATCGAATCCAAGTACGACGAGCTGACGCAGGCGCTCGCCACGCCGGAGGTGATTTCCGACTCGGCGCGCTATCAGAAGACCGCCAAGGCGCACAGCGAGCTGGCGCCGGCGGTGGAGAAATATCGCGAGTACAAGGACCTGAAGCGCGGCATCGCCGAGAGCAAGACGGTGATCGCCGAGGAGTCGGACGCGGAGATGCGCGCCTACGCCCAGGAAGAGCTGGCCAAGCTCGAAGAGCGTATCGGCACAGTGGAAGAAGAACTCAAGGTTCTGCTGATCCCCAAGGACCCGAACGACGAGAAGAACATTATCCTCGAGATTCGCGCCGGCACCGGCGGGGACGAGGCCTCGCTCTTCGCCGCCGAGATTTTCCGCATGTACACGCGCTACGCCGAATCGCAGCGCTGGAAGGTGGAGGTGCTCTCCACGTCGGAATCGGGCGTGGGCGGGCTGAAGGAAGTGATCGCCATCATCGAAGGCCAGCGCGTCTATTCGCGGCTGAAGTATGAAAGCGGCGTGCACCGCGTGCAGCGCGTGCCTCAGACCGAGCAGCAGGGCCGCGTGCACACCTCGGCGGTCACCGTGGCGGTGCTGCCCGAGGCCGAAGACGTGGACGTGAAGATCGAAGCCAAGGACCTGCGCATCGACACCTTCTGCTCGTCCGGGCCGGGCGGGCAATCGGTGAACACGACTTACTCCGCCGTCCGCATCACGCACCTTCCGACCGATACAGTTGTTTCCTGCCAGGACGAGAAGTCGCAGATCAAGAACCGCGATAAGGCCATGCGCGTGCTGCGCTCGCGGCTCTACGAGATGGAACTGGAGAAGCAGCAGCAAGCCCTGGCCAAGGAGCGGCGGCAGATGGTCGGCAGCGGCGACCGCAGCGAGAAGATACGCACCTACAACTTCCCGCAGGACCGCATGACCGACCACCGTATTGGGCTCACGCTGCACCAGTTGAGCGACATCATGGACGGCAAGATCCAGCCCATCATCGACGCGCTGGTCACGCACTTCCAAGCGGAGAAACTGAAGCAGGAAGCGCTCGCGTAAAACCGTCGTCGGTCGTTGGCTGTTGGTCGTCGGCCGCTACGATCCTCGTTTGAGCCAGCCTTTGACCGACGACCGAAGGCCGACGACTATCATGCAGCTTCGGCAAGCGCTGACCACAGCCATCGAACATCTCACTGAGCACTCCGTCGGGTCGCCCCGCATGAATGCCGAGACGCTGCTGATGTTCGTGCTCAACTCCGACCGCGCCTACCTCTACGCCCATCCTGAGTACGAGCTCACGGCCGACGAGCAGGCGCGCTACGACGAAGCAATCGCCGAGCGCTCCACCGGCAGGCCGGCCCAGTACATCACCGGCCACCAGGAATTCTGGGGCATGGACCTGATCGTCTCGCCCGCCGTGCTGATTCCGCGTCCCGAGACCGAGCACGTGATCGAAACCGTACTGGAACTGGCACGCGCGAAGCACGCGCATCGCATCGTCGACGTGGGCACCGGTTCGGGCTGCATCGCGCTGGCGCTCGCCATGGAGATGCCGTGGGCGCGCGTCGAGGCGGTGGACATCTCGCCGCCGGCACTGGAGGTGGCGCGGGCGAATGCTGCACGGTTGCAGTTGGACCATCGCATCATCTTTCAGCAGCGCGATCTGCTCGCCGGAGCCCCGGCCGACGCCTACGATTTCGTCGTCTCCAATCCTCCCTATGTTCCTGAGTCCGAGCCGGAACAGGCTCAGCGCGAAGTGCGCGAGTTCGAGCCCAAGATGGCGGTGTTCGCGGGAGAAAACGGGCTTGAGGTGTATCGCCGGCTGGCGCCGCAGGCGCGCGCAGCGCTGAAACCCTCCGGATGGTTGGTGGTCGAGATTGGACATTCCCTCGCGGCCGCCGTGCACGAACTGGTGAAGGATTGGGCGGAGGTGCGGGTCACGCCGGACTTGCAGGGATTTCCGCGGGTGGTCGCGGCGAGAAGATAGTCGCTAGTCCAAGCAAAAGCAGGTCCCTCGACTCGGACCGGGATAGTGCGCTCGGTCCTCGCTCGGGATGACAATTTCAGAATTAAGACCCTACTTCCGCGCCGTCTCTTCCGCCGGCTTGATCTCCTCGACATCCACAAACGCCGTCGGATACTTGCCGGTGTAGCACGCGGTGCAGTAGGTGAGAGACTCGCTCTCGCCGCAGGCCTGCCTCATGCCTTCGAGCGAGAGGTAGGCGAGCGAGTCGGCGCCGATGTAGTCGCGGATTTCCTCCACGCTCTTGTTGGCGGCGATGAGCTGCTTCTTCGAGGGCGTATCCACACCGTAGAAGCAGGGAGAGATAGTGGGCGGGCAGGAGATGCGCAGGTGGACCTCGGTGGCGCCGGCGTCGCGCACCATGCGCACGATCTTACGGCTGGTGGTGCCGCGCACGATGGAGTCGTCGATCAGCACCACCCGCTGCCCCGCCAGCACGCTGCGCACCGGGTTCAGCTTGAGCCTGACTCCGAAGTCGCGCACCCGTTGCTCCGGTTCGATGAACGTCCGCCCGACATAATGATTGCGGATCAGTCCCATGCGCACCGGGATGCCGCTCTCCGCAGCGTAGCCCATGGCCGCGGCCACGCCCGAATCCGGCACTGGCACAACCAGGTCAGCCTCAGCGGGAGCCTCGACCGCCAACTGCCGTCCCAGCTTCTCGCGGCTCTCGGCCACCGAGCGCCCGAAGATCACGCTGTCGGGCCGGGAGAAATACACGTGCTCGAAGATGCAGCTCGACTGCGCGGTCTGGCTGGCGAAATAGCGCGAGTAGATGCCTTCGGGGCCGACCACGATCATTTCTCCGGGATTCACATCGCGCTCGTAGGTAGCGCCGATGAGGTCGAAAGCGCAGGTCTCGGAGGCGAAGACGATGGTGTCCTTGCGCAGGCCGCCGGCGATGCGTCCCATGGAGAGCGGGCGGAATCCGCGCGGGTCGCGCACCGCGAACACGCGGTCGCGGCTCATGATGACCAGCGAGAACGCGCCTTCGATCCGCCGCAGCGCGTCGGCAATGGCTTCGGGCAGCGTCTCCTCGCGTGATTGCGCAATTAAGTGGACGATAACCTCGGTGTCGCTAGTGGTCTGGAAGATCGAGCCTTGGGCGTCCAGGCGCGAGCGGATCAGTTGCGCGTTGACCAGGTTGCCATTGTGCGCCAGCGCGATCATGCCCTTGTTGCAGTCCACCATGATGGGCTGGGCGTTGAGCAGCGCCGAGTCGCCGGTGGTCGAGTAGCGCGTGTGCCCAATGGCCAGCGTGCCCCGGATTTTTTCCAGCACGGCTTCGGTGAAGATGTCGGCCACCAGGCCCATGGCCCGGTGGGGATACATGGTCACGCCGTCGGTGGAGACGATCCCCGCCGACTCCTGCCCGCGATGCTGCAGCGCGTGCAGCCCGAGGTAGGCAAGCTTACCCGCTTCCGGGTTGGAGTAGATGGCGACTACACCGCATTCGTCTTTGAACTTGTCGAAGGCCATAGCTATGCAGACACCGTAATTGAATCCGCCATCGAGGTCGGTTCAGGGACAGGTTCGCCGTGCTGTTTCAGACTTTCGATATGGAGTTCGATCGCCTCACGGATCAACTTCTTCACCTGCGCTTTGGTTTTGCCGGTCGCTACGCAACCCGGTAGGTCGGGGATGTAGGCACCGTATCCCGTAGCAGATTTTTCGTAGATGGCCGTGTATTTCATTTTTCCAGCACCGCCGGCACCAACTCTTCGGCGGTCTCCACCTGCAGGGCTCGCTCCAACGCGCTCGCCCAAGCTTGCGTCAGTTCCGACACTCCCGCTGCGGCCACTTGCCGGCCATCAACCAGGATTTCGATTTTCTCGGAAACTGTCTCGCCCAGCACTTCCGCCGCGACGCCGTATTCTACCGCTAATTCTTGGATTCGCCCGACGTGTTCCTTGGCGCAGGAAATCAGGATCCGGCTGGCATCTTCTCCGAACAGCAGGAACTCTGCCGCGAGGCCGCTCGAAACCAGCTCGATGCGCGCGCCCGCGCCGTTGGGGAAAGCGGATTCGGCCAGCGCTACCGCCAGCCCGCCGTCGGAACAATCGTGTGTCGACTCGGCCAGTCCCTGGCGGATCAGCTCGACAATGCACTTCTGGAGCGCGGCTTCCTTCTCCAGCTCGAGCGCCGGCGGGAATCCCCAGACCATGCCGAGGATCTCCTTGGCGTACTCGGAGGAACCGAACTCGGCTTCGGCATCGGTCGAGTCGCCCTGCTCGGCGCCACGTAACAGCAGCACGGCACGTCCTGATTCGCGGAACTCGAAGCCGGCCGCCTTCTCGACCTCATCGATCACGCCCACCACGCCGACCACTGGCGTGGGATAAATGCCCTCGCCCAGAGTTTCGTTGTAGAAGCTGACGTTGCCACCGGTGATAGGGACTTCGAGTTCTTCGCAGGCGCGGGTCATACCGTCGATCACCTGGGCGAACTGCCACATGATCTGTGGCTTCTCGGGATTGCCAAAGTTCAGGCAGTTGGTGGCTGCCACCGGGGTTGCACCCGTGCACGCCACCTTGCGCGCCGATTCGGCGACCGCGTGCATGGCGCCCAGCCGCGGATCGAGCCAGCACCAGCGCCCGTTGCCGTCGAGCGCCATAGCCAGCCCGCGCTTGGTGCCCTTGATGCGGATCACGCCTGCCTCCCGCCCCGGTCCCTGGACGGTGTTGATCTGTACCATGGAATCGTACTGCTCGTGCACCCAGCGCTTGCAGCAGATGTTGGGTGAAGCCAGCAGGCGCTTGAGGTTGGCGGTCAGGTCGGCGGTTTCACCCAGGCGGATGGAGGGCGGCATCTCGCGCTCGACCGGTGGCTCCCAGCGATCCAGGGGACGGTGGTAGAGCGGAGCATCGTCGGTGAGGGCGGCGTTGGGTATCTCGGCCACTACCTGTCCGTGCTCCAGCACGCGCATCTTGCCGTCTGGGGTGACACGGCCGACGGTCACCGCATCCAGTCCCCACTTCTCGAAGACGCGAAAGACCTCGTCCTCACGGCCTTTCTCGGCCACCAGCAGCATGCGCTCCTGCGACTCGCTCAGCATGATCTCGTAAGGAGTCATGCCGGTCTCACGCTGCGGAACGCGGTCCAGTTCGATCTCGATGCCGACGTTGCCGCGCCCGCCCATCTCGCAGGTAGAGCAGGTAAGGCCGGCAGCGCCCATGTCCTGAATGCCGACCACGGCGCCGGTGCGCATCGCCTCCAGGCATGCTTCCAGCAGCAGCTTTTCCAGGAAAGGATCGCCCACCTGCACGTTCGGCCGCTTCTGCTCCGAGCCTTCGCTGAATTCTTCGCTGGCCATGGTGGCGCCGTGGATGCCATCGCGTCCCGTCTTGGCGCCTACGTAGATGACGGGATTACCTTCCCCGGCGGCGCGCGCGTAGTAGATCTCATCGCGCCGCACCAGGCCGAGCGCGAACGCGTTCACCAGCGGGTTCTGCGAGTAGCAAGGCTCAAACTTGGTCTCGCCGCCGAGGTTCGGTACGCCGAAGCAGTTGCCATAGGAGGCGACGCCGCTCACCACGCCGTCCACGATCGAATGGTTGCGGTGGAGGGTGGCTTGATCAGGCTTGCCGCCGCCCGCTGTGATCGGCCCAAACCTGAGCGAATCCATGATGGCCACCGGCCGCGCGCCCATGGTGAAGATGTCGCGCAGGATGCCGCCCACCCCGGTGGCTGCGCCCTGGAAGGGCTCAATGAACGACGGGTGATTGTGCGACTCGATCTTGAAGGCGCAGGCCCAGCCGTCGCCGATGTCGATGATGCCGGCGTTCTCGCCCGGCCCTTGCACCACGCGGCGGCTGTGCGTCGGCAGGCGCTTCAGGTGCACCCGCGAGCTCTTGTAGGAGCAGTGCTCGCTCCACATCACGCTGAAGATGCCCAGCTCAGTCAGGGTGGGCTCGCGTCCCAGCCATTTCAGGATGCGCTGGTACTCTTCGGCGCTGAGGCCGTGTTCCCGGATGAGGTCGGGAGTGATCGCCTGGGCCGTCTCGGGGGATGATGGCATGGGAGTAAGGCCCTATTCTCGCACATCGGCGCGGTACACTGTCACGGATCGTCGCCATCTTATGAAATCAGTCATCGTCGGCACGGCCGGGCACATCGACCACGGAAAAACCGCGCTGGTCAAGGCGCTGACCGGCATCGACGCCGACCGCCTGGCGGAGGAAAAGCGCCGCGGCATCACCATCGACATCGGCTTCGCCCACCTCCAGCTTGCCGGACCCGACGGCGAGCCCTTGCGCCTGGGCTTCGTGGACGTTCCCGGGCATGAGCGCTTCGTGCGCAACATGCTGGCTGGCGTGGGCGGCATCGACCTGGTACTGCTGGTGATCGCCGCCGACGAATCCATCAAGCCGCAAACCCGCGAGCACTTCGAGATCTGCCGGCTGCTTAACATTCCGCGCGGCATCACCGTGCTGACCAAGGCCGACATGGTGGACCGCGAAACGTTGGACGTGGTGCGGCTCGAAGTCGATGACTTCCTGCGCGGCTCGTTCCTCGATTCCAGCCGCGCGCCCATCGTGCCTGTCAGCTCGCTCACCGGCGCCGGCATCCACGACCTCAAACGCGAGCTGGTACGCGTGGCCGCCGAAGTGCCCGCCAAGAGCGCCGCTTCCGTATTCCGCCTGCCCATCGATCGCGTGTTCACCATGAAGGGCCACGGGACAGTAATCACCGGCACGCTGATCTCCGGGACAGTACGCAAGGAAGAAGAAGTGGACGTGTTCCCACTCGGCCGGCGGGCGCGTGTGCGCGGGGTTCAGGTACACGGTCGTCCCGCCGAGCAGGCCAGCGCCGGCGAGCGTACCGCGCTCAACCTCGCCGGCTTCTCTCCTGACGAATTGGCGCGCGGCATGACTCTGGCTGCTCCCGGACTCTTCCGCGGCACCAGCCGGCTCGACGTCTCGCTGGCGCTGCTGGCCGGCGCGCGTCCGCTCAAGGACCGCGCCCGCGTGCACTTTCACGCGTACACGTTCGAGACCATCGCTGAAGTGGTGATGTACGAAGGCAAGGAGGTCAAGCCCGGGCAAAGCGCGCTCGCGCAACTGCGACTTCAGGAGCCCGCACTGCTGTTTCCCGGCGACCGCTTCATCCTGCGGCAATTCTCGCCGGTGGTGACCATCGGCGGCGGCGCGGTGTTGGATGCTTTGCCGCTGCGCTGGAGGGTATCGCGCGAGCAGGCGCAAGCGTTCTTATCCGTGCTACAGGCTGGCGACCCTCAAACCATACTGAAAGCCCGCGCCGCGAACCGATCCGATCAAGGACTGTCGCTGGCCGAGGCGGTGGCAGAAACCGGTTGGCGCAGGGAATTGGTTGAAGCCACTGCCGCTTCGTTGATGCAGGCAGGGCAGCTTCTGCGCATGGGTGATCGCTTGGTTCATCCTCCGGCTGTGGAAAGTTTGAAAGTCGCGTTGCTGGATGCCGTCACCGCCTTCCAGACCCGAAATCCGCTGGTCGGTGGAATCAACAAGGAAGAACTTCGCAACGAGTTTCGCGTGAGTCCGGAGATGTTTCCGGCGGTGCTGGATCTCCTGGTGAAAGACCGGAAGCTGGACGTCTCCGGCGAGCTGGTGCGCCTGGCCGGGCGCGGCGTGGTCATGAAAGGCGAAGAGACGGAGGCCAAGAAGACCATCGAGAGCGCCTTCGCCACCGCCGGTCTGAAAGTGCCTTATCTCAAAGACGTGCTTGCCGGGCTGCCCGTGGACAAGGCGCGCGCCCATAAGATTGTCACCCTGCTGCTGCGCGACAAGGTGCTGATCAAAGTCTCCGACGAGCTGGTGTTTCACCGCGAGGCCCTGGATGGCCTGCGCAAGCTGATGGCGGAACAGAAAAAGAAGACGCCGAAGATCGATGTCGGCGCCTTCAAAGACCTGATCGGCGTCACCCGCAAATACGCTATCCCGCTGCTCGAGTACCTGGACCGCGAGCGCGTCACTCGCCGCGTGGGCGACCTGCGGGAAATACTGTAGCCACGGATTCTCACGGATAAATACGGATCTAAGAACTAAAATCCGCACATATCCGTGCAGATCCGTGGCGTTTTTCCGTGGCTAGATTTTCTCGTTTGCGAACTCCGGCTCGACCTCCAGCCCCAGGCCATCCGTTACGCGGTTGGTGAAGTTCACCAGCGCCACTTCCGCCACCAGGTCCACGATCTCGGGCTCGGAGAAATACTTCTTCAGCGCGTCAGCCTCGGCTCCGGCGGAATTGGTCGGGCCACGGGTCATCTTCTCCGCATAGCGAGTCCAGCAGCCTCAAAATGTCCGGTACAAGCTCCACCGCAAGCTCACCGTTTCCTGCTCCGTTGTCACCGCGCCCTTTGGGTGGAATATTAGGCAGCGCCCGAAGCCTGTTTGGCCCCCATCCGTTGCGCCTGTACGCTTACCGGCACCCCTTTGGTGACAGAGTCGAAGACAGGCGAGAATGTTGGCCCCAGTTGCGCCAGCTCTTGTAGTTGTTCATCGCTAATGTCCGCGTGGATCCTGCAGTTCATGCGAATGTTCTGGAAACCATTGCGCACGTTCTTGTCGATTCCCAGGAAACCGCGCAAATCAATGTCTCCCTCCACCTGCGACTCGATCTCCTCCACCCGGATTCCTCTAGCTGCGGCGTGGTACACCATCGATGTGGTTACGCAGGCGGCAAGAGCTGTGAGCAGGTATTCCACCGGATTTGGCGCTTTGTCGCTGCCCAGCAGAATGGGCGGCTCATCGGCCTCGAGCGTGAAAGCCTGGGGGCGCTGCAAATCCTGACCAGCTCCTTGGAATTCGTTCACCGTGGAACGGTTGTGGCCTCCGTCGATCCATTCATTGCCCAGCCGGAATCGAAACTTTGCCACCAGAGGATTGGTTTTCACTGCGTCAACCGTCTTGAAGAGCTCGTCGACGTTGACGCCGTTGACGACCTTCGGTTCTTGCGTCACCTCTTTAGGGTTTGCCATAGGGTACTTTCTCCTTGTCAGTCTACATTTAGCTTAACATCTTGTCGTAAATCTCTTTGACCTCGGGCGGGGCGTTCTGCGGTTCGATGTAGGAAACTCTGGCCATCGGTTCTCCTCAAACTCGCCACGTATAATAAACGCTTTCGCGAGGCCGCACATGCTGACCATACGACCGGCAACCCCGGCCGACGTGCCGCTGATCCTCGAATTCATCCGCGAACTGGCGGACTACGAGCGCGAACCGCAGGCCGCCGTGGCCACCGCTGCCGACCTGCTGCGCGATGGCTTCGGCCCGGAGCCCAAGTTCCGCGTGGACATCGCCGAGTGGAGTGGTGAGCCCGCCGGCTTCGCGTTGTATTTCTGGAATTACTCCACCTGGCAAGGCAAGCCCGGGCTGTACCTCGAAGACTTGTTCGTGCGCCCGCGGTTCCGCGGCAAAGGGATCGGCAAAGCTCTGCTCGTGCACCTTGCGCGAGTGGCGGTCAAGAACAACTGCGGGCGCCTGGTCTGGCAGGTGCTCGACTGGAACACACCGGCCATCGAGTTCTACAAATCCCTTGGCGCCGAGACCATGAAGGAATGGCTCACCATGCGGGTCACGGGCGAGGCGCTGGTGCGGCTGGCAACGGAGAAAACCTCAGCCGCCGCGGATTAGCGCGGCGAATGGGTTTCATGACAATCAAAGTCATCGGCGCAGGCCTCGCGGGCGCGGAAGCTGCCTGGCAGCTCGCCCGGCGCGGGCTCGACGTGGATCTCTACGAGATGCGCCCCGTACGCTCCACGCCCGCGCACCAGACCGGGCAAATGGCGGAGCTGGTCTGCTCAAATTCGCTCAAGTCCGACAGTGAAAACACCGCCCCCTGGCTGCTGAAAGAAGAGATGCGCCGCGCCGGGTCTCTCCTGCTGGAGATCGCGCGCGGGGCCGCCGTTCCTGCCGGCCACGCCCTGGCCGTGGATCGCGAGCTGTTTGCCGCCAAGGTGACCAGCGCCGTCTCGGGCGAGCCACACATCCGCGTACACCGCGAGGAAGTCACCTGGGTGGACGAGCACGATGGCATCACCATCATCGCCACCGGCCCGCTGACGTCCGATGCGCTCGCGCGCGAGATCGCGCGCCTCAGCGGCGATGAGTATCTCTCCTTCTACGATTCCATCAGTCCCATCGTCGAAGCCGGGTCCATCGACATGGAACGCGTGTACCTGGCCGCGCGCTACGATAAGGGTACCGCCGACTACATTAATTGTCCGTTCACGCGCGAGGAGTATGACCGCTTCTACGACGTGCTGCGGGCGGCGGAGTCGGTTGAGACGCGCGACTGGGAGAACCTGAATTATTTCGAAGCCTGCCTGCCCATCGAGGAATTGGCGCGCCGCGGCCGCGACACTCTGCGTTTCGGGCCGATGAAGCCGGTCGGTCTGCGCGATCCGCGCACCGGCAGGCAGCCGCACGCCGTGGTGCAACTGCGCCGGGAGAACCTGCGCGCCGATTCCTACAACATCGTCGGATTCCAGAACCATTTGAAATACGGCGAGCAGCAGCGCGTCTTCCGCGTGATTCCTGGCTTGGAGAACGCGCGCTTCCTGCGCTACGGACAAATCCATCGCAACACCTATATCAACGCTCCGTCGCTGCTGACCGCGACGTTGCAGATGAAGGCGCATCCAAGTGTTCTGTTCGCCGGCCAGATTTGCGGAGTCGAGGGATATACGGAATCCATTGCCTCAGGACTGATGGCCGGCGCGCACGCCGCCGCGCTGGCCAACGCCGCTGAACTCGTGCCTCCGCCGCGCGCCTCGGCGTTTGGCTCGCTGGTGCACTACATCACGAACGCAGACCCGAAGCATTTTCAGCCGGCAAACATCACCTTCGACCTGCTGCCGCCTCTCGATGAGCGTGTGCGCGACCGTGCCCAGCGGCATCGGCTGCAATGCGAGCGGGCATTGCGCCAGTTCGATGGCTGGCTCGCGGAAATCGGCGTTGATTCACTCGCCGCCGATACACGCGGATGAACGCAGACAAACCAAGAACCAATCCGCGTCGATCCGCGTTAATCCGCGGCGGCTGAAGGGTTACCGCGCGCGGTTCTTGATCCAGATGGGCGTGCCCACAAAGCCAAACGCCCGCCGAATCTGGTTTTCCAGGAACCGCTCGTAGGAAAAGTGCAGCTTCACCGGGCGGTCGGTGAACAGGATGAATGTTGGCGGCGCCACCGCGGCCTGGGTCAGGTAATAGATCTTCACGCGCTTCGATGCCGGCACCGAGGCGCGATCGAAATCGACCATCTCGAGGAAGCGGTTCATCTCCGAGGTCGAGATGCGCTTCCTCCGCTCCGCCGCCACCTGCTCCAGCACAGGAAATACTTTGTCAATGCCCTTGCCCGAAGTGGCGCTGATGAATAGCACCGGCGCATAGCTCAGGAACTTGAGCGCGTCGCGGGCCTCCTGCTCGAACTTGTTGCGGTCGGTCGGCTTCTTGCCGTCCTGGCGGCCGGGGCCGACGAGGTCCCACTTGTTGATCAGAATGATGAGCGAGCGGCCGCTCTCGTGGGCGTATCCGGCGATGTTGGCGTCGAGCGCGGTAACGCCCTCGACGGCATCGATCACCAGCAGCGCAACGTCGGCGGCTTCCAAATGTTTGCGCGCCATCACCACGGACAGCTTCTCCGCCATAAGCTTGGTCTTGCCTTTACGCCGGATGCCGGCGGTGTCGATGAAGCGATAACTCCGGCCATCGCGTTCGACCAGTTCGTCCACAGCATCCCGGGTCGTCCCCGGAATAGGCGAGACGATGGCGCGCGCTGTCCCCGTGAGCCGGTTCAGCAGCGTGGATTTGCCCACGTTCGGCCGCCCGATGATGGCGACCTTGGTCTCTTGAACCTCCTCCGTGGTTTCCTCCGCGGCCTCGGCCTCCCCCGCGACCTCTGCGTTGATCTTCTCCAGAACTGCGTCCAGCAACTCCGCCACGCCGGTGCCCTGCTCGGAAGACACGGGAAAAATCTCGCGGATGCCCAGCCGCCGGAAGTCTTCGATGTCCGCCTCTTGCGCCAGCGTGTCGATCTTGTTGACCGCAAGGAACAGCGGCTTGCCGGTGCGCTGCAGCAGCCGCGCCAGCTCCAGGTCGGGCGCGGCTAGCTCCGTGCGTCCGTCTACTACCATGATGACGGCGTCGGCCTCGTCCAATGCAACTCGTGCCTGGCGGAAGATTTCGGTGGGAATGAACTCTTTATCCTCGGGGATGATGCCGCCGGTATCGACCACGCGCAGATGGCGGCCTTGCCAGTCGGTCTCGCCATAGAGCCGGTCGCGGGTGATGCCGGGCTCGTCGCCAACGATAGCGCGGCGCTTGCCGATCAGCCGGTTGAAGAGCGTGGACTTGCCCACGTTGGGCCGGCCGACGATAGCGATGGCAAGCACACCGCGAGCCGTTTCGGGTTTTGCCGCTTTGGCCAATGCGAATCCCTGATGGTCCGTGATGATCCGTGGCTATTATAGAGGCTGCCTTGAACGCCTCTTCCCAACCCGCTGCTGCCGTAGCGCCCGGCTCGCTGCACGCCTTCTTTGGTCCCGGAGGCCTGCTGGCGCGCACGCATCCCGCATACGAGTTCCGCCGCGGACAGTTGCAGATGGCGGAAGCCGTCGCGCGTGCGCTGAAGGAAAGCCGCCACCTGATCGTGGAAGCCGGCACCGGCACGGGCAAGACCCTCGCTTATCTCGTTCCCGTGCTGCGCTCGGGCAAGCGCGTCATTATCTCGACCGGCACCAAGACCCTGCAGGAGCAGCTCTTCAACAAGGACATCCCCTTTCTGGAGCGTGCGCTGTTTCCCAAGGGTGAAGGCAATCTGCGCGTCTGCTACATGAAGGGGCGCAACAATTATCTTTGTCGGCAGAAGCTGTACGACATTGCCAACCTGCCCGCACTGAGCGGCTTGGACGAGATCGAGCACCTGCGCCTGATCGCGGAATGGGAGAAGACGACGGTCAGCGGAGACCGCGCCGAGCTGGTCTCGATGTCCGAGGACAGCCCGCTGTGGCCGCGAATCGACGCGCGCTCCGAGGCTTGCACCGGGCAGAAGTGCAAGCAGTTCGACCGTTGCTTCATCACCGAGATGCACCGGCGGGCGGCGGAGAGCGACATCATCATCGTCAACCACCACCTGTTCTTCGCCGACATGGCCATCAAGCAATCGGCCGACGGCGCACCCGACGCCGGCATCCTGCCCGAGGCCGCGGCGGTCATCTTCGACGAAGCGCACGAACTCGAGGAAGTGGCTTCCAGTTATTTCGGCGTATCGATCAGCAACCTGCGCTTCGACCAGCTCGTGCGCGACGTGGAGAACACGCTGCGCATGAAGTCCATCGCCTCGGCCGCGGCGCACACCGCCGGCGCCGCCCTGCGCGAGCGTTCGCAGCTCTTTTTCTCGCTGGTGCCGGCGGGCGAAGGCCGCTTCGCCTTCGAGAACCGCCGCGAGTTCCTGGAAGAAAACGGCGACGAGTATCTGGCGCTCGGCAACGCGCTGCAGCGGCTCGCTTCCGAGATGCAGCGCATCCCCGAGAAGCCCGAGGAGGTGCACAACCTCATTCGCCGCACCGAGGAGTTGCGCGTGCAGCTCGGGTTTCTGCTCGAATCGCAGGACCGCAACACCGTCTTCTGGATCGAGCGCCGCATGGAAGGCCGCCGCCGCGAGGGCCGGCCATCGCACGTGTTCCTGCAAGCTACGCCCATCGACGTGTCGCAGATTCTGCGCCAGACGCTGTTCGAGAACGAAGATTTCGGGACGGCGGTGCTGACTTCGGCGACACTGGCCGTCTCCGGCGGCTTCGACTACATCCGCGCGCGGCTCGGTGTGCAGAACGCGCGCGAGCTGGTGGTGCCCTCACACTTCGATTACGCGCGCCAGGCGATTCTCTATGTGCCGCCGGACCTGCCCGATCCGCGCACGCCGCCGTTCGCGGGCATGGCCGCCGAGCGCATCCGCCGGCTGCTGGAGATCACCCACGGCCGCGCCTTCTGCCTGTTCACCAGCTATGCCCAGATGCGCGCCATCCATCAGCGTCTGGAGGGCGAGATCCCGTACCCGATGCTGTTGCAAGGGACCGCGCCCAAGAACGCGCTGCTCGATGAGTTCCGCCTGACGCCGAACGCGGTGCTGTTCGCCACCGCGTCGTTCTGGCAGGGCGTGGACGTGCAGGGCGAGCAGCTCAGTTGCGTCATCATCGACCGCCTGCCGTTCGCTGTTCCGAACGATCCGGTGGTGGCCGCGCGCATCCGCGCCATCGACGAGGCCGGCGGAAACGCATTCAGTCAGTACCAGGTGCCCGCGGCCGTTATCACGCTTAAACAGG
The DNA here is from genome assembly GCA_052145015.1 of Terriglobales bacterium. GTDB lineage: Bacteria > Acidobacteriota > Terriglobia > Terriglobales > Acidobacteriaceae > JAHFUA01. Next base: position 34,825 of record JBKQPN010000089.1, read on the forward strand.
GTTTCGGACGATTGATCCGTTCGCTCGACGACCGCGGCGTGCTCTGCCTGCTCGACAACCGCATCATCAAGAAAAGCTACGGACGGGTGTTCCTCGGGAGCCTGCCTCCCTACCAGCAGACCACGGACCTGACGCAGGTGGAGAGGTTCTTCGGGCAGAAGTTCGGCCGTCGCGGATAGCCTGCCCCTCGACTCGGCATCGGCACGATACAATGAAGGCCGGGCTACAAGCCAAGAGCCAAAGGCCAAGAGCTAAGAGCCGCTTTATGTTCCACGTTACCGTCGAAGACACGTTTGCCGCCGGACACTACCTGCGCAACTATCGCGGAAAGTGCGAGAACCCGCACGGGCACAATTACAAGGTGCGGGTCACGCTGTACGGCGAGGAACTCGACCGCGCCGGCCTGCTGCTCGATTTCAAGGACCTGAAGGACGTGATGCGCGATACCGTGGACCGCCTCGACCACCAGATGATCAACGACCTGGAGCCGTTCACCGTGCTGAACCCGTCGGCGGAGAACCTGGCCAAGTATTTCTACGACCAGACCCAGGAGAAGTTGAGGGCGGCGACCAACGGGCGGGTGCGCGTGAAAGACGTGACCGTGTGGGAGACGGATACGACGACTGCGACATATTTCGAGTGACGGTCGATTTGTAATTGGTAATTTGTAATTGGTAATTTCAGCCCGCCTGCGGTCCCCCGCACTTTGCAAATTACCCATTACCAATTATCAATTCCATGCAGATCACAGAGATTTATCGCTCGATCCAGGGCGAGTCCTCTTACGCAGGGCTGCCGTGCGTCTTCGTGCGGCTGACGGGATGCAACCTGCGCTGCACCTGGTGTGACAGCGAGTACACCTTCTCCGGCGGACGGAAGATGAGCCTGGAGGAAGTCGAAGCCGAGGTGCGCCGGTTGGCGCCGGCCGGCCTGGTCGAGATCACCGGCGGCGAGCCTTTGCTGCAGGAGCGCGAGGCCGTGCCCTTGATGGAGCGCCTGCTCGCGCTCGGCTACACCGTGCTGCTGGAAACCAGCGGCGAGCGGCCACTGGAGAAGGTTCCACCGCCGGTCATCAGGATCGTAGACGTAAAGTGCCCGCACTCGGGCGAGTTCGGCACTTTCCGCGAGCAGAACCTGGCGGCTCTCGGTCCGCAGGACGAAGTCAAGTTCGTGCTCGCGGACCGCACCGATTACGAGTTCGCACGCGACTTCACGCGTCGGCACGAACTCGGGTCGCGGGTGCGCTCGGTCATTTTTTCTCCGGCGTTCCGCAAGGACGCTTCAGGCACGCGCGACAGCTCGCACTGCCTGCTCGACCCGCAGCAGTTGGCGCAGTGGATCCTCGATGATGGTTTGGAGGTGCGGCTCGGATTGCAGATCCACAAATTCATCTGGGAGCCGTCGATGAAGGGGGTGTAGCTTCAGTCGTTGGTCGGCAGTCGGCACACACCCTGGTTTTGGCCAACGACCACCGACTAACGACCAACGACCAGTTTGAGTAGAATCTCCCCGCATACTGCTATGGCCCCAACTGGCAAAACCCGTGCCGTGGTGCTCCTGAGCGGAGGCATGGACTCCTGTGTGTGCGCCGCCCTGGCCGCGCGCGACCATGACGCCGCCGCCGTGCACGTAAGCTACGGACAGCGTACGGAAGAGCGCGAGCGCCGGGCTTTCCTTGCCATCTGCGATCGTCTCCACATCCGCGACCGCCTGGTGGTGCGCAACGAGGCGCTGCGGGCCATCGGCGGGTCAGCGCTAACCGACGACCGCATCGCTGTTCCCGAATCCGCTCCACATATCGGCCACAGCATCCCGGTCACCTACGTTCCCTTCCGCAACGCGCATTTCCTGGCGGTAGCGGTGAGCTGGGCGGAGGTGCGGGGCGCCGACAAGGTCTACATCGGCGCGGTGCAGCAGGATAGCTCCGGCTACCCGGACTGCCGTCCCGAGTACTACCGCGCCTACAACGAGGTGGTGCGGACGGGCACGCGCGAAGGCCGCATCGAAATCGTGACCCCGCTGATCGGCCTGCGCAAGGCTGAGATCGTGCAGCTCGGCCTTGAACTGGGCGCGCCCTTCGATTTAACGTGGAGCTGCTACAGCCGCGAAGACGCAGCGTGCGGCGTCTGTGAAAGCTGCGTGTTGCGCCTGCGGGCCTTCGCGGCTGCCGGGACGCCGGATCCTATCGCTTACGTCCCCAAGGTGGCCACGCATCCATGAAATCCATTCTTCTCCGCGGATGGTGAACGGCATGAAAAAACTCTCTCTGCTTCTGACCCTGGTTGTGGCGCTGGTGGCCCCAGTCTCTGTTTTGGCGCAGCGCGTGACGGTGCGCGGGCACGTGATCGGCGCCGACGGCAAGGCACTGGCGGCCGCCGACATCCTGCTGGTCAACAAAGACAACGGCCAGAAGTTCACGATGAAGACGGGCAAGAACGGCGAATTTGTCAACATCGGCGTGATTCTCGGCTCTTACCACCTGACGTTGAACAAGGATGGCAAGCTCCTCTACAGCCAGGACGTCACGGCCAACGGTGAGGAGAAAGTCATCGACATCAATCTTCCCAAGGCCCAGGAAGAACAGAAACAGGAGGCACTGAAGCAGTTGACGCCGGAGCAGCGCAAACAGCTCGAGGATCAGCAGAAGGCGGCCGAGGCCGACCGGGCCAAGATCCAGGACTTGAACCAGATGCTGGCCGAGGCCGACACCGCCGAGAAGGCGGGCAACTACGAGCAGGCTATCTTCATCTACAAACAGGCGACGGTCATCGATGCCGCCCAGTATGTGTTGTGGGTGCGTCTGGGCACGGCCTATGTCAGCGCGGCCGGGAAAGTGCACGCCGGCGATCGGGCCGCGGCCGCCGAGGACTATACCCAAGCGGTGGAAGCCTATAGGAAGGCCCTTGCGCTCAAGGAGTCGGCTGCCCTCCACAACAGTCTGGGGCAGGCCTATGCCAAGCTGGGCAAGGCGGATGAGGCCACGGCCGAGTACAACGCCGCCGCCACGCTCGATCCCGCTAACGCCGGTCTGTACTATTACAACCTGGGCGCCATCCTCACCAACTCGGGCAAGCTGGAGGAAGCCAACGCCGCCTTTGACAAGGCCATTGCCGCCGACCCCAACCGCGCCGAGGCTTACTACTGGAAGGGCGTCAACCTGCTCAGCAAGGCAACGCTGAAGGACAACAAGATGATCGCGCCCCCAGGCACCGCCGAGAGCCTCAACAAGTATCTGGAGCTGGCTCCGAACGGATCCCATGCCGAGAGCGCCAAGGAGTTGCTGACCAGTCTCGGCGCCAAGATCGAGACCAACTTCCAGAAGAGAAAATAGAGATCACATCAAAATCCACCACAGAGGCACGGGGGGAAACAAATAATTCCTTGGCGTCTCCGTGACGACTCCGGTCCACTACTTGGGAAGATCTGAGAACGGCATGTTCAGGATCGGGTACTTTCGCCATTCCTTGTAGTCGAAGTGCCACCACTCGGTGGGATAGACCGTGAAGCCCTCGGCCTCCATCGTCTTGCGCAGGAATTCGCGGTGGGCACGTTCTTCAGCGGTGCCGCCGGGGTAGTCGGGCTGCGCCCGCTCGGAAAAATCGTCGTAGGTGCTGGGCATGGAGAGCGGCTCCCCGGTCTGCAGGTCGTAGATGGTCAGGTCCACGGCGCACCCGCGGTTGTGCCGCGATCCCCCGGCAGGGTCGGCCAGATAGGGGTGCGCTTTCTCCGCCGTCGCCTCCCAGAACATTTTGGTCACGTACCATGGGCGATATCCGTCGAAGATCAGCAAGCCAAAGCCCTGCTCGTGCAGCTTGCGGTTGGCGCGCACCACCGCCTCGGCTGCCGGACGCTGCATGAACGCCTTCGCCTCCGCGTACACCGGCGTGCTGAGAAAATTGTTGGACGAGGCGTAATGGATGTCGAGCTTGAGGGTGGGATCCAGCCTGATGAGCTCTACCAGGTCGGGCTTGAGGAAGTCTCCGCTCTCGGCTGGAGGCTGCGCCTTGAGCGCCTCGGCGCGCAGTTCTTCCACCGGCCGTAGCGGCTGGATCTTGAAGGTCTGCGGCACCTGCTGGGCCAGCGCAGTGGCCCAGGCAAGGACGCCGGCAATCATGAGTCGCCGGAACATGGGCGCAACACTATACAACTGAATTGGCGGCTTGAGCTTGGCTCGAAGATTTACACTGTAGCTCCGTGACGGTTCATGCCCAGCCCGCCGTTCTCGCCTTTCCCGACGCCCGCCGGGTCGTCGAAGAACAGGCCCGCACCCTGCAGCCGGGGCCGGCAAAGCTGGCGCCGCTGCTGCGCAGCCGCGGACGGGTGCTGGCTGAAGACATCGCCGCCGACCGCGACTTTCCGCCCTTCCCCCGTGCTACCCGCGATGGCTATGCCGTCCACAGCGCGGATCTGGCGGCTTTACCGGCAACCCTCAAGGTCATCGGCGAGGTGCGGGCAGGCAGCAGCCTCGAGGGGCGCAAGCTGGATCGGGGTGAAGCCGCCGAGATCATGACCGGCGCACCCGTGCCCGAGGGCGCCGACGCCGTGGTAATGGTCGAGTACACTGCGCGCCGGGAAGGGAGCATCGAGATCCAGCGCGCGGCGGCGGCGGGAGAGAATATCGTCCCCACCGGCAGCGAGGCGCGCGCGGGACAACTGCTGTTGCCGCGCGGCACGCGCATGGACTTTGCCGAGATCGCGGTGGCGGCCGGCGTCGGCAAGGCGCAGGTAAGCATCTATGGCTCGCCGCGCGTGGGCATCCTCTCCACCGGCGACGAGATTGTTGACGTCGACGCCCACCCCGGTCCCAGCCAGATACGCAATTCCAACAGCTATTCGCTCGCGGCACAGGTGGAAGCCGCGGGCGCCGAACCGGTGCGGCTGCCCATCGCACCCGACGATCCCGTGGTCCTCAAGCACCTGATCGAAGAAGGACTGGCGCTCGACTTGCTGCTAATGACCGGCGGCGTCTCCATGGGCAAGTACGACCTGGTCGAGCAGGTGCTGGCGCAGTTCGACGTCGAGTTTTTCTTCACCGGCGCGCAGATCCAGCCCGGCCGGCCGGTGGTCTTCGGCCGCGCGCGGCGCGAGGCGGGCGCCGGGAGCGCGACTTACTTCTTCGGCCTGCCGGGAAACCCGGTCTCCACCATGGTCACCTTCGAGATCTTCGTGCGGCCGGTGCTGGATGCGCTGTGCGGCGCCCCCCCCGCTAAGCTGCGGTTTCTGCAGGCGCGCCTGGGCTCGGAGGTCCGGACCAAGACCGGGCTCACGCGGTTCCTCCCGGCACGGTTATCGGGCGAGTTCGATCGCACCCAGGTCGAACTGGTACGCTGGCAGGGCTCGGGAGACGCCGCCGCCATGGCGCGCGCCAATTGCTTCCTGGTGGTCCCGCCTGATCGCGAGCGCCTTGCTGCCGGGGAGATGGTGTCGGTGCTGATGCGATAGCTTCCCGCGGATGAAGGCTGGCAGAAAATTCGATCTGCAGCGGATCCGTCCGCTCAGTGTGGACTTCTACGACCGCGATCCGCGCCGGGTCGCACGCGGCCTTCTGGGCAAGGTTCTGGTGCGGCGGTCTGGCCACGAACGGATGGCCGGACGCATCGTTGAAGTTGAAGCTTATCTCGGCGTCGATGATGCCGCAGCCCACGCCGCCGCCGGGCTCACCCCGCGCAACCGCGTGCTCTTCGGGCCGCCGGGCCGGTCGTACGTTTACTTCATCTACGGGAATTATTACTGCCTCAACGTCTCCTGCTTGCCCGACGGTGTTGCGGGAGGCGTGCTGTTTCGCGCACTCGAGCCATTGGCCGGTTTACACGTGATGGCCCGCAATCGCGGGCTCAGGGGCGAACTGACGGAGCGCAGCAAGCGCCTGCTCACCACCGGGCCCGGACGCTTGTGCGAGGCGATGAAGATCACCCGCGCGAGGGACAACGATCTGGACATGACCTCGCCAGAGTCCGGCGTCTGGATCGGCGACGATGGCTATCGCCCGCCGCGGATCGCCGTCACGCGCCGCATCGGCATCACCAAGTCCGCCGAGCATCCCCTGCGCTACATCATCGCGGGGAATGAGTTCGTGTCGGGTCCGAAGAGCAGGGGGCAGGAGTCGGGAGTCAGTAGTCAGGAGGGAAGCAGTCGCTGACTCCTGACTCCCGACTCCTGACTACTAGCCGAGCAGCACGATGTTATCGATCAACCGCGTGGCGCCGACGAACGCTGCCACCGCGACCAGCGCGCCCCGTGATATGTCGGCAACCGGGTCGAGAGTTTCACGATCGACGATCTCGAAATAGTCCAGCCGCACCTCGGGCTCCTCCTTGAAAACCTCAAGCGCGGCGGCGATCAGGCGGGCGGAATCGCTCTCGCCGCCATCAACCAGGGTCTGCACCCGCATCAGCGAGCGGTACAGCGCGGTCGCCTGCTTGCGCTGCCGCGGATCGAGATAGGCGTTGCGCGAGCTGAGGGCCAGCCCGTCGGGTTCGCGCACGATGGGGCAGACCACGATCTCGACATCGAAAGCGAGGTCGCGCACCATGCGGCGGATGATGACCGCCTGGGCCGAGTCCTTCTGGCCGAAGAATGCCAGGTCCGGCTCGACGATGTTGAACAGCTTCGCCACCACGGTGGCGACGCCGCGGAAGTGTCCGGGGCGGGAACGCCCGCACAACTTCTCGCTCAGGCCCTCGACGGTGACGAAGGTGGTGGTGCCTGGGGGATACATCTCCTCCGTCGATGGCGCAAAAAGGATGGCAACGCCTTCGGCCTCGAGCAGCTCGCGGTCGCGCTCAAAGGTGCGGGGGTACTTCGAGAAATCCTCCTTGGGACCGAACTGGGTAGGATTGACGAAGATGGAGACGGCCACCGAATCACACTGCTGCCGCGCGGCCCGCACCAGCGAGATGTGCCCGGCATGCAGCGCGCCCATGGTGGGCACAAAGCCGAGCCGGCGGCCGTCCTGGCGGGCGGCACGGGAGGCGGCGCGCATCTCGGCAATCGTGTGGCAAATCTTCACCGGAACATTGTAGCCACGGAGGCGCGGACAGCAAACCGCTGTTGGCTATTAGCTATTGGCTCTTGGCTGGAGCCGGCTGGCTTCAGGTCCCAGGTCAAAGCTAAGAGCCAAGAGCCAAAAGCGCTCCTGTGCTTGACGTGCGCGCCGATAGGGTTGAAAATTCCAGATTCAAGGCGTCGAGGTGAACATGCTCGCATACTTGTTCGTGGTGTTGGCGATCGCCAGCCGGTTCCTGCCGCATCCTGATGGCTGGGTGCAGTTCACGCCCGTGGGAGCGGCGCTGCTCTACTTCGGAGCGCGCGTGGCACGTAAGCGCATGTGGATCCCGCTGGCGGCGCTGATTGCGGCTGACGTCTACCTGACCAAGGTGTCGTACGCCTACCCGCTCACCTCCGATCACCTCGTGACCTGGGCGTGGTATGCGGGCGTCATCCTGCTGGGAGGCGCGCTTCTGAGCCGGCAGGTGAGCCCGGTGCGCGTCGCCGCCGGTTCGCTGGCGGCATCCATCGCGTTCTTCATAGTGAGCAACCTCGCGGTGTGGGCGGTCTGGCACATGTATCCCAAGACGCTGGCCGGCCTGATGACGGCGTACGTAGCGGCGATTCCCTTCTTCCGCAACCAAGTGCTGGCCGACCTGGTGTTTTCCGCCGCGCTGTTCGGGATCGGCGCGCTGGTCGAGCGCCGCGTGGCGAAACCGGCATCCAGGCAGATTCGGGCCGCGTAAACACCAGTCGGCAGTCGTTGGTCGTTAGAGAAGCTCGGTAACGACCAATGTCACGCTCACGACTAACGACAAACGACCCTTTCGGCTATCCCTGTTTCTCCAGCTCGTGCTCCAGTTCCACCACCGGCTGCCGCCACAAGCGGTAGATCACGTAGATCACTAGCAGCACCACCACGGCGCTCGCCAGCGTGAGCGCCAGGTGCCGGTGGATGAGCACCCCGGCGAAGGTCACGACGTGCGGCCCGAAGAATAGCGTGAGCACGGAAAGCACGAGGAACCGCACCATCCGCCCGCAGAAGATGGCCAGCAGGAAATGCATGAAGTGCATTTCGAAGACCCCGGCCGAGAGCACGAAGAGCTTGAACGGCGCCGGTGGCGGAAGCATGGAAGGAATCATCAGCGCCCAGAATTCGCGCT
>JBKQPN010000090.1:0-43602 GCA_052145015.1 Terriglobales bacterium
CTGCGCGTGCTGCAGGACCGCAAGTTCATGCACCTGGGCGGCGTGCACGAGCTTCAGGTGGATGTGCGCGTCATCGCCGCCACCAACGTGGACCTCAAGCGACTGGTGCAGGAAGGCCGCTTCCGCGAGGATCTGTTCTATCGCCTGAACGTCATCAACATCGAGCTGCCGCCGCTGCGCAACCGCCGCGAGGACATCCCGCTGCTGGTCGAGCACTTCCTGCAGCGGTTTTGCGCCGAGAACGGCCATCCGCCCAAGCCGGTCTCCACCGACGCCCTGCGCCCGCTCATGGACTACGACTGGCCCGGCAACGTCCGCGAACTGGAGAACGTGGTGGAGCGCGCGGTGGTGCTCTCCTCGGGAGCGGCCATCGGCGCCGACCTGCTGCCGCCCAGCGTGACTGGACGCGACGCCGCGGCGCGCGTCTTCGACTCCAGCCCCGACGCCAGCCTGTTCGACATCGTCGAGGACTGCGAGCGCCGCATCATCGTCAACATGCTGGAACGCTGCAACTGGAACCAGACCGAGGCCGCCGACCGCTTCCACATCCCGCTCTCCACGCTCAATCAGAAGATCAAGCGCCTCAACATCGAGATCAAGCGCAAGGGCCGGGAGTAAGGGAAAAGCGCCGGGCTTGGTAGCCCGGCCAAGGATTTCGTATTCCCCTCACTCCTAAGGGTGCCCGACCTGAGCCGGTTTTGCTCGGGTGGAGGTTTTCATTTCCGTTTACCTCCGGAGGGTAGCCCGCCTTAGCTTCTTTTCGCCAGGCTGAGTCTTGCATTAGGGGACAGAGATACGGTAATATGTAGACATAAACGTCATTACAAAGATGCCGTTTTGCGATTTAAAACTTGGGATGAGCGAAAGAACCGTGTCAACAAGAGAAAGCACGGCGTTAGCTTTGAGACCGCGATCTTGGTTTTTGATGATCCCTATCACGTCTCCCGCATGGACCGAGAAGTGGAAGGCGAGTTGAGATGGCAGACCATCGGAATGGTGAGGGGCATACAGATTCTGCTGGTGGCGCACACCGTATCGGAATCGGGGGATGAAGAAGTCATCCATATCATCTCAGCGCGAAAGGCCACGCCGCAGGAACGGAGTATCTATGCGCAAGAGAACTAGAACCGCCAGGACGAAACACGCACCCGAACAGCCTCTCACGGCCAAACAGAAGCGAGAGTTGGCCGCTCTCGCCGCCCTGCCGGACGCTCAGATTGACACATCGGATATACCGGAGCTTCCGCCGGAGGCCTGGAAAGACGCCGTTCGAGGCCGGTTTTATCGACCCATCAAACAGTCTGTGTCCTTGCGTCTGGACGCCGATGTCGTGGATTGGCTGAAGAAACCCGGCAAGGGATATCAAACCCGAGCCAATCACATCCTGCGCGAGCGGATGCTGAATGAGCTGCGAAAATTGCGCGCCTGATGTCAAGGGAGGAAGTATTCTTTTCTTGACGTGCCATTCGAGATACTGCCCGACATCAGCCATATTCACACAATCGCCGAAGACCGCGGGATCCGGTCAGCTATTTGTCCTGAGACACCAAAGAAAAGCTTCTGCGTTTCGGTTGTCGACCGGTAGAGACCTTCCGGTCTGGGCAAGAGGGGGGTGGGGTTGGCGCCGCAGTAAACATGGGCATCGCTCCCCGCAGGTGGGACCGCCTCGCAACTCAACCTCAGGGGGCTGAAGCCCAAGAAGACGGTAGCCGGATTGCGGTGCGGCTAAACGCCGTGCCCCCCGTTTTGCTCGCGACTGCGCTACTTCAGCGGCTGAACCCAAGCTCCTGCCTGCTGGGTCCGGCACGCCTGAAGGGCGTGCCCCTTCACACGACCTGGCTACGTCTAGCGTGGAACCGCCCTAGCGCACCCGGCCGCGCCCGTGACGGCGCCGCAATTCCCCTGCTTTTTTCCGCGCGCCGCCTCTGCTATATTCGCTTGCTTCCATGGAACTGACCTCGCCCATCGACTACACGAAGCAGTCGGTCCTCGCGATCCAGGATTACTCGGTGCTCGCCTGGCGCTCCATCGTCAACCTCTTCAGCCATCCGCGCTACCTGGCCGACACGCTGATGCAGGCGGACCTGATCGGCGTGGGCTCGCTGCCCATCGTGGTGCTGACCGGCTTCTTCACCGGCGCGGTGCTGGCCCTGCAGACTTCCGCCACCCTGCAGCAATTCGGCTCGCTCTCCCTCACCGGGCAACTGGTGTCACTCTCCATGGTCCGCGAACTCGGCCCCGTGCTCACCGGCCTGATGGTTTCCGGGCGCAACGCCTCCGGCATGGCCAGCGAACTGGGTTCCATGGTGGTAACCGAGCAGATCGACGCCATGCGCGCCCTGGGCACCGATCCCTCCAAGAAGCTGGTGACGCCACGGGTGGTGGCCACCGCGACCATGCTGTTCTTCCTAACCATCATCTCCGACCTGGTGGGGCTGGCGGGCGGCTGGGCGGTGAGCCGCTTTATCCTCGGCCTGGACTCCGCCCAATACTGGACCACGGCCTGGGAGAAGCTGCGCTTCGCCGACGTCTTCATGGGGCTGCTGAAGCCGACCATATTCGGCTTTATCATCTCCACGGTGGGCTGCTATTTCGGCCTGACCACCAAAGGCGGCACGCAAGGAGTCGGCCGCTCCACCACGCAGGCGGTGGTGGCGTCGTCGGTGCTGCTGCTGGTGGCCGACTTCTTCGTCACCAAGCTGCTGATGGCCTTGCTGGACTAGCCCGCCCATGTCCACTCCTCTAGCTCCCAGCTCCGCCGGCGCGCTCGCGGTCGAGCCCGTCCCGCAGAAGGTCATCGTGTTCGACAACGTGAGCCTCGCTTTCGAGGAGAACCGGGTGCTGGAGGACGTCACATTCCACCTCGAGCACGGCGAGACCAAAATCATGCTGGGAGTGGCCGGCACCGGCAAGACCCTGCTGCTCAAACTGGCCCTCGGCCTGCTCAAACCCGACCGCGGGCATATCTACGTCCTGGGAAACGACGTCACCGCCATGCGGGAGCAAGAGCTGTTCGCGCTGCGCCGCCAGATCGGGATGGTGTTCCAGGAAAGCGCCCTGTTCGACTCCATGACCGTCAAGGAGAACGTGGCCTACCGGCTGATCGAGGAAGGCACGCCAGAGGCGGACGTGGAAGCGCGGGTGCGCGAAGCCTTGCGCTTCGTCGAACTGGAGCGCACCATCGACATGTTCCCCTCGGAGCTTTCCGGAGGCATGCGGCGGCGGGTGGCCATCGCCCGCGCCATCATCACCCGCCCCGATGTGCTGCTCTATGACTCCCCCACCGCCGGCCTGGACCCCATCACCTCGACCACCATCATCGAGCTGGTGGTGAAGCAGCGCGACGTCTATCACACCAGCGCGCTGCTGGTAACCCACCGCCTGCAGGACGCCTTCATCATGGCCTCGCATTATTTCGACAAGCAAGCCAACCGCATGCGGCCGATCGAAAAAGGCGAACAGGTAGAGGCCAACATCAGCTTCCTCATCCTGAAGGAGGCGCGGGTGATCTTCGACGGCACCGCCGCGGAGCTGGCCCGCTCGCGTGACGAGTACATCCGCGAGTACATCTCCTAGGCGGCTGCAAGGAGGCTGCGATGCTGCAGTTCGATTCCGTGCGCATGGAATTCCCCTCCGACGCCAACATCATCGTGGGACAATCGCACTTCATCAAGACGGTGGAAGACATCTACGAAGCCGTGGTCGGCACCGTGCCGCAGGCGAAGTTCGGCATCGCCTTCAACGAGAGTTCCGGCCCCTGCCTGACCCGTTCAGAAGGCAACGATGAGGAACTGCGGGCCGCTGCCGTCGGCAACGCGCAGGCGCTGGCCGCCGGGCACGTGTTCGTCCTGATCGTGCGCAACGCCTATCCCATCAACCTGCTCAACGTCATCCGCAACGTGCCGGAGGTGTGCTCCATCTTCTGCGCTACGGCTAATCCAGTCGAGGTGATCGTGGGAGCGAGCGCACAAGGCTGCGGCGTCATGGGCGTGATCGACGGCAGCTCGCCCAGGGGCGTCGAAGGCCCGGGCGACGTTGCCGCGCGCAAGGAGTTCCTAAGGAAGATCGGGTACAAGAGGTAGTGGGTCCGGCCTAATCGTGCGCCATCGCGGGTTGCACTGCCCGCTGTTCTCCTCCGATTCTGCGCCACGCGCGCCAGGCGTCGTACGCGATCACGGCCGCCGCGATGAACAACAACACTGAGACCAGGATCATCGCAATCGCTCCAATGCTGTTGATCGGCTGCGACGCAATCTTCGGGTTCGACAGGATGCTGGCGTACAGGTTGTAGGCCGTGACCAACGTCGCGGCCATGGTGGTCACATACATGAAGAGCATGGGATAGAGCGCATAGGCGGGATTGCGCCCGGTCGAGCGCAACCACAGGGTCACAATCAGCAGACCGAGCGCGGCCATGAGCTGGTTCGAGGCTCCGAACAACTGCCACAGATAGATCCAGGTGCCGCTCAGCACCAGCAATAGAGTAAGCAGCATGGAAACGATGGCGGCGACGTGTGCGTTCTTGAATCCCACCCACACCGCACCCACCCACTCGCCCAGGGTTACGCGCATCATGCGAAAGACGAGTTGCGTCACCGTGAGCACGATTACCACGAAGGAGCCGAAGCCCAGCGCAGTGCCGTAAGCCATCGGGATAGCGCCGAAGCTGACGATGCCGAGCAGCTTGCCCACGCCGGAGGCAAACGCACCGGCACCCGCTCCACCTACGATCGAGACCGCCACCAGCGAGAGCAGTCCGAGCGTGTTCTCGCTGAACATGGCGCCGCCGCCCACCGGCAAAGCGTCGGTTTCATATTCCAACTGGCGCGCCGTGCCGATGGCCCCGAACAGCGCGTGCCAGCCCGAGATGGCGCCGCAGGCGATGGTCACGAACAGCATCGGCCACAGCGGCTGGATCGCGGCCATCGTTTGCCCGGCTGCTTGTGTCGCCGGCATCCAGCTGGCGAATACTTTGCTCTGGAAGGTGACGGCCTTCATCATCTCCGGGCTGCCCAGTAGGCCTCGCACCGCGCCCAGAACCGCGCCCAGAGCCGAGAAGATGATGGTCAGGAACGTGACCCAGAATCCGATGTAATTCACCGGCTGAGCGAATCGCCAGATGGGCAGGATGGTTCCCAGATAAGAGAAGATGAACAGGAACAAGCACCACAGGAGGAACGAGGGCATCATCTTGATGGCGCCGCTCGAGTCCAGATACTTGGGCACGACCTTGCCCTCGGGCGTAAGCGTGGTCGCGGCCAGCCGCGGGTCCGACTTGGTCGGGTCGGTAACGGTGTAGAGCGGCTTTTGGCCGGTGATGCGGTTCACGCCGCTGCTGATCTGTTCCACGGCGTGGTTGATGGCGCCGGCGAAAACGATCGTGGTGGCCGGTTTGCCGTCGGGCGTGGTTCCTTTGGTCGGGCTCAGGCCCTTGGCGCCGATGGCCATCGAACCCAGTGTGACCAGGATGGCCACCGCTGTGACCCCGATCAGGTCCATCTTCCAGCGGTAGAGCGCTTGCCCCATCAGCAGGCCCATGATCGCCAGCATAAAGATGCCGAAGGGAACATCGGCGCGGGGATCCAGAATGCCGGCCAGAATCCCGATGAATGCCCCGGCAATCAGCAGCAGGTAGAAGAAGATAAACACGAAGAAGATGATCCGGGTGCGAGGCGCGATCAGGCGGTGCGCGATCGCGGAGAGCGACTGGCCCTCATTGCGGACCGCCAGCATGATGGCGGAGTAGTCGCTTACCCAACCAATAAAGGTCACGCCCAGGATCAGCCAGAGCAGGCTCGGCATCCAGCCCCACAGGTTGGTCGCCGTGATCACGCCGACGATCGGCCCAGCGGCGGCGATGGACTTGAAGTGGTAGCCGTAGAGCACATGTCGGCTCGTCGGCATGAAATCGACGCCATCCATGTACATGCGCGCCGGCGTAGCCTTGGTGTCGTCCGGACGGATAACTTCGCGATCGATACGCCGCGCGTAACGCGTATAGGCCAGCCAGATCATAACGCCGCCAAGTACGGCGATAACCGCCGCATTCATCGGCCAATGCATGGCCGAAAACGCTCCGGCCACCAGCACCGGGATGAGCGCAAGAACGAAGATCGTGTATCGCAGTTTCATGGTGTGCCTCCGCTTTGGCGAACCGCGCCCTACGGCGTGGTCCGCACCCACCGGGACCCGCAGTAAACCACCAGTGCGCTGGCTATTCTAGTGCCGGACGGCCCTTACGGAGAGCACATTTTGCGAGGGACTGTGGCCGGTAAACATCAGCGCACCGCGGAATCTCTAGTACACGTCCGGAATACCGACCCAGGCTGTTCCACTGCCCCGTTTACCGGCTCTGGCGCTGGGCCACAATAGTGGCATCCATGCCCACAAAAATCGTGTTTACGTCCATCCTGCTGCTGCCGCTGCTGATCGCTGGTTGCAGCGTCGGAGGAGGCTCCAACGCCGGCAACGGCGGCGGAACCGGCCCTGGTGGTGGCGGCAGTAACTCCAGCGCCTGCAATCAGATGAGCCTTGGCCAGGGCGCGAGCCTGAACGGCTTTCTTCCCTTCCCCGCCGGCAATGCATGGAACCAGGACATCTCCACATCTGCCGTCGATCCCAATTCCGCAGCCATCATCAACTTCATTGGACCCTCGATCGGGCTGCATCCAGATTTCGGTTCCGGTCTGTACAACGGCTCGGACATCGGAATTCCCTATGTTGTGGTGGGCAGTTCGCAGGCTCCGGTGAACATCGATTTCACGGCCTTCGGCGATGAGAGCGATCCCGGACCGATGCCGGTGCCGGCGAACGCTCCCATCGAGGGCGATCCCAATCCGGGCAGCGGCGACCGCCACGTGCTGGTGTTGGACAACGCCAATTGCTGGCTGTACGAGCTCTACAGCTCCTATCCCAACGCGGATGGAAGCTGGAACGCCGGATCGGCGGCGGTATGGGACCTGCTGAACGATGAACAACGGCCGTGGACGTGGACTTCGGCCGACGCTGCGGGCCTCTCCATCTTCGCCGGGCTGGCACGCTACGACGAGGTGGCGAGCGGACAGATCCGCCACGCCCTGCGCTTTACGCTGGCGCAGAGCCAGGCGGCGTTCGTGCCTCCGGCATCGCACTGGGCCGCGAACTCTTCGAACGCGTCGGCGGCGCCCATGGGGATGCGCCTGCGCCTGAAGGCAAGCTATGACATCTCGGGATTTTCTGCGAGCAACCAGGTGATTCTGGCCGCACTCAAGAAGTACGGCATGATCATGGCCGACAACGGCAGCTCCATGTACATCAGCGGCGCACCCGACTCCCGCTGGAGCAATGACGACCTGCACAACCTCGGGCAGGTCACGGCCTCGGCGTTCGAAGTGGTGCAGATGAATCCGATTTATACCGCGTCGAAGGTGCCGCAGGGCACAGCGCCGGTGATTACGAGTTTCTCCGCCTCGCCATCAACGGTCGCGGCCGGCACACCGGTCACGCTGAGCTGGACTTCAACCGGGACGTACTTCCTGATTTCACCGATCGGCCCCGTGCGCGGCAATCAGGTGACCGTCTCTCCCTCGCAGACGACCACGTATACGCTCTACGCCACCAATCCTTACGGCCGCACCACGGCCACGGTCACTGTGACCGTGAATTAGTGGAAAGGATGACCTGATGATTCGATTCTGCGAACACTGGCCCAGTAGTGAGAAGGCGATTTTTCGCCAATTACGGCCCACCGCTTCGTACCAAGGCGTTTTCAGCAGCGAGTTAGCGTGAGGTTTTCAGGCAACTGGACGCTGACCTTCGCGCAATTTCCGAGCAAGTTCTCGGAGGTACTCTCGTCCCTGAGAACTGCAATAATGACCTCTCTCGGTAGGGGGATATGTAAAGCAGGCGCTTGAACACAGAACGCGAACATGGTCGAGTTCAGGGTCTTCTATTTTGATAGAGCACAAGCCATCCCAATCCCACTTGCCGCAGGTTCCATCGAGAAACTCATCAATGATTCTGGCGATTTCCTCTTGTGTTCGCTTGATGCCGCTCATGCCAACTGCCTCAGCCGCATTATGCCCCAGCGTGATTGGCGAGAACAGGAGTTACCACTAACTGAAAATTCGCTTATACGCCCGCTGTTAGCCGGCGTTGAGGGTGGCGAGGACGTCCGATAATGCTTTCAGCCAATCTTCAAATACGCGGACGTCGGCCTGTCCGCGCTTCTCGCAAAGCCGCTCGGTACGAAGCCGAATTTTTCTCTCGGTCAAGTCCAGCATGAGCCAGTGGTTGATTCCCTTGTGTTTTGTCGTATTCGTGTCCCTCACTTCCGGCCTCCGTGGGTCTACACGGATTCTATGCGGAAGGGGTTACAGCGAGATGAAAACTGGCCCGACTTATTTGGATTTGTCGAATTGAAAAAAACGCGCGGGGGTAGTCCGGAAGTTAACTCGCGTTGAGGATGCGGAGGGCCGGCCTTCTCATGGAAGGGGTCTTCACTAACTGGGGGCCAAGAGCCTTGCTGGTTGGGCGCGGGCGCGGGGTGCAAAAGCGGCGGCTAGGTGCACAACCTGCCGCACACTTTGCTGCACACAACGCCCCGGGATGCACCTAAACGCACACACTTCCCCGAACAGCCAACAACGTACCCGCCGGACTGGCTAGTGGGCATACTTGACCGAGCAGCCGTACGGCCGCGACGTCGGCGTGCTGACCGGCTTGCCCGACATGGCCTCGTTGAGCGCCAGAGAGACGTAGTTCCTGGAGGTCGCGATGTCCGCCGGGTCGGGCGTTGACTTGTCGTCGATGGCGCCGTCGTAGATCAGCACGCCATCGGGCCTGATGATAAACATATGAGGGGTGGTCTTGGCGCTGTAGAGATGGCCGAGGTCGCCCGTGGGATCGAGTAGCGCCGCGGTGGGCGCGGCATTCATCCTGCGCAGGTAGTCGTTCTCCTGCTCGGCGGTGACATAGCCCTGGGTGCCGGGCGCGGAGGAGATCACGGTCAGCCAGACCACTCCTTTCTGCGTCCATTCCTTCTGCAAGCGCTCCATGTTGCCGCTGTTGTAGTGCTTCTGAGTGTAGGGACATCCCTGGTTATGCCACTCGAGCACCACGAACTTGCCGTGATAGGCGGCAAGCGTGTGGGCTTTACCGTTGCTGTCGATGGCCGTGAAGTTCGGCGCCGGCTCGCCCACCCTTGCGGCCAGAGCGGCAGTGGATAGAGCCATCAGAACCAGCGCCACCACGTAAGCGAATCCTCGTTTCATCTCACTGCTCCTTCTTGGGCCTCTTGGCCGGCGAGACGGCGACTGGCGCGTCGATCAGATACGCGCCTTGGGGCAGAACCAGCACGCCCCGCAGCCGCGAAACCGGCTTCAATAACTGGTCAGACTTCTTCAGTATCAGACGCACGCCTGCCGCCGTCGATACACTTTTCTGCGGAGCAGCGTTCTCGATCTCGAGGGGTTCGAGCGGGGCGAACCAGGCTGCGGGTGCCGAGTGACCGGTGTTCACCCTGAGTTCGAAGCTCTCGCCCAGATCCCTGGCAGACGACTTCCAGCTCGCGGGCGCAGGCTTGGGCAATGTTTTTCGCACGGCGCTGAACATCGCATCCGTTCCCGCGGATTCACGCGGCCGCTCAGCGCGCACCGGCAGCGACAAGGAGAGTTGCGCCCTGGCCGGGATGCAGACCTCGCGACAGACAATCGCCTTCATGTCCGCACTCAGAGCTGCCTCTTCACCGGGTGCGAGGCCTGCGGTGTTCTCGATCGGCACCAGAAGAAGGACTTCTCCTTCGTATCCATAATCCATCAACGGCGGGATGGGCAGGCGGCTCGGCGCCGGCCATTCGATCGTGCCGGCCCGCAATCCCGCGGGCAAGTGCCACTCCAATTGCGGAGGCTCTCCCGAATCGCCGGGATTGATCCAATAGATGTGCCAGCCCTTCTCCAGCCGGAAGTGGAGCCCGAGATGGATCGCACGTCCGGGCTGGATGCTCTCCTGTTCTGAGAGCAACTCCACCGTTCCGTGGGGGATGGAAGCCCGGCGCTCATCCGCGGTTGCACTGGCCGCCAGGCCCAGGCACGACAGGAGGAGGGCAACTGACTTCCAACCAAGCTGGGAACTGCGGGCCATCAGACAGCAGGCTAGTAGTCCTTGCTGGGCCTTTTCGGAGTCAGATCGCAGGCCTGCCTCACCCGGGCGAGATCCAGGCCAGCGGGCGAAAATTCCGCGATTTCGGGGCCGTTGCGGCCGCGGATTTCCACCTTGAAGACGTGAGCTCCGATCAACTCGCGAGTGGTGCCCTTGTCCATGGAGAGGAAGCGGTCACGCATCCAGTTCCAGCCGTGATCGTGGTGCGTGTCGTCGACGCGGACCCTGACCTCCATCTGGGGCTGTCCCCAAAAGCCGGGACGGTTGGGCGGGCCCAGCCGGATGCCGGGATTGAAGTCGGCGTAGGTGTACTTGCCATTGGTACAGACGAGTTCGATGCGCGGCTTGTAATCCGGGTCCTGGCTCAGGTAGTTGTCCGCCAGCAGCTCAAAGCGGACCTTCTTGGCGGCGGTCATCTTATCTTCGGAATGAAACTCGACCCAATTTCCGCCGACGCTGACGCCGTTATTTTCGTCCTCATACGGGCTCCTGGCGCCGCTCTGGGCGCTGGCCGAGAGCGCCACCGCGCAAACCACTGCCAAGCCTGCCAAGAAGGCCAAGGCCCGGCGGTTTCCACTAGGAAAGAATTGCGATGCTTTCAAGGCTTCCCCCAAACACGGCATTGTCACTTATATGAACCCGAAAAGCCGACAGGAGTTGCATGACTGTGCGTCACCTCGGGCAGAAATGAACACCGGGAGGCAGGGCCCAGCCCACAGGCGGCGGTGCGCGTACGTCTCGCTGCCGGGATAGATCAAGCCTCACAAATCCGTGCGAGACTTGATCGCTGCCCTACGCGGCCTTCGCCTTCGGCTTCATCTTGCCCTGTGCCCAGCGCTGCTTCAGCAGCCGCGACAGCTTCCTCCGCGCCGCAGGGCTCATGCGGCCACGCCTGCTCACCTTCCGTGCCGCTCCGGGCGGGCGACCTACTCTCCGGGGTCCAGTCGAGTTGACGGCTTCAAGTGCCGAAATGGCGTCGTCAATACGGCCGCGCTCTGCCCGGAGTTCTGCAAGAATCCTATTCGTGTCCATGTGGCTCCTCGGTTGGGTATCCTAACAGCGCACCCACCAGACTGGCAAAGAGATGCCCGCCAGAGGCCAGTGCTGCCCATTTCTATCACGCGGTCCCGCGGCGTTGCTTGATCTCAGCCAGCATGCGCTCGATCTCCTCTTCCTTCTCCAGCTTGGCGAAGCGGTCGTCGATGTCCTCGCCGGCCAGCGCCGTTTTTGCCTGCCCGACCGCCTCCGAACGCTCGACCTTGTGCTTCATGCGGTCGAAGGTGGCGAGCTTGGCGCGGTCGCCCATCGCCGCCTGCGCGTCGGCCGCCTTGCCCGCGGCGCGCGTGCGCCGGTGCTGCGCCACCAGCAGCTCGGCCTTGGCTTCGGCCTCCGCCAGCTTCTGCTCCAGCTTGCGCAGCGCGGACTTCAGGCTCTCCACCTGCGTCTTCTGGTCTTCGATCTGCTGCGTGAAGCTCTCCGCCACCGTCTGATAGCTCTTGTGACGCTCCAGCGCCGCGCGCGCCAGGTCGTCCTGCTTCTTGTCCACCGCCAGCTCGGCCTTGCGCATCCATTCCACCACTTTGTCCTCGTTCTCCTTCCTGCGCTTCTCCAGCAGGTGCAGGTCGGCGATGGAGATGGCTACCTGCGTCTTCACCTGCATGAGCTGGTTCTCCATATCGAGGATCACCTGCTTCAGCATCTTCTCCGGGTCCTCGGCCTTGTCGATCAGGTCGTTGAGGTTGGCCCGCACCAGGGTTGAGACTCGCTCCATGAGTGCCATGACGTGACTCCTTTTCTGTGTACCGAGTACCAAGGGTTGGTGATGACTACTTCTTCCCCGCGCCCGCAGCGTCCGCTTTGCCTTCGGGCGGCAGGACGTCCGGCGTGGGCGTCTTGTCGCCGATCACGCGGACCTTGGCCAGCAAGTCCGACATCTTCATGCCCGAGAGCGCCTCGAACAACGCCGGCACCTGCGCCGCGATCTGTGCCATGTCGCCGGTGATTTTGTTCAGCCCGGCAGCGCTGCCGTTGCCGGTGGAGACGATGGTGATCTTGTCCACACTGGCCAGCGGCGCCGCCATGGCCTTTACTATGTCGGGCAGCCCGGTGATTAGCTTGTCCACCACCGCCGCCTGGTTGTACTCCTGGTAGGCTGCGGCCTTGACGTTCATGGCTTTGGCTTCCGCTTCGCCTTTCTTGAAGATGATGTCGGCCTCGGCCTCACCCTGTTGCCGTATGGACGACGCGCGGCCCTCGGCTTCGGCCATCAGCCGCTGCTTCTCGGCCTCGGCCAGGGTCTCGATGCGCTGCCGCTCGATCTCCGCCTGCTTGAGCACGGTGGCGATCAGTTCTTTTTCTCGGCGGGCGATCTCCGCCTCCTGCACCTTCACCTGCTGCTCTTTTTCGACTTGCTGCACCTTCACCTGCTCGGCGGTGAGCTGTTGCTGCATGACCTGCGTCTGGATGTCATAGGCCTTGTCGGCCTGCGCCTGCTGTTTCTTGGTGGTTTCCAGGAACAGTGCCTTCTTGACCTCGAGATCCCGTTGCGACTCGGCCTGCTTGGCCATGGAGAGCGTCTCCGCCAGCACCCGCTCCTGGTCGGCCTGCGCCTTGGCCACGGCGGCATCGCGGGTCGCCACCGCGCGCCTCATGGCGGTGTCGCGATCGGCTTCAGCCGTGGCCACGTCGGCATCGCGCTTGATGCGCGCCACATCCGGCTTGCCCATGTTGGCGATGTATTCGTTCTTGTCCTTCACCTCCTTGATGGTGAACGACACCACTTCCAGCCCCATCTTGGTCATGTCGTCGGCGCAGGTGGAGCGCATGCGGTCGGCCACCATCTCCGGCTCCTTGACGATCTCCTCCACCGTCAACTGCCCGATGATGCCGCGCAGGTGGCCTTCCATCACCAGCCGGATCAGGCCTTCGCGCTCCTGGTCGGTCTTGGTGAGGAACTGCTCGGCGGCGGTGCGGATGCTCTCGTCATCCGACTTCACCTTGATCTGCGCCACCGCCTCCACCGTCACCGCCACGCCTTGCTTGGTGTAGAGGTCCTGCTGCGGCGCCACGTCGAACGACATCAGCTCCAGCGACAGCTCCTTGCAGCTTTCCACCATGGGGAAGATCAGCGTGCCGTGGCCCTTGATGATGCGCGTGCCGCGGAAGCCATAGACGATCAGCGCCTCATGGGGCCCGGCTTTGCGGTAGATCCTGGCCAGAAAACCCATGACGAAGAACAGGGCGACCAGGCCCACGCCCACCAGAAACCAGATACCGCCGACCCATTGCAGGTTCTGCATAAAGCCTCCAGCCACATCCGCCGGATTTCCGTAACCCGGCCAAAACGAATCAATGCTGGTCCGTGCCCCGCGCCGGTTCGGAGCGTGGCTCATCGGCCAACTCATCCCACCGGCGCACGTATGCGATCCCCTTCTCGTACCGCTCGATCACTACCTCCATGCCCTTGTCGATGGGACGGCCGTCCTCGCTGCGCGCCGCGGCGCTCTTGCGTGCGCCGCCATGCACGTACACGATCTCGCCCGTGCCCTTCTTGCGGATGCCCACCGTCAGTTTGCCCAAGGTGCCCACCATGACGTAGTCGGCAGGGTCGAGGTTCTCATCCGGCTTCACCAGGATCTTGGCCATGAACCAGAACACGATGGCCGCGCCCGCAAGCCCCGCCACCGCGGAAACCAGCAACCCCAGAAAGCCCCAGCCGTGGCCATAGTGCGTTAGCAGATATCCCGTGCCCCCGAACCACACCAGAAAAATAAGCAGCGTGGGGAAGTTCAGCGGTGACACCTGATAGCTCGCCGCTCCGCCTTGCGCCGATCCTCCGCCGGCCGCATGTGCTCCCCCGCCATGCGCGCCGCCAATATGGCCTCCACCCAGGTGCAGCCCCCCTCCGTGATGCGGGAAGTGCAGATGGAAATGAGGCAGGTGCAGCACGCCTGACAAGAACGAGACGATGATCAAAACACCGCCGACGACGAAGCAGATCAGATAGAAGGTTTCCCAGGTCATCGTGATCACCTCCTCATCCCTGTCCCTTGGCCTTGGGCCCGGATTTGAGCACTTCCATCAACCGCTCGGCCAGGTCCGGTGTCTCCAGGATCTCTCCCAACAGCAGCAGGCATTTGCGCGAGTCCTTGTGCTTGGCCACCTCGAGCAGCGCGTGCCGCAACTCCAGATCGCGGCGGAAGCGCTCCGCCCCGTTGATGAGCCACAGGTCGAGCGTGTCCTCCAGGCCGCGCACCTCCGAGGTGAGCTCGGTGTGGAACCCCTCGGGGTCGTCCACCAGGTATCCCGGGTGCACCTTGAAGAACCGCGCCAGCAACATGCGCGTGGTGTTGGTCAGGTGCGGGCGCGCGCCGCTCTCGATCTGCGAGAGGTACGACTGGCTGATGCTCGCGCCCCGCTCCCGCTTGACCTCCCGGACAATCTCCTGCTGCGTCATGTCGCGCCCCAACCCGCGCAGCGTGCCTTCCATCTCGCGCAGGTAGCGGATTTTCTCGCCCAAGGTCATATCTCAATGCGCGATATTAATATCGCGATACGTAATATGTCAAGAATTCTATCTGCCGCGTCCTCATCAAGATAGGAACCAATCACCTAATCACAAAGCCGTGTGTCGCTGGTCACAGAGCGATCGGACGAACCGAGGTCAACTAATGAATGGGGAGGTGCCCTATGGCCACTGCATCGGCTGTAACCGAGGTAACGACGCCCCAACGTCCGCCCATGGTCCCTTCGGCGAACTACGGATGGGTGAAGTGGGTGGTGCCGCTGGCCCTGGGCCTCGGGCTCAGGATCATCCCCGTACCCAGCGGGCTGACGCCGAATGCCTGGCACTTCTTCGCCTTGTTCGCAGCCGTCATCGCGGGGCTAATCGCGGAGCCGCTCCCCGGGCCAGCCGTCGGTTTCATCGGGGTAGCCATCGCCGCGATGTGCGTCTTCGTCGGCAAGACGCCCGCCGAGGCCATGCGCTGGTCGCTCTCCGGGTTCTCCAATGACACGGTCTGGCTCATCTTCGCGGCCAACATGTTCGCCCTGGGCTACGAGGCCACCGGACTGGGAAGGCGGATCGCGCTGCTGCTGGTCAAGCTCCTCGGCAAGCGCACGCTCGGCCTCGGCTATGCGGTTGCGCTCTCCGATCTGCTGCTGGCGCCCTTCATGCCATCCAACACGGCGCGCAGCGGCGGCACCATCTACCCGGTGGTCAAGAACATTCCTCCGCTCTATGGCTCTACACCCGACCACGACCCGCGCAAGATCGGTTCCTACCTGATGTGGACCGGATTCGCCATCACCAACGTCACCAGTTCCATGTTCCTGACGGCGCTGGCGCCCAACCTGCTGGCCATCGAGCTGGCCAGGAAGATCGCGCATGTCGACATCACATGGACGGCGTGGCTCTTGGGCTTCCTTCCGGTCGGTATCCTGCTGTTTGCGGCGACTCCGTTGCTTACCTACGTGTTGTATCCGCCGCAGATCAAGCGGGGGACCGAGGTGGTGATCTGGGCAGGACACGAACTCCAGATGCTAGGGCGAATCACGCGCCGGGAAATCACCATGGCGCTTCTCGCGCTCGCCGCTCTGGTCGCATGGATTGCAGGCTCACACTGGGTGGCTCCTGTAACGGTCGCGATGGCCGTAATCGCGCTGATGATCATCACCAAGGTGGTGGGGTGGAGCGACATCGCCGCCAACAAGCAGGCCTGGAGCGTGCTGGTGTGGTTCGCCACCCTGGTGGCCATGGCGGATGGGTTGAACAGCGTCGGCTTCCTCAAGTGGTTCGCCGATCGCACGGTAGCCAGCCTGACGCACATTCCACCGCTTGCCATGATGGTCAGCGTGGTGGCAGTCTTCTTTCTCATCCATTACCTGTTCGCCAGTTCCACGGCCCACACCGCGGCGGTACTGCCCGTGTTCCTCGCCGCCATGGTGGCGATCCCGGGCATACCCACCCGCGCGATCACCCTCATGCTGGTGTACAGCCTGGGCCTGATGGGCATTCTCACCCCCTATGCCACCGGGCCGTCTCCCATCTGGTACGGCAGCGGCTACATCGCGGGCAAGGATTTCTGGCGGCAGGGATTCATTATGGGCGTGGTGTACCTGGCGGTGCTGTTGATCGTGGGCCTGCCCTTTGTGCTGAGGTTCGCCTGAGCCCAGGCCCATGACCCCGAAAACCCCTTGGCCGAGATCGTCGTAGTATTCTTATCTGCCGGGTTTCCCACTGCCCGGTATGTGGAGGGATAGCGGACATGAACATTAATATGAAGTATGGCAAAAGCGGACTGTCTCTTGATCTTCCTGGAGATATCGACGTTACGCTGATCCAGAAAAAGGCCATGTCCGTCCTCAAAGACCCTGAGGGAGCCATCAAGGCTGCCTTTGCGAATCCAGTGAACTGCAAAACGCTCCGTGATGAGGCGAAGGGCTGCCGCAGTTGCTGCATCCTCATCTGCGACATTACCCGGCCTGTACCCAACGGCCTTATTCTAACTCCGCTCATAAAAGAACTGATCCAGGCTGGAATGGCCCCCGATTCCATCACTGTTCTCGTTGCCACAGGTCTCCATAGGCCGAATGAAGGGGATGAGCTTCGTGAGTTGGTCGGAAGCGACTGGGTCCTCGACACCGTGACCGTGGCCAACCATTTTGCCCGGCGGGATGATGATCATGAATACCTGGGAACTACATCGGCCGGCATCGAGGCCAGGCTCGACCGCCGATTTGTCCAGGCTGATCTCCGCATCGTCGTCGGGTTGGTGGAGCCCCATTTCATGGCCGGTTACTCCGGCGGAAGAAAAATTGTCGCCCCGGGCGTTGCCCATGAAAAGACGATCCGCACTTTCCACTGTGCGCGGGTGCTGGAGGATTCCCGGGCTGCAAACTGTGTTATCGAGGGCAACCCTCTGCACGCGGCCCAGATGGAGATCGTGCAAATGGTGGGAAGGTGTCTGGCGGTTAATACGGTCATTGATGAGGACCGCCGGATATCCTTTGTCAATTTCGGGGAAATCGAAGAGAGTCACCTGGAAGCGGTTGCGTTCGTGCGGCCCTATGCGGAGATCCACCTTAACGCAAGATTCAAAACCGTTGTGACCAGTTCTGCGGGTTACCCGCTAGATAAGACTTATTACCAGACCGTCAAGGGAATGGTGGGCGCTCTCGATATCCTTGAGCCGGGCGGTGACCTCATCATTGTCTCGGCATGTTCCGAGGGAATGGGATCGCCCGAGTATGCCGAAGCGCAAGTGTGCCTGACGGACCAAGGACCTGAAAGATTTCTCCGTGGAATCATCGAGAAAAAGTACGCGGCTATCGATGAATGGCAGACGGAGATGCAGGTCAAGGCCATGAAAAGGGCCAATATTTTTCTCTACACCGAGGGGCTGACGAAAGATCAGCAGGCACTGACAGGAGTCACCGTGATCGAATCGCCATTGGCCGCGGTCAGGGAGAGTGTGAAGGCGCAGGGCGATCGCCGTGTGGCGGTTATCCCTGAAGGGCCTTATGTGATCCCACTGTTTGTCCCCGGGTTACCACCCGAAGCGTCCTCCATGAGCGGTAAAGTCCCGGTAGCCGTCTCGTAGGGGATGTCCATGCGCCACTACCACATCGCTGTGCTTCCCGGCGACGGGATAGGATCGGAGGTCATCCCCGCAGGGGTTCGCGTGCTCGAAGTATTGGCTGAGGCTTGTGGCCAGTTTCGCGTTGACTTTGCAACCTTTGGCTGGGGCTCCGAGTGGTACCTGCGGCATGGAGCGATGATGCCGCAGGACGGCATACAGATGCTGGAGCGCGCGGGCTTCGACGCCATCCTGCTGGGCCCGATCGGCGACCCGCGAGTGGCGGATCACATCACGCTCTGGGGCTTGCTGCTGCCCATCCGACAGCAGTTCGACCAGTACGTGAACCTGCGCCCCATGCGGCTGCTGCCGGGAGTAACGAGCCCACTCGCGGCCAAGGGCCCGAACCATATCGACATGGTGTGCGTTCGGGAGAACACCGAAGGGGAATATGCGGGCGTAGGCGGCCGGGTACACCGCGGTACCCCCCACGAGGTGGCCATCCAGGAGATCGTGTTCACCCGCAGCGGGACGGAGCGGGTGATCCGCTATGCCTTCGAGTACGCCCGAAGCCACGGACGAAAGAAGGTCACCAGCGCCACCAAGTCCAACGCCATGCAGCACAACATGGTGTTCTGGGACGAGGTGTTCCGCAGCGTGGCCAGCGAGTATGCCGACCTCGAGCATGAACAGCAGTTGGTCGATTCGCTGACGGCCCGCTTGGTCACGAAACCCGAAACGCTGGACGTGATCGTCGCCTCCAACCTGTTCGGGGACATCCTTACGGACCTAGGGGCAGCCATCTCCGGCAGCATGGGAATTGCGCCGAGCGCGAACCTGAACCCCGAGCGCAAGTATCCCAGCCTCTTTCAGGCCATCCATGGATCCGCACCGGACATCAGCGGCCGGGGAATTGCGAATCCGCTGGGCACTATCTGGTCGGTGCAACTGATGCTGGACCATCTCGGCGAGAAGGAAGCCGCTGCCGTCCTCATGACTGCCATCGAAACCCTGGTGCGGGAGGGGCGAGGAAGGACACCGGACCTGGGCGGCCGCGCCAGCACACAGCAGGCAACCGACGCGCTCTGCGACTTGATTCGCGCCACCAAGTGGTGAGTGCTTGAGCGCCGGTACTGGCAGGTGCATGAGCCGGAACCAGCACGGACGCTTCCAACTACGCCGTGATGGACCTAAGTGATAGGCTTTGAGCATGATCGCGAGCTCGCGGCGCGATCGCGCACATGACCCAGAGCGAAGCAGCCAGTCCGGAAACACGCAAGCGCAGAGAGAGAAGTTGGCGTTTCTTGTTGCGGGCTTTGCCCGGCATCATGGTGGCCGGGCTGGTGACCTTCATCTGCTACGGGCTCGGACTGAGTGTGCCCGTCACCGGCTTCTGCTATCTGATTGTTGTCGTATTGCAGTCGCTCACCGGCGATTTTCGTTCCTCGGCTGTGGTTGCTGTTCTATGTGCTGCGTGCCTCGATTACTTTTTCATCCCCCCGTTGTTCTCGTTTCGAGTCTCTGATTCTTCGGACACGCTGGCGTTGATTACGTTCCTGGTTACCGGACTGGTGGTTACGCGCCTGGTTTCGCAAACTCAGGAAGCGGCCGATTCGGAAGAGCTCCAGCGCAGAGAAATGACACGGCTCTACGAACTGGCGCTCCAGTTACTGGCGCTCGAACCCGGAACGGCGGTTGGGCCGAACCTGCTGATACCCTTCCGGTCGCAGTTCGACCTGCGCGCCGTGTGTTTGTTTGATGCCGAGACTGCCGGGCTTTATGTCGAGGGAAACTCGCGCGACGGCATTGCGGAGAAAACGCGCGATGCCTACATCGGGCGCAGGAATTTTGAGGATCCTGGCTCTGGCCTTGCTGTGCGCCTGCTTCAGGCCGGCGGCCGCACGACCGGCGCCATCGGCTTCGAAGGCTTGCGGGATTGTCGGCTGACAGCCGGTCCTTTGGCGGCGCTGGCGACCATCATGCTGGAACACTCACTCGCATTTCAGCGGGCGAGCCACGCGGCGGCTGTGGCCGAAACGGAGGTGTTCCGTGGAGTCGTGCTCGACGCGCTGGCGCATGAGTTCAAAACTCCCTTAACCACGATTCTTGCCGCTGCCGGCGGACTTCATGAAGCCGGCCCCCTGAGGCCGGAACAACGGCAGCTCGCCGAGGCCGTGGAGTCGGAGGCATCGCTGCTGGAGCAGTTGACCACCAGGCTGCTGCGGTTGGCCCGGCTGGATCGCGCAGAAGTCAGGCCGCAGATGGAACTGATCGATGTTGCCGACATCCTGAAGGCGCTCGTCGATCAGTATTCCCGGCGCTGGCCGGGCCGGCGTCTTTCTCTTAACGGGATCACCGGCGCCACTACGCTCGGCGACCTTGAGCTGCTCCGATTCGGGCTGGGGCAGTTATTGGACAATGCCTGCAAGTACTCTCGGCCCGATTCCGATGTCAGAGTCTCCATCGAATCGCCGGGCGAGTTGATTGCTGTCGACGTGTGGAACGACGGAAGCGCGATTCCATCGAACGAACGGGCCCGTATCTTCGACCGCTTCTATCGCGGAGCCGAGGCGCAAAAGCAGGCTTCTGGATCGGGACTCGGTTTGTACGTGGCTCGAAAGATCGCGCTGGCACACGGCGGCAATCTCGACCTGGATGGGCCCGCGGGAGCCAACGGAGGCACGGCGTTCCGTTTTACGATACCGTTGTCCAACAGCGAATCCGACCATGACCCGTAAATTCAACGTATTGGTAGTTGATGACGAGCCGCCTCTGCGCTCCGTGTTGCGAACTTCCCTGAGCGCTTGTGGCTTTGCGGTTGAAGAAGCCGGCAGCGCGGAGAAGGCGCTCGAAATCATCCCGCAGCGTGCCTTCGACATCGTGCTACTGGACATCAATATGCCGGGCATGGGTGGGCTGGAAGCGTGTCACCGAATCCGCGCCGTGACACCTCATGTCGGAATCGTCATGGTGACCGTGCGAGATACGGAGAGTGACATCGTGCGCGCCTTGGACGCTGGCGCCGACGATTACATCACGAAACCCTTCCGATTCGGGGAGCTGGTGGCACGCTTGCGAGCGGTGCTCCGACGGAGAGACTCCGCAGACACGCCCGCAACCCTCCAGGCGGGCAGCTTGGAAATTGATTTCGAGCGGCGTGTGCTGCGGCGGGCGGGCAAGATGGTTCACCTTACGCCGACAGAATTTGATCTGCTGGCCCTGCTGATGAGGAACCAAGGCATGCCCCTCACTCATGCCAAGCTGCTGAATTCGATCTGGGGGCCTGAGTATCGCGAAGAGTTGGAATACTTGAGGTCCTATGTCAGGGCACTTCGCAAGAAAATCGAAGACGATCCCTCACGACCCAAGTACATTCTGACCGAACCCTGGCTGGGATATCGCTTCCACAATCCTTCCGAAGGATGAAGCCAGCGATTCTGAACCCGAAGCTTCGCCTTTGTAGTATCAAGTCGGCGAGCAAGGTGCAGCCTTATGCCGGCGGCTCGCCATCCGCGACAGATGTCCGGCTCCCGGCCAGCCTGGAGCCCCCTGTCTTCTTCGCCGAGAGGGCAAAGTAGAGCCAACCACAAGCCCCCCACACCAGTGCGATACCCAGTGCCAGCAGCGGTTCCTTCCTCGTCCCGTATCCGAGGAAGGGGCCAATCAGATAAAACGCCATGCACGCCAGATTGGCCAGCAGTCCGAACAAGGGGATGACGAGATGGCGCACGACTTTGAAGTTCGCATGCTTGTGGTAGCACACGATGCAAGTGATGCAACTCAACATATAAAGCAGGAACGTGCCAAAGTTGGACGCCAACGACGCCGTCAGGAACGTATTGGGGAGAGCCGCCATCTTGTCGTGGGTTGTGTAGCCAAAGCTGGACCAGAAGCCGTGGGGCAAGGCCTGAATCGCGGAATCAGCCGGAGCCGCGCCGTCGCCGAAATATACCGCTACCGTCAGACAGCCAACCACCGCGGAAATCGCAGCCAGCGTCCAGATGGCGCGGTGGGGGGTCAGATTCCTGGAGTGAAGAACGCCAAAGCTTTCGAGTGCGTCCTTATCTCTGCCCATCGCGTACGTGACTCGCGCCCCGGTATTGATGCAGGAGAGCGTGGTCCCGATCAGCGCAACAAAAACGGTTACTGCTTCGCACAACATGAAGATGCGGCCTCGGCCAGGACCCAGCATGGCGTCGCCCACCATGATCATCATGTCTCCGATCGGTGCCGCCGATCCCGCCGCATTCTGCATGGTGTAGCCGCTATTCAGAAAATAGTTGGCGGAAAAGTATTCGAACAGATAACAAAATGCACCCTGCACCAGCAGGGAAGTGATCACCGCGATGGGAACATCCCGTTTGGCGTTCCGGGCTTCGCCTCCCATGGCGGTTACGGATTCAAACCCCACCAGGATCAAAATCGCAATCGTGGCTTGGACAAACATCCAGCCAAAGTTGTGCATGCGAACCACGGAGCGGGCGGTGGGATGGGAGAGGAAGCCGCCGGTGGAGTCGTGTTCGGGATAACTGACGCGATATGGTACCGGCTTGCCGGCGGAGTCGGCCGCGCATTGCGGTGTGCCGTCGGCGGCGCAGACAATCGCGTCCGCCGCCTGCCCGTTTACCATCGTCCTGGTGGTAGCAAACTCACATGAAAAAGCTGCGCTGGTTTGCGCGTCGAACTGGTAGGCCACGCTGCCTGGGGAATGGTTGAGCCGATAGCCGAGCGCCATCGCTGCAAACACAAGCAGAGCGCTGATCTGAATGACGTTAACGGCGATGTTGACCGCTGTCGACCCGTTGATGCCCCGATAGCCAATGTAGGCGACGCCAAATGCAAACACGATTGCGACCAGCATCATGAACGCAGGGCCGGGATTCGTGGCGCTCATGAAGTTGGGCCATAGCGTTCCTACCAGGTAGCCGGAGATGACGCCGATTACTCCCGCCATCACTCCCGGATAAACCCAGTAGTAAAGGTGTGAGCCCCAGCCGACGACGAACTTGGCAAATCGCGCATAAGGCCAGGCTTTATCATGATTCAGAAAGGCCTGTTCAGCAAAGTAATAGGAACTGCCCGTGCCGGGATACAGCTTGGCCATTTCCGCATAACAGACCGCAGTGGCCAGACACAACACCAGCGCGAACAGAATGCCCATCCACATCGCGGGTGTGGTTGCTCCATAGGCCGCCTGCCCCGCGAACGTCAGCCACAGGAAGGCGCCGGGGGCGATGAGCGCCATGGCATTCATGGTTAATCCGGTCAACCCAACCGTCCGTTTCATTTCAACTGACGCGTTTTCGGCCATTGGACTTTCCGACATCGGCTCCCCCTGCCGCTCCGCCATCTGCCAAGCACCAGAGCAAGCGCAGTGCTGGCCCTGACCGATTTTCATCTAGACGATAAAACGGAGGGCATGAAGAAGCCGTGAAGACCGGCGATCAAAGGTTTGATTTGCACCTATTAAATGTTTTGATCGGAACCGGGAAAGCGGCGGAGTTGTGCCGCAGAATGAACTGCAGCGATTCGTTCATAAAGACATCAACACCCCTTCACCTAAGCGCAAATCGCTTTCACGACTCTTTTAGGGAACTTTTATGCATTATTTACGGCTGTTTCTGTAGATTTACTGGTGCGGGATAGAAACGCTGGGTACTGGGCCCCTGTGTAGGGCGTGTTGCAAGTGGAACGCAGATGACTACTCTTGTAATTTATCGTCAGGGAAAGCTACAGATTCTGCGATTGCTGATCTGGAGCCTGTGGACGACGGTTCTCGCGGCGCCGTTTGCGCAACCGGGGTTCGCCCAAAGCCTCCAGGATGAAGTCCACGTCTTTCCGCAGTCGCATTTGGTCCGCCCGACCGGACTTGGGCCGACGCTGAAGACCAACGTCGATCTGGTGTTGGTGAATGTCACCGTTACTGACTCCGACGACCGTTTTGTAAGCAGCCTGCAGGCAAGCGACTTCGCAGTTCTCGATGGCAAGCATGCCCAGCAAATTCGCTACTTTTCGTCCGAAGATGCGCCGATGTCAGTAGCTGTCGTGCTGGATACAAGCCGCAGCATGCGAGACAACCTTGAACAAGCTCGCAGCGCCGCCATGGAGTTTTTTAGGTATTCAAATCCGCAAGATGAGTTTGCCGTGGTCACCTTCGCCGACGCGCCGCGCTTGCAGGCGGATTTCACCGACTCCCCGGCTGACATTGAAGCGGCCCTGCAGCCCATCCAGGCTGACGGCTACACCGCGCTCTGGGATGCCATCTATCTTGGGCTCAGAGAGATGCGTAATGCCCGCTATGGCAAGAAGGCGCTGCTGGTGATTTCCGATGGAGGAGACAATCGCAGCCGCTACACGCAGGGTGAACTCAAGTCGGTCCTCAAAGAAGCGGACGTCCAGGTCTATGCCATCGACATCTTCGAAAGATACCCGAAGACAATGGAAGAGAAGTCGGGGCTGCTGGCTCTGGATGAGGTAACCAGTGTCACGGGCGGGCGGGTGTTCCTGACGCACGGCGCGGACGAACTGCATCGGGCGGTGCGGCAGATCAGCGAGGAACTGCGAACTCAGTATGTACTGGGCTACTCCCTCAGCCAATCGGCAGGAGATGGAAAGTGGCACAAGCTAAAGGTAGGACTGAATCGTCCCAAGTCACAAAAGCTGCGGATCTACGCAAAAACGGGCTATTACGGCCCTGTTGATCGGTAAAGACCGGTTCCCTTCCATTTGAAATATTTGTACGTTCAATACAAAACTTTCATCGGCGGTTCTCACGGTTTCTTTATGCGAACTACGCTACGGTCAGCACTGACCTGCTCAGACGCGGGCAGAAAATGCGCGGCTGTGATTCGGCGGAGCTTGAAACGCACTGACGGAGGCCGAAAATGAAGGCGGATATGCATGTACTCTTGCAGAGCTTGCTCGAAAGAGTGAAGGAACGCGGTTGCTCCGATAATGACATCCTCCGGGTTGCCACTGCCCAAGGAGAAAGCCTGCTCGACAAGTTTGCCGATGTTATGGCCACGGCAGCCAGCAAGCAGAGAGATATTTTCCCGGTCGCGGTGAACTACGATCTCTCGGTAGAGAACGCGATCCAGGTCGGAGAGTGCCAGGCAGTGCACTCCGAGATCAACGCCAGGAATTTTCCCTGTACGCGCAGCGGTCAGGCGGCGCTGGAAGTCGTTCTGGTTCGCTTTGAACACCGCATGAGGTCAGAGGATGTTCTCCACGAGCTCGACAAAGAGGGCTTGCGGCCAGCAGAACTGCCAGAGTTCCTGGGATTTGGCGCAAAGTATCCGGATGTGCAACGAAAGTTCTCAGTGGCCGGCCTGGGTTCAGTGTGGCGAGACCGAAGAGGCTATCGCAATGTTCCGTGCTTGTACGAGGCCTCCGAGGGACGCTACCTCGATCTCCACTGGTGGGACGACGCGTGGTACTCACACACTCGGTTTGCCGCCTTGCCCAAGTAGGCTTATGCGCTGGGCGGATGCGGAAACCGCTGTCCAAGGTTTAAATATCAAGAAAATCCAGGCCGAGGCTCGCAAGCGGCGGCAGACCGTTTGGCTAAGCTCGAACGCTCCAATTCTTGGGTCCCCCCGGCCAGCCGCTGGCTCCCGCAGCGAGCCTTCCACGATAGCCAATTGCTCTTCGAGATCCAGTCACCGCAATGGGTGACTCTCATCACAGCCCGGCCCACCGAAACATGCGAAGGTACGAGATGGACTAGGTTCGTGGACGCGCCTCGTGTGCGACCAACTCTCAATGACCGATTTGTTCCGGCGCCCTCGACGGCGCCTTTTTATTTGTCTTTATTAATGCGGAGTTTCTCGAGGCATTTATGAGCGACACTTCCCGAAACGGCCACTACGTCCCATGTCCGCTGTGTGAAGGCAAGGGTCGCATGCATCGCTCCGAGTTGGCGGCCACGCTGGCCGATCACGCCTTCGAGGCCCGGCTGACGGCCTGCCGGCAGCAGCTCGCGAATCCGGACGAGAACCGGCAGAGCGATACTCCCGAGGCGCCCAGGAATTTTGAACAGGAAGTATTGAAGGGGCCGGTGACGCGCATTCTGTGGCGTCGCAGCCCGAAAGAATAAGGACCAGGTGAGCTTGTGCGGCTGTCAACCCACGCGTCGATAACGCTCCAGATTCCGCGGACCCGCGGCATCGATTGCGCCAACCGCCCCATGAAGTCGCGGAGGATGGCGCATAGCGAGGCGCAGCGCCGGAAGTGCGGGCGTCGCGCAAATGCCGCACCCACCGTGGGATAGCTGCGCAGTGGCAGGCAGGCTGGGCTGGACGGCCGCATGCTCACCTTCACCGAGGCGGGTTTTACTGGTCCCGCCTTAGCGGTACGGGGAGGCGGTACTTTCGCCATGACCGAGACCGAGCTTCAGCAGGCAGATTCCATCCTCGGACAGTTCGACGACCAACGCGCCAACCTGATAGCCATACTCCAGGACATCCAGGGAAAGTATTTCTACCTGCCGCAGGAAGTCCTCAGCCGGGTGGCGCGCAAGCTGCGCGTTCCCTTGACCGATGTTTATCAGGTGGCGACGTTCTACCGCTGTTTCAGCCTGGTGCCCCGCGGGCGGCACCAGGTGCAGGTGTGCCTGGGGACGGCATGCCATGTACGCGGCGCGCCGCGCGTGCTCGACCGCATTCTGACCGACCTGAAGCTGGCTGCGCCCGGCACCACCCGCGACCGCCAGTTCACGGTGCTTACGGTGCGCTGTGTCGGCTGCTGCGGTCTGGCGCCGGTGGTGCGCGTGGACGACAAAACTCATCCTCACCTGACGCAAGCCAAGGTGCGCGCAGTGCTCAACAAATACCGCCTGAGGCCGCAGGTGCAGGAAGCGGTTGCATCCGCGGAAGAGACAGGAGATCGCGATGCCACGGCTCAAGTCAGTTGAAGAACTGGAGAGCTTTCGTACCGAGCTCCGCGCCGCGCGCGATCCCAAACGGCCTTGCCTGACGGTGTGCGCGGGCAGCGGCTGCACGGCCGCCGGAGCGCACGACGTCCTGGCCGGGCTGCGCAAGACGCTCGAGAAGCACGGGCTGCAGGATGCCATCGACGTCAAGAGCACGGGCTGCCACGGTTTTTGCGAACGCGGCCCGCTGATGATCGTCTGGCCGGAAGGTACCTTTTATAACCAGGTGACCGCGAGCGATGCCGCAGCGATCGTCGCCAGCGTCAGCAACGGCCACGTGCCGGTGGAGAAGCTGCTCTACCGCGACCCCGTCTCCGGCAAGCGCGTGATCCACGAGGAAGAAGTTCCTTTCTACGCGCGCCAGCAACGGGTCCTGTTCGGCAACAACGGAAAAAT
Organism: Terriglobales bacterium; assembly: GCA_052145015.1. Taxonomy (GTDB): domain Bacteria; phylum Acidobacteriota; class Terriglobia; order Terriglobales; family Acidobacteriaceae; genus JAHFUA01. The sequence goes on from JBKQPN010000090.1 coordinate 27,040, forward strand.
CGATCCCAAAGACATCAAGGACTATCTTCATGTGGGTGGCTATGCCGCGCTGGCGCGGGTGCTCTCCAGCATGAGCCCCGATCAGATTGTGGACGCGGTCATCCGCTCCGGGCTGCGGGGGCGCGGGGGCGCCGGTTTCCCCACCGGCGTCAAGTGGAAGGTGTGCAGAGAAAATCCCGCGCCCCGCTACCTCATCTGCAACGGCGACGAGGGCGATCCCGGCGCTTTCATGGACCGCAGCTTGCTCGAAGGAAATCCTCACAGCGTGGTGGAGGGCATGATCATCGGCGCCTTCGCTCTGGGAGCGCAGGAAGCTTATGTGTACGTGCGCGCCGAGTATCCGCTGGCGTGCGAGCACCTGCGCGCGGCCATCGATCAGGCGGAAGAGTACGGACTGTTGGGCGACGACATCCTAGGCACCGGCATGAAGCTCCACATCCACGTGGTCAAGGGCGCGGGGGCGTTCGTGTGTGGGGAAGAGACAGCACTGATCGCCTCCCTCGAGGGCCGGGTGGGCGAACCACATCCCCGGCCCCCGTATCCCGCGCAGAAAGGCCTGTGGGGCCGGCCGACGGTCATCAATAACGTGAAGACCTGGGCCAGCGTGCCGGTGATCATCAACCGGGGCCCCGACTGGTACGCCGGCATCGGCACCGAGAAGAGCAAAGGCACGATGGTGTTTTCCCTGGTGGGCAAGATCAACAACACCGGCCTGGTGGAAGTGCCCATGGGAATCACCTTGCGGGAGATGATCTACGACATCGGCGGCGGCGTCCCCGGAGGCAAGGCGCTTAAGGCGATCCAGATCGGCGGGCCCTCGGGAGGCTGCATTCCCGCCAAGCTCATCGACCTGCCAATCGACTACGAGCGCTTGACCGAAGCCGGATCGATGATGGGCTCCGGCGGCATGGTGGTGATGGATGAGACCACCTGCATGGTCGATATAGCGCGCTACTTCATGGAGTTTCTCGAGGATGAATCCTGCGGACAGTGCTTCCCCTGCCGCAAGGGGACCCAGCGCATGCGCCAGATTCTCACCCGCATCTGCGCCGGCAACGGAACTGAAGACGACCTGCTGCTGCTGGAAGATCTGGGTTGGCTGATGAAACAAGCGTCGCTGTGTGCTCTGGGCCAAACCGCCGCCAACCCGGTGCTGACCACGCTGCGCTATTTCCGCGACGAATACCTGGCGCATATCCGCGAGCGGCGTTGCCCGGCCAAGGTTTGCCGTGAGCTGATTTTCTACGAGATCGAACCCACGCTCTGCGACGGCTGCCATGCCTGTGTCCACGTCTGCGCCGGAGAAGGCATCCTCGGCGAAAAAGGACAAGTCCACACCATCGACCGTGCCAAGTGCACGCGCTGCGGCGCTTGCCTGGAGGTCTGCCAGCCCAAGGCAGTGCGGGTTGAGACAGGAGAACTGGTGTGCCGAAACTGACGATCAACGGCATTGAAGTCCTGGTCGAGAAAGGCACGACCGTGCTGGAAGCCGCGCGCTTTTTCGGCATTCCGATCCCCACGCTTTGCCACGACGACGGCCTGGCTCCGGCGAGCGCTTGCCGCCTGTGCGTGGTCGAGGCCCGCCGCGGACCGGAGGCCAAAAGCAAGCTGCTGGCGGCTTGCAGTTTGCCGGCCGAGGAAGGCCTGGTGGTGCACACCAACTCGGCGCGGGTGCAGCGCGCCCGCCAGTTGCTGATCGAGCTCTACGTCGCCACCTGTCCCTCGTCGAAGCGCATCCAAGACCTCGCCTCCGCCAACGGCGTGCACGAGTGCCGCTACGAAGCCGAGCACGAGACCTGCATCCAGTGCGGTTTGTGCGTACGCATGTGCGAGCAGCAGATGATGGCCGGGGCCATCGGCTTCGCCGGTCGCGGCGCCGATCGCCACGTGTCGCGGCCGTTCGATATCACCAGCGAGCGTTGCCGCCAATGCGGCGCCTGCCTGTACATCTGCCCGGTCTGCGAGCTGCGCTGCGCAGGGCCGGCAGCCGAGTCCACGCTGTGCAACGGCTGTCTGAATTTCGCCCCCGTGTGTTTCCAGAGTTATGACGACGCTATGTGTTTCCTGGACCCCTGCCACGCTTGCGAGCTGGCCGGTCCCTTGCGTCCAGACGTAAAGATCAAGACCCGCGCTTACGCGACGGTACTCTCAGGAGAAAAACCATGAGCTACACGCGCTTGAACTCCTCAGCAGCGACGCTGACCAAGAATCGCACCGAAGATGCCGTGGTTCCCATCAGCGGCATGTGCGCCACCTGTGTGGATGGCTGCATTGGGATGTGCGAGATCGGCAAGAGCGCCTATCGCGGCGCGGAGATGATCTATCCTCAGCCCTTCGGCATCATCACCACTGCCGGCCAGAAGGACTATCCGGTGGATCTTTCGCACTTCACCATCCTGGGCCGCTGCGCCGGCGCGTGGGGAATCGAGCCGGACTCGAATCGCGCTCTCTTCCCCAACGTCGATCTCGAAGTCACGCTCGGCCGCGATAAAGGCATCCGCTACAAGCTGCCGTTCACGCTGGCCGCGATGGGTTCGACCAACGTGGCCAAGAACAACTGGCCGGGTCTGGCCGCCGGCGCCGCCATTACCGGCACCGGCATCGCCATCGGCGAGAACGTGGTCGGCATGGATATGGAATCGCGCTTCGAGAACGGCAAAGTCATCTCCAGCGTGGATCTGGAATGGCGCGTGAAGTGTTTCCGCGACTGGCAGACCGACGGCTACGGCGAAGTGTACGTGCAGGCCAACGTCGAGGACACCATGCTCGGCGTGCAGGAGTACGCCATCAAGAAGCTGGGCGTGACGGCGGTTGAGCTGAAGTGGGGCCAGGGTGCGAAGGATATCGGCGGCGAGGTGAAGATCAAGGACCTCGACAAAGCGCAGGAGCTGCAGCGGCGCGGGTACGTTGTGCTGCCCGATCCTTCGAACCCGATGGTGATCGAGGCCTTCAAGAAGGGCAGCTTCCACGAGTTTGAGCGCCACTCGCGCGTGGGCATGGTGAGCCGTGAGGGCTTCCTGAAGCGCGTGGAGGAGCTGCGCAAGTATGGCGCCAAATACGTCACGCTGAAGACCGGCGCGTATCGCCCGGCTGACCTGGCCCGCGCGGTGAAGTACGCGTCGCTGGCCGAAATCGACCTGCTCACCGTCGACGCAGCCGGCGGCGGCACCGGCATGTCGCCGTGGCGGATGATGAACGAGTGGGGCGTGCCCGGAGTCGAACTGCACTCGCTGCTGCGTGAGTACCTGATGGCGCTGCGCAACCGGGGCGAGTTCACCCCGGCGGTCGCGCTGGCCGGCGGCTACACCTTCGAAGACCAGATGTTCAAGGGCTTTGCCCTGGGCGCGCCCTTCGTCAAGCTGATCGGCATGGCGCGGGCGCCGCTGGCGGCGGCCATGGTAGCCAAGACCATCGGCAAGTCCGTCGAGGCGCAGAACCTGCCTATTTACATCGAGCGCTTCGGCACGACGATGGACGAGATCTTCGTCACCGCGCCCGAGCTCCGGCAGAAGCTGGGCGACCGTTTCAGCAAGCTGCCGGCGGGCGCCATCGGCATTTACACTTACTACCAGCGGCTGGCGCAGGGCCTGCGGCAACTGATGGCCGGCGCGCGCAAGTTCGGGCTGAAGTATATCGACCGGAACGACATCGCCTCGCTGACCATGGAAGCCAGCCGCATCACCGGCATCCCGCACGTCAGCGATATCGATGCGGAAGAGGTGAACGAGATTCTGGACGGCGTGGAGACCCGGTCCCTGTCCGCGGCGGACTGAACCATCCTCTGCGTCGTGCCCGGTAGGCTGGTCGATGGCCCGTCTGTAGTCCCTTGTCGGCCTAACAATAAGGAGGACCGAGTGGAGCCGTTCCAGTATCACGTCTTCGTGTGCACGCAGGAGAAGCCCGAGGGGGTGAAGTCTTGTTCCGCGGCCTGCTCTGGCGATGTACTAGCCGCCCTGCACGGCGAGTTGGAGAAGCAGGGCGCTGCCGGTGAAGTTCAGCTCACCACCTGCGGATGCCTGGGGCTGTGCGACGAGGGCCCGGTGATGATCGTTTATCCCGATGGCGTCTGGTACCGTGGCGTGAAGGCAGCGGACGCGCCCGAGATCGTTGCCTCGCACCTGCGATCGGGCAAGCCCGTCGCGCGTCTGGTCTGGAACGACGCCCCGGCGATGAAGGCGATGATCATGGAACATGGCAACCAGTATCGAGCCATGCTGAAGGCCAGGGACCAGGCCGGTATCTTGCCCGACGACGTCCACGAAATGATCCGCGGCTTCATGCCTAGCCGTGCTGTTCTGACCGCACTGGAGCTGGACGTTTTCACGGCGGTAGCAGACGGCGCTGCCGCGGACCTGGTCGCCCAGAGGATCCAAGCCAGCCGGCGAGGCACGGAGATGCTTCTCAACGCGCTCGCCGCCCTGAAGCTGCTGCGCAAGGAGAAGGGAATCTTCCGCAACACGCCGCTCAGCGCGCGCTTCTTCGCGGACGCCTCGCCCGACAGCTCCCGCAAAGCCCTGCTGCACACGGCCAATATCTGGCATCGCTGGTCCAACCTGACCGGGTCGGTGCTCGCCGGAACGCCGGCGCCAAAAACCGGTGATGGCGAATGGGCAACCACCTTTATCGCGGCTATGGACCGCAACGCCCGGGAGAGATCTCAGGCAGTGGTGAACACCGTGGGAGCGGAGGGCATCCGCCGCATCCTCGATCTGGGAGGCGGATCCGCCGCCTACTCCATCGCCTTTGCCAAAGCGAATTCCGAGGTGACGGCTGAAGTGCTGGATCTCGCTGATGTCATTCCGCTCACCCAGGAGTACGTGCGCCGAGCCGGTCTCACCGACCGCATCCACGCGCGCGCCGGCGACATGCTCCTTGATCCCCTGGGAGACGGTTTCGACCTGGTGCTGCTCTCCGCCATCTGCCACATGTTCTCACCGGACGAAAATCGCGCGCTCTACCAGCGGGCGCACGCTGCCCTTGCTCCCGGAGGGCGCTTGCTGGTGCAGGATTTCATCCTGGAACCGGAGAAGACCGCCCCCCGCTTTGCCGCCCTGTTCTCACTGAACATGCTGGTGGGCACGCGCGGCGGCAGCAGCTACAGCGAGCCGGACTACGCGGCCTGGCTTACCGCGGCCGGCTTCCGGGATATACGCCGGGTGCGTCTGCCGGGCCCAGCCGGAGTGATCATCGCCACTCGCGGCGTCTGAGCCGCAGGCCAATATCCCGAGCGCAGCCAGGGGACCCTTGAAAGTTGGTGAGCGCGGAAGGAATCGAACTTGAGTCGCTAGCGGGCGTGAGCGAAGCGGGAGCCCGCTGCCGAAATCCTGAGCGCAGCGAGGGACCTAAGGATGGTGAGCGCGGAAGGAATCGAACTTGAGGCGCTTAGCGGGCGTGAGCGAAGCGGGAGCCCGCTGCCGAAATCCTGAGCGCAGCGAGGGACCTAAGGATGGTGAGCGCGGAAGGAATCGAACCTTCAACCTACTGATTCAACCACAACCAAGATCCCGAGCTGCAGCTCCGAGAGTTGCGCCAGTACGCGACGGCGCGCGGCTGGGATGTCGCTGGTGAATACGTGGACCGCGGCATCTCCGGCTCCGTCGAGTCCCGACCGGAGCTAAACAGGCTGATGGGTGATGCCCGGAAACGGCGGTTCGACGTGATCGCGGTGTGGCGCTTTGATCGCTTCGCTAGGTCCACCAAGCATCTGCTGCTTGCGCTCGAGGAGTTCCGCGCCCTGGGGGTTCAGTTCGTCAGCTACCAGGAGAATATCGACACCACCACCCCCGCTGGGTGCCGCGGTGTTCACTATCGTGGCTGCTATAACAGCGTTATGGTCATTTTGCCCGAGCGGCTGCGGTCGCGATGTTAGGACCCGACCGCCGTTGCCCGTGCAGTCGATTGCTTTGCCGGCGCAAGGGCGATCAGAGCTGCACCAATAATGATGAGGGCAGCCACGCCTCCCAGTTCTCCGCGTGGGATCATGTTACGGAGTGCCTGCACCCCCATAAGGGCGGCGTGAGCAAAGCTCGACCATGCGGTGAAGGCGATCAGGCTGCGGTTCGCCGATGGGTTTCGAGATGCCAGCAGCAGGAAAATGCCGAGCGTGACATAAAGGCTGAGCATCATCGCCAACGTAGGCGCTTGCCGCACAAACATCATCAAGGGATAAATCAAAGCCGAAAAGAGCAATCCGACCAATACCAACACCATCTTCAGTGCCCGTTCTCGGTTCACGATGCGCTCCTGCTCTTTCTGTTGAGTATGGCACAGCAAGAAGCATCCTAATTTACCCCGAGCAGCGCTGCTTTACGTTGATGAGGACGGGGGTTCCTCGATCACCCAAAGCACTTGGAAGAGCAGCCCATCTGCATATAGGCCTATCAAAGAAGGATCGCTGCGCCGCAGGTAAAGTTTTGTAAACGACAGCCCGGCGCGTTGCGCCAGTGCCCCGGAGTCTTCCCAGCAGATATCACCTGGGAAATTTCTAGCCGGGGAGATCGCGCAAATACTTCCAAGCGGGCTACCAGTCGCCGTAGCGAAACGCAGAAGAAACTGACGGGGAAAAGGCAGTCTCGATGTCCGCATCGCACGTCACGTGAAACGGGTGCGATTCCGTAGCCTCTATCCGGTGACCGGAAAGAGCTTTGCACCGTCCGTGATAAGCTCTGACGGCTTTTGCCAGTTCGGCTTTTGTGTATTGTGAGGTTGCATGGGACTTGTCAATGTTCTGTTCGGAAGGCCGCTTGCTTCGAGCGAGGACCAGGGACAAAGGATCACGCCGGCGCAGGGCATCCCGACATTCGGGCTGGACGCCTTGAGCTCGGCGGCTTATGGCCCAGAAGCGGCGCTGACCGTTCTCCTGTCCCTTGGTCTTGCCGGCGTCCGCTATATCGTTCCTTTGACGGCCGCCATCATCGTCTTGCTGACCATCGTGTATTTCAGCTATCGGCAGACCATCGCCGCGTATCCGGGCGGAGGGGGCTCCTACACGGTGGCGAAGGAGAACCTGGGACGCCGAGCCGGCTTGCTGGCGGCGGCGGCGCTGATGATCGACTATTTACTGAACGTCGCGGTGGGGATCTCGGCAGGGATTGGGGCGTTGGTCTCCGCCGTACCTTCGCTTCAGAAGTACACCTTGGCCTTGTGTCTGGCAGTCCTGGCGATTCTGACCATCGTGAACCTGCGCGGCGTTTGCGATGCTGGTTCGGCTTTCATCGCGCCCACATATCTCTTTGTAGGCACGTTGGGCATCGTGATCGTGATGGGTCTCTACCGAGTGCTCGCGACCGGGGGCCATCCGGTCCCATTGATAGCACCCCCACATCTGACTGCGGCGACGGGAACGGTTGGGCTATGGCTGCTACTCAGAGCCTTTGCGAGTGGCTGCACAGCGCTGACGGGAGTGGAGGCAGTGAGCAACGGCGTGCAGGCGTTCCGCGAGCCGGTGGTTCCTGCGGCCCGCAAGACGTTGACGACCATCGTTGTGATTCTGATAGGCCTGTTGGCAGGGATTGCGGCGCTCGTGCGTTACTACGGCATAACCGCGAGCGATCCGGGCCAACCCGGCTACCAGAGCGTCTTGGCGATGGTGACCGCGGCGGTGGCTGGCAAGGGTGTCTTTTACGGCTTCACCATGTTCTCCGTGTTGTTGGTGCTTTGTCTTTCGGCGAACACGTCGTTTGCGGACTTTCCGCGGTTATGCCGTGCTGTGGCCCTCGACGATTACCTGCCGCACGCGCTGGCAGCTCGCGGCCGGCGGCTGGTGTATTCCGAGGGCATCTGGGTGCTGGCGATCTTTGCCGCAGGCCTGCTCATCCTGTTCGGCGGGGTGACCGACCGTTTGATTCCGCTGTTTGCAGTAGGAGCATTTCTCGCCTTTACGCTCTCGCAAGCCGGGATGGTGGTGCACTGGAGAAAAACAGCGAGGGGAACGGGGCCGATCCATGGCCTGCTGATCAATGCGCTGGGGGCAATGGCAACGGGGATCACCGTTGTCGTCGTGGTGGCAGCGAAGTTCACGCAGGGTGCGTGGGTGGTAGTGCTATTGCTGCCGGCAGCGCTGTTGTTGATGGCGTGGGTCCAGCGCCACTATGAGACGGTAACGCGGGAACTGCAGGCCAAGGAAGAGCGGATTGCGCAGAAGCAGCAACCTCCAGTCGTGATTGTGCCGATCGAGCGCTGGAACGCAGCCACGCAGAAGGCACTCCGGTTTGCCATGACATTATCGCCGGAAGTGCAAGCGGTGCACGTCACGTGCGAAGGGGACGACAGCATCCTGGCGGAGTGGCACAGCGTGGTTGAGGACCCGGCGCGGGAGGCCGGAGTGCCGGTGCCGAAGCTGGTCACTTTGTGTTCGCCCTACCGCATGGTGCTGATGCCGGTGGTGGATTATGTTCTGAAGGTGGAAAAGGAAAACCGCCACCGCATGATCGCGGTTGTCATTTCCGTGATGGTAGAGCGGCATTGGTACCACTACTTTCTGCACAACCAACGCGGCGCAGTGTTGAATGCCTTGCTGCTGCTCAGAGGAGACCGGCGGATCAACATCATTAGCGTGCCGTGGTATCTGCGAGCGTAATCCCACCAGATGTGATAGGCCAGCCGCGTGAGTTTGTTGACACCACGCGTCGACGGGCAAAAGCCGAGACAATGAAGAGCCCACTTGATTGCCTGGCCAGTCTCACCTACAAATCAACCCGCTTTGCGATGGGTTCGGGAATTGCCCTTAGTGTTGGCAGAGAATAAAACGAGGGTGCTCCTCGAAATTGCCTACTTTGCCGACGGAGACTCCAAGCAACGGGAGAGCAAGCCCGCTCGAAACTCAGAACAATTTCCGGAATCCCCAGAACAGGAAGCCCGACAGCACCATCGATGCTGGCAGCGTAAGCACCCACGCCATCGCCAGGTTGCGTACCGTCGACCATTGCAGGCCGGAATGGTTTGCGGCCATGGTGCCCGCCACGCCGGAGGACAGCACGTGCGTGGTACTTACGGGCAATCCGAACCAGTCGGCCGCGCCGATGGTGAACATGGCAACGACTTCTGCCGCGGCTCCCTGGCCGTAGGTGAGGTGTTCCTTGCCGATCTTCTCTCCTACTGTAACCACGATCCGCTTCCATCCCACCATCGTGCCTAGTCCGAGGGCCATGGCGATCGCAACTTTGACCCACCCGGGGATGAAACGCGTCGCCTTGTCCACGTGCTTCCGGTAATTGTCCAAAGCTTGCCAATCGGTCGCGCTGATCTCCGCTTGTTTGTTCTTCTTGATCAGGCGCATGGCTTCGCTGACAACATACATGTCATTGCGGAAGTTCCGCACCCGGTCGTTTGGAACCCGGGCCAGCTCTCCGAACAGGACGGTTTCGGTCCCGATGTCGTTCACCAGTTGGCGCAAGGCCAGCATGGTGTTGGGAGTGAATTCCCGGGTGCGAATGTAATCGGTAACTTCTGTCCGATCATCGCCGACGACCGCGTTGGGGCTGACATACTTAGACAGCACGTTGGCGGCCTGTTGGGAAACCGCGATGAAGTCATCCGACTCTTTGTGCGTGATGGCGTGATTCAAAGCATAGGCTGTAGGCACGGTTCCCACCAGGATCAACATGATGAGCCCCATGCCCTTCTGTCCGTCGTTCGACCCATGGGCGAAACTCACCCCCGTGCACGTCAGCACCAGGAGTGCCCGAATCCAGAACGGCGGCGGCTCCGTCCCTTTGGGCGCCTCGTACAGCTCTCGGTTCTTGATCACCAGCTTCATCACCGACAACAAGAGAAAAGCGCAGACAAATCCCACGATCGGCGACAACAGCAGCGACTTCCCAACGTTGCCGGCTTGCCCCCAGTCCACACCACTGGTGCCGCTTCTGGCGGAGATCAACTGATTGGCGATGCCCACGCCGATGATGGAACCGATCATGGTGTGCGAACTGGAGGCCGGCAAGCCGAAATACCAGGTGCCGAGATTCCACAGGATGGCCGCGACCAGCAACGCAAAGACCATGGCGAACCCTGCCTTGCTCCCCACCTGCAGGATCAGTTCGACCGGCAACAATGAGACGATGGCGAACGCAACCAACCCGCTGGAAGTCAATACCCCCAGGAAGTTCCATAACCCGGACCAGACGACCGCAATATGCGGTTCCATGGAGTGGGTGTAGATTACGGTGGCCACCGCATTCGCGGTGTCGTGAAATCCGTTTACAAATTCGAACCCCAGCGCCACCAGCAGCGCGATGGCCAACAAAACGTACGGCGTGATAGATCCGCTGCGAACCGTGGAGAGGTCCGTGAGAAGGTGAAGCGCGCAGTAAACCATCCCTACGAGAAGCACGACCCCAAAGCCCACCATTCCGATGGTTCCCGGACTCTTGCTAAGCTTTGCTTCAAGCGTGGGCGCAGCTGTGGCCATATCCAAGGTCTCCTGTGTTGCCATGGTTTCAGGATTGGGCAGCCGAGCACCCTGCCCCAAGGTGGGCGGAACTATATGGAAGGACTGTTACACTGGCGTTAAAATTGCGGTTATGCGCAGCGAGAGCCCCAGTACGTTAATTTTCCGCTAAATTCGCCCCATCCAAATTGACCGAGCTGCGCGGTGGCATTTAATCTGCCGCAGTCATGAGCGAAAACCAAGCGGATCTCGATCAGCTGCGCGTTGCCTACAAAAAGGCTGTCGATCAATGGGTTGACGCCATTCGCGCTGAAGAAGCGTTAGCCACTCCCGACCATTCGATGGTCGCCATGGAGCATTGGGATGCGGCCCACTTCAGGGAGGCCGACGCACAAACGAAAGCCACGGAAGCGCGCGAAACCTATAAAGGCGCGCTTCGTGGCGTGAACTATGGGATCTAGTGTTTCTAACGCTTCGTTACAACGCCTTACCTTGCATGTAAGACCAAACAGCCAGAGGGTTCCCGCCTGCCGTTCTTGCCGCACATTATTGGCAACCTGGTATTCTTGTGGGCTTTCGGCCCAGAAATCGAAGACGCCATGAATCCGCTGCGCTTCTCGGCGTTCTATCTTGCCGGCGGGCTGGTGGCCATGCTGGCGCAGGTCGTAGCCAGGCCGAGTTCCACAGTGCCTAACCTGGGCGCAAGTGGCGCGATTGCGGCCGTGATGGGTGCGTTTCTGGTGACCTACCCTCGCGATCGGATGCGCTCACTTCTGGTCATCTTTATTTTCGTGCGTGTCACCTTCATCCCGGCTGCGCTTTTGATCGTAGTATGGTTTCTGATTCAGCTTCTAAATGCCGGAGCTGTAGCCAATGTTCAGACAGGGGGCGTTGCCTACCTGGCGCACATTGGCGGCTGCATTTTCGGAGCTGTGACGGCGAGATGGTTCGAAGATCCCCAGCGGATTGCCGAACAACGATGGAGCGAATGAGTTTCTGACCGCGACGCCGACGAGAGCGTGCGGGACCGCTCCTTCACCTTGAATGTATAATAATTTCTCAAGTCAAAGCCTCACTTCCTGGTATCCCTTTCGTCACTGGGCGCGCGCGCCGCAACCCACGCTGACACGGCCGGCGAAGAGAACGACCGTAGTAGACTTGCGATGATGCCTGATTGTTTCATCGGCTATTTTGCCCACGATCAGCAACTCGCGGCTGTCGTCCGTAACGAGCCGGCCGCCTGTCGCTGGAAGTCGGACCTGTCGGTACACGGCAGGCTCCGACTGCTCGTAATGACACAGCAATGACGCACTCCGAACTCAGCCGCGTGGCCGCGACCGAGAGAGTGTGGGCGTAACCCTGCATTATTACTGATACATTTTGATGGTGAGCGCGGGAGGAATCGAACCTCCAACCTACTGATTAAGAGTCAGTTGCTCTGCCAATTGAGCTACGCGCCCTTCCACGAGGACTTGCGGGTGGGACTGTCACCCATCGAAGCACGGCCAAACAAGCCGCAACGGCTGCGGCCAGCCGCGTTCTGAATATAACAGCCCCACGGCGCGGATGCCAAGGCATCGCGCGGCCAAAATCCTCCTACTGCGCTTGTTCGGAAGCCCTCTCGCTCTGTATCATTCGCTGTTTCGTGCCGAGGCTTGCCGGCGGAGAGGTGACCCGATGCCCAAGTTTGCTGCCAATCTCTCGATGCTGTTCACCGAGTTCGACTTTCTCGCGCGCTTCGCGGCGGCCGCGCGCTGCGGCTTCACCGCCGTGGAGTATCTGTTTCCCTACGCTTATCCCAAGGAGCAACTCGCCGAGACGCTTCACCAACATGGTCTCAGGCAAGTGCTGCACAATCTCCCGGCGGGGGACTGGGAGCGCGGCGAGCGCGGCATCGCCTGCCATCTCGACCGCGTCGGCGAATTCCAGGAAGGCGTGGAGCGGGCCATCGACTACGCGCGCGCGCTCGGCTGCCGGCAGGTCAACTGTCTGGCCGGCCTCACGCCCGAGAGCGTCACGCTCGCCCGCTCGCGCGAGGTTTTCGTCGGCAACCTGAAGTACGCCGCGCCGCGCCTGGCCGAGCACGGCATCAAGCTGCTGATCGAGCCCATCAACACGCGCGACATGCCCGGTTTCTTTCTCTCGACCTCGGCGCAGGCCCTGGACATCATGCACGAGGCCAGCGAACCCAATCTCTATCTCCAATACGACGTCTACCACATGCAGATGATGGAAGGTAATCTGGCCGACACCATCCGCAAGAACCTGCCGCGCATCCCTCACATCCAGGTCGCCGACGTTCCCGGACGCCACGAGCCCGGCACCGGCGAGATCAACTACCACTTTCTCTTCCAGCATCTGGACGCGATCGGCTACCAGGGCTGGGTGGGATGCGAGTACAAGCCGCTCGCGAAAACCGAAGACGGCCTGGGGTGGCTCACGCCCTACGAACACGCAGCCGCTTAAAAAGTTGAGCCGCTTTGCGGGCGTGAGCGAAGCGGGAGCCCGCAGGCGAAATCCTGAGCGAAACGAAGGAGCTATGCTATGAAAATCGCATTCATCGGATTGGGCATCATGGGCCGCCCCATGGCCGGACATCTTCTCGACGGCGGCCATGACCTCTACCTCCACGACCTCAGACCGGTCCCGCAGGACTTGCTGGACAAACGCGCCCATGCTTGCCGTTCCAACAAAGAAGCGGCCGCGCAGGGTGACGTCGTCATCACCATGGTGCCGGACACACCCGATGTCGAGGCCGCAATTTTCGGCCCCGATGGCGTCGCGCAAGGCCTCGCGCCGGGCAAGACCGTCGTGGACATGAGCTCCATCTCGCCCATCGCCACCAAAGATTTCGCGCGCCGCATCAACGAGCTCGGCTGCGACTATGTCGACGCGCCCGTCTCCGGCGGCGAAGTCGGCGCCAAGCAGGCCACGCTGACCATCATGGTCGGCGGCAGCGAGAAAGCGTTCGCCCGCGTCAAGCCGCTGTTCGAGCTGATGGGCAAGAACATCACGCTCGTCGGCGGCAACGGCGACGGCCAGACCGCCAAAGTCGCCAACCAGATCATCGTCGCGCTCACCATCGAAGCCGTGGGCGAGGCGCTGCTCTTTGCCTCCAAAGCCGGCGCCGATCCTGCCATGGTCCGCAAGGCGCTGATGGGCGGCTTCGCGTCGTCGCGCATCCTCGAGGTCCACGGCGAGCGCATGATCAACCGCACCTTCGATCCCGGCTTCCGCATCGAGCTGCACCAGAAAGACCTGAACCTGGCGCTTTCCGGCGCGCGTGCCCTGAAGATGAGCCTGCCCAACACGGCGACTTGCCAGGAGCTGTTCAACGCCTGCGCCGCGCACGGTGGCTCCGCCTGGGACCACTCCGCGATGGTGCGCGCGCTCGAAGACCTTGCTAATCACGAGATCGGATCGAAAGAGCGGCAGAAGGGCGCGGCGTAGTAATGAACGTCGGATTCATCGGGCTGGGCATCATGGGGCGTGCCATGTCTGCGCGCCTGCTCGACGGCGGTCATGAACTCTGCGTCCATAGTCACAAACCCGCGCCCAAAGAACTGACCGACAAGGGCGCGCGCGATTGCCGCTCCCCGCGCGAGGTTGCGACGCAGAGCGAAGTCATCATCACCATGGTGCCGGACACGCCCGACGTCGAGGACGTGCTCTTCGGCCCGGACGGCGTGGCGCAAGGCCTCACGCCGGGCAAGATCTTCGTGGACATGAGTTCCATCTCGCCCATCGCGACCAAAGATTTTGCGCGGCGCATCCAGCAGCTCGGTTGCGAGTATCTCGACGCGCCGGTCTCCGGCGGCGACGTCGGCGCCAGGCAGGGCACGCTGACCATCATGGTGGGCGGCAGCGAGAAGGCGTTTGCACGCGCCAAGCCGCTGTTCGAGCTGATGGGCAAGAACATCACGCTAGTTGGCGGCAGCGGCGACGGGCAAACGGCCAAAGTCGCCAACCAGATCATCGTGGCGCTCACCATCGAAGCGGTGGGCGAGGCGCTGCTGTTCGCCTCCAAAGCCGGCGCCGATCCTGCCAAGGTGCGCGAGGCGCTGATGGGCGGCTTCGCCTCGTCGCGCATTCTCGAGTTACACGGCGAGCGCATGATCAGCCGCAACTTCGAGCCCGGCGGCCGCATTGAACTGCACCAGAAAGACCTGAACAACGCGCTCACCGGCGCGCGCACTCTGCACATCAGCCTGCCCAACACCGCCACCTGTCAGGAGCTGTTCAACGCCTGCGCCGCGCACGGCGGCTCCGCGTGGGACCACTCCGCCATGGTGCGCGCGCTCGAAGATCTCGCTAATCACGAGATCGGATCGCAGGAGCGGCAGAAGGGCGCGGCGTAAGAAAATACGATTGTCCCGAGCGAGGACCGGGCGAAACATCCCCGGTCCGAGTCGAGAGCCTGCCCCGAGCGCAGCCGAGGGGGACCTGCTTTTCGCAGCCCCGCGAAGCACTGTTTGAAGGGGCGCGGCTTTCGCCGCGCCGTTCCTAACCCAACAACATTGTCATCCCGAGCGATGCGCGACCAAGTGGAACGCGGGAGCGCGAGTCGAGGGACCTGGAGTTTCTTTACGACCATGGTACAATGACCATAGTTGGAGGGAGCATCGTGAAGAAGATGGCAGCAGGCCAATTCAAAGTTCATTGTCTGGCGGTGATGGATGAAGTCCAGGCCAAGAAGGAAACCGTGTTGATCACCAAGCACGGCAAACCCGTGGCCAAGCTGGTCCCCGTCAGCGGTGAGAAGGACGACATCTACGGCTTCATGGCCGGCAAGGGCATGATCATTGGTGACGTCATCTCGCCTGCGCTTTCGCTTGAGGAGTGGGGCGATCTGGCGTGATTCTGGTCGACACGCATGTTGTCGCCTGGATGGCTTTTGAGCAACGCCGGCTTTCAAAGAATGCGAGAGAAGCCATCGACGGCGCTCGCACGAACGGAGGCGGCCTGGCGATCTCCGCCATTACCCTTTGGGAGCTGGCCACACATGCCGGCAGGGGACGCATCCGGCTCGACGTCAGCGTCGAATCATTTATAAGCGAAGTCGAGACCCGGTTCACCGTGCTGCCCATCACCGGCCGGGCATGCGTGCGCGCCCTGGCACTTCCGGCAGCTTATCCCAAAGATCCCGCCGACCGAATTATCGCCGCCACTGCCCTGGTGGAAGGGCTACCCTTGCTGACGGCGGATCGGGGGATACGGCGTGCAAGGGCGCTGCGGACGATCTGGTGAAGCAAACGATGGGGAACGTTGTCGGTGTTGCCGGGTGCCCCAGGCAAGCGCATGCTTGCCTGGGACCGATTGTTTCGTCTCATGGCACCGCGTGAAAGCCGTGCCCTGATACGGAGCTGGGGGCGCGCAAAATCAAAAGCAGTCCCTCGACTCGCGCTCCTGTGCTGCGCTTAGCCGCGAATCGCTCGGGATGAGAATCCTTAATTTTGGAGGGTTGCGGCACAGCTAAAGCTGTGCCCTCCCGCGAACCACCAACCCACCTAGAACTTTCTCGACCACTCCTTGGGCCAGCGTTCGATCACCACTTTCTGGTCGGTGTAGAACTCGACCGCGTCGCGGCCCTGGCCGTGCAGGACGCCCAGGAAGCTGTCCTTCCATCCGCTGAAGGGGAAATACGCCATCGGGGCGGCTACGCCGATGTTGATGCCGATGTTGCCGGCGGGGGCTTCATAGCGGAATTTGCGGGCGGCGGCGCCGCTCGAAGTAAAGATGGACGCGGCGTTGCCGTAGGCGCTGCGCGAGAGGATGTCGAGCGCTTGCTCGACGCCGTCGGCGTGCACCAGGCTGAGCACCGGGCCGAAGATCTCAGTCTGCGACAGCTCGCGGTCGGGCGCGACGCCGTCGAGAATGGTGGGCCGCACGAAGTTCCCTTCCTCGTGGCCGACGACGTGCGGATTGCGGCCGTCGAGCAGCACCTTGGCGCCTTCGCTCGCGCCTTTGGCGATCAGTCCTTCGATGCGCGTCTTGCTCTCGCTGGTAATGACCGGACCCATCTGCACGCCGTCGTCGAGGCCGAAGCCGACGCGCAAGGTGGCGGCGGTTTCGGCGATGGCGTCGCGGAAGGTGCGCTGCGCTTCGCCGACGGTCACCGCAACCGACACTGCTAGACATCGCTGGCCGGCGCATCCAAAGGCGCTGTCGCTGACGAT
>JBKQPN010000091.1:0-57738 GCA_052145015.1 Terriglobales bacterium
CTGGTCATGCGCGCAGAAGAGAGACTTGCGCTTCCCATCCCAGATGGCGAAGCAAAAGTCTCCCAGCAAGCGATCAAGGCAGGCTTGGCCCCAGGCGGCGTAGGCACGAAGAATCAACTCAGCATCGGCGGCGCCTCCGGGAGAGGGATGACCGGCATTGTGCAGTGCGGAGAGGAGGTCAGCGCGGGCGTCCAGCCGTGCGTCCGCCACGATCCACACCTTGCTGTCGAGGCTCAAGGGTTGCTGTTGGTTGGCGGATGGAGGCGCTATGCTGAGCAGGGCGTGACCAAAAGCAACGCCATCGCCCACCCAGGTCTGCTGGGCGTCCGGTCCGCGAAATGCCATGAACTTCGTTAGCGCCTGAAGGAGGGAACTGTCCGGGGTTTCACCCTGAACACCCAGCACGCCAACGATTCCGCTCATGTCGTAGCGCCCGGGCGAAAATACGCATCAGAAGAGAGCACCTGAATCGAGCCTGGCTTCCGAGACAGAGTCAGCACCAACTTTCGCGGTCTTTGCCGAAATATAAGCAACAATTCCGATTCGATCAAGTTGCACACGATGTACGTCGCGGGCGGCAAGAATCTCCGCCGCCCTAAAATCTATGGAGAGCTCCGCATCAGGAGGGGTCGTGGAAAAGGGCAGGCCCGTCTGGACCTGCCCGGCCGCAAGTTGTTCTCAGGCGGCCTTGCCCGCCGCGATCCGATGGGTCGTGGAGAGGTCTACCGTGAAGGTCTGAACCTTGGGCGCGGAGGCGACCTGGTTCTTGATCAGTTCATTGATGGTTGGGTACTGCTCGCGGTTGTAGCGCTCCGCATCCTCCTCGGTCCTCCACACGCTGATGGCAAGGACACGGTCCGCTTGCGAGTTGGACACCAGGACGAACTCGTCCACGAATCCCGGCTGGTTACGGAGGAGAGGCAGTGCCCTCTCGGCGATGGTGTTGCAGAGTTCCTTGGCCCTGCCAGGCTTGGCTTGCACTTCGACAACGCGGGTGAACATCCCGTCTCTCCTTTCGTCGGCTAGAGGAAGTGAAAGGGACGGCGCCGATAGCGGGGCGACGCCAGCTAGCGTGCAGCGAAGGTAGCGCCGCCGCCAGTGACGGTCAATACCCGAAAATCAGTGCAATGTGAAAAACACGGCTTTTACTGCGGCGCTCACGGCAGGTCGGTGGCTTCGGAGCTGAGATGCGGATTGCTCTCCTGCTCGGGAGGCAGAAGGCCGGCTGGGTAGTCGCCGCCGTTGTACTCGGCCATGCGGTTCTTCCACTTCAGGAATTCTGTGATGGTCTGGGGCTCGATCCGGACCTCCACCCGGCGCAAGCTCGCCAGCAGCAGGTTCATTTCGTAGAGCAGTCCCGCCGGCGTCCGCTGATTATGGCGGCTGGCCTTCACGGCGACGTGCAGCTTCCCGGCTCTCGATTCCAGAAGACCCCAGGATCGCGGCAAGTCTTCGGCCGAAAGCAGGCCCGCCGGGGTCAGGTACCAACGCTCGCATCCCAGGCCGAGTTCGGAGTTCTGACGGAACGGCTTCGCGCGATCGGCAAGGAAGTCGGAGCGCGACAGCTTGCACTCCACCACCACGGAGCGGCACGCGCCTTTCCATCCGATGGCGTCCGGCACCTCGCCGCTGACGCAGGTCTGTTCGGAAAGCACAATGCCGCAGCCGTATCGCCGCAGCCACTCCACCGCTTTCGAGACCAGCTGGGCGTGGGTCATACGACCTTCCGTTGTAGCCTAACTCGGGAAAACAAGGTAGTGACTGGCGGCATTCCGCCTGGGGTCTGTATCATTAACTTGAGGGGAAGCAATGCGGCGTGCGAGCGCATCCCAACAGCACCGCCGGCCGGCGGCCAGGCCTTCTACGAGGGCAAAGAGGACAGTGCTGACCATGCCCCCGATCATCCTGACGGTCGGCCATTCCACGCGCCCCATCGAGGAATTTGTTCATCTGCTCGATGCGCACGGGGTGCAGCGACTGGTGGATGTCCGCACGGTGCCGCGTTCCCGCCACAACCCGCAATTCAACCAGGACTCACTACCCCAGGAACTCGATCGCGCGGGGATCGCTTACAGCCACATGCCAAGTCTGGGAGGGCTTCGCCACCCGCGCAAGGATTCTCTCAACCTGGGATGGCGGAACGCCGGTTTCCGCGGCTTCGCGGACTATATGCAGACGCCGGAGTTCGAAAGCGCGTTGAAAAACCTGATCACGATGGCGGAGAAAGAGCGGGTGGCCATCATGTGCGCCGAGGCGGTTCCGTGGCGCTGCCACCGCTCGCTGATCGCCGATGCCTTGCTGGCACGCGGCGCGCGGGTGGAGGATATCTTCAGTTTGACCAGCACCCAGCCGCACCGGCTGACGCCGTTTGCGCACGTGTTCGGGACTGAGGTGACGTATCCGGGCCTGCCGTTTTCCCAGCAGGAAAGCACAGAGAAATCAAGCTGAAGCGTCATTTCCGGCCGGCGGCTTCGACGCTCTCGGTGGGATCGGCGCCGGTCCAGGTGACGTCGGCGGTCGGGCCGTAAGTCGGGGCCACAGGCCGCTCCATCAGGCGCAGGTAGGCCGTCAACTGTGTGCGGTGATGGCAGGTGTGCAGCACACGGCGCCAGAAGATCCATATGCGCTGGCGGACCACGTCAAAGAACGGCACCTGATCGAGCCACCATGCTTCGTTCTGCCGCGCAAAGAACGCCAGCCGCGGCACCGCTAGTTCGCACATTCGGTTGGTGTAGTCCGCAGGCGTCTCAGACTTGGGGAGTACTTCCGCCGGAGGCGGTTCGGGCGCTCCCAGAAATTCCCCGAAGAAGCGGCGCTCGGAGAGCAACTGGTGCTTGAAGATCTCCAAAACCGGGCGCGATCGCGGATGGGGTTTGTAGCCCATGTCGGCCACGGAGAAACAGCGCCACACGGAAATGACCTTGTTGGTCTCGCTGGCATAGGTATCCAGCAAGTGCTGAAAGATGGGCAAGGACGCGCGTGGAACCTGGGCATCAGGGATGGCGATGTACGTGTAGTTCATCGGCATGGGCGAGCCTCCGCGGACGGCGAAAAATTCTACACCTCATCCACAAGCCCCCGGCCCGGCCTAGAATATTAAGGATGGACCCTGGTCTCATGTTCTGGGATGTGGACACCCAGGTGGACTTTATGCTGCCGGAAGGCAAGCTGTACGTCCCCGGGGCGGAGGCGATCATTCCGACACTGGCCAAGCTCACCATTTGGGCGGCGCAACACCAGGTGCTGGTGGTCGCCTCGGCCGATGCGCACCAGCCCGGCGACGAAGAGTTCAGACTGTATCCGCCTCACTGCCTGGCCGGCACGCCGGGACAAAAGAAGATCCCGGAAACCTCGCTCACTCCGCAGTTCACCATCCCTAACCGCCACGGGGCGAAACTCCCCGATGCTGAGCGCTACCCGCAAATCGTCCTCGAAAAGCAGGCGTTTGATGTGTTCAGCAATCCGAATACGGATTCTTTGCTGGCGCAACTCGGCAAGCCGGAGATCGTGCTTTACGGCGTGGTGACGGAGATCTGCGTCTCGGCTGCCGCGAGAGGCCTGCTGGACCGTGGCTACCGCGTGACCGTGGTGGAAGACGCGATCCGGCACCTGGACGCAGGAAAAGGGCGCGCCTTCCTCGAAGAATTTCGCCGGCGAGGCGGCCGGATCGTTACCGTCGGGCAGTTGCTGAGTTCTAGGCCGGCGGCTTGAACCGCACTCATCCTCGATCATTCACCAGGGTGGAGCAGGCCTTTAGGCCTGCATTCATGCAGACCTCGGAATTGTGGGCTTTAGCCCCTGAGGTACCTTGATGACGGCAGCGAGTCGTGCACGAAAAATGAAGCCTCAGCGCCTGAAGCCGGACATCAGCGATGTTATTCATGCAGGGCTGAAGCCCTGCTCCACCCGGATCGCTCCGACATCGTGAATAATCCAGGTGATAACATGGTTTGAATCTGTATCCTCGCGCTGTCCGTCGCATCCTATAAGTCTGGCTTCGTTCGTTGGCGAACTCGTCTCCTAACCGCAGCCCGGTGCTGCCCAGGTGATCGCGCATGAGTTCCAAGTCCGAGTCTCTCTCTTCCACGATTTCCGAACCACCGTCGAGCGGGCGACTGGAACTCAATCGCGCCCAGCGCTCGCCCAAAACCGCGGAGGAGCTGGATCAGCTCTGTATCAACACGGTCCGATTCCTGGCGGTGGACGCGGTCGAGCAGGCGCATTCCGGGCATCCCGGACTGCCGCTAGGCGCGGCGTCCATGGCCTACGTGCTGTGGGACCGCTTTCTGCGCCACAATCCCCGCAATCCGCACTGGTTCAATCGCGACCGTTTCATTCTCTCCGGCGGGCACGGTTCCATGCTGCTCTACTCGCTGCTCCACCTCACCGGCTACGACCTGCCCCTGAGCGAGATCCAACGCTTCCGCCAGTGGGGCAGTAAGACGCCAGGCCATCCGGAAGCCGGCCTGACGCCCGGAGTCGAGGTCACCACCGGGCCGTTGGGCCAGGGGTTCGGTATGGGCGTGGGCATGGCGGTCGCCGAAGCGCATCTGGCGGGCTGCTTCAATCGTCCGGGCTTCCCCATGGTCGACCACGGCATCTATGTCATTGCTACGGATGGCGACCTGATGGAGGGGGTCGCGTCGGAAGCTGCGTCGCTCGCAGGCACGCTCAAGCTGGGAAAGCTGATCTGCCTGTACGACAACAACCACGTCTCGCTCGAAGGCCCTACCGCGCTGGCGTTCACCGAAGACGTCTGCCGGCGGTTCCGCAGCTATGGCTGGCAGGTATTGAATGTTCCCGATGGCAACAACCTGGACGCGGTGGACGCCGCCATCCGTCTGGCGCAGGCGGACACGGGCCGGCCGTCGCTGCTGGTGGTCCGCAACCACATCGGCTACGGCAGTCCCAAGCAGGACACCTTCGAAGCCCACGGTGAGCCGCTCGGCCCCGAAGCTACGCGCGCCACCAAGCAGAAGCTGGGCTGGCCCACCGAGCCGGCGTTCCTCATCCTCGATGAGGCCCGCGCGCATTTCCGCCAGGCCGTCGAGCGTGGAGCACAACTGGAATCGCAGTGGAAGGATTTGTTTGACAACTATCGCCAGCAGCATCCCGACGACGCCGCGCAACTGGATCGCATGATCCGAGGCGAGCTTCCCAAGAATTGGTCCGCCGATCTGCCCTGGTTCAAATCGGATCCGGCTGGCCTCGCGACACGTGTTGCATCGAGCAAGGTGATGAACGCCATTGCCAAGCGTCTGCCGGAACTCATCGGCGGCTCGGCCGACCTGAATCCTTCCACCAAGACCTACCTCGCAGGTTATGGCGATTTCGGAATCAGCAACGATGGCGGCCGCAACGTCCACTTTGGGGTGCGCGAGCATGCCATGGGCACCATCGTCAACGGCATGGCGATGCACGGAGGCCTGATCCCCTTCGGCGCGACTTTCTTCGTCTTTACCGACTACATGCGGCCAGCGCTGCGTATCGCGGCACTGATGGAGAGCCATTCCATCTTCGTGTTCACGCACGACAGCATTGGGCTCGGCGAAGACGGGCCCACGCACGAGCCCGTCGAGCACTTGATGAGCCTGCGAGCGATGCCCAACATGACCCTGCTGCGCCCGGGCGATGCCAACGAGACCACGGTCGCCTGGCGCCTCGCCATCGAGCGCCGCCGGCCGGTGTGCCTGGTGCTGACGCGGCAGAACCTGCCCATCATGGATGTAGATAAGTACCCGATACGCGAGGGTGTGGCGCGGGGCGCATATATCCTCGCAGGCGGACAGGAAGACGCCGACGTGATCCTCATCGCCAGCGGGTCGGAAGTGCAACTCGTGCTGGCGGCGCGGGACGAGCTGGCCAAACGGAAGATAGCGGCGCGCGTGGTGTCGATGCCAAGCTGGGAGCTGTTCGAGGAACAACCGGCTGAGTATCGGGAGCAGGTCCTTCTCAAGGGTGTTCCCAAGCTTGCCGTTGAAGCCGGCGCGACGCTGGGCTGGTACAAATACGTCGGCGAAAAAGGCGCGGTAATCGGGGTCGACCGTTTCGGCGCGTCGGCGCCGGGAAAGATCGTGATGGAAAAGCTTGGCCTCAACGTGGACAACGTGGTGCAACACGCGTTGCGCCTGGTCGGGAGGTGAACCGTGCGAGTCGCCATCGCCGCCGATCACGCTGGATTCCCGCTCAAGCAGGACCTGGCGCCGTGGCTGCGCAGCTCGGGGTACGAGGTCACCGATCTGGGCACGAACAGCACCGAGCCGGTTGATTATCCCGACTACGCCGATGCGGTTGCGCAGGCGGTGCTGGAAGGCCGAGCCGCCCGCGGCATCCTGATCTGTGGTAGCGGCGTGGGTGCATCGGTAGCGGCCAACAAGGTCCCGGGAATCCGCGCCGGGATTTGCCACGATACCTACTCGGCGCATCAGGGCGTCGAACACGATGACATGAACGTGCTGGTGCTGGGCGCGCGGGTGATCGGAGTGGAACTGGCGCGCGAACTGGTGCGCGCCTTCCTGGGCGCGATGTTCACCCGGGAACCGCGGCACGTTCGCCGCCTGGGAAAGATCCGCGCGATCGAGGAACGATACGCGGCCACTCCCGCCAACAAAGGATAAGAAGAGGAGTCTGAAAGATGAGCACGCTTGCGGAACGTCCGAGCAATCCTACCCGGAATCATCTGCTGGAACTGCATGCCCATGGTCAATCCATCTGGCTGGACTACATCCGCCGCAACCTGATCACTTCGGGGGAGCTGAAGCGGCTGGTGGAAGAGGACGGGCTCAGCGGGCTTACCAGCAATCCCACGATTTTTGACAAGGCCGTTGCCGGCAGCTCCGACTACGACGAACAGCTCCAGCACTTGCTCACCACCGACCCGAACATGTCGCCCATGGCGCTGTTCGACGCCATCGAGATCGCGGACATCCAAGCCGCGGCCGACGTCCTGCGCCCGGTGTACGACCGCACCGAAGGCGCGGACGGCTTCGTGAGCATCGAGGTTTCGCCCGGGCTGGCCCAGGACACGACCGGCAGCATTGCCGAGGCGCGGCGGCTGTGGCACGCCGTGGACCGTCCCAATCTGTTGGTCAAGATTCCCGCCACACCGGAAGGTATTCCGGCGATTCTCACCCTGATCGCCGAAGGCATCAACGTCAACATTACGCTGATGTTCTCGCTGGCACACTACGAAGCGGTGGCCAACGCGTATATCAGCGGGCTGGAGCGCAATTTCCAGCCGCAGCGCGTGGCTTCGGTGGCGTCCTTCTTCGTGAGCCGCGTGGACACCGCGGTGGACAAGGCCCTGGAAGCACTCGGCACCTCCGAAGCGCTTGCGCTGCGGGGCACGATTGCGGTCGCGAATTCCAAGCTGGTGTATCAGCGCTTCCGGGAGATTTTCTCCAGCGACCGCTGGAAAGCCCTGGCCAAGCGCGGCGCGCGCGTGCAGCGGGTGCTGTGGGCGAGCACGGGAACCAAGAATCCCGCCTACTCGGATGTGCTGTACGTGGAATCGCTTATCGGACCCGACACGGTCAACACCCTTCCTCCGGCAACGCTCAATGCCTTCCGGGATCACGGCAAGGTGCGCGAGACCGTCACCGAAGGCCTGGACCAGGCGCGGGAAGCGGTCGAGCGGCTGGGAAAACTGGGCATCGACTTGAACGCGATCACCGAGAAACTGCAGGAGGAAGGCGTCAAAGCCTTCTCCGAATCCATGGACAAGCTGCTGGAGTCGCTGGAGGAGAAGCGGGGCAGCATCGTCGCCAGCCAGGTCGATGCGCAGACGCTGTCGCTCGGGCCATGGGAGAAACTTGTCGAGGAGCGGCTCGGCGCGTGGCAGCGAGGGAGCTTTGCCCGCCGCATGTGGGCCAAGGACTACACGCTATGGTCGGCGAAGCCGGTGCCGGAGCTGACCGACCGCATGGGCTGGCTCACGCTGCCGGAGACCATGCACGCGCAAGTGCCGGCGCTCCTGGCCTTCGCCGATCAGGTTCGCGATGAGGGCTTCCGCCACGTAGTTCTGTTGGGGATGGGCGGCTCCAGCCTGGCGCCGGAAGTGTTTCAGCGGACATTCGGCAATGCCCGTGGCCGTCCGGAGCTGATTGTCCTGGACAGCACCCATCCCGGCGCGGTGCGCGGCGTCGAATCGCAAGTGGATCTCGAGAAGACGCTGTTTCTGGTTTCCAGCAAGTCGGGCACGACAACGGAGACATCATCCTTCTTCCACTACTTCTGGCAGAGGCTGAGCCAGACCGGCCGGCAGCCGGGGCCGCACTTTGTGGCCATCACCGATCCCGGTTCGTCGCTGGAGAAGCTGGCGGCGGAACGTGGATTCCGCGCGACTTTTTCTTCGCCGGTCGAAGTCGGCGGACGCTACTCCGCGCTTACCGTGTTCGGGCTGGTCCCGGCAGCGCTGATCGGGGTGGACATCCGCCGGTTGCTCGACGCCGGCCTAACCTCCGCGGAGAGCTCTGCCTTCTGCGTGCCGGAGACATCCAGCGCGTCGCTGCGCCTGGGCGCGGCGATGGGCGAGTTGGCGCTCGCCGGGCGCGACAAGGCCACGTTTCTCGCGTCGCCATCGCTCGAAGCGTTTCCCATCTGGGTGGAGCAGTTGATTGCGGAGAGCACCGGCAAAGACGACAAGGGCATTGTCCCCGTGGCGGACGAGCCGCTCGGCGATCCGGGCGTATACGGCAACGACCGCTTCTTCGCCGTCCTGCTGCTCGAAGGGGACTCGAGCACTCAAGTTGCGGCCAGGGTGAAGGCGATCGAGTCTGCCGGGCATCCGGTGGCCTGCCTTCAAGTGCGGCGGAAAACCGATCTCGGGCAGGAGTTCTTCCGCTGGGAGGTCGCGGTGGCCGCAGCCGGTTCGGTCCTGGGAATCCAGCCGTTCAACCAGCCCGATGTTCAACTCGCGAAGGAACTGGCGAAGAAAGCCATGTCGGCCGCAAGTAGCCAGACGCAGGCAGGCGCTGGCGCTGATCTGGTGCGCGCGGACGACAAGAATGCGCTGTCGCGGGCGGCGAAGCAGTGGTTGTCGTCGGTGAAGCCCGGGGACTACATAAGTATTCAGGCGTATCTGAATCCGACTTCGGAAACCTCGTCAGCGCTGCAGCAGATCCGCACCAGGCTGCGAGACCGAACGCGCGCGGCAACCACTCTGGGATTCGGTCCGCGGTTTCTCCACTCCACCGGCCAACTGCATAAAGGCGGACCGAACACGGGGGTGTTCCTGCAGATCGTCGACGAACCGGGCGAGGAACTGCCCGTCCCCGAGACGAACTATTCGTTCGCACAATTGATCCGGGCGCAGGCGGAGGGCGATTACCAGGCGCTTCAGCAGCGCGGTCGCCGCGTGCTGCGCGTGCAGTTGGGCCAGGACACGGCCTCCGGCCTGCGGCAGATCGAGGAGACGCTCGGTGGCTGAGATCTCCACCTTATTCTGGGATGTGGGCGGCGTGCTCGCGACCAATGCGTGGGATCGAGATACGCGGCACGCGGCCGCCCTGCGCTTCAGATTGGACGAAGAAGAGCTTGAACAGCGCCATGAGGCCCTGGTTTCGGCCCTCGAAACCGGTAAGATCTCGCTGGACGATTATCTCGAGCGGACGGTGTTCTGCCTTCGGCGGTCCTTCAGCCGCGAAGAGTTCAAGGCGTTCATGTACGCGCAATCGCAGCCCAAGCCGGACTCGCTGGCGCTGGCTCGAGAGCTTGCTGGCCGGTACCTGCTGGCGGCCATCAACAACGAATCGCTGGAGCTGAATCTGTTCCGGATCGAGAGATTCGCGCTCCGCGAGATTTTCGCGGCGTTTTTCAGTTCGTGCTTCGTCCGCTTGCGCAAGCCGGATCCGGCGATTTACAAGCTGGCGCTCGACGTGACCCAGAAAACGCGCGAAGAATGTTGCTTCATTGACGATCGACCGCTGAACCTGGAAGGCGCGCGGCAAGTGGGGATGCGCGTCATCCAATTTCAGGATGCGAATCAACTGTGCTGGGAGTTGGCCGAGTTGGGAGTAACGGCCGCGCCGGCTGTCCCGGCAGCTTAGCGCAAAGGGAGCAAGCACATGGAACTTGGGATGGTCGGCCTTGGACGAATGGGCGCCAACATGAGCGAGCGGCTGGTGCGCGGCGGGCATCGCGTGGTGGGGTACGATCCCAGCCCCGAGGCCGGCCGGCGCGCCGCGGAGAAAGGCATCGCCATCGCCGATTCGTTGGCGTCGCTGCTTGGGCAGTTAAAGCCGCCACGCACGGTGTGGTTGATGGTGCCGGCGGGCGATCCCGTGGACCAGACTATCGCGGCGCTGGTACCTCACTTGAGCGCCGGGGATGCCATCATCGACGGCGGCAACAGCAATTACAGGGACGACCTGCGCCGCGCCGCCAGCCTGCGGCCGAAAGGCATCAACTATGTGGACGTGGGCACCAGCGGCGGCATCTGGGGACTCACGGAAGGCTACAGCCTCATGATCGGGGGCGATCAGCCGGTGGTCGAGCGCCTCACCCCGATCTTCCGCACTCTGGCGCCGGCCGCCGACCGCGGCTGGGGCCACGTGGGACCGGTGGGCGCCGGGCATTTCGTCAAGATGGTGCACAACGGGATCGAGTATGGCCTGATGCAGGCCTACGCCGAAGGTTTCGCGATCATGGAAGCCAAGAAAGAGTTCGATCTCGACCTGGCGCAAATCGCCGATATCTGGCGCTTCGGCAGCGTGGTGCGCTCGTGGCTCCTGGATTTGACCGCCGACGCGCTAAAGCAGAATCCGCAGTTGCAGGGCATTGAAGCCTACGTCGCCGATTCCGGCGAAGGCCGCTGGACCGTGGCCGAAGCGATCGACTTGGATGTCTCGGCGCCGGTGATCACGCTGTCGCTGCTAAGGCGCCTGCGCTCGCGCGAGCCGGAGCCATTCGCCGACCGCCTGCTGGCGATGATGCGCCACGAATTCGGCGGGCATGCCATCAAGCCTGCCGCGGCAAAGGAGAAACAGCCGGCATGAGCGCAAGCACACTGGAAAAACCTCTGACCGACCCGGTGCGGCTGGAGCGCACACCGGATCCCTGCGCCATGGTGATCTTCGGCGCCTCCGGCGACCTGACCAAGCGCAAACTGCTTCCCGCCGTCTACACCCTCTTCAAGGAACACCTGGTCCCGCCCAACTTCTCGGTCGTGGGATTCTCGCGCAGCCCCATGAGCGACGATGAGTTCCGCTCGAAGATGAGAGATGGGGTGGAGGAATTCGGCGGTCCGGTGGACACCGCAACCTGGCAGAAATTCGCCGCCGGACTACGCTACATCTCAGCCCACCCTCACCATCCCGAGGAATACGCAAAGCTCACGGCTGTGCTCTCGGAGCTGGACCGCGAGCGTGGCACGGGCGCCAACCGCGTCTATTACCTGGCGGTGCCGCCGAGTTCGTTCCAGCCCATCGTGAGGAACCTGCAATCGGCCGGACTGGCGGAATCCGAAAAGGGATGGGCTCGCGTCATACTTGAGAAGCCTTTTGGGCACGACCTGGAAAGCGCGAAGGCATTGAACCGCGAGTTGGGCAGCGTGTTTCGCGAGGAGCAGGTCTACCGTATCGATCACTATCTCGGAAAAGAGACGGTGCAGAACCTGCTGGTGTTTCGCTTTGCCAACGGCATCTTCGAGCCCATCTGGAACCGGCGCTACGTGGATCACGTGCAGATCACCGCGGCGGAAACACTGGGGGTCGAGAACCGCGCCTCGTATTACGAGGAAGCCGGGGCTCTGCGCGACATGGTGCAGAACCACATGCTGCAACTGCTGACCATGACGGCGATGGAACCTCCCGTCTCGTTCGAAGCCGATACGGTACGCGCGGAGAAGCTGAAGGTGCTGCGGGCGATCCGTCCGCTGTGCGGCGAGGATGCGCCGCATTGCGCGGTGCGCGGACAGTACGCGGCTGGCCGAGTGGGCAGCGAAAAGGTTGCCGGCTACCGCCAGGAGCCGGGCGTAGATCCCAACTCGAAGACCGAAACCTTCGCGGCGGTCAAGCTGTATGTCGAGAACTGGCGCTGGGCCGGCGTGCCCTTTTATTTGCGGGCCGGCAAACGCCTGGCCCGGCATGCCACCGAGATCGCGGTGCAATTCAAGCAGCCGCCGCTGCGTCTGTTCGACGGCGCGCGCTCGCTCCCACCCAACCTGATCGCGCTCCGCATTCAACCGGATGAAGGCATCGCCTTGCGCTTTTCCGCCAAACAACCCGGTCCGGCCACGCGCGTGCGCGACGTGACTATGGAGTTTGGCTACTCCGCTGCGTTCGGCATGGCCTCGGCCAACGCGTACGAGCGGCTGCTGTTGGATTGCATGCTCGGCGACCCCACTCTGTTCTCTAGCAGCAAGTTCGTGGAGCTGGGATGGTCGTTGGTCACCCCCATCCTGGAAGCATGGGGCCAGCCCGCGCCCGACTTCCCCAACTATGCGGCAGGGACATGGGGTCCGGCGGCAGCGGACAAACTCATGGAGTCCGGCCAGGCTTGGAGAGAGCCCGGGCAACCCGAAGCCAGCTCGGGCACGCGTTCTAAGTGAGCCCATGAAGACGGTCACAATTCCAAAGGATAAGGGCGAACTGGTCCTGTGCGAAAACCCAAGCCAGGTGGGACGCCGGGCCGCCGGATTCTTTGCCGACGCCGCCGAGGCGGCGGTACGCCGTGCCGGTACTTTCTCCGTGGCGCTTTCCGGCGGCTCCACTCCCGAGTTGATGTACCAGGCGCTGGCGGGACCGGAATTCCGCAACCATGTGCCGTGGGCCGCGGGCGAATATTTTTGGAGTGACGAGCGGTGTGTGCCTCCCGAGCATCCGGAGAGCAATTATGGTCTCGCCGAGCGCGCTCTGCTATCGAAGATACCGATCTCGCGCGAGCGCATTCACCGCATGCGCGGCGAGCTGGAACCGGAGCGAGCCGGCGCCGATTACGAGCAGGAATTGCAGCGGACCTTCGCCGTGGCGGGTCCGGCCGTTCCCCGTTTTGACCTGCTACTGCTGGGACTCGGTGACGATGGCCACACCGCCTCGTTGTTCCCGGGATCGCCCGCGCTCGACGAGACCACGCGGCTGGTGGCTGCGAATTACGTAAAGAAGCTCGACACCTACCGGCTGACTCTGACCTACCCGGTCATCAACGCAGCTCGCAACGTGGTGTTCCTGGTGGCGGGCGAGAAGAAAGCTCCCGCATTGCGACAGGTAATACGAGACGCGGGCGTGGCCGTGCCTGCCGAGCGAGTTCATCCCAAGGACGGCAAACTGATCTGGTTCGTGGATGAAGCCGCGGCCGCGCAATTGGACTGAAGTGTTGCTGTCTCAGACGCTGCGGGTCAAGGAAGATTCACGCTCCGGTCCGAGGACGTCGCGAACCTTTCGCCCGAGGTCCGGAGGACCGAACGGTTTCTGCAGGAAGGGAGCCCCCGGCTCGAGGACGCCTTTCCGGTACACGGCGGTTTCAGCATAGCCCGACATATAGAGCACCTTCATCGCGGGGCGCAGGGTGGCCATCCGCTCGGCGAGTTGACGACCGTTCATGCCGGGCATGATGACATCCGTGATCATCAGAGAGATCTCGCCGGAGTGCTCGCCGGCGATGCGCAAGGCTTCTTCGCCGTGTCCGGCTTCCAGCACGGTGTAGCCTTTCATCCGCAGGTAATCACGGACGAGGAGGCGCACTCCATCCTCATCTTCAACCACCAGCAGCGTCTCTGAACCCTGGCAGTTCGCGGCCGGCGCGGCCGCCGGCGGCAAGCGCTCGGGCTGAGCGTCCAACCGCGGCAGGTACAGCTTGAAGGTGGCGCCCAGGTCCGGTTCGCTGTACACCCATATGTATCCGCCACTCTGCTTGACGATGCCATAGACGGTCGCCAACCCCAAGCCGGTGCCCTTGCCCTTCTCCTTGGTGGTGAAGAAAGGTTCGAAGATGTGGGAGCGGGTTTCGGAAGACATGCCACTGCCGGTGTCGCTGACCGACAAGACAACGTAGGATCCCGGCGGCATGTCGGCATGCTGCGCCGAGAAGGTCTCATCGATCACCACGTTGGCGGTCTCGACGATGAAGCGGCCGCCTTGCGGCATGGCGTCGCGGGAGTTGGCGGCGAGATTCATCAGCACCTGGCCGATCTGCCCGGGATCGGCGCGCACCCGGCCCAGGTCTTCGGCGGGCATGACCACCAGATCTACATCCTCGCCTAGCATGCGCAGCAGCAGATCCTTCATCTCCGCGATGATCTCGTGCAGGTCGAGGACTTTGGGTTCGAGCACTTGCTGGCGGCTGAACGCCAGCAATTGGCGGGTGAGACCGGCGGCGCGATCGGCCGCCTTGTGGATTTCGCGCGCCCCCCTTTCCAGGAAGTCTCCCGAGTCGCGCCGCTCCAGCATCAGCTCGCTGTAGCCGATGATCACGTTGAGCAGGTTGTTGAAATCGTGCGCCACGCCGCCCGCCAGACGTCCCACGGCTTCCATCTTGGCCGCTTGCTGGAGCTGCACCTGCAGGCGCCGCCGCTCGCTGATGTCGCGCACGATGGCCACGAAGCAAAGCACCTGCCCGGCATCGCCTGTGATGGAGAACACCGAAAGCTCGACCTCTTTTTCACGGCCGGACTTGGTCCGGATGCGTGATTCCTGCGCCTTTATGCTCCCGGCCAGCACCGCCTGCCAGTGCTCCTGGAAGCCGGCTTCCCCTACCAGCAGATCGGGCGTGTGGCCGCGCAGTTCTTCAATGGAATACTCGGTGAGCGCCTGGTGAGCGGCATTCTGCTCATTGAAGTATCCCTCGGGCGTGAGGATCGCGATGGCTTCGGTGGAGGACTCCAGGATGCGGCCGAAGAGGTGCAGCCGCTCTTCCGCCCGTTTGCGATCGGTGATGTCGTGATGAATACCGAACATCGCCCGGCGGCCCTGGTAATCGATGAGCGTGGCACTGCACAAGAAATGTATGGCGCGGCCGGCGGCGTCAAGGTGCACCGTCTCGAAATTCAAGCACCCGCCTTCACGCAGTAGCTGCCGGATCCGCTCTTCGCACCGCTGGACATCCCGAGTAAGGCTCTTCAGGCTGCGTCCGATCAGCCGCTCCCTCGAAAGACCATAAGTCTGTTGCGCCTTGGGATTCGCCTCCAGGATCTCTGCCGTTTCCGCGTCCATGATCAGGATGACATCGTTGGCACTCTCGAACAGGTGCCGGTAGTCACGCTCGGAGCGGCGCAGGGCCTTGACCGCGAAATGATGGGCCACTGCGCGGCCCAGGCTCCTGGCGATGACATGCAGCAGGTCGCATTCCTGGCGGAGAAAGGGTCCGTGGTCGCGCTGAGGACGGGGTTCGGTATAGAAGACTTCGATCACGCCGCGGCAGCGGCCTTCAACCAGGATGTCGGCGGCATGGCTCCAGGCGGTCGGCTGAAAATCGTCCAACACGTATTCCTTGTGGTCAAAGCGCACCCGCACGCGGGTGATCTCCGGGAACTGCCAGCCCGAAGGGATGCGGGCCAGGGCTGCGCGGAACATCTCTTCCTCGCCGGTGCAGGTC
This sequence comes from Terriglobales bacterium, assembly GCA_052145015.1. Classification (GTDB taxonomy): domain Bacteria; phylum Acidobacteriota; class Terriglobia; order Terriglobales; family Acidobacteriaceae; genus JAHFUA01. Next base: position 15,529 of record JBKQPN010000091.1, read on the forward strand.
TGAAGGGCTTCGCTGATCGAGTACAGGCAGTTGGCTTCCGTGGCGCGCTGGCGCACGTCCGTCACCAGCGCTTCGCGCGCCTGCTCGGCCCGTGTGCGCTCCTCGCGGATCTGTTTTTCACGCAGGGCGCGCTGGATCGCCGATGGCAGGCGGGAGAGCCTATGCTTGAGCACGAAATCCACCGCGCCCAGCTTGATCATCTCCACCGCGGTCTCTTCCCCCAGCGTCCCCGTCACCAGCACTACGGGAAGTTCGCGGCCGGAGTCGCGCACCATCGCGAGCACGTCCCCGCCATTCCATCCCGGCAAGCGATAATCGCAAAGGATCAGGTCGTAATCGCCCGAACTCAGAGCCCGCGCAAACTGCTCCGGGGTTTCAACCACCTGCTTGTGGATTTCGTAGCCTGCCTTTTCGAGAACGCGCAGGGAAAGCCGGACGTCGTCGTCGCAGTCGTCGACGAACAGCAGGCGAAGCGGGCGCGTTACCGAAGAGGAACTCGTCTCCCCTGGCATTGCTTAACGAGCGTGCAAGTGACATGCCAGCACGGCCTCCGTCCCGAGTCCGTAAGTTGTTGCTGCGTCGAGCCCAAGAACAGCTCCGAAGATGAGGCTGCGGAAGCCCGCGTTCTCAAACAGAACCGCTTCCCGAAACAAAACCTGCGCCGCCCCGCTGCCTTGAGTAGTCGCGGAATTACCAGGCTCCGAACCGCCAAAATCAGGGGAGCAGATTAGTACCTCCCATCACAGCCGACCCACGGGGTGACACGGTACACTGTGTTTTTGGTCGGCGGTGCACTCATGAGTACGGGAATCAAGAAAGAGCTGTCGGCGAGCAAGCCTGGGGGCGCGGTCACCCACCCGGCGCACGACGTGCTGCGTTCGGAGCAGAAGCCTTTGGACGCGCTGTTTGCGCCGCAAAGCGTGGCCGTGATCGGAGCCACGGAGAAGGCGGGCAGCGTCGGCCGCAACATCCTGCGCAACCTGATCACCAGCCCCTTCGGCGGAACCGTGTTTCCCATCCATCCCAGCCGCCCCAGCGTGCTCGGGATCAAGGCCTATGCGAACATCGCGGCAGTGCCGGAGGCGGTGGAACTGGCGGTGATCGCCACGCCCGCACCCACCGTACCGGGGATCATCAAGGAATGCGCACAAGCCGGAGTGCGAGGCGCCATCATCATCTCCGCCGGCTTCCGGGAGACGGGGCCGGAGGGCGTCGAACTCGAGCAACAAGTGCTGGCGGAGGCGCGCCGCGCCCGCATGCGCATCATCGGCCCCAATTGCTTTGGGGTGATGATGCCGCTGAGCGGGATGAATGCCACCTTCTCGACGGAAACCGCGCGGCCGGGCAGCGTGGGATTCGTCAGCCAAAGCGGCGCCCTCTGCGCCGCGGTACTGGACTGGAGCCTGCGCGAAACGGTGGGCTTCAGCGCGTTCGTCTCCGTGGGTTCGATGCTCGATGTGGGCTGGGGTGACCTGATCTACTACCTGGGAGATGACCCCAGGACATCGTGCATCATGATGTACATGGAATCGATCGGCGACGCGCGCTCCTTCCTCTCAGCGGCGCGCGAGGTGGCCATGACCAAGCCGATCATCGTGATCAAGGCCGGGCGGACGGAAGCGGCGGCGCGCGCCGCCGCCTCGCACACTGGATCGCTGACCGGCAGCGACGAGGTGCTGCACGCCGCCTTCCGCCGCTGCGGCGTGCTGCGGGTCAACACCATCTCCGACCTCTTCCATATGGCGGAAGTGCTGGCCAAGCAGCCGCGACCCCGCGGACCGCGGCTGGCCATCGTGACCAACGCCGGCGGACCCGGGGTGCTGGCCTCCGACTTCCTCATGGCGGAAGGCGGCGAACTGGCCGAGCTTTCCGCAGAGACGATCGCGGCCTTGGACCAGTTCCTGTCGCCCCACTGGAGCCACGCCAACCCGGTGGATACCATTGGCGACGCCGATGCCACGCGCTACGTGAAGGCGGTGGAAACCGTGGGCAAGGACCCGAATTGCGATGCGGTGCTGGCCATCCTGGTGCCGCAGGGCATGGCCGAGCCCGGAGAAGCGGCGGAGAAACTGAAGTCCGGCGCCACCGGCTGGTCCAAGCCCTTGCTCGCCAGTTGGATGGGCGGTACCAGCGCCGATCTCGGGGAGAGCATCCTGAGCCGCGCCCATATCCCCTGCTTCCCCTTTCCCGAGACAGCAATCCGCATGTTCAACTACATGTGGCGCTACAGTTACAACCTGCGCGGGCTGTACGAGACGCCGGTGCTCTCGGCGGGGGCGGAAGGCGCTCCCGGGCGTGAGGCCGCCGAAAAGATCATCCAGGGCGTGCGCCAGCGCCACAGAACCCTGCTAACGGAAGCCGAGTCTAAGCAGTTGCTGGCTGCGTACGGAATCGCCACCATCGAGACGCAAATCGCTCCCAGCGAAGACGCCGCGGTCGAACTGGCGGAAAAGATCGGCTACCCGGTGGTTCTGAAGCTCCACTCGGAGACCATCACCCACAAGACGGATGTCGGCGGCGTGCAGTTGAACCTGCACGATGCCGGCGAGGTGCGCCGCGCCTGGCATGCCATCCGGACCTCGGTCAGCGAGCAGGCCGGACCGGAGCATTTCCAGGGAGTGACGGTGCAGCCGATGGTCAAGGTGGAGGGCTACGAACTCATCCTCGGCAGCTCCATCGATCCGCAGTTCGGTCCGGTGCTGCTCTTCGGCGCTGGCGGGCAACTCGTGGAAGTGTTCCAAGACCGCGCGCTGGCCCTGCCGCCGCTCAACACCACGCTCGCCCGCCGCATGATGGAGCAGACCCGCATTTTCAAAGCTCTCAAGGGTGTGCGCGGCCGCAAGCCGGTGAATCTTGCCGCTCTGGAGGAGCTGCTGGTGCGTTTCAGCCAACTGGTGGTGGAGCAGCGCTGGATCAAGGAAATTGACGTCAACCCGCTGCTGGCGTCGCCCGAACGTCTACTGGCGCTGGACGCGCGCGTAGTCGTGCATGGCCCGCAAATGAGCGAGGACCTGCTGCCGCACTCCGCCGTGCGTCCTTATCCGGCGCAGTACGTCGCCGACTGGACCATGAAGAGCGGCGAGCGGGTGGCTATCCGTCCCATCCGTCCCGAGGACGAGCCGCTGATGGTGCAATTTCACCAGACGCTTTCGGAACGCAGCGTTTACCTGCGATATTTCAACGCCCTGAAGCTAAGCCAGCGGATCGCGCACGACCGGCTGATGCGCATCTGCTTCATCGACTATGACCGCGAGATGGCGCTGGTGGCGGTGCGAACCGATCCCGCAACCGCAGCCCAGGAAATCCTTGGCGTGGGACGGCTGAGCCGCCTGCACGGGATCAACGAAGCCGAGTACGCGGTGCTGGTGGGCGATCAGTGGCAGCGCCAGGGACTAGGAACGGAACTGCTGCGCAGAATGCTGGAAATCGCCCGCCAGGAAAAAATTGCGCGCGTGGTGGGAAGCTTTCTGGAGGAGAACTACGAGATGCAAAGCGTCTCCAAGAAACTGGGGATGAAGCTGGTGCGCTCCATGGACGAGCCGCTGGTGCGAGCGTTTATTGATTTGTAACGGTGATTGTTGATTTCCGCAGGTCACCAGCACGTCTTGCAAAAACGCAAACGCCGGACGGTTGTACGAAGGCGCCGGCGCTGTAGAGTTCGCGGAGTCCATGTGGCGGTGATCCTACAACGTGGTGCTATAGAGACGTAGCCTCGGCTACGTCTCCGCATCGACGAAGCCCTTCGCGCTATTTCCTCGCCGTGGGCGGCAGGTGTCCGTTGAGCCGCAGGTAGGTGGATTGGAGCGAATAGTGGTCGGCCCAGGCCCCAGCGAGGATCAGGATCGCCATCGCCCGTGACACTTTTCTCTCCCCGGACAAGGTGAGCGTTTCACCCAGATTTGAGTCGTCGAGTTTGGCGAGCGCCGTGGTGCAAAAGTCGAACGAAGACTTCATCCGCTCCACCAGCTTGTCCTTGGGATCGGTGTCGCTGACTTTAGGAAGCTCCGGCGCGGAGACGCCGCCGATCCTCGAACAAAGAAGATAGTTCGCCTCAAAGATGTGCAGGGTGAGGTGGCCGAAGGTCATCTGGTCGGGCGTGGCTTTGAAGCCGTATTTGTCGGCCGGCATCTCTTCGGCGGCTGCGACCATGTTCTTGCTGCGTCCCGGCAGGGTTTCGCGGATAGCCGCGGCGACCGGGTTCTTTTCCTGGGCAAGCAGCGCGGGACACCACAAGCTCGCCAACACAAAAAGCCACGTAAGTTTTTTCATGTGCCCTCCGGGAGGCAGTGTTATAGACCGGCAGAGAAAAGAATGCAACCCCGCGCCGCCGGCGAGGGGCCGAATCCGCCCAAGGAGGGCGGGTTAACCGTGACTCTTATCACCGTAAAAGGTGATGGGCATCACAGCGTGGTTTGCGCCCGAGGTCCGACACTAGCTTTCGAGCACAGGTGGTCAGGCCGGCTCTTTGTGAGCTGGGCCTGAGAACCTCGACGGTGGCTTCTGTGTCGGTTCTTTGAGACCCCACACTCTGAGGGATTGGGCAGGGAGCCACCGATAGATCACGCCGCCGTGTATAGCCGGTGGAGTGGGAGTGGCCCCTCGATGGAGGAAGTAGCCATGACACCAACCAGTAAGCCCTCCTCGGCCGTCTCCAATTCCGCAGCTCCTTACGGATTGAAGGTGGTAGAAAACTGCGTCGATTGCGGCGCCCGCCAGAAAACGCTGTTCTGCCGCATGTCGGCGGACACCATGCGGGAGCTGAACATGATCCGGCAGACCGCGCTCTATCCCGCCGGGGCGGTGCTGTTTGTCGAAGGCGAGACTCCCCGCGGCCTGTTCGTGCTGTGCAGCGGCGAAGCCAAGCTCACCGCCGGTTCCAGGCAGGGGGAGAGCATCATCCTCCGGCTGGCGGAGTCGGGAGAGCTGATTGGCCTAAGCAGCCTGATCGCCAGCTCCCCATACGCCGCCACCGCCGAGACCACCACGCCGGCCCAGGTGGCCTTTGTCCCCGCACGCAAGTTCCAGCGTTTCCTGCGCACTCATCCTGACGTCGCCCTGCGCGTGGCCGAGCACTTGAGCATGGAGCTGCATAAATCCTGGGAGCAGGCCCGGTTGCTGGCGCTGGCGCCCAGCACCCGCTCCAAGCTGGCACAACTGCTGCTGGAGTGGGCCAGCGAACACGGCAAGACCGACGAGGAAGGCACCTGCGTGCCCTTCCACATGACCCACGAGGAGATCGGGCGCATCATCGGCGCCTCGCGCGAGACCGTCAGCCGGCTTCTTTCGGACTTCAAGCGCCGCCGCTTGATCCGCGTCAAGGGCGCATCCTTGTACATGGTCCCTGAGGAACTGCGGATCGCTGCTGTCTGAGGCTGGGCAACCCATCTCACTTTCGTAATCGACCCTCCAAACACGATAAGATACCGTGTTCCATCCGGCGGCCTTGTCCGTCTTATGCCGATGCCACCACCGACCTCTGCCAAGATGTGGAGCAGCCGCGAGGCCTACCTGCTGGCGATGGTGTGTCTTTTCGTCGGATTGATAGCAGGCTGGCTGCTCCGGGGATCGTCTTCGCCGGTGGCCAACGCGCCGGCGGCGGCGCCCGCCCCGAGCACGTCGCCGGGCGAATCGATGCAGTCGGCGGCATCGCTGAACCTGGAAGCGCAACCCCTGCTGGACGCGCTCAAGGCCAATCCCAAGGATGCGCCCACCCTGGCCAAACTGGGCAACGTCTATTACGACCACAAGTTCTGGTCGGAGGCGATCCGCTATTACCAGCAGGCGCTGGACATCCGGCCGGACGACATCGACGTGCGCACCGACATGGGCACCGCTTACTTCTACTCCGGCTTTCCCGACAAGGCCATCGAGCAGTTCAACCAGGTGCTGAAGAAGTCTCCAAACTATCCCAATACCCTGTTCAACCTGGGAATCGTGCGGCGTGACGCCTACAAGGACACCGCCGGCGCCCTCGCCGCTTGGGAGAAAATCCTGAAGAACAATCCCAACCTGCCGCCGGACCAAGTGCAGAAAGTGCAGGGCGCCATCGCCGAGGCCAAGGCGGGCAAGAGCTAAGGCCGTGTCATGTCCATTTCGCTGTCATGCTGAGCGAGCGCGGGCCGGGTCTGACCGCGCGAGTCGAAGCACCCCTACTCTCACACTGGAACTTGAACCTCGATTGAGCGTAGAGTGTTGCCCCAGCCCGGACAGGAGACCCGAAATGACCAACGTACTCCACAGGAGAACCCCGTTTATGCTCGAGGCCCTGATGCTGATTCTGTTGCCACACGCCGTTTGGGGTCAAAGCACGGCGCCCGGTGGCGAAGTCCCGCCTGAACTGAGACCGCCTGAAGGAGCGAAGTTAATCCTCCGCGCTCATGCCAAGGGCGATCAGATCTACACCTGCAAACAGCAGAGTGAAGGGTACTCGTGGGCCTTCAAAGCCCCCGAAGCGCAGTTGTTCGACGAGCGGGGGCAAGTGCTGGGCCGTCATTTCGCAGGCCCTACCTGGGAGGCGAGCGACAAGAGTGCGGTGACCGGCAAGGTGGTTGCCCATGCCGATTCTCCCGAGAAGGACGCCATCCCGTGGTTGCTGGTCGCGGCGGTTGACCATTCCGGGAACGGGCTCATGAGCAGGGTCAGCAACATCCAACGGCTGAACACCCAGGGAGGAAAAGCGCCCAGTACCGGCTGCGATGGGTCTCACGTGGGGGAGGAAACTCGCGTTTCTTACAGCGCAGACTATCTGTTCTACGAGAATACGGCCGCACACTGAACTGCTATTTGGAGAATTGCCGGCCCATCCACCGGGACCGGAATGCGGCGGGTGCCCTACCCTTGGCCGGTTTTGCCAAGGGTGGGGTCTTTCGGCCTTTTGTTTGCCCGCTCGTATCCTCGGCGGTCTTACCTTTTCGATGTCTGGGGCTGTTTCGGAGGGGCCGGCCTGAGCCGGGCCGCAGGAACCCTTATTGAATTGTCATCCCGAGGCAGCGCGAGGGAGCGCCAGCGACTGAGCGCAACGAGGGATCTTGGTTTGGCCGGTGGGAACCAAGATTCCTCGCGGCTGAGGGCCGCTCGGAGTGACAGCCCGTCCGGGTTCAGGCGGTGGTGCGGGATCGAATCCCAGACGTGCCCGCACGCCTGGGGCACCCGGCGAAATTATGATTGGCCGCGACTCCCCTTCTGGCGCGCGTGCAATTCCCGAGCACAATCCTGGCAAACAGCGATAAGCCCGGAGTGTGGGCGGGTACCGGGCGATTTGGTGAGGGGCGCCTTTTTACGGGGCGGGAAATTCCATGTACTGCCTTTGATGAGTTTGGGCGCCGGCCTCAACTGATAGGGATGGAAATAAGCCGGGATTTGGGAAAGCTCTTCTTCAAAATAGGCCTGCACGGCGGAGTATCTCCCGGTCCAGTAAGCGATCTCAATAATGTCTCTTGCTTTTTTGGCCTTGTTAAGAATGTTAACGGCGGACCCCAGCTCGTTCTCCAAGTCCTCACGTTTCATCGTCCCAAGGCCAATCGCGTCCACGATGTCATCCAGTTGATGCAACAATCCATCCTGGTACATGGCAGAAGCGAATGCCCCATCACTGTGTTGCTGATTTCGAAGATGGATCTGAACTATACGACGCCGCTCCCGCATAAGGAAGTTCACCAGAGCTTCTGAGGGTATTAGCCCCAGTTCAACCAGGTGTCTCCGCAGTGCTCGAAAGACCTGCACGTCAAAGAGGCGAAAAATAACGATGCCTCGTTCTTTCCAATACTCGAGATCTTCGTCGGATGCATGTGGATCCAGTGCGTAGGCTAGCTTCGAGAAGCGGCCAAGCGTTGTGGTAATCGAGCCCCACACCTCACGGAAATCGGCATCCTGCAGGCTATACCCAGTAAAAAGAAACGTCTTGGTCGCCATAAGGTCTCTGACTTTGTTGAAAAGCAGCGGGTTGGCGGCAATACAGGTTTCGTAGTCCTTTCGCGTCGCAACGATCGAGTGCGGTCGAGTTATACACCCGTGCAGTTTCAGAACTTGTTTCTTGCGAATCGTCCCAGAACGCTAAGTCTCGATCCTCGGTTATGGGCACGAGTACGTCTAGTGCGCGCTCCAAGACGGGGTCCCAGTTCGTCGTGACAAATGTCTTCAGAGACGGAATGCTTGCCGCCAAAGCGCAGAGCTCGTTCGCCGAATGGTTAGCCGGACCCGGCAACAAGAAAGGTTCGAGGTAGTTGATCGCCTCTCGGACAAGTAAGTGATGGTGCCCACCGTCTCTTTCGTCGCAGAACATCTGCATCAGATCGGGGAAATTCAGCGGCTCGCAGTCATCTCCGCGGCCCATCATTCCCTTGATTGTGGAATAGAAGCTCGGGGCCCCTCGCCACCTCTCCGTCGTACAACCTGCACCTACAAACAGCACACAGGATTCGTCGACTACGTCACGGCTGAGCCGGTTGATCAATTCACTGCAGGAGCCCCCTTCAGGGTTCCGTCGTTGTCCTGAGCGGGCGTTTGAGGGATTCATTGGAGCACTGTACGCTAAGTTGATGCGAAGTTACTACGCCTGTCTAGGGGGCTGGCGGGTGGCCCAGCCAAACCTCGCTCACAAGAAGCCGTTGGGTGCCCCAGACAAGCGTCTTTTGCTCGTCTGGGAGTATCAGTCTCCCCGAGTGCACCGCGCAAGCCTCGGGATTGATGATTGGAGCCTGCCAGGTAAACCAAGCTTCGCGTGACGCCGGGCTACGACGTTGACGTGAAACAGCACCGCTGCCCGTCGCCGATTTTTCTTGACCGCTCGCGATTTGTGTGCTATCTTATCGAGTAACTAAATAGCTCAATGAAATAGATTGAATCCTGTGTGGGGCCCGGTGCAGGTCGCTTCCAAAAGCTGTATTACCTGGGAAGTTAACGCGGGCGAATTGGCGCCCGTTGGCGGTGAGCCCGGGCAAAACCGAAAAAAGGCCGGAAATCGCAGTTAAGTCCTTTCAGGGACGGTTTTTGCGTGTAAGTCCTTTATTTCGACGGTTCGCGACGGTTTACCGTGGCTAAGCCGTTGATTCTGCACAGGGCCACGGATGGGGTAGGGGGAGGGGGTATGCACCCCGCGATCCCGAGACCGGCTTGGCGGGGGTAACGCAGGGATACACAAGGGCCATCGGGCGCGGTATCGATGCGGCAGCCAATTGCGGGATGCCACTGGGCTAGGGCGGTTTCAGAGTAGTAGTGTCTTGTGAAGGGGCACGCCTTTCAGGCGTGCCGTAAAGGCCAAGTTAAAGACTCGGCTTTAGCCGCTGAGGGAAGTTCTCAGGGCCTAAAGGCCGGTTCATCTTGGGTGTCAACGGCACGGCTGAAGCCGTGCCCCTTCACCTTTCAAGACTCGCATACAGCAGCCGTGAAACCGCTGTAAGAGTGATCTGGGTTAGGGCTCGGGCTGCGACGCCGGCTGCTCTTCTTCCTCCGGACGCATCAGGCCGAACTTCTTCATCTTGTAGCGCAGAGCGTCGCGGCTGATGTCGAGCAGTTTGGCGGCATGGGTCTGGTTGCCGCTGGCCTGGCGCAAGGCCATTTCCACCAGCGCGCGTTCCACCTCCTCGAGCGAGGTGCCGCCGTCGGGGATGGAGAGCCGCGGCAGGCTGCGGCCGTTGGACAAAGCAGTGCTTGGACCGGCGCTGGGCGACATGTGCTCGAAGGCGGTCACGTGCGCGTGCTGTTGGGCCACGGAGAAGGGCATGTAGGCGGGGCGCAAGACCGGCTCATCCTCCAGAATCATGGCGCGCTCGATGGCGTTCTTGAGTTCGCGCACGTTCCCCGGCCAGTCGTGGTTGAGCAGCAGCCGGCGGGTGTCGTCGGCGATCCCGCGAATCGCTTTGCGGAACTTGCGGTTGTAGTGCTCGATGAAGAATTCGACCAGCGGGAGAATGTCTTCCTTGCGCTCGCGCAACGGCGGAATGTAGATGCTGATGATGGCCAGCCGGTAAAACAGGTCCTGGCGGAAAGTGCTTTCCTGCACGGCGCGCTCCAGATCACGGTTGGAGGCGGCAATCACGCGCACGTCGGCCTGCATGTCCTTTACGCCACCGACGCGGCGGATCACTTGATCTTCCAGCACGCGCAACAGCTTGGCCTGCAGGAAGGGCGACAGTTCGCCGATCTCGTCAAGAAACAAAGTGCCGTGATCGGCGATCTCGAACAGGCCCTTCTTCATCGCCTTGGCGTCGGTGAAGGCGCCCTTTTCGTGGCCGAACAGCTCGGCTTCCATCAGGTTCTCGGGGATGGCCGAGCAGTTGACGGCGACGAAGGCCTTCTCCTGGCGCGTGCTCTGGTAGTGGATGGCTTTGGCGATCAGGTCTTTTCCGGTGCCGCTCTCGCCCTGGATCAGGATGGTGGAAGCCTCGCTGGCCGCCACCTTGCGGACGAAGCCCATCAGCTCGGACATTTTCTTCGACACCGCCACCACGTCGCGGTAGCCGACGCGCCGCTGCATCTCGCTGCGAAGCGATTCCACTTCGCTGCGCAGGCGCGTGGCTTCCAGCGCGTTCTGCGTGGTCACGTGGAGCTCGTCGAAGTCGATGGGCTTGCCGATGAAGTCGAAGGCGCCGAGTTTGATGGCGGCCTTGACGTCGTCCAGTTGCGGGTCGGCGGTGATCATGATCACCGCGCGGGCGTTGCCGGCGTCCTTCAGCCGCTCCAGGACCTCCAGGCCGCCGAGGTCGGGAAGACGGACGTCGAGCAGAATGAGGTCGGGATTCGCGCTTTGCGCCATGCGCAACCCGGACGTGCCGTTGTCCGCTTCCAGAACGGAGAAGCCCCACTCCTCGCATTTCTGGCGCAGCGCCCAGCGCACCAGTTTCTCATCGTCGATGATGAGGACGGTCTCGTCTGCCATATGCCCTACTCTAAATCAGGACGCCTTCCGTGGCGCCTCGGCATGGTGAAACGGCAACCACACTATGAATTGGCTTCCCTGCCCCGGAGTACTCGCGACCTGCACCCGCCCGCCGTGGGCCTCCACGATCCGGGAAACCAGCGACAGCCCCAGCCCCGTGCCTCGCTTCTTGGTGGTGAAGAAGGGACGGAAGATGTTGGCCAGGTGCTCGGGAGGGATGCCGCGGCCGGTATCGGAAATCGCCACCGTGGCAAAGCCATCATCAGAGCCGACGCGCACGCGGATGTTGCCGGCATCATCGATCGCCTGGATGGCGTTCAGCAGCAGGTTCAGCAGCACCTGCTGGATCTGCCCGGCGTCGTGTTCCACCGGCGGCAGCTCGTGCGCCCTCGACAGTTTGATCTCGATCGGCCGCGAAATGGTCTGCTGCCGCGCCAGCGAAACCGCGTGTTCCGTGGTGGAGTTCAGGTCGGCGGCGCGAAAATCAGGCGGCCTGGGACGGGCTGTTTCCAGCAGGTCGGAAAGGATGCGCTTGATCTGCAGGATCTCCTGCTGCACTTCGCCCAGGACCTCGCGCGCCGGACTGGACTCGGGCAGGTCGCGGCCGATGATATCCATCACCCCGGCGATGCCGGCCAGCGGATTGCGGATTTCGTGCGCCAAACCAGTAGCCAGCTCACCCAGAGTCGCCAGGTGCTCGGCACGCGACATCTGCGTGCGGTAGAGGCGCTGGATCTCTTCCCGGCTTTCCCGAAGCTGCCGGACCATTTCGTTGAAGTTGCGGCCGAGGTCGCCGATGTCATCGTTGCGGGCGGCGAAGTTCACCGAGACGTTGAGGTCGCCCTGGCGCACCAGGGCAATCTTCTCCTGCAGTTCCCGCAGCGGGTGCTGGAGCAGGAGCGACATGACCGCAACGATCACGGCGAAGATGACGACCGCGCCGCCCACGGCGACCACGCGCACCTGGTGCCGGGCCGGTCCCTCGAGCGACAAGGTGACCAGCAGAAACACTAGCAGCCCGTTCACCAGTACCACCAGGACAGGCAGAACGGCCTTCAGTCGCCAGTTGACGCGCCACGGCATGGGAAGATCCCCGCTGATTATCCCATTATGGGCGCGGCGCGGGGACCTCGGTGTGACCGCAGTCACAGCGGGTAGTGATTGCCAGCACGCCGGGGAGCTGAAAGAAAGGGCCGGTCCCCGACCGGCCCTGCGAATCTGCCGTTAAGCGTAGGCGTGCAGTCCTGGCAGAAGGTAAGTCACACCGAAGAAGGTGAACATCACCACGGCGAATCCCAGCACCGCGAAGTAGGCGGCGCGGCGCCCGCGCCAGCCGCGCGCAATGCGCATGTGCAGGTACCCGGCATAAACCAGCCAGGTGACCAGCGCGGCGGTCTCCTTGGGATCCCAGCTCCAGTACGATCCCCAGGTCTGATTCGCCCAGTAGGCGCCGGCAGCGATCATCAGGGTCAGCAGCGGGAAGGCCACGCCAATAGTCTTGTAGGTAAGACGGTCCAGGGTGTCAGCCGGGGGGAGCATCTGCTGCAATCCTTCACGGCGCCAGCTCAGCATCAGGTAGAGCGCCGAAGCCAGCAGCCCGCTCAGCAAACCGGACAGCAGGAAGGGACTGGTCACCAGGGCGGTCGGGAAAACACCTTCGGCCATAGGTGAGCCGTATTGCCCGCCCCGGACCCGCAGCACGAACGCCGCAGCGGCCAGCACTTGCAAGATCATGGCTATAACGAAGGCGCGGTTGGCCCAGGCATAGCCGCGGTCGTCGTGCTTCCAGTTCGCCCATGCGCACAAGGCGAGCGGGACCAGCAGGGCGGCGAGCACGATGGCGAACAACCATCCCAGATCAGGGATGACCACCATCAGCGGCATGCCGCGCTGGATCATGAGATCGCGGCCGGTCTCAGAGTTCTGCGCCACCACCGCCAGCCCGCCGCCCGCGAACCGGCTCAGCGCTCCGGCGTAGACCAGCGCAATCAGTGCGCTGGTATTGGCCAGGAAGCTCTCGGTGCGCATCTTGTCCTGGATGAGAAACATCATGGCGAGAGCAAAGCTGACGGCACAGGCGGCGTAGGAAAGCATCGCCAGGGTCACATGGATGTGCAGCCAGGTGGATTGCAGAGCGGGCACCAGCGGGTGCACGTCCGAAGGCAGCAACTGCATCAGCACCACGCCCACCACCGCCACGGGCATAGTGATGGTGCCGATCACCTTCACCCCGTACTTGCGCTGCACGAACAAGGTCAGCGCGGCCACCGCCCAGATGAACGCCAGCAGCATCTCGTAGACGCTGGAAAAAGGCGCATGGCCGGCGGTGTACCAGCGGTGCGCGCCCGCCAGCGTGTTGCTCACGAACCCTGCCCAGGTCGCCAGCCAGGCGAAGCGTACGAAGCGCTCCGTACCGGTCATGGCAAAACCGAAATAGAGCACGGTCGAAGCCGCGTAAAAGGTCAGCGCCGCGAACAGCAGGTTGGCCTCGTTGAAAAGAACCCCAGTCTTGACCGTCCCTAACAACCCCATCAGCAGCATGAAGACGGTGCCTAGCGCGACCAAGCCCAGCAGCAGATTGCCGCTGGGAGTCGCGGGAACCGCGGAGCGTTGTTCCATCACTCGTACTCGTGCCATTGCTTCCTCCGATGCTTACTTGACCACCATCATCTCAGCGCGCTCGAGTTTCGCGGCTGAGGCTTGTGACTTGAGATCCTGCTGGACTGCGTCCGCCAGATCGCGGAATCGCCGCTCGAAATCCTCACGGTTCTTGCTGGCCGAGGCTCCCAGCCAGAGCACCAGCCGTCCCTGGCCATCGTCCACCGGCAGCGCCCACAAGCGCAGGTGAACGAAATAAAACACCAGCGCCAGCGCAGCTCCCATCAGGACGACCCCCGCCCACACCGCCCACTGCCCCGGTTCGTGCGAGACCTCCAGGCCGGTGAAGTAGCCCATCCTCACGTCCGCGACGCGGAAATCGAATCCGGTGTTGTTGCCGTGAGTGAATTCCGGGAACTTGGGGAAAAGCCAGATCTTGTTCTCTCCCGCATGTTTCGACTGCACGCTGATCTGCACGGCGGGATTGTTAGGCTGGTCGGAGCGGCTCTCGATGTGGTTTTCAACCACTACGAAATCGGGGATGAACTGGGCGATGCGGACCGTGGCATCCTGATCGAGCGCAACCGCCTCGTCGAGCTTCAGCCAGAACTCCTGTTTCGGACTGCCGTCCTTGGGGGTAGCCAGCAGCTTCACGCCGGCGATCTCCCCGGTCGCGCCGTAGCTTGCCTGGTAGAAACGCAGGCCCTGATAGGTAAGGGGATCGTTAACCACAATCTCCTTGCTTCGGATTTCGCGCCCGTTCTCCAGCACGGTCAGGCGCGACCACCAGCGCTTGGGTGTGCCGTCGGCATAATTCTCCTGGCCAGCCCCATCACAGCGGATGGCGAAGGGCAGCGCTTTGTGGGTGCCGTCGCGCAACTCAAGCTGGTTGGTGCTCTCGTTCTGCCCCAGCGCGATGAACCCCTTGTAACCCCAGACGGCATCGATGATGCCGCCGGCAAGGATCAGCAGCAGGCTGGCGTGTACCACGAAGGGCGCCATGCGCGCGATGCGGAAGCGTTCCGCGTAAAGCGAGACCGAACCGCGGTCGTCGCTGACGTATTGTGGTTTCCAGCCGACGCGGCGGAACGCGAGTTCCACTTTCTCCATGTCCACTCGCGGGCCTCGCAACGGGATCGCCTGTTTCATGGCCAGCGAAGTAAAGAAATGAGGCTCCGCCCGGCGCGCCGGATGTGAGAAATAACGCCAGGCGGCTGGAAACCGTTCGATCGAAGCGACCACGATGTTGGCGCTCAGCAGCGAGAGCAGCAGCACGAACCACCAACTGTGAAACACGTCGGTGAGCCGCAGGGTATCGAGCAAGCGTAAGGTCTCGGGCGAATAAGCCTGGTGCAGCTTGTCGGGTTCGGTGATGGGCCGCTGCAGAATCAGCGTCCCTGCCAGTACAGCGAGGCCGGAAAGAATCAGTAAGATTATGCCGGTACGGACGGAACCCAACACCTGCCAGAGCTGACGCCGGGTGGAACGAGCCTGAGCAGCCATAGAACCTCCCGTAGGGGGTAGTGCAGTTGAATATCCAGAACACCCCCGCGGTGACGGTCTTGAGATTACAGAGAGTTAGCGGGGGGAATAAGTGACGGCCGTCACTCTAGGGTGTGTCATATCACACAGCTCTGGGCATTAGCCCCCGGTCGCAAGTCCCACGCTTGCGGGATTAGGGTGACGCCCTAAATGCCCAGCCGGTCTCAAGATCCCACGCCCTAGCCGGCCAATGACGTTCGTAACTTGGGGTCGAAGTTCGACGGGAATAACATGACTGGCGAGAGAGGCGCAGATGGGACAGCGTACACAACCGCGCGCCCAACGCGTACTGACGGTGCGCGTGCTGGGCATGGATGCCAACGGCCGTCCAATTCTTCAAACTGCCTGGACGGTGAACATCAGCCGCAGCGGTCTGGTGATCGAGGGCCTCCGTTCCAGCGTAAACCTGGGTGAGGTGGTGTCCTTGCAGTTCAAGGACCGGAAGGTCCGTTACCGGGTAGTTTGGACGGGAGAAACCGGGAGCGAGCAAGCCGGGCAACTCGGGCTGGAACAACTCAACCCTCAAGATGATCTGTGGCAACTGGATTTGCCGCCAGAGACGGAGAGCGACCCGCAGGAGCGCGGTGCGGAACGCCGGCAGCAGCGCCGCTTCGAAGCTTCCTTGCCAGTGGAGGTGAAATCTGCGCAGGGTTCGCCGATCCGCGCCGAAATATCCGACATCAGCCTCAGCGGATGCTACGTCAACACCCTGTTCCCGGCGGCGATCGACTCGTTCGTGCACATTGTGTTCTGGGTCGGAGACGAGAAGCTGACCGTGAAGGGCAGGGTGCGTACCTGTGTTCTTGGGGTCGGTTGCGGCATCGAATTCATTGATGTGCCGGCGGTAGCAAAAAAATTGCTGGCCCAGTACTTCGCAAGCGGTTGCCGGCCGGCATCCGATCGGCGAGAAGGCGCCAACGGCACCGCCACAGAAGCTGAGA
This sequence comes from Terriglobales bacterium, assembly GCA_052145015.1. GTDB lineage: Bacteria > Acidobacteriota > Terriglobia > Terriglobales > Acidobacteriaceae > JAHFUA01. Next base: position 31,486 of record JBKQPN010000091.1, read on the forward strand.
TCACCGCAGCTCCAGTTCCGCCGCGCACCATTCGCTAGGCCAGGCTTGCGATCGTTGTATCCCAGGAGCTCTTGAAGACTACCCGCCTCAGGCCGGGATCCGCTGAGTTGTCTTTCTGAACCGCCTTTAGGTTTGGCGGGACTGCCCACGAGCACAGTCCCGCCAGTGCTTCATGCTAGTGGTAGTTATTGGAAGCGGTACCCCCCGGCAAGTACCATCAGTCGATGAATCCTTGAAGGGGGCACTATGCCGTATTACGCGCTGTTCTATGATGTTGTGAACGACTATGTTGCGCGCCGCGTGGTGTACCGCGAGGAGCACCTCCGTCTGGGCCGTGCCGCCCAGGCTCGCGGCGAACTTGTGCTCGGCGGCGCGCTGGGCGACCCCGTGGACGGGGCACTGCTGGTGTTTCGAGTAGCTGATCGCGGCACCGTCGAAGCGTTTGCGAAAGCAGACCCTTACGTAGTGAACGGTCTGGTTGTCCGCTGGCAGATCAGGCCTTGGACTGTGGTTATCGGAAACGAGTAGCCCATGATCTGTCGAATGTGGCGCGGATGGACTGCGTCTGCCAACGCAGACACCTACGAGGAATACCTCAAGGATGAGTTGTTCCCGCGTCTTCAGGCCGAACTTACGAACCAAGGCTACCGAGGCTACCACTTGTTGCGGCTTGAAACCGGCACGGAAACAGAGTTCGTGACGCTGGTGTGGTTTGAATCGCTGCGGTCCGTTCAGTCTTTTGCAGGCACAAACTATGAGATCCCAGTGATCTCGGAGAAAGCACAACGCTTGTTGGTGCGATACCAAGAGCGCTGTGAACACTATGAACTGAGCAGCTTCCATTGGCCAGCTCCGGCGATCTGAGTTCTTGCGCAATCGCCGGTGCGACTACTGCTGCTGTTGTTGCGGCTGCTGAGGCCGCTCCGGGATGGATTCTTCGACTGGCTGGGCGGCGGTTTTCTGCAACCACTCGTGGCCTTCGTCGTCCACCACCGGGCGCACGCGCACATCCACCGAAAGCCGCTGCCCGGCATGTCCCTTGTAAACGCCCCGCACCGGGGGCACGTCGCCGTAATCCCGGCCGTAAGCGACACGGACGTGCCGCAACCCGACCGCCTTTCCCAGCGTCGGATCGAAGCCGACCCAGCCTGTGCCTGGCACGAAAACATCCGTCCAGGCATGGGAGGCCTGTCCGCCGACCACTTCCTCCAGGTTGCTGGCCCCGCCGTCCTGAGGCTGAGGCACGATATATCCGGAAACGTAACGTGCGGGCAGGCCGCGCATCCGAACCACGCCCAACAGCAAGTGCGCGAAGTCCTGGCACACCCCTGCGCCCAGGGACAGTGAATCCTCCACCGAAGAGTTGACATGAGTCGCACCCTTGACGTAACGAAATCTCTGGTGGATCAGGTCCGAAGTTGCCTGCGCGAATCCCAGGACCGTGCCCTGGCTGGCCTGGCTTGCGGCCTGGACCAGTTCCTCGAGCCGAGGCAGGTGAGGCACATAGGTGGTGGGGGCGATGAAGTCAAAATACTCTCCACAAAGTTCCTCTCCCTGCGCGTCGAATTCTCCCAGGGTCATGGAAGCTGCGCCATTGGCGCGGGCCTCGTGCGCCAGCACTACGAACTCCGACTGCACCGTCAGCCGATGGTGCTCCTGGAAGATGTTGAACTGGTGCACCCAGTTACCGAAGGCGTCGTGATACGCGGTCACGTGGGAGTTGGGTGAGGTGACCAGCCGGAAGGAAAGGCAGCTCTGCTTGTCATCGTGCATGGGCCGGAGGCGTACCTCGTTGTAGCTCTCGGAAACCGGCCCGTCATACTGGAACTCCGTAACATGCGTCAGGTGATACCGGTTCATGCCACCACCGCGTAGTAGAAGTAAGTCCTGGCGATATCGTGGCCGATCAGGCGGAGATTCCGCAAGAGATCGCCCAGGTACGGGTGCAAGCCGCGGGCAAAGATTTCTTCGATGGTGTCGTAGCGCAATCCTTCCAGGACCTTTCCGGTGAGGCGCTCGGCCTCGTTGGCGTAGGAACCGGGACCGGTGCCGCTGATGGCGCGCAGGCCGGCCTGCACTTCAGCGGCGGTGAAACGGATGGAGCGCGGATGCAGCGGGTGCAGGATCAACATCTCGGCCACCTTCTCCGGTCGGATGGGCGAGTGATACTGGCGGTGATAGGCTTCGTAGGCGCCCACCGACTTCAATACCGCCATCCACTGGTGGTTGTCGGGCGTGCCGGCCACGGAAGGGATATCCAGCAGGTTGTGATATTGCACGTCCACCAGGCGGGTGGTGGCCTCGGCTCGTTCCAGCGACCAGCCGATTCGCAGGAACTCCCAGCCCTCATCGTGCGGCAGCGTGGCGTCGGTGACGCCGTGAAAGCGATGGCAGGCGAACTTGACCGTGTCGCAGAAACGGTGCGGACCGGCGGCGATTTCGTCGGCCGCGTCGAAGCGGTTCACCATGTGATACATACCGTTGATGTCTTCCCACATCTCGCGTGAGATGCGCTCGCGGATGGTGCGCGCGTTCTCGCGCGCCCGGGCCACACACTGTACGATGGAACTTGGGTTATCGGCGCGAAAGGCCAGGAAGTCGAAAACCGTGTAAGCATTGGCTTCCGTGTAGAGCTGCTGGAAGGGCTTCTCTTCCCCCGCCATCACGACCAGCGGTTCCCAGCGCAGACGGTACTGCGGGTCGGACTGCTCCAGCATCATGTGATAGTTCACATCAAGGATGCGCGCCGTGTCCTCGGCACGCTCGATATAGCGCGCCATCCAGAACAAGGAATCGGCGATGCGGGACAGCATCTCGGGCATCTCAGGCCTCTCCGTGCAGCACCCAGGTGTCCTTGCTGCCGCCGCCCTGCGAGGAATTGACGACGAGTGAACCCGGGGTCAAGGCGACACGGGTCAGACCGCCCGGCACGATGGTCACCTTCTCGCCGTCATAAAGGCAGTAAGGACGCAGGTCCACGTGGCAGCCGATGATGCGGCGCGTGCCGGCATGATAGGAAGGCACGCGAGAAAGCGCGACCACCGGCTGAGCGATGTAGTTGCGAGGATTGGCCTTGATGCGCTCCCGGAATTCCTCGATGGCCGCCCGGTCTGAGGCCGGCCCGATCAGCATACCGTAGCCGCCGGACTCGCCCACCGCCTTCACCACCAACTCCGGCAGGTGGTCGAGCATGTACGCCAGGTCGCGGAGGCCGAGATAGGTATCGACGTTGCGCAGGATCGCATCCTCGCCGAGGTAGTAACGGATGAACACCGGCACGTAGCTGTAGATCGCCTTGTCGTCGGCGACACCGTTTCCCACCGCATTCACCAGGGCGATGTTGCCGGCGCGGTACGCGCCCATCAGTCCGGGCACGCCCAGCAGCGAGTCCGAGCGGAAGGTCAGCGGGTCGAGGAACTCGTCGTCGATGCGCCGGTACATCACGTCGACCCGCCTTAGCCCGCGGATGGTCTTCATAAAAACCACGCCCGTGTCCACGATAAGGTCGCGACCTTCCACCAATTCGATCCCCATCTCCTGTGCCAGGAAGCTGTGCTCGAAGTAGGCGCTGTTATGAATGCCCGGTGAGAGCAGCACCATTTGCGGCTGGTCGCCGCCGCGCGGCGAGAGGCTGCGGAGAATCTTGCAAAGCTCGGCCGGATAGTGATTGACGGGCAACACCTCGCAGGCCTGGAACGCGTCCGGGAAGGTGCGCGTCATCACCAGGCGGTTTTCCAGCACATAGGAAACGCCGCTGGGGGTGCGCACATTGTCTTCTAGCACCATGAACTCGCCGGTCTTGGAGTCGCGCACCAGGTCGATGCCGGAGATGTGCGTGTGGATGCCGCGCGGAACTTCAATCCCGATCATTTCGCGCCGAAAATGCTGGCAGGAATAGACCAGCTCGCGCGGAATCTGGCGGTCCCTGAGGATGCGCTGCTTGCCGTAGATGTCCTGCAGGAAAAGGTTCAGCGCCACTACCCGCTGCGACAGCCCGCGCTCGATGTGGTCCCATTCCGAACGCGGCAGGATGCGGGGGATCAGGTCGAAGGGGAACAATCGCTCGGTGCCTCTGCCGTCGCTATAGACGGTGAAGGTGATCCCTTGCATCAGGAAGGCCAGATCGGCCAACTGGCGGCGCTCCTCGAACTGAGCCGGAGCCATGGCGGCCAGCTTCTGGAACATCTTGGCATAGTAGGAGCGCGGCTGGCCGGGAGCGCAGAACATCTCGTCGTAATACGACCCCGGGTCGTAGCCCTCGAAAAGAGCCCGATGAAACACCTCCTGGGAAGCCGCCGACATAGCGACGTACTATAGCAGGCAAGCCGGTCGTGGAACCCACGGAAGAATCTATGGGAGCTATAAGTTGAGGAGTCTTCGGCGGGCTGAAATCCCGAGCGCAGCGAAGGATCTTGCGCGACACCTCTCGCGCAGCTCCCCCGAGCGTCTCAGTCGGCGCGAGCGGGCACGTCAACCGGACAAGCAGCCTGTTCTTCGTAAGACGTGGCCTCTCGGATCGCGACAATGCGCGAGGTGACGATCGGCGCCCGATACTCGGGGTGCTGGAATTCCAGGTGCATGCTGCGGCCAATAAAGCGGATCTTCAGCATCGAGCCACCCCAGTTCGAGCCCAGGATTCGTACCCGCGACGGGCGGGGACAATACTTCGGATGCCCCGAAATCAGCACCCAGCCGTCACCGCAGTTGACGACCGTGTACCAGCGGTGCTGTGTTTGGACCTCCAACCGGCTGCCTTGGGCGAGGTCTTCCAGATGCACACCGCCTTCGATCTCCGATTGCGCGAGGTTGTGGTTGATTTCGTCGCACAGGTTGGGATGCGGCTGGAAGAGATGCGGGATGGTTGATGCGATCGAGATACCGCCCCCACACGAATAGCCCTGCCCACAGACTGCCTAGGGCGCATGTTAGCCGAGCTAGTGGACGGGGTCAACCGCGTGTTGGGGCCAAGGACGTCAGACAGTACGTGGCAATCCGCCACTTTGCGATTGTGGGGCCGGAGTCAACGGTGGCCACCAGTTCCTCGGACAGAGTGCAAAACATTGCACACCCCTTGCGCAAAATTCCGGTCGACCGATCACAAGCATCATGGAATCAATGTGTTGTGGCGATATGACTTTGGTAATCAGAATGCCAATGATATGACCTACCTGCGAAAGTCGAAGCGGAGAACGGTATGAGGAACATTTTCAAAGCCGCCCGGGTGCTGATCTTCGGTGGCTGCCGTCACAAGAAGATGGGCTGGCCGATTTGGCTTGAAGGACACTCATACCGCGTTTGTCTTGGTTGCGGCATCAAGCGGCTGTTCGATGAACAGACCCTGCGCGAGTACGGCCCCTACAGCTACCACATCAATGACATCCTTGGGCGAGAGGGAGCGACGCAAACCCTTGACCATCATCGCCAGGTAGCCTAGTCCGCCCAACTGTACCGAGGGTGAGTCCTGGGGAAGCCATAATTGACAGCCTCCCCGACTTCTGGGAGTATTTATCGCGCTCCTAACTGACCGGGGGGTGAGTCTCCCTCCGTTGTCCCCCCACTCGTCATGATTTGCGTTTCTATGACCAAGAATTCCCTGCGCTTGTTGGGCACGGCCACCAGCCCATTTTTTCGTCTTCCTCGCTGGAGTTCAGATCGGCCTTCCTGGTCCGGGCGCCGCGGGGGTGTGATCTGAAAAAGCTCGGCAAGTACGAACTGCTCGAAGAGTTAGGCCGGGGTGCGTTTGGGATCGTGTACCGCGCCCGGGACCCCATCCTCAACCGCATGGTGGCGCTGAAGACCATGACCACCAGTGTGGCCGACAATCCCAACCTGCTGGAACGCTTCTATCGCGAGGCGCAATCGGCGGGTTCCCTGCAACATCCCAATATCGTCACCATCCATGACCTGGGGGACGAGGGCGGCACTCCCTTCATCGCCATGGAATTGGTGGACGGACAGAATCTGGATCAGCTTATCGAAAAGCGTTCTGCACTGCCGGTGTCGCTGAAGCTGGTTTACAGCGTTCAGGCCTGTCGCGCCTTCGATTATGCCCACAAGCGAGGCATCATCCACCGGGATATCAAGCCCGGCAACGTGATGGTGAACAAAGAGGGCACGGTGAAGGTGGTGGATTTCGGGATTGCCCGAGTGCTGGAGGCTTCCAAGACCCAAACTGGGACGTTGATCGGGACATTTTCGTACATGGCTCCGGAACTATTCCACGGTGAGCGCGCTACCGAGCGCTCCGACATCTGGTCGTTCGGGGTATTGCTCTACGAGCTGCTGGCTTACAAACCGCCCTTTTCCGGACAGTCTGCGGCCGCCCTGATGCAGAGCATTTGCCTGCAGCAGCCGGTCCCGCTGCGCCAGGTGGCTCCCGATTGTCCTGAGGATCTCGAGTCGGTGGTACATCGGGCGTTGCAGAAGTCGGAAGCGGAGCGATTCCAGACCATGGAAGATATGCTCCTCGAGCTGGACCCGATCCGCGAGCGTCTGCAGGCGGAAACCATTGCCGGAATCCTCGAGCAGGGCCGCCAGTTCATGGAGCAGGGTGAATTTGCCCAGGCGCGCGATCTAATGCGCAACGCTCTCCAGGTGGATGCCACGAATATTCAGGCCAGGGCCCTCTCGGAGAAGGCCAACGCTGGCCTGAAGCGTCTTTCGCTCCGGACTAAGGCCCAACAACACGTGGACAAAGGCCGTGCGTTGTTGCAGGAAAGAAAGCTCCAGGAAGCGAATGCGGAAGCTGACAACGCCTTGGAGCTGGATTCACAGTTCGAACCCGCGCACGAGCTGCAGCAGGAAGTGAAGCGGGAGATTGAACGCCGGCAACAGGTCAGGGACTACGTGGAGTCGGCGAAACAGCAATTGGCGGAAGGGCTGCCGGACGAAGCGGAGGCGGTGCTGCTCAAGGCCACGGAAGTCGACCCTTCGAATCAGCAACTGCTGGCGCTGCAACAGCAGGTGCTCGAGGAAAAGCAGCGGCGTCAGCGGCGGGTGAAGCTGCAGGAAGGAATGCAGCAGGCGCGCGTTTTGTGGACCCGGCGGGAGTATCAGGAATGCCTTGCGGTGCTCACGCGACTGCAACAGGCGTTCCCAGGCGAAGACGCTATCATCCGGCTGCTGGAGACCGCGCGCGAGGACCAGGCCGAGCAGGCCAAGCAGGAGAAGCTGGCCGAGGCGCATGACCTGTTGGTGGCGCGGCGATACGAGGAATGCGTTGCTGCGTTGATGAAGCTGCAGCAGGAGTTCCCCAAAGAGGACGAGATCGGCCGGTTGCTCGACACCGCCCGTGAAGACCAGGTTGAGCATGAGAAGAAGCAGAAGCTGGCCGCAGCCAGGGACCTTCTCGCCGCACAGCGCTTCGCCGACGCGCTGGCGCTACTAGATTCGCTGCTGGCCACCGATCCCAAGGATTCGGCGGTCCTGAAGTTGCGTATGCTGGCCCAGCGCGAACAGGAAACGCAAGCCAAGTCCGAGACCTTGCAGCGCGAGTGGCAGATCCTGAAGCAGTTGGTCGCAGAAAAGGACTATGCCACGGTGGTCTCTCGCGCCGAGAACCTCCTCCAGCAGTTTTCTGGCGAGGCTGATTTGGTGCGGCTGGTCGAGTTTGCGCGTAATCAGCAAGCGCAAATGGCAAATGACCTGCGCCTCCGATCAGCCCGGGATCAAGTGCAGGAGTTCCTCCAAGCCAGCCGCTTCTCGGAAGCCGCGGCGGCCGCTCGCTCCGGACTCGAATCCTTCCCGGGAGACGCTGATCTCACCACCTTGCTGAAGCAGGCCCAGGCCCGCCAGAAGAAGGAGATGGTCCGCCAACTGATCGAGCGCAGAATTCGCGAGATCAAGGGCAAGATCAACCGCGGACAATTGAGCGAAGCCAAAGAATTGGCGCGGGAAACCTTGACCACCCTGGGGCCGGATACGGACGTACACCAACTGCTGTCCTCTGCCGAGGTGGAGTACGAGGCGCGGGAGAAGAAGAGAGGCCAGGAGCAGAAGCTGGAAAGCGTGCGAGCCTTGGTCCGATCGGGAAGACTGGGGGACGCCGCGACCGCCCTCGATGAGATTTTCAAGAGCGGAGATTTCGACGCCCTCGATCCCCGCCTTTACGAGACCGCCGATGAGATCGCGGCGGCCCGGGAAGCCGCCGGCGCCTCTACAGCCTCGATTGTCACGGCCGAAGCGAAGGACTCGGCTAAGGAGTACGTCATCCTCGAAGGTCCTCGCTTAGCCTCAGTAGATGGATCCGCCGCCAGTTCTCAGCCGGCGATGCAACCAGCCGGCGCGGCGCCTGACGCATCTCCGGCTCGTCCGGAAGCGATCCGGCCGCGAGACCAGCTCCCCGCCAGCGCCGCCGCCCAGGCTGAGCTTAACCAGGCGGCCATCGAGCGTGCCGCCCGCATGCTGGCACGCTATATCGGCCCGATCTCCGGCGTTCTGGCCAAACGGGCGGCGCAGCAGGCGGACAGCCTGCGCACACTCTACCTGCTTCTCGCCGAAGATGTGGAGAGTCCGGCCGAACGTGCCCGTTTCCTACGCGACGCAGGCTTCTCCGATTTGTGAGTGGCTCCTAGTGGGTCTTGGATTGCGGCGGGGCGCTGGTTGCCTTGGAGTCAAAATCCAGCATTTTGATCGCTCGGGCCAGGCTCTTGCGCATGCGGCCGAAGGATTCCGCCAACTTCGCGATTTCATCCTTGCCCGACAGTTGGAACTCAGGCACGTCCATATTTCCCAGGCTGACCTCGTTGGCAAGCTTGGACAACCGGTTCACCGGGCGGCTAACCAAAAAGATGAGCATGGCATTGAGGGCGAGGAAGATTCCCGCAAAAACTCCCGCCAAGGAGAGCATGAACCCCGCGAAGGCAATCCTTGCCCGCTGGATCGGCAATTGCATGGGGGCCGAAACGATCTGCGCTGTCAGGATGTCGTTCAACTTCCAGCCGAAGCCATTATCGCTGCCATAGCGCTCGATCATCGTCGCCGGTGCGCGCTGAGGAACATCATGACATTCCAGGCACGCAGGATTGTAGATCTTCAGGGGACGCGCAATATAAAGCGCGCGGCCGTTGGGCGTGTCACGCACACCAACCAGTTCTGTCCGCTCGGGTGACTGCCGGAAGTAGCGGACGATATCGGCCTCCCAGTCGGTCGCGCGGTTGACCGGGTTGGTGGGATTCAGGGTCGCCTCTCTGTAGGAGTAGTCAGGAAACTTCTTGCGCAGTTGATTGAAGTACTCGTTCGCGGAGTAGGCCGGTACCGACTGCGGCAAGAAGGAATATTTCATCTGGGTCTTCAGCAATGGGTTGATTTGGGCGGCCGTGTAGCTGCGTACCGCCAGCGCGGCCTCCATCATGATGCGGGCGTTCTCCAGGATTTCCTCTTTCGCATTGCGCTGCAGCAGTCGGTTGGAAACGTATCCCGTAGCCAGGAAGCCGATCGCGAACACGGACAACAGTACAAGGTTGAACTTCACGATCAGTTTCATTTTGACTACCTCCTATGTTCGCGGTCGGGATCGTCGGCTGCCGCCGGCGCCGTCTTCGGATGGTTCTCGGGGTGCAGGATGGGATCCCACTCGGGGTGGTCCTTAAGGTGAGATTCCAGCGCCTTGCGAAACTCGGCGTCCTTGAGGCGCGGCTGGAAGCGCTCAATGAAGCCCTTGCGCCAGGCCTGCCCGATGGTCAACCACGGCTGGATTTCGGAATAGGTGACCTCATGGTCGCGCCTGGGCTCCGGCGGCTTGCCGGAAAACCGGGACAGTCGAGTGGGCAGCGTGTCCCGAAAGGGACGCGGCATCGAGTCGATGAAGGCCGAACTGGGGCGGGCATAGCTGTTGATGCTCTGCCCCGCGTGGCGCGAGAAAAATAGTCCGGCTCGAGCCGAGCCCGAAATGCCCATATTTCCCTCCGGGCTCACCTTGCTGATGCCGGCTGAACCGGATTCCAGAAAGATTTCGGCGGCATCGCCACTGCCATGCAGGACGACGGTGCCATCAGTGGTAGTAGCCGCCAGAAACGGGCTGGCATAGCGGTACGTGCCGGCGTTCGGACCGATCTCGCCTTTCAGCCAGCCGCCCAGCACGAACATTTCCGTGTTCTTCGCCGCATGGCTGACGAAGAACACCCGGGTGGAAGGGCCGAGCGCTACAACCACGCCCCCGCGTAGTTCCATTTGCGCGAATCCCGGATTAGAGCTTTCGATGATGTCGCCCTGATGTAGTTTCACTCCTTCGGCGCCATGCAAAACTGTGGTACCTCGGATCACGTGCAGAGGCCCCTCGACGAGAGTGAGCGTGCCGATTTCCTGTGCGGCCACGGCAAGCGGCTGCACCAGGCACAGCAACAGCAAGGTAAGCACAGCATTCATGGCAAAAGGCGAGGCATCGCTTGGCCCGGCGGATTCAGCCGGGCGGCGGCGCTGCACATACTAGAAACGATGTGGCAGCGCGTCAAGAGGGCGTTTCCCGCCCTGTGATTAGCTTGAGTTCGCTTGCTGCGGCACTGGGGAAAGTACGGGTGGCCCGACCCGGCGTGGCAATCCAGATCCGCCGTGTGCCAAAACCAGAACTGAAGCAAGCTTCTAGCCAGCCAATGTCGCCTGTCAATAAAACTGGCAGCGCGATTGCAATGAAGTGCCTTCTTGACGAGTACGTTCCATGGATGAAATCACCCAAGAATTCCTCATCGAGAGCAACGAGTTGCTCGATCAGTTGGATCGGGATCTGGTTGATTTGGAAAAGGATACCGGGTCGAAGGAACTACTGGCTCGTGTCTTCCGCACCATTCATACGATCAAGGGCACGAGTGGGACTTTGGGTTTTCCCAAACTGGAATCGGTGGCCCATGTTGGGGAAAACGTGTTGAGCCGAATGCGCGATGGCAAGTTGGTCCTGAATGCGGAAATCACCAGCGCGCTGCTGAAGATGATCGATGTGGTAAGGAGAATCCTGCGCACCGTCGAGTCCAGCGGGAAAGAGGGGGATCCTGAACTGGCGGAGGTCATTGCAGCTCTGACCGGGTTGCTGGATGGGGGCGAGGGTGCCAGGGAGCCCGTCGAACCGAAGAACCTCGGTGAGATTCTGATCGAGAAGCACGCGACCTCCCCGGCTGCGGTGCAGGCCGCGTTTGAGGCACAAAGGAAAGGCGACCCCCGCCGAATCGGTGAAATTCTGGTTCACCATGGCGCAGCCGAGCCCAAAACGGTACTGGAGGCCCTTCAGGAGCAAGGGACCCAGACGGCTTCGGCGGCGGCAAGCACCATTCGGGTTGATGTCAACCTGCTCGACAAAGTGATGAACCTGGTGGGAGAGCTGGTCCTGGCCAGGAACCAGATTCTTCAGTTCACCAGCACGCAGAAGGATGCGGTTTTCCTCGGTACCGCGCAGCGTCTGAACCTGATCACCACCGAGCTGCAGGAAGGGGTGATGAAGACCCGGATGCAGCCCATCGGGAACGTCTGGAACAAGTTCCCGCGCATCATTCGCGATCTGTCGGTGAGCTGCGGCAAGCAGGTGCAACTGGAAATGGAAGGCACCGAAACCGAACTGGACAAGACCATCATCGAGGCCATCAAGGACCCTATCACCCACATCGTGCGCAATTCCCTGGATCACGGCATCGAAACACCGGAAGTGCGGGTCAGCAAGGGGAAACCGCCGGCCGGAAGGTTGCGGCTGCGGGCGTTTCACGAGGGCGGACAGGTCAACATCGAGATCTCCGATGACGGCGCGGGCATTGATCTTGCCAAAGTCAAGGACAAGGCGATTCAGAAGGGTCTGATCTCGGCACAGCAATCCAGCAAACTGTCGGACCGCGAGATCACGAATCTGGTCTTCCTCCCCGGCTTTTCCACCGCCGAGCAGGTGAGCAATGTCTCCGGCCGCGGCGTCGGCATGGATGTGGTCAAGACCAACATCGAGAAGATCGGCGGCACGGTTGATCTGGGCAGCGTCTCCGGTCAGGGGACGACGCTTCGTATCAAGATCCCCCTGACCCTGGCTATCATCCCCGCCCTGATCGTGACCAGCGGGCGCGAACGCTTTGCCATTCCGCAAGTCAGCCTGCTGGAACTGGTCCGCCTGGAAGGAAAGGAGGCGGAGCAAGGCATTGAGATGATCCATGGGGCGCCGGTGCACCGCCTGCGGGGAAACCTTCTACCTCTGGTTCACCTGAATCGGGAACTGCGTCTCGAGGCACAGGAAGAGGCCCGCACCGGTGACCGCGGGACGGTCAATATCGTGGTGCTGCAGGCCGATGGCAGGCCCTTCGGCCTGGTGGTGGACGATATCAACGATACCGAAGAGATCGTGGTCAAACCGTTGGGGAAACAACTGAAAGGGATCGCCTGCTTTGCCGGCGCCACCATCATGGGCGATGGACAGGTGGCTTTGATTCTGGATGTGCTGGGCCTGGCGCAGGAAGCCGCCGTGATCAGCGAAAGCAAAGAGCGTTCTCTCTCTGCAGCCAGGGCCAAGACCGACGATGTCGCGGCGCGACAGGACTCCTGGCTGGTGTTTCGTGTGGGAGAGAAAGGCCGGGTGGCGATTCCTTTGTCCATGGTTTCGCGGCTAGAGGAGTTTGACCCCTCGGCCATCGAAGTTTCCGGCAACCAGCCGGTGGTGCAATACCGGGGCGAGATCATGCCGCTGGTGCACGTGGCCGAAGCCCTGCAACTCGCCTCACCGGGCGGCAAGCAGGATCGCCTGCAGGTGGTGGTCTACGCGGAGGAGGGGCGAAGCATCGGCCTGGTGGTCGAGGAAATTCTGGACATCGTCGAACAGCAGGTGGCCATCACCCGCGGCCAGCAATCGGCGCGGCTGCTGGGGTCGGCCGTTATCCAGCAGCACGTGACGGACCTGCTGAACGTGCCGGAAATCGTGGCCGGGTTGGTCCCGGCGAAGAAAGAAAAGCCGGCTTTGGCTGAGGCCATGCATGTCGTCAACTGAGCAGCAGTTCTGCACCTTCTTCATCGAGCGTCTCTTGTTCGGCGTGGAGGTCGAGAAGGTGCAGGAGGTCATCCGCCACCAGGGCCTGACCCGTGTGCCGCTGGCTACGGAGCTGGTAGGCGGATTGATCAACCTCCGCGGACAGATTGTCACGGCCGTCAACCTGCGGCGCCGGCTGGGTCTTCAGGATAGCCCGCCCGGCCAGCTCCCCATGAACGTGGTGGTCCGGACCGGAGAGGGCGTGGTCAGCCTGCTGGTCGATGAGATCAACGACGTGATCGAGGTAGAACAGAAAGCCTTTGAGCCGCCTCCCGACACGCTCGATGTCGCCGGCCGGGAGCTCATCCAGGGAGTCTACAAACTGAAGGACAAATTGTTGCTCGTCCTCGACACCGACAAAGCGGCGAATGTGAGCGCACACCGATCCGACAAAAGGTAACCCGGGAACAAAGCTCTAAAAAGGAGAAAGCTCTAATGTCAGTTACGCGGCAAGTCTCGAATAAACGAGGGCAGAGTGGAAACGGTTACAGCGCAGTCGCCGAACCTGATGTCGTCCCCGCCAGCAGAAAGCTCACGGAAATACAACAAAAGGCCGCTTACCTGGATCTCGTCGCCGTACCGGTGATGGCCATGGATCGCGAGCACACCATCCTCTATTTGAACCCGGCGGCCGCGAAGATGGCGGGGCAGGCGCTAGAGACATCTCTGGGTGCGAAGTTCTGGGATCTGTTTGACGTTCCCGCCTGCCGCGCCGGCACTTGTTCCGGGGCGCGCGCCATGCGGGAAGAGAAGACCGTGTCGGGCGAAGCAACGGCCGTCGCGCAAGGGAAACAAATTCACCTTAAGGCACACACCACGCCACTATACGGGAGCGACCACCAGGTCATCGGATTCCTCCAGGTGCTGGAAGACATCGCGGGGCAAGTCCAAGTTGGCGAGGAGATTTCGCGGCTGGTGGGCGCTTCGCGAGAAGGACAACTGACGGAGCGCGGCAAGGCGGACCAGTTTGAAGGGCGGTACCGAGACATGATTCGGGAAGTCAACGAGATGTTGGACGCAATTCTCCTGCCCATCGGGGAAGGCAATCGCATTTTGGCGCAGATCTCGGTTGGCAAGGTCGACGAGTTGATCACCCAAAGCTACAAGGGCGACCACGAAAAGATGAAGGTCGCGGTCAACAACGTAGCCGTGGTGGTGCAGAAACTGCGCGATGAGCTGGGACGGCTGATCCAGGCATCGCGTGACGGCCAACTTGCCGAGCGTGCCAAGTCCCAACAGTTCCAGGGCGCCTTTGCCGAACTGCTCGAGGGCGTCAATGAAATGCTGGACGCGATCCTGCTGCCCATCGGGGAAGGCAACCGCATTCTGGCCCAGATTTCGGCCGGCAAGGTCGACGACTTGATCACCCAGAGCTACAAGGGTGACCACGAGAAGATGAAGATCGCGGTCAACAACGTAGCCGTAGTGGTGCAGAAACTGCGCGATGAGATGGGACGGCTGATCCAGGCGTCCCGTGACGGACAGCTTGGCGAGCGGGGCAAGCCCGATCAGTTCCAGGGCGCGTTTGCCGAATTGCTCAAGGGCGTCAACCAGATGCTGGATGCCATTCTGCTGCCCATCGGAGAAGGCAACCGCATTCTGGCACAGATTTCCGCCGGCAAAATCGACGAACTGATCACCCAGGTCTACAAGGGCGACCACGAGAAGATGAAGATCGCGGTCAACAACGTGGCCGTGGTGGTGCAGAAGCTGCGCGATGAGATGGGTCGGCTGATCCAGGCGTCCCGTGACGGACAGCTTGGCGAGCGGGGCAAGCCCGATCAGTTCCAGGGCGCATTTGCCGAACTGCTCAAGGGCGTCAATCAAATGCTGGATGCGATCCTGCTGCCCATCGGGGAAGGCAACCGCATTTTGGCGCAGATCTCGGCCGGCAAGGTGGACGAACAGATCACCCAACTCTACAAGGGCGACCACGAAAAGATGAAGATCGCGGTCAACAGCGTGGGGACCGCGGTGCAGACCCTGGTGGAGGAAATGAAGCAACTGGCCGAGGCTCTCAGGCACGGGCAGCTCGATTATCGCGGGGAAACCAAGAAGCTGCAGGGTGAATTTGCCAATGTAGTGGTGGGTGTGAACCGCGCCATCGAAGGCATGGTGGTCCCGATGCATGACGTGGGGGCGGTGCTGGACAAGCTTGCCGGCGGCGATCTCACGGCGCAAGTCACTACCAAATATGAAGGTGATTACGAGACCTTGAAGGCCGCGGTGAACCAACTGGCCTCCCAGGTCCGCACCGCCATCGGGCAGATCGCAAAGAACGTGTCCGCCCTGGCCTCGGCGTCGGAAGAGCTGAACAAAGTGAGCCAGCAGATGGGGTCGAGCGCGGAAGAGACCGCAACCCAGGCCAATGTAGTTTCGGCGGCCAGCGAGCAAGTCACCAAGAACGTTCAGACCGTGGCCACCGGCTCGGACGAGATGTCGGCCAGCATCAAGGAAATCGCCAAGAACACCGCGGAAGCAACCCGCGTGGCCACAGCCGCGGTGAAGACGGCGAACTCCACCAATGAGACCATCAACAAACTGGGCCAGAGCAGCGCGGAGATCGGCCAGGTGATCAAGGTGATTACCTCGATCGCGCAACAGACCAACCTGCTGGCCCTGAACGCCACCATCGAGGCGGCGCGCGCGGGAGAAGCCGGCAAGGGCTTCGCCGTGGTGGCCAACGAGGTCAAGGAACTGGCCAAAGAAACAGCCAAGGCAACCGAGGACATCAGCCGCAAGATCGAAGCCATCCAAGGAGATACCTCGGGCGCGGTGTCGGCGATTGGGCAGATCAGCACGGTGATCGGGCAGATCAGCGATATTCAGAACACCATCGCCAGCGCCATGGAAGAGCAGAGCGCCACCACCAACGAGATCGGCCGCAACCTGGCCGAAGCCGCCAAAGGCAGCACCGATATCAGCAAGAACATCGGCGGCGTTGCCGAAGCGGCCCGCTCCACTGCGGCGGGCGCAGGGGACACCCTCAAATCGGCCCAGTCTCTGGAAAAGATGGCCGCCGATCTCCAGCTCCTGGTGGGACAGTTCAGGTATTAGGAACGAGGTGCCGATAATAACAAAGCGCATCGCCGCCGGCGGAGGGGCCGCCGGGTCCGTGCGGGGCGCGGCTCGGAAGCGGCAAAGGTCCGTCTTCGGCCATGGTTTCGATCCGATCCCGAGGAGTTGTGCATGCAGGTCTTAGTGATCGACGACTCGTCCACCATGCGGAAGTTCATCAAGAAGATATTAGTGGGGGCGAGTTTCGAAGTGGTGGAGGCGAGACATGGGCGGGAAGCATTGGAGGTATTGCAACAACATCCGAACGTCTGCCTGAGCTTAATTGACTGGAACATGCCGGAGATGGACGGCATGGAACTGTTGTCGCGTATCCGCGCCGATCACGCCTTCGATGCCATGCGCGTCATGATGGTCACCACAGAAATGGAACTGAGCAGAGTTGCCGGCGCGCTGGAACGGGGGGCCAACGAGTATGTGATGAAGCCGTTTACCAAGGACGTGATCCTGGAGAAGCTGCGCATCCTGGGGTTCCCGGTCCCCGAGGAAACGGCGCAGAGTGCTCCGTGAGAAAGCTCAGGGTGCTGATCGTAGACGATTCCGCCGTCATCCGGCGCATGGTGCGCGAGGTGGTCGCGGCCGACCCCGAACTGGAGGTTGCGGGAGTGGCGGCGAACGGGAAGATCGCCCTGGCCATGGTCGATCAATGCACGCCAGATGTGGTGACCCTGGATATTGAGATGCCGGAGATGGACGGACTCACCGCTCTCAAGGAAATCCGCCGCACCCACCCGGCGCTGCGGATCATCATGTTCAGCACGCTCACGGAGCGGGCGGCGCTGGCGACCTTGGACGCGCTCGCCCTCGGCGCCGATGATTATGTGACCAAGCCTTCCAAAGTAAGCAATGTTTCCGAAGGCAGCCAGCGGATTCGCGAGCAACTGATCCCCAAGGTCAAAGCCCTCTGTGGCCGGCGAGCCGGCCGGCCCCTTCCCGTCGCTCCCATTCTCGCCTCGGCTCTTTCCCGGCCGGCCGAGCGCGGTTCCAGACCTGACGTCGTGGCCATAGGCACCTCGACCGGCGGTCCGAACGCGCTGGCAGAGATTCTTCCCCGCATCCCCGGCGACTTTCCCCTGCCCATTTTGATCGTGCAGCACATGCCGCCGGTGTTCACCGCATTTTTGGCCGAACGGCTATCCGCATCCTCGCGGATACCGGTCAAAGAGGCTTTGACCCGAGCCGAAGTAGGACCCGGACAGGCCTGGATCGCCCCCGGCGACTTCCACCTGACCGTGCTGCGAGATGGCGCGCAGGTGCGGCTGGCCACCATTCAGATCCCGCCCGAGAACTCGTGCCGGCCGTCGGTGGATGTTCTGTTTCGCTCGGTGGCCGAGGTCTACGGCCCACGGTCGCTGGCGGTCGTGCTGACCGGAATGGGTCAGGATGGCCTGCGAGGGTGTGAACGCATTCGCGAAGCGGGTGGCCAGATCGTGGTTCAAGACGAGGCCAGTTCCGTGGTCTGGGGTATGCCGGGCGCGGTGGCCAACGCTGGAATCGCCGATCGCGTTCTGCCGCTGGCGGAAATCGCCGACGAGATCATTCGCAAGGCCGGCGCCAACCGGCCTCCGGACCCGGGAGCCGAGGCCCGAGTGCACGGACAGGTGGTGTGACATGGGGCTAGACACCGCCGAATTCGACTACCTATGCAAGTTCGTGCGCGAACAGTCCGCCATCATCATCGATCCCGGCAAGGAATACCTGGTCGAGTCCCGCTTGACCCCGCTCGCCTACCAGGAAGGCATGGAATCCGCCCAGAAGCTGCTGGAGCGCCTGCGCCGGGAGCCGGCCAATGGGCTGCATCGCAAAGTCCTGGATGCGATGACCAACAATGAAACCATCTTCTTTCGCGATGCCGCTCCCTTTCAAGCCTTGCGCCAGGCCATCATTCCCGAGTTCCTGGGAAAAAGGGCGGCGGACCGCAGGCTCTCGTTCTGGAGCGCGGCCGCATCCAGCGGGCAGGAGGCCTACAGCCTGGCAATGCTCATGTGCGATGACTTTGCCGGCCTGCCGGGATGGAGTGTTTCGATCCTCGGCACGGATATCTCGACGGCAATCCTCAATCGCGCCCGGCAGGGACGGTACTCCCAACTGGAAGTGAATCGCGGCCTTCCCGCGAAGTGCCTGACCAGGTACTTCAGCCGCGAAGGCATGGAATGGCAGATCAGCGGCAGTATTCGCAAACTAGTGGAGTTTCGCGAGATGAATCTGGCGGAAGCCTGGCCAGCGCTTCCCCAGTTCGATGTCATCTTCCTGCGCAATGTGCTGATCTACTTCAGCGTCGAAAAGAAAAAAGAGATCTTGCGCCGGGTGCGCAGCGTGTTGCGCGAGGACGGGTTGATCTTCCTGGGCACCGCAGAAACCACTCTGAATCTCGATGATTCCTTCGAACGTGTGCCTTGGGAAAACACGTCGTATTACCGGATTCGCCGATAAGGACGGGGCCATGCAGATCCAGGCAGCGGATGTGATCAAGCTCACCAACGACATTTGGGCTTCCATGCTGGGTATGGAGCTGGCACCGTGTGACCATGTCGAGTTTCCTGGCGCCGAGCAGGTGCTGGCGGCCAGCGTCGAGGTCATGGGGGACTGGCAGGGGCGCATCCGGCTGGACTGCTCCTCGCGGCTGGCGCGCGAAGCGGCCGCCCGCTTTGTGGGAGCCGATCCGGCGGAGATCACTTCCGAGCAGGTTTGCGACGCCCTGGCCGAGCTGACCAACATGACCGCCGGCAGCGTGAAAGCGTTATTGCCCTGTGCTTCTCGGCTGACGATTCCGGGGATGGACGCAAGCGCCCTGCCTGCTCCCACCCGGAGTGACATGTGGCTGCAGTCCGGTTTTACGTACGAAGGCGAGCCGTTGCTGGTCACTATTGTCCAACAGAGCGGGTCCAGTTCTTCTTCCCGTGAACCGGTGACCCAGTAATGGAACCCGGGCTGCGGGCCGATGGATAAATCAGACATGCGCACACTTATCGTTGAAGACGACTTCACCAGCCGCTTCCTGCTGCAAACGTTTCTCGCCCCGTACGGCGAGTGCCACGCCGCCGTGAACGGCAGAGAAGCGGTCGATGCTTTTCGCTGGGCGAAAGAGGGCGGGGCTGGATTCGACCTCATCTGCATGGACATCATGATGCCCGAAATGGACGGCCGGGCAGCGCTCAAGGAAATTCGCGCGCTAGAGGAATCCGCAGGCACTCTGCCGGGCACAGGAGTGAAGATCATCATGGTGACGGCCGTGCCGGACATGAAAGTGATGGCCGCATCCTTTCAACTGGGTTGTGACGCCTACCTGCGTAAGCCCGTCGATACCGGGGAGTTGTTGCGATACCTGAAATCCTTGAGCCTGGTTTCGTGAGCTGAAGGTGTCGGCGCAACTGATGCTGAAAGAAAAAAGAGTGGCGAGGGTTTTGGCCTCCAGGCGGGGACTAGTTGCGCTTGTCGCCTGGCTTGTTGCGGTAGGGGTGGGACCAGCGTTCGAAGCCGTCTTGTTCCGGCTTGGGCTGGGAGCTTATGACAACGTTGTCGATCATTTTGCTGTCTCCACGATGGCGGCAGCTACTATTCTTGTATCGTTGGGCTTACTCCGAAAACGAGAGGAACACATTGCCGAACTGCATGCTAGCAAAGACGCTGTAGAAGCAGCGAATAATACCCTGCAATCAGCCATCGCCGAACATGAACGCGCGGAACAAAGGCTTACCGTGAGTGAGCAGCGTTTTCTGCTGGCAACGCGCGCCACCAAGGACACCATTTGGGAGTGGGATGTCAATACCGATCGGGTCTGGATGAATGAAAACCGGTTCGGACATCAGTGTGAACCTCCGGTGACGCTCGAGTGGTGGTTGGATTTGATTCATCCTGAAGATCGCGCCAGGGTCACCACCGCCTACCACTCCGCCCTGGCCAACGGCGGGGAGTTCTGGTCCGACGAGTATCGCATCCGCTACGGCAACGGCGAATATGCCTTCGTCAGGGACCGGGGTTGTATTGTGCGCGACGATGCCGGCCGGCCGCTGCGGGTAATCGGCGCGATGAGCGACATCACCGAGCTCAAGCGAGCGGAGGAGACCAGCTTAGACGCCCGGGAGGATTGGGAACGAACGTTCGATGCCGTGCCCGATCTCATCGCTATTATCGACACGGAACACCGTATTGTACGTGCCAACAAAGCCATGGCGGCGAAGCTGGCAATGTCGCAGCAACAATGCGTCGGACTCAAGTGCTATTCAGTGGTCCATGGATTGAACGAGCCGCTGGGGACCTGTCCTCACAGCCAGTCACTCCAGGATGGAAGCGAACGCACTGCAGAAATCCACGAGGACCACCCGGGAGGTGACTTCCTTGTGACTACTTCGCCACTTCGCGACCGCGAAGGAAGGCTGATCGGGTCCGTCCATGTGGCTCGTGACATCACCGAGCGCAAGCGAGTAGAGGACGCGCTGCGGCGGAGCGAGGCGGAACTCAAAGCAGCACAGTGCTCTGCTCACATCGGCAGTTGGAGACGGGACATCGAGGCCAATACTGCCACCTGGTCGGAAGAGTTGAACCGCATCGCCGGGCGTCATCCGGCCGCCCCCGCGCCCAAGTTTGAAGAACTCTTGCAAATCTTGGCCCCGGACAGCCGGACTCGATACCAGGCTGCTGTTGAGGAATGCAAACTTGGGAATCCCAAGGAACTGGATCTGGAGTTGGTTCGTCCCGACGGCACAATTCGATGGCTCATAACTCGGATTGAAGCGCAAGGCAATGCCAGCGGCCGCGTTGTACAGCTTCATGGCACGGTGCAGGACATCACCGAACGCAAGCAGAGGGAGGAGGAACTCCGCTCCAAGACGGCTTTTCTCGAAGCCTTGTCCAACTCCACCATCGACGGAATCCTGGTGGTGGATGACGAAAACCAGAAGATCCTGCAAAACCATCAACTCATGAAGATGCTCAATGTCCCTCGGCCCATTCTGGATCAGAAGGATGATCTGGTCATGCGCCAGGACGTCGCCGCGAGAGTCAAGAATTCCGATGAGTTCCTAGCTAAGATTGCCTATCTTCACGAGCACCCGAATGAGACCCGCCGGGACGAGCTTGAGTTCAAAGACGGGACGACCCTGGACCGATACTCGGCGCCGGTGGTTGGCAAGGAGGGAAAGTATTACGGAAGAATCTGGACATTCCGCGACATCACGGAACGCAAACAAGCCGAGGAGGCCCTGCGCCGCAGCGAACAAGAAGCGCGGACGCGCCTGGCCGAGATTGAGCAGATTTACAAGTATGCTCCCGTGGGCCTTTCTCTGATGGATCGGGAATACCGTTACCGCCGCATCAATGACCGCTTGGCCGCCATCAATGGCCTGCCGGCGGAGCAGCATATAGGGCGGACCATAGGGGAAGTGGTGCCGGGGCTCGGCGAGCTTCTCACCGACAGTTTTCGCCAGATCTTCGAGACTGGGAAGCCTCTCCTTGGCATGGAGATCCACGGCAAGACTCCGGCGGATCCACTGACCGAGCGGGACTGGTTGTGCAGCTATTTTCCGCTCAAGTCTGAAACGGGTGAGATTGTCGGCCTGGTTAACTCCGTTCTCGAGATCACGGAGCAGAAGCGAACCCAGCAGGAGTTGGCCCTCAAGAATCGAATCGCCAGGGTTTTCCTGACCCAGTCGAACGAGGAAATGTTCGATGCTGTCTTACAGGTTGTCCTGCGGTATTTCCAGAGCCGATCTGGATTCTTCGGGTACGTCGACGACGATGGTTTCTTGGTCTGCCCCTCTGCGATCAGCGATGCCGGCCAAAACGGTCAGACAGCATCCAGGAGTTTCCGCCTGCCCCGCGAGATTTGGAGCGTGAAATGCGCCCGCAGTCTGCAGGCGAAGAAATCTCTCCGTTCGAATGAGCCCGCCCATGTGCCGGAAGGCCACGTACCGGTGAGCCGGTTGCTGGCTGCGCCCATTCTCTACGCCGATGAGCCCATTGGCTTGCTTCAAGTCGCCAACAAGGCCACCGACTACACCGAGGAAGACCAGCAAGTTCTGGAGCGTATCTCCGGCTATCTGGCGCCGGTCTTGTATACGCGATTGCAGCGCGAGCGTCTGGAAAAGACGCGTCAACAGGCGGAAGTGGAGCTCAGGAATGCCCGCGATGCCGCCGTCGCCGCCAACCAAGCGAAGAGCCAGTTCCTGGCCAACATGAGCCACGAGATCCGTACCCCGATGAATGGGGTGATTGGCATGGCTGGATTGCTCATGGATACGGAGCTTACGCAAGAGCAGCGGCGCTATGCCGAGATTGTCCGGACCAGCGGCAGGACGCTGATGTCGGTGCTCAACGACATTCTGGATTTCTCCAAGATCGAAGCCGGGAAGATAGTTCTGGAGACTTTGGATTTTGACCTGCACACCACCCTGGAAGACCTCGCCGAGCTGCTGGCGTTCAGTGCTCATGAGAAAGGACTGGAGCTGACCTGTCAGATTGCGCCGAAAACACCATTTCTGTTGCGAGGTGACGCTGGCCGCCTGCGCCAGGTTCTGGTCAACCTGTTGGGCAACGCTATCAAGTTTACTCATCAAGGTGAAATAGCGATTTTCGTAGAGTGCGAGAGCGAGGACGAACGCACGGCAACTCTCCGCTTCGCCATCACCGACACAGGAATCGGCATCAAACCGCACCAGGCGGATTACCTTTTCTTGCCCTTTGTTCAGGCGGACGGATTCATTACCCGCAACTACGGCGGCACCGGTCTGGGGCTGGCGATCTCGAAACAACTGGCCGAGTTGATGGGTGGCCAGATCGGGGTGGATAGCGCGGAGGGCAAAGGTTCGAAGTTCTGGTTCACCGCTGTATTCGAAAAGCAGCCGGGCGCGACGCCGTCGGCAGCCGTAGCCTGTGCCGGGCTGCGGGGAGCGAGGGTGCTGGTGGTGGACGACCACGCCAGGAACCGCTCGCTGGTGGCTACTCTGCTGAAATCCTGGGGATGCCGCTGCGAGGAGGCTGTGGATGCGGATGCCGCTCTCGACGCTCTTCGGCGCGCCGCGCAGGCCGATGACCGCTTTCGGATTGCATTGCTTGACCTGGATCTGCCCGGCCTGGACGGGGAAGAACTGGGACGACGGATCGCGGCTGACCCTCAATTGAACCACACGGCGATGCTTGGGATGTCCCCGTTGGGCGGGTACGCCGACCTGGGACGCGTCCAGCGAGCCGGCTTCGCGGGATACGTTCTCAAGCCGGTGTTCGAGAGCCGATTGAGCGCGGCCTTGGCGTTGGCCCTGGGCGAGGACAAAGGCACAGGTATCCCGTCCGCGGACGACGCGGCATGCGATCCCAAAATCCGCCAACCGAAGGTCAAAGCGCGAATCCTTGTGGTCGAAGATAACTTAACCAACCAGGAAGTGGCCCTGGCCATGCTGATGAAACTCGGCTACCAAGCTGACGTGGCGAGTACGGGTGCGGACGCCCTCAAGGCACTTCGGGACGCTGACTACGATGTTGTCCTCATGGATTGCGAGATGCCCGTCATGGACGGCTACGAGGCTACCCGCCGCATCCGTGCCCACGGGGGAGCGCGCAACTCAGATGTTCCCATCCTTGCCCTCACTGCGGACGCGATGTCGGAAGCCCGCGAGAGATGTCTTGCAGCCGGGATGAACGATTACCTTACCAAGCCTCTCGAGCCGCAACAGTTGGACGAGGCGTTGAAAAGATGGCTGGCCCCTACCGTGGGTGAGGCGAAGGCGCTGACCGCATGCCAAGTGGCCAGGGTCAGGACCATTTTTGATGAGGAAGGGCTGCTGCAGCGCGTGATGGCGGACAGAATCCTGGCCACGAAGATCATCGCCGGCTTTCTTCAGGATATCCCTGCGAAGTTGTGCACCCTCCGCAAGCTGCTGGAGGATAGCAATGCGAGTGGCATTCGGCTACAGGCGCACGCGCTCAAGGGGGCGGCTGCAACCATTTCCGCCGGCGCTTTGCGTGACGTCGCCTGCGCAATGCAGGAGGCGGCGACGACGGGCGACCTGGAACGCAGCGCCACCTTGTTGCCCCGCGCGGAAGAAGAATTCGAACGGCTCAAAACCACACTGGAACAGTCAGGATGGGCCGAGCCCAAACCAGATTAAGGATAGCTATATGAAAACGCTTATCGTCGAAGACGATTTCACCAGCCGGCTCCTGCTGCAAACGCTTCTTTCTCCCCACGGCGAGTGCCATATCGCGGTCAACGGCCGGGAAGCGGTTGACGCCTTTCGCCTGGCCCACGGCGGCGGGCGGAGTTACGACCTGATCTGCATGGATATCATGATGCCGGAGATGGACGGACAAACAGCGCTTAAGCAAATCCGGGCCCTGGAAGAAGCCGCAGGTGTTTTGCCGCACGCCGGAGTGAAAATCATCATGACCACGGCCGTGAGCGATACCAAGGCCGTGTTCTCATCCTACCAGGGGCTTTGCGATGGCTACCTGTTCAAGCCCCTCGACACTGGAAAGCTGGTTGAATACCTGAAATCCTTCGGGCTGGTTTCGCAAGTTGGGAAGGGCCTGGCTTCTCCATCCCGATGAGGGAAGGCAAGGCGGCCCTGCGACATGGCCGAAGAAGCACGCGAACCGCTGGCCACCAGCACTGCGGTAAATCGTCCACGCGGTAATAGTGGGCCCACGAGTTCAGGGGCTCACTGTGCCGGAAGCACCTCGCAAACGCTCAGGTTGTACTGATTGTTGGTGGGGGCGGTATCGCTGATGGTCACGACGGTACCGGCCGTGGGTGTGGTGCTGTTTTGCCGTTGCACCCAGCCCGTGAATTGGCCTAGCCATGCTAACCATCCGCTTGCCGATCCTGTGAGCTGGTGGACCATGACCTGATTGGGGCCCAGGGTCCGGCTGGTTGAGCTATCCGCATCGGTTCCCACTCCAATGACCCAGGAGTTGTTGCGGGTAGTGGTCAGCGAGGCCGCGGGTGCGCCATGGGACGAGTTCGTTGTGGCGGTAGCTCCGATGGCTCCGGATCCCCCAGTACCAGTGGTATCCGCACCAGTGAAGCTCACAACGGTGACGGTGGCCGCAACGCCTTGCGGCAAGTTGGCGGTGACCGAGATATTCGACAGCGCGGTGGCGGAAAACGCCCGCCAGATCTCCGCCGTACCCCCTTGGGTATTGGTCCGCTTGACCAGTGACCATGTCAGGTTCCCACCGCTGACGCTGGCCACGGTCGCACCGGAATAGGACCCCGAACCGTTCCAAAAGAGTAATCCACCATCATCGATGGAAACGAAGGCCAGCAGCAGTTCGTTCGGCTTCGTGATGCTGAAGGTCGGCGTCGCAGTTATGCTTTTCCCGTTCCAGCTGTGGTTGATCGAAATCGTCTGATCGGCCGAAACTATCTGGTCGATTGCCAACTGCGCCGTGGAGGTGAAGGTCACCCCGGTAACGTTGGCACTACTGACCGTCACAGCCTTGTTGACGGGGGTAAGGATGAATCCCGACTTGCTGGGCGCTACGGTATAGGACCCGTTGGCCAGGTTGCTGAAGGTGAAGGTCCCCGTGGCGCTGGCGGTGACGGTTGCGCTCGACGCGCCGCTCAGCGCCACCGTGGCGCCGTTGCCGCCCGCACCGCTGATCGTGCCCGAAATGCTGTAGGTCGCGGTGCTGAAGTTGATTCCGGTCACATTGGCGTTGCTCACCGTTGCCGCCAGGCTCGCGGAGGTAAAGGTGAACCCGCTCTTGCTCGGCGTGACGGTGTAAGTTCCGTTGGCCAGGTTGCTAAAGGTGAAGGTTCCCGTGGCGCTCGCGGTAACAGTTGCGCTCGATGTACCGCTCAGCGCCACCGCGGCGCCGTTGCCGCCCGCACCGCTGATCGTGCCCGAAATGCTGTAGGTGACGGTGCCGAAGTTGATGCCGGCCACATTGGCGTTGCTCACGGTTGCCGCCAGGCTCGCGGAGTTGAAGGTGAAGCCGGAATTGCTGGGCGTCACGGTGTAGGGCCCGTTGGCCAGATTGCTGAAGGTGAAGGTCCCCGTCGCGCTAGCGGTAACGGTTGCGCTCGACGTACCGCTCAGCACCACCGTGGCGCCGTTGCCGCCCGCACCGCTGACCGTACCCGAAATGCTGTAGGTGACGGTGCTGAAGTTGATGCCGGTCACGTTGGCGTTGCTCACCGTTGCCCTCCATCGCTGCCGTATTACGACGCTCCGGGAATCGGGGAGCGCGTGCGCCACGAT
>JBKQPN010000092.1:0-40476 GCA_052145015.1 Terriglobales bacterium
ATTGAGTCATTGAGTCATTAAAAACAATGGCCCAATGGCACAATGACTCAATGGCTCAATTCACGCTGACGCTCGCGATGCGCACTTCCGGAAAGCCCTGGTTCCAGTCGGCGGAAATGCTGCCTTCGATGGTGAGGCGGAAATCGGCGCTGGCGCCGGGTTTCAGCGGCGCGCCGCGCAGGTCGAGGATGTCGCGGTCCGGCCCCTGGAACACCAGCACGCGAATGGGAATCTGCTCCTTCTGCACCACTTCGCCGAGCGAGTTGCGGAAGAGGACCTCGGCGACCGCGCCGCTGACCGTCTTGTCGCCGGTGTTGGTGATTCTGCCTTCGACGTAGGTGACGGTGCCGCCGACGAAGTTCTGCGCCGCCGCCATCTTCACCTGCGAGACCTGCAGCTTGTCGACATAAGGATTGGGGGCGGGCGAGTTGGACCGCTTGCCGCCGCCCAGCCACACCAGCAGCCCCAGCATGATGGCGACCGCCACCACTCCGGCCACGATCGGGCGCCACGGTCCCGGCGAATCCTCGGACATCGCCGGAAAAAATGGCGTCTGCGGCGGCTTTTCGGCGGCGGGCATGTGTTGATTTTACTCGGAAGTGGAAAGTGAAAAGTGGAAAGTGGTAAGTGAAAAGGTTCTGCTCTGACTTACCACTTGCCGCTTTTCACTTCCCACTACTCTCCGGCTACGGTCATGCCCTCGATGCGCAACGTGGGAGCGGCAGTCGAGCCGCGGAATTCCAGGTCGGTGCCGATCTCGGAGATGTTGTGGAGCATGTCGCGCAGGCTGCCCGCCACGGTGATCTCCTCGACGGGATAGGCGGGCTCGCCGTTTTCGATCCACAGGCCGCTGGCGCCGCGGGAGTAGTCGCCGGTAACGAGGTTCACGCCGAAGCCCAGAAACTCGGTGACGTACAGGCCCTGGCGCACGTCGGCCATGATCTTGAGCGGCGAGCGCGTGCCGGGCTGGAGAAAGAAGTTGCCGGAGCTGATGCCGGGAGTGCCGGCCAGCCCGCGGGCGGCGTTGCCGGTGGTCTTGAGGCTGAGCTTGCGCGCGGTATAGGTGTTCAGCAGGTACGATTTCAGGACGCCGCGCTCGATCACCGTGGTGCGCTGCGTGGGCACGCCTTCATCGTCGAAGGGACTGGTACCGAAGCCGCCGGGCATGATGCCGTCGTCGATGACGGTGACGTTCTCGCCCGCAATCTTTTCGCCCAGCTTGCCCGCGAGGAACGACGCGCCACGATAGATGGCGTCGCCATTCACCGCCTGCGAGATGGTATCCAGCAGCGAGCGCGCCACCATGGGATCGAGGATGACGGGCACGCGTGCGGTCTTTACTTTCCGCGCGCCCAGGCGCCGCAGCGCGCGCTCGGCGGCTATGCGGCCTACGTGCTCCGGCGAATCGAGCTTGCGCAGGGTACGCGCCACCGAGAACCAGTAATCGCGCTGCATGGGGCTGTCTTCGATCTGCGCTATCGGCACCGCTGCCAGCGAGCAGTACGAACTCTTGTACTCGCCGGTGAATCCCAGCGAGTTCACCATCACTTTATGGTTGTTGGCAGCGTCGAAGGAGCCGCCTTCTGAGTTGCGAATGCGCGGATCGGCGCTGAGGGCGGCGGCCTCGGCGCGGCGCGCCCAGGCGATGCGCTCTTCGGTAGGCAGCGAGTACACGTCGTCAAAGTAGAGTTGCAGGTCGCCGGAGGCGGACCCAAACAGCTCCGGCTCCGCCAGCCCGGCGTGCGGGTCTTCGGAGGTAAGCCGCGCCAGCGCCAGCGCGCCTTCCACCAGTTGCCGGAGGCCGTCGGCGGAGAGATCGCTGGTGTGGGTGCTGGCGGAGCGCCGGCCGAAGAACACGCGCAGCCCCATGGCGTGCGAGCCGGCTTCCTTGAGGGTCTCGACCTCGCCCAGCCGCACCACGGTGGAGAACTCCGAGCCATCATGAACTACGGCTTCCGCGGCACTGGCGCCGCCGGCCATGGCGCGGCGGACCACGTCGTGGGCGAGTTGCTTGAAGTCAGTTTCAAGTTTCGAGTTTCGAGTTTCGAGATCGGTACTCAGCATTCAGCACTCAGCAAAACCAAGATCCTATCCGCGTTGATCCGCGTGCATCCGCGGCGAAAGAAGTTACGATTTTGTCCCCCCCACGGTGATGCGGTCCACTTTCAACGTGGGGATACCGACGCCCACGGGAACGGACTGGCCATCCTTGCCGCAGGTGCCAACCCCTTCATCGAGCGCCAGGTCGTTGCCGACCATGGAGACGCGGGTAAGCACGTCCGGGCCATTGCCGATCAGGCTGCAGCCCTTGAGCGGCGCCGTCACCTGGCCGTCTTCGATCAGGTAGGCCTCGGAGGCGGAGAAAACGAACTTGCCGTTGGTGATGTCCACCTGCCCGCCGCCAAAGTTCTTGGCGTAGATGCCGTATTTCACCGAGCGGAGAATGTCCGCCGGATCGTCCTGGCCCGCCAGCATGTAAGTGTTCGTCATGCGCGGCATGGGGATGTGCTCGAAGCTCTCGCGGCGGCCATTGCCGGTGTCGGGAATGCCCATGAGCCGCGATGACAGCTTGTCGCTCAGGTACTGCTTGAGAATGCCTTTCTCGATGAGCACGGTGTTCTGTGTCGGTGAGCCTTCGTCGTCCACATTGAGCGAGCCGCGCCGCGAGGGCAGGGTGCCGTTGTCGACCACCGTGCATTTCTCGCTGGCCACGCGCTTGCCGACGAGGCCAGTGAACGCGGAGGTGCCTTTGCGGTTGAAGTCCGCTTCCAGGCCGTGGCCAATGGCTTCATGCAACAGGATGCCGGGCCAGCCCGGACCGAGCACGACCTCCATCTCGCCGGCGGGCGTGGGGCGGGCGTCGAGCTGGATGATGGCCTGGCGGGCGGCTTCGGTAGCGAAGTGCTCGGGCGTTTTTTCAGTCAGAAAAAAATCGAGAGCCACCCGGCCGCCGCCGCCGGTCGAACCGCGGGCGGAGTTGCCGTCGGCGCCGTTCTTGGCGATGCAGAACACGTTCATGCGCGCCATCGGTTGGACGTCGGCCGCCATGGAGCCGTCGGAGCCGGCCACCAGGATGTGCCGCAGTTCGTCGGCATAGCTGACCCGCACCTGGGCGATGCGCGGATCGTAGGCGCGGGCGGCGCGGTCGGCGCGCTGCACCAGGTCGAGCTTGGAGGCCATCTCCGCGTCCACCGAGGGCGTGGCCGGATAGAGGCTGCGCATCGCCTCCGGCTTGAAGCCGGTGATGGGCGTCTTCGACGGCCCGCTGGCGATCAGGGCCGCGGTGCGTGCCGCGTGCAGGATGCGCTCCGGCGCGAGTTCGCCGGTGTAGGCGTACCCGGTGCGCTCGCCGGAGATGACGCGCACGCCGCAGCCGGCAGAGATGCCCTGCGTGGCCGACTTGACCATGGATTCGTCCACGCTGATCGAGGTCGAGTACTGGTATTCGAAGTAGAGGTCGGCGAAGTCGCCGCCCGCTGAAAGTGCCGCCGCCAGATACCGTTCCAGGTCCTGCTCGGCGAGGCCGTAGCGCTGAAAGAAGAACTTGTTGTTATCCATCTTCAAAATTAGATGCCTGAGGGGAAAAGAAGACCCAAGACTCGACCCGCCGTTGATTATCACATACTGCCGTGCCGATACCGGGGTTACCTTTGTGGTGGCGGGGGGCGGGCCTCCTGATTTGGTGCACACATGTCCTTGCGTCACGGTGGCGGGCTCACGCCTATAATCGGCGGGCGATGGACGGCGACGCCCTAACCCGGTCATTGCAGGACTTCCTGGCTGAATCGCCCGAGGCGGTGGTGGTCGAAGGCGGCGAGGTGATCTTCGACTTCACCACGGCGAAGTATGCCTGCCGCACCGAGCACGGCAAGTGTCTGCTGCACCTGTGGTCGGACGAACGCAACACCGTGCGCCGCATTCTGGACATCGAAGTCAAGAATGGCGCTATCCGGTTGACTGTCCAGCGCTTCGGACAATCGCGGCCGGGCGTGATGGAAATCTGCCGCAACCGCGACCGGCGCACGCCCACGGCCAAGAAAGCGGCGCGCGCCAGCTACCAGCGGCTGCTCGGGCGCGTGCTCGAGCGCAGCTTCCCCGACTTTACTCCAAGCCGGCTGAGCACCGCCGCCGACCTCGAGCGCTCCTTCGGGCCGGTCTACACGCGCGGCGAACTGCGGCGCGGCAACTCCGGCTGGGCGGTTCTGGGCGTGAACGCCCAGGAGACGCAATCCGCCATCGACGCCAGCGTGACCTTCGGCCTGCTTTGGCTGGATGCCTGCCGCAGCCAGTCGCGGGCACTGGTGGAAGGACTCAAGCTGTTTGTCCCGGCGGGCCGGTCGGCCATTGCGCGCGAGCGCATGGCGCTGTTGAACCACCAGGCGGCCAGGTTCGAGCTGTACGAACTGGACGAGCGCGAAGGGTCGATTGAGCCGGTGGACTGCCGCGATCGCGGCAACATCGCCACCCGTCTGGTGCGCGCGCCGGATGAGCCGATGGTCCACTCGCGGTTCGCGGGGGCCATCGCGCGCGTCGCGGAGCTGGCGCCGGAAGCCGAGATCCGCGTGCTCTCCTCGACCGAGCTGGCGTTTCGCCTCCGCGGGCTGGAGTTCGCGCGGGCGCAGGTGGCGCAGGCTCCGGGCTTCCGCAATGTGGAGGAGATCGTCTTCGGCGCTGGACCGTATCAGGCCGCGCTGACCGAAGATAACGCCGCCGAGTTCGCCGGATTCGTGCGCGCCGTCAGAGCAGCGCGGCGTCCGGACGGGCAGCGGGCCAATCCGTTGTGGCGCATGCAGCCGGAGCGCTGGCTGGAGTCTCTGGTAGCGCGCGACGTGAGCGCCCTCGATTCGCGGCTTGATCCCGCCTGCGTGTACTCGCAGGTGCCGGCGTTCTCGGCCTCTGACCGCGCCATGATCGACGTTCTCGCGCTCACCCGCGAGCGGCGGCTGGCAGTGGTGGAACTCAAGGCGGACGAGGACATCCACCTGCCGCTGCAGGGCCTCGATTACTGGGCGCGCGTCGAGTGGCACCGCGCCCGCGGCGAGTTCCAGAAGTTCGGCTACTTTCCTGGGATCGAGATCGCGCCCGCGCCGCCACTACTGCTGCTGGTGGCGCCCGCCTTGCACGTCCATCCCGCCACCGACACGCTGCTGCGCTACATCGCGCCGGAAATCGAGTGCGAGCTGGTGGGGATCGGCGAGAAATGGCGGGAGGGTATCCAGGTGGTGTTCCGGAAAAGGCGGGAAAACCTTTCCGCCGCGGATTCACGCGGATAAACATTTCGCGCTGTCATGCTGAGCGAGTGCGGGCCGGTTTTGCCCGCACGAGTCGAAGCACCCCTACCCCCAAGGGATATGGTCAGAATAGGGGTCCTTCGACTCGCGCGCCAAACCCGGGCGCGCTCGCTCAGGATGACATCTGCTGAAAGGGGCACACACCAACTGTGCTCTAAGAGCTGCTTTCCCGCGTTCTCGCCAGCCAGTACTCGCGCGCGGCGGTGGTCAGCGGATCGGTTTCGGCCTTCTCGCCGCGGAAGACGCGCGAGATGCCGCGGACCAGCCGGCGCAGCGGCAGCTCGCCGTGCTCCTCGGCAAAGAAAATTTCTCCGACCTTGACGGAGCGGTAGAACCAGCGCTTGAGAATCGCGAGATTCTCCATAATCTCGATCGCGGAAGCTCGGGCCGTCGGCTCGACGGCCGGCAGAGTCTCCTGGATACGCGATTCCATCGACTGCGGCTTACCTTCGCCTTGCTGGACGGAAAAGAGCACCGGCTCGGCCAGAACGCCGCGCTGGAAGCGGAATAGCGCGACTGAAGCGGCCTCTGCGGCTGGCTGAACGACCACTCCGCCCAGCAGGTCGAGGCGGCGTACGATCTCCGGCAAACGCGTGGCGGCGGTGATCTTCTCGATACGCGCGTGCAGCGCTGCCGCCTGCTCGAATTCGAGATTGCCGGAAGCCTGTTCGCGCTGTTCGGAGAGTTCGCGCACCAGCGATTGGCCGCCGCTATCGAGGAAGGTGCGCACGCGGCCAACTTCGTCGCGATACTGCTCCTCGGTGCAGCCGGCAAAGCACGGCG
Source organism: Terriglobales bacterium (assembly GCA_052145015.1). Lineage (GTDB taxonomy): Bacteria > Acidobacteriota > Terriglobia > Terriglobales > Acidobacteriaceae > JAHFUA01. The sequence goes on from JBKQPN010000092.1 coordinate 6,075, forward strand.
CCAGGCACATCTTCATCTCGGAATAAATGCAGCCCGGGTAGGCGGGGTCGGGATGAATCTCAAAATCGCAGCGGCGAATTTTGAACAGGTCGAGCGAATCGTTCAGGAACTTCTCGGCGGCGGCGCGGGTGGGGAAAGGTCCGTAGTAAACCGAATCCCCGCGCAGGCCGGTGATGCGCTGGGTGACGTAGGCGCGCGGCCAGGGATTATCCAGGTTGAACTTCACCAGCGGGGCAAAGCGCAGGCGGAGCCGGTCTCGGTAGGTCTGGGGGAAGACGCGCCGCAACGTTCGGTAGAGCAGCAAGCCCGATTCGAAGTCCGAGCCGGTGAGCGTGTATTCCACGTGCCGTACGCGCTCGCGCAGGTTGAGCCGGCGCACGCGTTCCTCTGGCGTGGAGAGCAAGCGGGTGAGCCGCCGCTTCAGGTTCGTGGTCTTCGAGACGTAGGGCTCGGCTTGAGGATCGCCGGCGCGGAGCAGGAAGACGGCCGGCGCCGCCGGGATGGCGGCAAAGAACTCGGCATCGCGCTCGGGCAGGAACTCAAGCGACAGCACAGGCGAATTTAATCACAGAAGCACAGAGGAACACGGAGGACCTGCCGGTGACATGCGGATTGTCGCCACCAGTCGAGGAACGTGGTTTCATCGATGCGACAAATTGATGATGCACATAACAACCGCTGCGTTTGCAAACACGCACATCATATCCGCCGCCATTTGAAGACCTCCCAAAAGCTTCGGGCCAACAAGTTGGGTAAGTGCCGACAATCCACTCTGCAGTCTTAAATAAAACAACCAAATGATAGGTACGGCACCTGCCATCACGCATAGACTGAGTACCCATGGGTCTTTCTGATGAAAACGACGAATGGTAAGCAGAACCGCATCAAGCTCAGCGAGCGCCGCAAGCAGGGTCACTCCCCAGAAGAAGAACGAATGCGCGGAAAGTCTGCCTAGGCTCATATGGCACCTATGCCTCCGAGAAACATAATACGGGTCACTGACGTGGGAAGCCAAATGAACAACTCTTAGCGCCCGCCTGCCTAGCTGCTTGCGATAAGGTAATTTAACCTTTCCGTGCCTCCGTGGTGGGTTCTTACCGGAAGCTGGCGCTCTTCACGTTCTGGCGGAAGTCCTGGCCGGTGATCTCGATCTTCTTGCACATCTCGTGCAGGCGCGAGCGCATGCGTTCGGTGATGCGGTCGCCGAGGGTTTCTTCGCGGGCGGCGCGGCGGGCGCGCGCGAAGTTGTCGACGGGCTCGTCGGAGCTGCGCGGCGGCAGATCGGGGAAATTAGTAGTAATCAGCGTGGTGCGCTTGTCGTTGTAGCGGGTGTTTAGCACGTGGCTGACGGTGTCCCACACCCATTCGGTCGGCTTGACCGCGCCCAGCTCGTCCAGCAGCACGACTTCAGTTTCGAAGATGGGCCGCAGGAGCTGCATCTCCGTGGTCTGGACCGAGGGATTGTAGGAGTTCTGCACCTGCTTGAGCAGGTCGCGGTAGTCGCAGAACAGGCCGGGAACGCCTTTGCGCAGAAGGTCCTTGAGCACGGCGACGGCGAGGTGCGTCTTGCCCACCCCGACCGAGCCCACGATGAGCAGGCCGCGGCCGTCATTCTCGACCGGGTAGCCCGAGACGAAGCGCTCGGCCACCAGCTTGGCCCGCTCCAGCCCGCCGTCGGCGCCGGGGAAGTCGGTGCTGAATTCGGAGAACTCGCAGTGCTCATAGCGCGCGGGAATGCGGGCCTGGGCGATCAGACGCTGAACACGTCCGGAGAGAGCGCAATCGCAGCGCGCGACCTGGCGGGCCTTGGGATCGGGCCCGACTTCCTTCCAGCCAGTACCGCCGCAGACGGAGCAGAGCGTTTCGGTGGAGTTCACTCGGGACCTCGGAGAAGAGCTTCTCTCGACTGTAGCGCGCGCCGCGCGCGTCTGCAACTGGCGCGGGCTGTGGAGAGCTGTGGAAGAAAAAGAAGCGGCTGGGTCCCAGAACTGCCACGGAAGCAGTGCAAAAACCGGAATCTCCGGACAAAATTCCCGAAAAGCCGCGCTCTACGCGGTTTTCCACCGCTCCTTGGCTTGACAAGCCCGATGAACACGGGCTAAAAACGCGATTGACTCTAAGCTGCCTGGAGGCAGACCACATGAATAAGGCTGATATCGTCGACAAGATTGCTGGGGAAGCTGGGATCACCAAGACCCAGGCTTCCACAGCGCTGGATGCGACCGTCAACTGCGTCACCGCGTCCTTGAAGAAGGGCGACCGCGTGACGCTGGTGGGCTTCGGGACGTTCTCCACGTCTCAACGCAAAGCCCGCACCGGGCGCAATCCCCAAACCGGCAAACCCATCAAGATCGCTGCCAAGCGAGTGGCGAAGTTCACCGCAGGGGCCGAACTCAAGAAGGCAGTTAACCGTAAGTAGTCCCACCAACAGCCTCTGGCCGGCCCCGCGCTCCTTGCTCGAGCCGGGGCTTTCGTGTTTATTGGGCCATTGAGTCATTGGATCATTGGGCCATTGAAGACCGGGTTTTTCAATGACCCGATGACCCAATGGCCCAATGACTCAATTCCTCGGTTTGCTGCATCCGCGGGCAGTCCTGTAGAATCAATATTTCTGAAGAGAGGTCTTGAACAGCCATGAAGGCCGGCATTCATCCCATGTACCACGAGGTGCGGGTCACCTGCGCCTGTGGGAATACGTTCACCACGCGTTCCACCCACAAAAACGACATCCACCTGGAAATCTGCTCCAACTGCCATCCGTTCTTCACCGGCAAGCAGAAGCTGCTGGACACCGCCGGACGGATCGAGCGCTTCCGCCGCAAGTACGCCAAGACGGAAAAGAAAGCCTAGCCTCGCCAAGGCATTGGCGCTGCAAAGCCTCCGGTTGCGGAGGCTTTTTGTTTGTACAATTCACTGGCGTGAAGAACCTCGACCAAGCCCTGACGACTCACTATCGGGAGCGGTCCGACCACTTCTACCACGCCATGGAGTTGCTCGCTGATGACCTGGCCGCGTACTCCGCTAGTGTCGCGTCGATCGATTTACGTCCAAGCATCGGGCGGATATTGAAATTCGCCCTTGACGGAAAATGCAGAAGCACTGGACCAGCCCGGCCATGCCCGCCGCGCCGCCTTGTGGGGCGCGGGTGCCGGAGTGCGTCCGCCTCGGCGGGGTCGAGATTCGGCCGGCCACGGTGCTGGCGCCGATGTCGGGCGTCACCGACACCGTCTTCCGGCGGTTCATCCGCGAGATGGGCGGCTGCGGGCTGCTGGTGACTGAGTTCACCTCGGCTGACGGCCTGCTGCGCGACAAGCGCGTGCTCGGGCGCTATCTGCATTTCTATGACGACGAGCATCCCATCTCGGCGCAGCTCTTTGGCAGCGACCCGCAGGTGCTGGCCGAGGCTGCCCGCATGGTCGAAGGCCTGGGCTTCGACCTGGTAGACCTGAACCTGGGCTGTCCGGCGAAGAAAGTCGTCAAGTGCAACGGCGGCTCCGGCCTGCTGCGCGACCTGCCGCGCATCGGGCGGATCTTCGAGACGGTGCGCGCGGCAGTGAAGATTCCGTTTACGGTGAAGTTTCGCGCCGGCTGGAATGACCAGGAGATCGTCTGCGTCGAACTGGCCCGGCTGGCCGAATCCTGCGGCCTGGCGGCGGTGGCGCTGCACGCCCGCACCCGCGAGCAGGGATACGCGGGCGCGGCGCGCTGGGAGTGGATCGCCGCCGTCAAGCAGGCCATACGCATCCCGGTGATCGGCAACGGCGACATCCGCACCCCCGAAGACGCGGCCGCCATGGTGGCGCAGACCGGCTGCGATGCCGTCATGGTGGGGCGCACGGCGGCGTCGAACCCGTGGATATTCCGCCAGATCGCGCAGTACGAAGCAGGCGGCGGTTACGAGCAGCCGGCGCAGGCCGACCGCTACCACATGATCCGCACCTACTTCCGCATGCTGATCGAGGAGCAGATGCCCGGCGCGACGGGCAAGATGAAGCAGTTCGCCTCCTGGTTTACGCACGGCGTCGAGAACGGCGGCCATCTGCGCAAGGCCATCTACGAGGCGCGCACCGAGCAGGAGATCCTGGGGCGGGTGGAGGAGTTTTTCGAAGCAGTTGCCAGTCAGCGGTCGCCAGTCGCCAGCGAAAACACGGTTGGAGCCTAAGCTTATGCGATTCATTGCGGCGTTGGTTTGTTTTTCCATCCTCGGTGCGCTGGGCCTGGCGCAGCACGATGCGAGCGCCCACGACCAGCATATGGCCGACGTCAATAAGCACGGCGCCGAGGCCATGGGCTTCGACCAGGACAAGACCGCGCACCACTTCCGGCTGTACAAGGATGGCGGCGCGGTCGAGGTAGCGGCCAAGGATCCCGCAGATGCGACCAGCATCGGGCAGATTCGCGACCACCTGAAGCAGCAGGCAAAGAACTTCGCGGCGGGTGATTTCGGCGCGCCGCAGCACACCCACGGAGAGATGCCGCCGGGAGTCGACACCATGACCAGGCTGCGCTCCAAAATAAGGTACGAGTTCCAGTCGACAGAGAGCGGCGGCCGGTTGCGCATTACCACCGCCGACGTGCAGGCTTTGGCCGCCGTGCACGACTTCCTGCGCTTTCAAATCGAGGACCACGTGACCGGCGACAAGACCAGTGTCGAGTAAGCGCGTCAGCCGATGGAAGTCACGAAACGCATCGTGCAGACGCTTTAGAGTTCAAGCGTGCCGTGAAGGTACAGGCGTGCCCTGCCGGCGATCTTCACGCGATCGCCACCGATTGTGCACCGCATGTATCCGCCGCGGACACTGAGTTGTTGCGCACGCAACGTGTGCTTACCCAGCCGCCCCGCCCAATAGGGAGCCAGTGTGCAGTGTATCGATCCGGTGGCGGGGTCCTCATCGATGCCGACCGACGGTGCAAACAATCGGCACACGTAATCCACGTCACCCTCGCCAGGAGCGGTAACAATCGTTCCGCCGATCCCGACGTCTAGTTTGGCAAGAGCGGCAAAATCGGGCGAGAGCGCTCGCACTTGCTCAGCCTGATCCACCACCACGAGGTAATCGCGCGATTTCATTACCAGCGCGGCTTTCAAACCCAGGGCTGGTAAGAGCTCGACTGGCGTCTCACATGGCTGGGGTGGCCTGGCGGGAAAGTCCATTTCAAAGCTGTCTTGGTCCTGAGCGACGGTCAACATGCCGCTGCGGGTGTGGAAGCGAACCGGCCACACCTTGTGCTTCCGCAGCGTGAGCACATAGGCGGATGCCAGGGTCGCGTGCCCGCATAGGTCGTCCTCCACTTTGGGTGTAAACCAGCGCAAGTCGAAATCACCATCCGCGCGAGGAACCACAAAAGCGGTTTCGCTGTGCCTGTTCTCAGCCGCAATTTTCTGCATGATGCTATCCGCGAGAAAAGCGGAAAGGATGCAGACCCCCGCCGGGTTACCTGCAAAGAGCTCACCCGTGAATGCATCAACGTGGTAATACGGAATTGCCATGTCGTGCTCCTCGAAGCTAGTGGATCGAAGGAAGTTTCCCGCAGCCTTTAAGGTCCCTCCACGCCGTACTTCCCTGTTCCCAGCTCTTTCACATAGCCCCACGGGATCGCCGGATCGTGGGTGAAGATCACCAGCCAGCGGCCGGGGATGGCCTCGTCGTAGAAGCGCTTCTTGTTCTCGATGATCTCCATGGGGAACAGATCGTAGGCCATGATCCAAAGCAGGTCGAGGTGCGCCGCCGTGGGGATGAGGTCGGAGACGTAACACGCCTTCTGCCCCTGGCTCTCGATCATTACCACCTGCATGTAGCGCGTGTGCCCGGGGATGGTGCGGACCGAAACTCCGGGGATGATCTCGCGGTCTTCCTTCACCAGCTTCATCTGGCCGCTTTCGAGGAGCGGGTTGTAGTTGTCGCTGATATAGCTGACGCGGTCGCGCAGGTACTGCTTCTGCCCGTGCTGCCACTCGCCTTCCGGGGCGTAGTAGGTGGCGCGCGGAAACGCGGGGACCACGCGGCCGTTGCTGCGCACGGTGTTCCAGCCGCAGTGGTCGAAGTGCAGGTGGGTATTGATGACGATCTCGACGGAATCGGGCGCCACTCCGGCGGCGGTGAGGTTGCCGAGCAGCCTGGCTTCCGGCTCGTAGACCTTGCGGACGCGGTCGTCGAACTTGTTGCCGATGCCGGTCTCGACCAGCACGGTATGCTTCCCGCCGCGGATCAGCAGCGAGTTCAGGCCCAGCACCACGCGGTTCTTCTCGTCGCAGGCGGCCTTCTTCAACCACAGCGCCTTGGGAATGATGCCGAACAGCGGGCCGCCGTCGAGCCAGTAGTTCCCGTCGGAGAACATGGTCAGCTCGAAATCGCCGACGGTGATGCGCCGTCCGTTGGTGGTGACGGTAGCTTTCTCAACGGTGAGATCGACTGCGGCTTGCGCCATGGGTCTCCTTTTGTCATTCCGAGCCGCGCTCAGGCGGGTTCGGAATGACAATACCAGCCATTATGCAGGGCTGAAGCCCTGCTTCACCCAAGTCAGTCCGACATCATAAACAAATCCGGCTCACCGCCGGTTCAACAGTTCACGTTCAAAGTGTTCCTGCATGCGGGTGAACAGGTCCGTCTGCGCCGCCGTCCCCGCGAGGGAGTGCAACTTGCGCGGGTAGAACATAAGCTGGAAGCGCTTGCCGGCGTCGATGAAGGCTTGTGTCATCTGCACGGTGTTCTGGAGGTGAACATTGTCGTCGCCGGTGCCCTGCACCAGCAAGAGGCTGCCGTGCAGGTCTCCGGCGGTGGAGACGGGCGAGCTGCGGCGATAGCCCTCCGCGTTCTCCTGCGGCAGGCCAAGATATCGCTCGGTGTAGATGGAATCGTAGTCGCGCCATTCGCTGACCGGCGCCACGGCTACTCCGGCTTTGAAGGCGGTGGTACGCGTGAGCGCCCACAGGGTCATGCAGCCGCCGTAGCTCCATCCCCAGAATCCGGCGCGGTCTTTGTCGAGCGCGGGATAGCGCTCGAGCGCCTGATTGAGCGCGGCGAGCTGGTCCTGGATCTCAGTCTTACCGAATTCGCCGCGCACCACGCTGGCGAAGGCGCGGCCGCGTCCCGCCGAGCCGCGGTTATCGACGCTGAGCACGGCGATGCCCTCCTGCGCCAAGGCCTGATTGAAGAGGAAGCGATTGCCGCCCCACGTGTCGCGAACCTGTTGCTCGCCCGGGCCGCCGTAGGGATACAGAACCAGTGGAATCTTGCTGCCCACCGGCAGACCCGGCGGCATGATGAGCGATCCGTGCAGGACGGTGCCGTCCTCCGCGCGGAAATCGACGAACTGCGGCGCTGCCAGGTTATAGGCGGCCAGGCTGCGCGATTCCCAGAAGGTGTTGCAGGCGCCGTCGCCACTCATGCCGCAGAGCGACAGCCGCGGCGGACTGATAATGGTGGAGAACCTGTCTATGTACCACTTGCCGCCGGGCGCGAAGGTGGGCTCGTGCGTCCCCTGCTCGCGCGAGACCTGCTCGAAGCCGCTGCCATCGAGGTGGACGCGAAAGAGCTGGCGCTGGCGATCGTCGCCCGCATTGGCGGTGAAATAAACCAGCTTGGCCGCTTCGTCCACCAGCGCGACGTCGAACACCTCGAAGCCGCCGTGGGTGAGCTGCGCTTCCAGCTTGGCTTCCCCGGGCGTGGGATCGGCGCCGTTGAAGCTGTAGAGGTAGAGATGGGTGTGGCCGTCCCGCCAACTCGTCCACAGGAAGCGGTCCGCGCCGACCACGACGAAGTTGTCGTTCACCTCCACCCAGGTAGGGCTGCGTTCGGAGAGCACCAGCCGGGCAGTATTGGATTCGACCGCGACGAAATAAAGGTCGAGGCGGTCCTGCGCGCGGTTCAGCACTTCGACCCAGGCAATGCCCGGACGCACCCAGCCGAAACGGGGAATGTAGAAGCCATGGGCTGGCGACAGGGCCGGTGACTTATCGCCTGATCCGACCGGCACTTGCAACCAGTGGAGCTTCCCGCCATTCGCGTTCACCAGCCCCAGACGGACTTGCGGATTGGGATCGCCGGGCTTGGGATACTTCTGAAAGTCCACCGTGGGCTGGGTGGGGATCAGGTCGGCGATGGGATACGTGGGGACGGCGCTTTCATTCATCTGCAGGAACAGAATCTGCCGGCCATCGGGCGACCAGAAATAGTTGTGGCGGACATCGAGTTCCTCGGCATAGACCCAGTCGACCTCGCCGTTGAGGATGTCGTCCCCGGTGTCATGCGTGAGCTGGCGCAGGCCGGCGCCCTCGCGGTCGGCGGCGAAGAGGTTGTGCTTGCGGATGAAGGCGAGGCGCGAGCCGTCGGGCGAGAAGCGCGGATCGCTGGCGCGCTCCGGTGAAGACGTAATCTGCACCGCGGTGCCGGTATCGAGACGATACAGCCAGAACTGACCGAGAGCGTCGAAGAGAATGTGCCTGGAATCGGGCGCCCAGTAGTACTGCGCGACCGAGTAGCGCGTCCGGCGCTCCTTCTCGCGCTCGCTCAGGCGATCGAACGGCGGCGCCAGCTTGGCCAGCTTGCTCTCCGAGACCAGCACGGCTTTCTTGCCGCTGGCGATATCCACGTACCAGAGCTCGCCGCGCTCGCCGGTGCCGTCGCGCAGGATGTAGGAGACTTTCACCCCGTCGGGGCTGAATTGGACATTCTGCGGCGCCGGTCCGGTCAGCCCGCCGGGAGCGAAGATCGCCTTGACGGTGAGCTGCGCGGGAGCAGCCGCAGGCGGTTGCTGCGCCAGGACGGTTGCGGCAGTTGCGGCCAGAAGACAGGCGACGAGCAGGTGTTTCAACGTGTACTCCCGGGTGCAGGCGGAAACGGGAGAGTGTAACAAAGAAGGCGGGAACCGCCATTTCTTGACAGCAACTGATTGGCAGAGACGCAGCCGTCAGCACCGCTGTGACTTTGGCCTTGCCGTTAGAAACCCGCACCCAGCAGGCCTTGACGAAACTTTAGTTAACCAGCCGGGCACCCTCTTGACAGCTCATCGGGCGGAAACGTAGACTCCGCGCGCCTTTTGGGAGGGCAGCAAGGCGGGACCAGTCCTTGCTCAGGCTGGCTCCTGCCCCCCTTGCCGTCGCCATCATCAGCCAGGAGAACGCCAGGAACATCGGGATCCCGTAGGAACTTGCTTTTCTCCACAATGAACCATCCGGAGGGATGGCTCATTCGGAGCCTTGAACCGCAACGCCGAAACCAGCAACGAAAAACAACGCACACCGAAGGAGAAATCCGCCATGAGGTCAGTCACCGGAGTTTTAATGCTTTCGCTCACCCTGCTCACCTGGGCCGTATTTGCGTCCCCTCCGGCCTCAGCCGCAACCTGCGCAAGCCTCACCAGCCTGTCGCTGCCGAACACGACGATCACACTCGCCCAATCCTATACTGCCGGCCAAGTCGTTTCCGGCACTACCACCGCGCCCGTCGGTCTCTGCCGTGTGGCTGGCACCGTCAAGCCCGGGCCCAACTCGAACGTCCATTTCGAGGTGTGGATACCGACGGACGGAAGCTGGAACGGCAAGTACCAGCAGATCGGCAATGGCGGCTTCGCCGGTTCCATTTCGGCGTCCGGCATCGCCAACGCGGTCTCGCGCGGCTATGCCGCTGCCGGGACGGATGATGGCACTTCCGGTCCACCCAGCGGAGCGCCAGCGTTTATCGGGAATGAAGACGTCCTGCTCGACTATGGATACCGCGCCATCAAGGTGACGACCGACGACTCGAAGGCCGTCATCAGGGCGCTGACCGGCCACAAACCGCGCTACTCCTATTTCGTGGGTTGCTCGGACGGAGGCCGCGAAGCGTTGAAGGAAGCCCAGCGCTACCCCGACGACTTCGACGGCATCATCGTGGGTTCGCCCGTCAACGACCAGGTCGGAGAGTTCGGCTCGTCCTATCTCTATGATATGGAGGCCACCCTCAACGGCCCGCAAACCGCGGGTATTCCGGACGCCTACATTCCATCCAGCAAGCTGGCCTTGCTGAGCACCCCGGCGCTCGCCAAATGTGGCGGCAAAGATGGCGGCGTAGCCACCGATGCATTCCTCAGCGACCCGCGGCAGTGCTTCTTCGATCCTGCCGTCGCCGAGTGCACGACGGGCCAGGATCCCAGCACCTGCCTGACGTCGGCGCAGGTCGCGGCGGCGAGAAAGCTCTATTTTGGGCCTCACAACCACCGTGGAGAGCTGCTCTTCCCTGGTTATGAGCCCGGAGGCGAGTCGGCCACGGGTGACTGGACCAGTTGGTTCACGGGCAGCTCACCAACTTCTCCCGGTTCGCAATATACGCTCGGCTATGGTTTCGGCTGCGACCTGATGCAGGGGGTTACGAGCTGCAACTACCTCAGCATCGACGTCGACCAGCAGGACGCCACCGCCCGCAGGACCCTTCAGCCCATCCTCAGCTCCGTCGATCCCGACCTGAGACCGTTCAAGCGCCACGGCGGCAAATTGATCCAATATGCGGGATGGGCCGATACTGCCATCGCGCCCGAGAATGGCCTCAACTACTATCGGGCGGTTGAGCACACCATTGGCGATCCTCACGATTTCTACCGGGTCTTCATGGTGCCCGGAATGGCGCATTGCAGCGGCGGCGCCGGTCCCAACTCGTTCGGAAACGGCACCGCCAATGGGCCGGTCATCGACGCCGAACACGACGTGTTGAAAGCCCTGGAGCGCTGGGTAGAGGAGGGAATCGCTCCACGTAAGATTATCGCAACCCATTACGTGAACAACGTTGCGGCGCAGGGCGTCGCATTCCAGAGGCCGCTGTGCCCCTACCCGAAACGTGGCGAGTACGTTGGAAGTGGCGATCCGAACGACGCATCCAATTTCAAATGCGTTAACCATTACGACGATTTCGACCCCAGGAACATCGGACCGCAAGTTGCTTATCACGATCACGATCACGACGATCATAGGTAGTGAAGGGATGTAATCGGCAAGGGGCGCGCATCGCAGGGTGCGCGCCCTGGCTTGGACGATCCAGGCAAGTGGCGGGTGTTTTGTCACGGCCCGAACTCTGCCCGCTTGCTCCCGCGCCCCGTCAAAGCGCCTGCCCACGATTCGGTGCGGCGGCAAAACTGTTACAATTCTCAGCAGTTCTCCCTCTTTGCGCCATGAATCCAGACCTGGAAAAACTGATTGCGCTGCAGGAAGCCGACCGCGAGATCGAGCGCCTGAACCAGGAGATCGCGCTCCTGCCGCGGCGGGTGGCGGCGATTGAGAGCAAGCTGGCCGACACTCGTGCGCGCATCGAGAAGGCGAAAGCCGCCATCGCTGCCGCCCAGAAGGACCGCAAGAAGCTGGACACCGAAATCCAGGAACATCAGCAGAAAATCTCGAAGTACCGCGATCAGTCGCTCGCGGTGAAGACCAACGAGCAGTACAAGGCGCTGCTGCAGGAAATCACCTTCGCCGAGCAGGCCATCCGCGCCTGCGAGGACAAGATCCTGGACGGGATGCTGGCCGTCGAAACGCAGGAGAAGAACCAGAAAGCCGCCGAGGCCGAACTCAAGCAGGAAATGGCGGAAATCGAGAAGGAAAAGTCCGAAGCTCGCGCCCGCACCGAGGAAGACCAGAAGCAACTGGCCGACTGGGCGACACGGCGCAACCTGCTGCGCTCGGAGATTTCGGCCGACGTTGTCCCGTATTACGACCGCGTGCAGTCGCTGCGCAAGAGCGGGATCGCGGAGGTTCATGAGGACAGCAAGTGCGCTGCCTGCAACGTGATGCTGCGTCCGCAGACCTACAACGATGTCCGCGCCAACGACCGCGTGATCGCCTGCGATTCCTGCGGACGCATCCTTTATTATGTGCCTCCGCCGGAGCCCGAACCAGCGCCCGGCCCAACGCCCGCTGAGGCATCCCAACCCGCCGCCGAAAGTGCCAGCTAAATGGTTAGGAAGCCTGCCAATTCAGCCGCTGCGCGCCGCTTGGAAGCGCTGCGCTCGGCCCCGCTCAATTGCTGGATAGCGTTATCTGAAGACGAGAGCGTGATCATAGCGGTCGGGAACACCTATGAGGAAGTGGTACAAAAGACCGAAAATGCGGGTGTGGCCGATCCCCTGATTCTGAAAACGCCCCCATGCTGGGCGCCGCTGTCGGTGATTTCCTGCAACCCGCGCCGGATATTTGCGTCCAAGAAATCGTGTCTGGCGTAGAATACGCCCTCTGCTTCCCATGCCCAGGCGTAATCTCAACCGCGGTTTCACTTGACGGCGCACACCCGCTTAAGACACCGGTCGGTCGTTTCCATCCACATTGCTTGATTTGAAAGGAAGCCGCCATGCTGCGCAGAGCGCTATTGCTGCTGCTCGTGTCCACCGTCCTCGCCATTTCCGCTCGGGCGGAGGAATCGCGCCACTTCACCTTCCGCTATGAATTTACCGTCCGCAACATCACTCCCGGCGAGCGGGTGCGTGTCTGGATCCCGCTGGCGCATTCCGACCAGTTCCAGACCGTAAAGGTTGTCTCCAGCACCGGAGACCTGCCGCTGAAGAAGACGACCGAGCGCGAGTACGGCAACGAGATGCTGTATGCCGCCGAGGAGAAGGCAAGCAAGGCCGAATACCATTTCACGGTGGAGTACGACGTGGTGCGCAACGAGCGCGTGGTACCGCTCAGCGGAACGCCGCACTTGGCAGCGGCCAAGTTGTCGGAGCGCGAGCGGCAGCGCTTTCTCGAACCCGACCGCCTGGTGCCGGTGACGGGCCTGCCCGCCGAGATCGCGGCCAAGGAAGCCGCCGGCCGCTCCACCGACCTCGAGCGCGCCCGCGCCCTCTACGAGTACGTCTTCCGCACCATGAAGTACGACAAGAGCGGCACCGGCTGGGGCCGCGGAGACACGCTCTGGGCCTGCGATTCCAAGCGCGGCAACTGCACCGACTTCCACTCGCTGTTCATCTCCATGGCGCGCTCGCAGCAGATCCCGGCGCGCTATGAGATGGGGTTTTCCATCCCCACGGACAAACACTCGGGCGAGGTCGCAGGATATCACTGCTGGTCCGACTTCTATCTGAAGGGGACGGGCTGGGTGCCGGTGGACATCTCCGAGGCGTGGAAGCATCCCGAGAAGCACGACTACTTCTTCGGCGCGCACGACGTGAACCGCGTGCAGTTCACCATGGGCCGCGACATCACTCTCAGTCCGCCCCAGCAAGGGCAGCCGCTCAACTACTTCGTCTTTCCTTACGTGGAAGTTGACGGCAAGGAGTTCAGCAACGTGGCGACCAGCAACTCGTTCGCGGACGTGAGTGGAAAGAACAGTGAGGCATCGGTTGCTCCCCCGGATTCGCTCCCACATTCCGCCAGTCGGGCACCTGGCCCCCTTTTCAATCCCTCCACTGGCGCACTTACTGTTTTTGCTTTTGGTTTTTCTTCACGGCGTTGACGCACTGCTCCAAACTGGACATAGCACGTTTTGTCATCTCATCCTGCGCCAGAAGGAACTCGCTGTACATGTCAAATGCAGTCTCCGATACGGTGTAGAGCAGCATAGAGGCGTCCAAGCAGGTCTGAGCGAGGTGCAGGTATCTCTGGCCTTCAGAGACGTTCCCTACTACGCCTTGCAGGCCGGACTCCATTCCGGCCTGCCCCATGCACACGGACATGTTGCGGCTGGCGTCATCGAGATTGCCAACCAAAAGAAATCCTGCTGGTCCATTGAAACCGTCGGGCGACTTCTTCAAGCGCGCAAGAAGATCGCGGGCCGCCGTTAGCACTTCCCGGTCTTTTGGCACGGCTTGTGCTATCTTGCCTCCCGCTTGAGTCTCTTGCTCAATCGCCTGCTCGTATGTATGGAAGGCTCGCTCCGATTGCGTGAGCAGAAGTTGGATTTTATCTTTGGTGGGAAACGTGCGTTCCGCCCGCTGCTGTTGTGGATTTGCAACCCCGGTATACAATAGCAACATCACCACGAACCGACGTAACATAGCGTGACCTCCCTTCGTACTTCTCCCGAGCGTTCCCGTTCGGCAAGTGTAGTCCCCGGGCCGCTGGATTCATGGCGCGTTCTTCGTTACCGATGTGATTACGAACTCGTCCTGCCTCCAGGGTGTGCGTTCATCGCGCCAGCTTCGCAGCGAGAGCGTGCTCCCAACGTTCCACATGTTTGTAGTCCAACCGCTGGCGTCTTTCTGCTTGCCCTCAAATGGCTGCACGTTCCGACCCACAAATCCAACTACCAAGTCGCAGGTGGGGAACGTGTGAACATTGTTCGGGTCGGTGACCGAGTCGGCATTGTTGAAAGACCTGCTGATGTCGCACCTGGCTTTATACGTGTCACCCTCATGCCGGACTGTAACGAGCCCATTGTTGTAGGACTCAATGAACCAGCCCCGGGGGTCGGTTTTGTCAGTTGTGGGCTTCCTGCTGCATCCGGCGAGAAGCCCGGCCACGACAACGGCGGAGACGAGGGCCTTCACGCCACGATTGTACCGATGCAGTCCACCTTTGTGGGCCAAAGAAGCTCCTCCGGCAGGTCCTACGCTCCCGCTTTTCGGGGTTGCTTGGCGTGTTTGTGACGGTATGCTGAGACCCATCGCTTGTACCAAGGGGCGACGTTTAAGCGATAGTGCCTTCCCGCACTGTCCCAAGCATACCAATGGGAGATTAAGTCAGAGTCCACCCTTTCCTGATTCACAAACGCGGATACCACTTTGCCTTCCGTGATCTCGCATGGGAGGGGCGGGCGTACGTCAGGCAGATACCAGTCAGTTGCTTTTTGCTGCTTCCTAAACAGAAGGCCGGCCGCGAACCCCGTAATGGTGATTGGACGACGCCCTATATTCGTGGCTGTAACAATCACCATCGTCATCCCGTCATATCTGTGACCGACCCCGATCGGTTTCATGTTCTTTCGAGCCGTCAGCACAACCTTTGCCCGATCTCTGAAGTGGCTGCTCAACTGGATTACAGCGGTCAGCGTGGATAGGATCGCGCCATATAGCGCAATAAGACTGGTGAAAGAAAGGCTCAGATGAAACGATGCTGCGGACATGCCGGCGATTGTACCGCGCGAGGGAGAGTCGACCCTACGTGGAAGTGGACGGCAAGGAGTTCAGCAACGTGGCGACCAGGAACTCGTTCGCGGACGTGAGTTCGGGAACGGCGGCGGCGAGCCGCTAGGCTGTGGCGCTGGTGCTGTCGTTGGCGCGCAGCCGCTGCGCGGTCAGCCAAATGTAGTGCAGGGCGGAAAGAATTGTGAACACCATGGTGGCGTACAGGCCGATGCGGCGCGCTACTGTGACCCATGCGGCGGGCGCCACCTGGTGCAGCATCACGAAGAACACGGCGGCGATCTGCGCCGTGGTGTTCAGTTTTCCGAAGATGCTGGGCCGAAAGTCGCGCAGGGTGTTGGTGATGTAAAGCACGCCGGACACCATCAGGATGGAAAAGTCCCGGCTGAACACCAGCACCGTGTACTTCCAGGGGATCTTGTGCATGATGGAGAGCACCATAAAAAGGGTGCTGAGCAGCATCTTGTCGGCGATGGGATCAAGGTACTCGCCGAGCTGGGTGTGCTGCTTGAGGACGCGCGCCAGCGTGCCATCGAAGAAGTCGCTGATCCCTGCCAGCACGAAGAGGCCGAGGGCCCATCCGTAGTTGCCGCCCAAAACGTTAATCACAATGAAGGGGATGATCACCAGGCGCAGCAGGGTGAGCAGGTTGGGAAAGGCGGCGAGCTGGCGATACACCTTCACTCCCCGTAGCGGCCGAAGAGATACGCCAGCGGCCGGCCGGTCTTTTCCTGGAATCGCTCTTTCAGCGACGGGATGTCGCCGCTGTGTTCGTCGGCCTCCATGCGCTCGACCCGGTGCATGGGAAAGAAGACGGCGGCGGGGCTGGCGGGTTCACCCGCTCGCACCAGGTGGACGAAATCCTCGAACGAGTTCAGGTCGAGGCCGCGCAGGCTGATGCCGGCGGCGGAGACTTCCAGCAGCACCCCCCAGAACTTCTCGCGGGGCGAGCTGAGCGTCACCAGCACCACGGCGCCGGGAGCGAAGAGCGCGTCACGAGCGGGCGCCGCCGTCGCCGCTTGGTCGTCGGGCATGGAGTGATTGTCTGCATCCGCGGCAACGATTGCAAGCAGGGAGCAGCGAGCAGCGGCAAGCGTCGCTCCCTGGCTAGCGGGTACCGCTAGAGTCAGCCTTCGCCGCTGCCGCCGGCTTGGGCTGGACGGCAGTCTTTTTCTTCGCCCTGTGGGATGGCGGCCTCTCCAGGCGTGCCAGGCGCGCCTCCACCTCCTGCCGCAATTCCTCCAGTTCCCGTTGCCGTTCGGCCAGTTGAGCGCGCAGGGAGTCGTTCTCGGCTTTCCGCTCGCTGAGTTGCGCTCGCAGGTAATCGCTCTCGGTTTTCAGCTCGCGGATGGCGGCCAGCGTCAGGTACGGCAACTCACTGTAGTTCACCGTCTTGAAGCCGTGCACGTCGGCGGAAACCAATTCCGGAAACACCTTCTCCACGTCCTGCGCCAGCAGTCCGGAGTTGCGGCCGGCCCCGAAGTGGTAGTCCGGATACTGCTCGGTGTTCCAGTCGAAGTGCACCGGTTGCAGCTTCACCAGCCTGTCCAGGATGGGCGCGAAGGGCAGGATGTTGGTCTTCAACCGCGCATCGGAGGAGCAGGTGCCGGCTATTGCGGTTCCGGCAAAGTTCTGCAGGCAGCCGTTGGTTCCGGACGTGCCCACCCGGATATCGCCCTTGACTTGCAGGGCCGTGGCCGGCGTTGGGACTCCTCCGATGCCGGCGCTGCCGTTGCTGAGAAGAGTCAGGACGGACACGGCGGGAAAGCTCGTATTCGACGTGCTGACGAAGAACGACATGTCCCCCACGTTGAAGGTTTCCGTGCCCCAGGCCCAGTTCCGTCGCCCCGCCAGATCGGTCATATTCCGCTGCAGGTATAGATTTCCGCCGCGGGATTGAATCTCCCCGTTCACGTCCAGGGTCCGAACCGGACTGGTGGTGCCCACACCGACCAGTCCGCCGCTCTGGAAAAGCGCCGAGTTTCCCAGGTTAGCGCCGTTCACGAACATGCTCAGGAAGCCGCCCGTGCCGTTGCCTGCTTCCAGTACGCTGAAGGTCAGCGAGTTGGAGGCGCCGCCGGGCGCGGGATTGCTCACGGTCAGAGCGGCGCTGCCGGCGGTCGCGATATCGGCGGCTGCGATTGAGGCTTGAAGCTGCGTGCCGCCGCTGAGGTAGGTTGTGGGCAGGTTGGTGTTGTTCCAAAACACCTGGGAATTGGGCATGAAATTCGAGCCATTCAGGATGAGGGTAAACGCACCGCCGCCGGCGTTGGCACTGGACGGCGTCAATGAAATGAGCCCTGGGACCGGATTGCTGGCCAGAATGGTCTCAGACAACGCGGGCGAACTGCTCCCGGGATTGTTGTTGTCGCCCGCGTAGACTGCTGTGATTGAATGCTGTCCCAGGGACAGGCTGGAGGTGGTGAAAGTCGCAACTCCCGATGGGTTCAGCGCCACGGTTCCCAGTGTGGTTGAGGCGTCCAGGAAGGCCACATTGCCCGTAGGCGGGTTAGCGCCGGTGGTAGTCACGGCGGCGGTAAAGGTGACGGTCGCACCGGCAACCACGGGATTGGCGCTGGCGGCAACCGTGGTGGCCGTTGAGGAGGTGTTGACGCCCGCGGTAGTCCAGCCCGCGAGGAAGTTGGCTACGTCCAGGGACCCGAGACCCGTGGCCTCGTCATAGCCGGGGCCGACCAGGTAACCCGCAAGCCCACCGGCCAGGGAGAAAGGCGCAGGTGTGCTGTTGTTACACATGCTCGGAGTATTGCCGGTGAGATCGCAGGGGGAAGCGCCGCTCGTAGCCACGGTCACGTCATGGAAGATATTGTTGGCCGTGGACGCCAGTTGGTAGAGAGTTGGGTTCAAGTTGCCCTGCGCGGTCCCCAGCTTCTGGTTGAGAAGCGCGGCGATGCCGGCCATGTCTTGAGCAGCGACGGAGGTGCCGTAAAAAACCAGGAAAAACTCGATGCAGTCGCCGCCTCCCGCCGTAAAACACCCAACATAGCCATCATGGCTGGCGGAGCTGAAGGCCAAATCCGGAGTGTAGCGGCCGGCGCGTGCGGCCGGCACTCCGGGACCCCGCTGCCAGAACGGCGTAGGGACGTAAGCGCTTACTCCCCCACCCGAACTGGCCACTTGGAAGGGATTGTTGGGATCGGTGGTGGTGGGCTCGTTCCAGGCGCCCTCGGGAATATAGCTGAGAGCGGACCCCGCGGTGTTTGAGTTGGTCGGGCCCCAATACAGGCTGTAGTTGGCGTCCGCGAATTCGGTTCCCCCCACACAGGTGGCGTAGCTGGAGGAGCAGATGTAATTTGTGTTCAGGACCTGGGTGGCGGGAGGCGTCTGAAACTCGGGGTCGCAGCCCGCCGCGCCGGAGTCACCCGATGCCACGAAAACCGAGATGCCTTCCGCGGCCGCCTGACTGAACAGGTTGTCCCAGAAATCGACCCCGGCCTGGCCCTGGTTGGCTTCGCAGTCTCCGAAGCTGAGACTCATGATGTGGGCCAGCAGGGGTGTGGTGTCGACCGCATAGGAGGCGGCAATGGCGATGCCGTCGGTGGTGAAGCTGGAGGCGCTGCTGACCAGGTCGATGGTGGCGCCCGGGGCGATGCTGCCGGCGCGGGTCACGTCGATGGTCGCCTCCGCTTGATCGTCGGAGGGGATGCCGCTGCCCGGCGGGAGGGTCTGCGGCGTGCCGGGATCGATGCCGTCCGGCGGGATGATCACGGTCGGATCCTGGATGGGCAGCCCAAAAAGGCCTTGAAAGTTCTCGATGTCCGCGTTGTCCACGCGGGAGCGGCCGATGATGGCGATGGTCTGGTCGGCGCCGGTAAAATTGGCCGGCACGTCGTAGATGACCGCGAAGTCCGCCGGCACGACGAAGTTCTCACCAGGCCCAAACGTCAAACCTGGCCAAGCACCGTTGGAAGCAAAGTGATGGACCGTGCTTTTGTGCAGCGGACGCGTCTCGCTGGTGGAGAGCCCGTGAATGGCTTGGATCAAGGGAGCCAGCGCCGCGGGGATCTGTGGTGCGGCAGTGAGGGAGATGCGCTTCTTGCCGTTCATCAGGAAATAGTGCATCTCCCCGCCAAAGGCGTTGCCCACCGCCGCCGCGCCTCCGCTGAAGTTGATGCGGACGCGGCTGTCGGCGACGGAATCAACCCGGAGATTTTGCGACTGCAGCCACCTGGTGATGGCGGCCGTGTCGTGCGGCGAAACTCCGAATCGTTCACCGACCTCTCGCGGCGTGAGCCAGTGGTGATAGTCGCTGGAGGCGGGGTTCTGCTGGTTACGGAGGAATTGCTCGAAGGCCTGCTGTGCCTGGGGCGAGCGAGCGAGAACCAGCGTAAGGTGCTGCAGGCGCAATTCGGCGGGCACGGCGCCGGCATCCGCCTGCGGCTGCGCCCAGGATGGATGATGGCCCTCCAGCTTAACCACTTGGCTGGGATTGACGGGCCCGAGCACGCGATTCGCAGACTGCGCCCGAGCGCACACTGCCAGGAGCAGAACCGCAAGCGATAGCGACAGTCCAACTCCTCGATTCATAAGGTCCTCCGAGAAACGGACTTCGGGCCCGCAGGGCGGGTCGGCTTCGACCCAGCCGGGCCCTGATACGCTGGCGGCAAGAAAGCGGCTGTGACTGAGGAATATTTTTCGGAAAACGGAACAGACGAGGGCTATACCACAGATTCGGCGGGAAATGGGACTGACGGTTTGTGGCGGCTTCTTGAGCCGCTTGTTCTGAAAACAGAACAAAGTCGCGATGGCGGGTCCAGTCGCGAGCGGATTCTGCTGACGAAGCAGGCACGCGCCAAAATAAAAAAGCGCCTCGCGGCGCTGGTTAACTCCCAACCGAGTTCATGCAGATCTACTACTGCAGCCGGTCCAAGGTCACGAACGCTTCATAAGTCGGAGGGCCAGTGGCAGTGTCGGTGGTGGAGAACTGGATACTCTGCCCGGAGATTGCGTGAACCACGACTGAACCCTGGGCGAAGCCGAGACTCGTGAGCACAATGCTGTTCTGTTGGCGCGAGCCACCCTCGTCCTTCCAGGTGATGACGGCTGTGATGGCTCCGCCGGTGAAGGTTCCGGCGGTGGTCGCCATGTAGAGATTGACGCGGAACAGACCGCTAATCAGAGGTGTGAACAGCGTGTTAGCCGCGATGGCGGCGGTCTCGCCGGTAAAGGATAGACTCCCTAGTGATCCGATGGCCCGCTTCTGCTCACCATACAGGAAGATCTGTGCCAAGCCTGGACTGGCAATGGTCTGGAGTACGATCCCAACCACCTGTATGCCACCGGCCGGGTCTTTCAATCCGGCGTCGTGGCAGTCGCCCGCAACCGGCGCGGCAGTAACAAAGGTCGTGCTGATCACCACATAGTCGCCGTAGGTCGCGGCGTTGTCGAACACACAGTTCACCACGCCGTCGAGGGCTACGACGGCGGTACCGGAAGTCCCGGCGCCGAACTCCACAATCCCGAGTGCGAGTGGATTGCCGGTGGTGGACGCAGTCGCGACCGTGCCCGTGCTCGTCAATTGGACCAAAGTGTTCAGCGTGGTTCCGGTGGCGGCGTTGGTGAGTCTGGCGACACTCGGCCCACTTAGCTCCAACCCATGGGTGTCAACCTTCAGCACGTTGTTCACACCATCCGTCAGGTTCAGGATGTACCCGCCGCCGGAGTTGGTGATCGTCGCGCCAAATCCATTCAGGTCGCTGGATGAGGCCGCCAGCCCGATGGCGCCGGCTCCCGTGCTAGTGAGGTTGAGTGCCGTCCCCGGCGTGCTGATCGTCTGCGGTGCGGAGAACACGTTGGCGGCATTTACCAAGGCGACATTGGCGGGAAGCGCCGTGCCTGGCAGAGTCCCGGTCGTCAAACTTGCCGCATTCAGGTTGGTCAGCCCGGAGCCGTTCACGCCAGCCAGCGCCGCAGAAGGCAAGGTTCCGGTCAGGCTGGCCGCCGGCACGCTGGTCAGGCCCGAGCCGCTGCCCGTAATGACGCCGGGGCTGTCCACCAACAAACCACCCCCCACCGAGCCCGCTATCTCCAGGTTGGCATGGGGTGTGGGCACTCCGATTCCCATGAAGCCATTGCTTAAGGCGGTGAACACCGGTTGTGAGGGAGCCGTTATGTTGGATGCACTCACGAACAGGGATACGTCTCCCACGTTGAAGGTTTCGGTTCCCCAAGCCCAGTTCCTGCGCCCCGAAAGATCGGTCAGGTTCCGCTGCATGAAGATGTTGCCGCCGCCCACGCGGATCTCGCCGTTGACGTCCAGAACGCGAGCGGCCGTGGTATCCGCAACAAACTCCTGTGGATGCGGATTCGCAATCCCGACACAGGTCTGAGTTGCGTCAAACGGGCACGGGTTTTGAGACAGGACGGAATTCTGCACCGTGGTGGGGTCCGTGAACATGGGTACGAAGCTGGCGGTGCCGCCGGGAGCGGTCGTGCTGATGGCGCAAGAACCTGAAGTGCAAGTCGTAGCGGGGGAGATTCCGCTTCCCGAACTACCGGCTGAGCTAGTGCCGGTAGTTCCCGCCGTTTGCGACCCGGAGCTGACGGAGCCGGAATTCACCACCGGCGCGGCCAGCACAAACGAAGAAGCCGGCATGCCGCCCAAGGTCTCGGCGTCGGCCGCTTTCAGGGCGTAGGGCACGCTCACCAGCAGCACCCGCTGCTCCGCCTGGCCCTCGGGTTGGACTCCCAGCCAGCGCGCTTCGTTAGCGCTGAAGGCGTCCATGGGAATGCCCGCAGCGGCAGTGCTGCCCAGCAGGACCGCGTACTGCCCCTGGGCATCGGCGGCGACACTCTGCGTTTCCAGCCACAGCGCGGCTCCGCCCTCCTGCTCCTTATACAAAGCGAAGGTTATTCCAACCACCCCGCTACGCGGCTGGCCTTGGGCGTTCTTGGCCACTCCGCTGAACCGAATCAGACGAGGCACAGTCGCAGCCACCATTGCGCTTGCCGGGGCTTGACCATCTGCGGACGGCGAGGCTTGTTGCGCCGCCGAATCCCCAACCAGCAGCAAGCACGCCGCACCGAGCCAGATCAGAAGGTTCCGTTGCGTCCAACTCCTCATGACATGCTCCTGTCAATCTCCCTGTGATAAACAGACTGCTGTTGGGGGAATCCGAAGGCGTTACGGAGGGAAGCTCGAAACGCCCCGGACCGAGAATGCGGCAACGCTGAGCAACACGAGCAGCGCGGCTGGAGCTGTGCCCCCAGCCGCCTTGCTGCCCCGACAACCTAGGATTGAGGTTTCGCCACCGGCATCCGCTTGCCGCGGACGTTCGTGGCTGGTTTTTTCTTCGTCCCCTTGGATTGCGGCTTCTCCAGCCGTGCCAGGCGTTCTTCCAGCGCAGCCAGTTGCGCGCGCAGGGAATCGTTCTCCATCTTCAGCTCGCGGATGGCGGCCAGCGTCAGGTACGGCAGTTCGCTGTAGTTCACCATCTTGAAGCCGCGCGCGTCCGCCGACACCATCTCCGGAAACACCGTCTCCACGTCCTGCGCCAGCAGCCCCGAGTTGCGACCCGGGCCGAAGTGGTAATCCGGATACTGCTCGGCGTTCCAGTCAAAGTGCACCGGTTGCAGCTTCACCAGCTTGTCCAGGATGGGGGCGAAGGGCAGGATGTTGGTCTTCAGCCGTGCATCGGAGGAGCAGGTGCCGGTCAACGCGGTTCCAGCAAAGTTCTGCAGGCAGCCGTTGGTGCCGGACGTGCCCACCCGGATATCGCCTCCCACTTGCAGCGCGGTGACTGGCAAGGTGGTATGAATGCCCACGTTGCCGTTGCTGAGCAGGGTCAGGACATTCACCGAGGGGAAGTTGCTATTAGAGGTACTGACGAAGAACGCCATGTCGCCCACGTTGGCGGTTTCCGTGCCCCAGGCCCAGTTGCGCCGTCCCGCCAGATCGGTCAAGTTGCGCTGCAAGAAGAGATTGCCACCGCGGGCTTGAATCTCTCCGTTCACATCCAAGGTCCGAATGGGACTGGTGGTGCCCACGCCGATCGATCCGCCGCTCTGGAAGAGCGCCGAGTTCGCCAGGCTGGCGCCGCTCACGAACATGCTCAGGAAGCCGCTCGAGCCGGAGAATGCTTCCAGCACGCTGAAGGTGAGCGGGCTGGAGACGCCACCGGGCGCGGGATTGGTCACGGTCACCGCGGCGACGCCGGGTGAGGCGATGTCGGCGAGGGGGACGGTCACCTGCAGCTCACTACCGTTGACGTAGGTCGGGACCAGGCCGCTGCTGCTGCCATTCCATTGGATCGTCGAAGCAGGAAAGAAGTTCGATCCTTGCACGACCAGATTGACGGCGCCACCTCCGGCGTTGGCGCTGGACGGGGACAGCGAAAGCAGGATGGGACCTGGATACGAGGCCGTGATGGTCTCGGTCAGAGGCGCCGAAATGCTCCCGGTATTGCTGCCATCGCCGCCGTAAACCGCCGTGATGGTGTGAGCGCCCCCCGTCAGGCTACCGGCCGTAGTGGTGAAGGTTGCCACGCCTCCGCTCAGCGTCCCGCTTCCCAAGAGGATTCCGCTATCCAGGAAATTCACCGAGCCAGTCGGGGTCGGGCCGGTGGTCGGCGTCACCGTAGCCGTGAACTTGACCGCCGTGCTTGCCAGCGCGGGATTGGCGCTGGCGCTCAGAGTGGTAGAGGTCACCCCCAGGGCTGCTACCGAGCCCCAGCCGTTGAGCAACTTGTTGACGTCGATGGAGCCCAGGCCGGTGGCTTCGTCATACCCGGCACCGACCAGGAAACCTGCGAGGCCGCCCATCAGACCGGTGGGAGAGGCTGTGCTGTTGTTGCACATGCTGGGTACATTTATGCTGCAACCGCTCACCCCGCTGGTGGCCACGGTTACGTCATGGAAGACCCCGTTCGCGGGCGTGGCGGCAAGCCGGTACAGCGTGGGATTCAGGTTGCCGAGCGTCCCTACTTTCTGGGCCAGCAGGGCGGCAATGCCTGCCATGTCGGGAGCGGCAGCCGAGGTGCCGGAAAAGATCGTGAAGCCACCCGTGGAACAATCGGCGCCGGAGTTGGCCAGACAGGCAAAGTAGCCGTCATGACCGGAGGCGCTGAAGGCAACGTCCGGGGTATACCGGCCCGTCCGTCCGGCGGGAACTCCGGTGCCAGTCTGCCAGGGAGGCGTCGGAATGATGGTACTGACTCCACCTCCGGTGCCGGCCACTTGGAAGGCTGCCGACGTGTTCTGGGGTTCGTTCCAGGCGCCCTCGGGGATGTAGCTGAGAGCGGAGGTCCCGTCGTTCCCGTTGCTGCCGGACCAGTACTGACTGGGATTCGTGAAGTCGGCGAACTCGGTTCCGCCCACGCAGGTGGCATAGCTCGAAGAGCAGATGACATTGGGGCTCTGGATTTGGCCGGAAGCCGGAGGCGGCTGGAACGCCAAGTCACACCCGGCGGCGGCGGAGTCGTCCGAAGAAACAAAGATCGAGATGCCTTCCGCCGCACCCTGGCTGAACAGGCTGTCATAAAAATGAACCACCGCCGCGCCCGCATTCGCTTCGCAGGATCCGAAACTGATACTCATGATGTGGGCTGGAACCGGATTGGCGTCGACGGCATACTGCATAGCAAAATCAATTCCGTCGGTAGTGGCGCTGGAAGCGCTGACCACCAACGCTACGGTCGCGCCCAGGGCGATACTGCCGGAGCGGGTCACGTCCAGCGTCGCTTCTCCCTGGTCACCCGAAGGGCTAATGCCGAGGGCCGGTGGGGCCGTCTGCGCCGGCCCGGGATCCAGGCCACCGGGCGGGATAATCGTCACCGGATCCTGTATGGGAAGCAGGGTGAGAGCTTGAAAATTCTCAATGTCCGCGTTGTTGACACGCGAGCGGCCGATGATGCCTATGGTCTGGCCGAAACCAAAGACGCCCGCCGTATAGGCGGCATTCACATCGTAAATGACGGCGAAGTCCCCGGGCACGATCGCGTGTGAGCCATTCGATAAATTCAATTCGGGCGCCAGCTTGCCGGAGGGCGACATGACCAGCCGTCCCGGCTGTTCACTGATCCGGTGCATGGGCCGGTTGATGAGGGTGTAGAGGCCGTGGATGGATTGAATCACCGGCGCCAGCGCGGCCGGGATCTGCGGTTCAGCCGTGATGGAGATACGCTTTTCGCCGCTCACCGTGAAATAGTGCATCTCCGCCCCGAAGGCGCTGGCCACGGCCGAGGCGGAGCCGCTGAAGTTGATGCGGACGCGACTGTCGGAAACGGAATCAACCTGGAGATTCTGCGATTGCAGCCACTGGTTGATGGCGGCGATGTCATGCTGGGAGACACCGAACCGCTGGCCGAACTCGAAGGACGTGAGCCAGTGGTGGTAGTCGGGCGACGCGGGGTCCTGCTGGTTTTGCAGGAACTGGTCGAGGGCCTGCTGCACCTGCGGCGGGCGGGCCAGCAGCAGCGTGAGGTGCTGAAGCCGCAGATCGCCGGGAACGGCGCCGACGTCAGTCTGCGCACTGGCCCAGGCCGGGTGATGGCCACCCAGTGCCACTAATTCCCTGGGATTAACGGGCGCGATTACGCGATCCGTGGCTTGTGCCGCTGCCGACGGAGCGCCGACCATCAACATTAGCGCGCCGAGGGCAACCAGGAACAAACGAGTGGCAAGTGTACGAGCGGTGTGCGCTGCGGGCATCGCGATATCCTCCAGAGGTTGCGGGCCAACTGAAATGCAGTAACAGTGGGTTGCTTTGCGGCGTTCGCCTCGAACTGGCAGGAAAAATCTCCCAAGGGTCCTACGAGCCATGGCGCCTCCTGGGGGTGGTCGCCAACCATTGGAGCCCTACGGCCAGAGGTGATTAGCAGTTAGTGGGGGTGGCCCCACAGCATAGTCCACTCGTCTCTCGGGTCAAAGAAAAAAACTTGGGTGCGGGGATAAAACCTGGCAGTGGTAAGTTGCCCGGCGAGGCAAGACAGTATCAGTAGATCGCTCTCCAGGAGTAGCCATCGGCCGCATCTTTTAGGCATATCTCGACCGTGTCTTTGACGCCCGTACCGCCGGCCAGGTAATTCAGCAGGCCGCGATGAGCAACATCGCAGGCCGGGCGGGCGTGGCTGGTAAGCTGCAGGGTAGCGGTGTCTATGGCAGTAAAGGTTCCCGCCCAAGCCTTGCCACCCACTCCCAGGGCCGATCCATTCGCCGTAGGGACCAGGCTTGAGCCGTTGAGGGTGATCCCCTGCCCTGTGCCATCCACTATGTCAATGCCATTCTGAATAAAGGTGCTGTTCAGACGGAAAATGCCCTGGCTTTTGCCCTCGCGTTGCAGAAGCAATTGTGGGTTGCCGCTGGCGGCGCTGTTAATCGCCAACCCGACGCTGATCTGCTGGCCGGTGCCAATGCTCCACAAGGCCCCCGTGCTTCCGATAGCACCGGAGCGCCCGAGCACGATGTTGTATTTGCCGGCATCGGAAACTTCGGCCGGCATGGCATAGATCTTGTTGCTCATGCTGTTGCCGGTGAGTTCGACGGCCAGCGAACTCGTACAACCGGGCATGCAGGTTTGGTCGGCAAATTCATCGGCCTCAATGCTGCCGTGCTGGGCGTGATCGAGCAGGTAGTTGCGGGGGTTGGAACCGCGGGGAGTGATAAAGCGATTGCCTCGGCCGATGAAAAACTGTGGGCTGCTGCTATCTCCGTCCACGTACATGCCGTAGCGAAAGTTTTCGATGGTGGAATCGAGCAGCCGCACCCAGCGCGGAGCGATGCCGGCTACGCGCGCAACTTTCAGCGCGGTTTCATAGCCGGCAATGGAGATGCCCTCAAAGTTGATGTGATTGGCGCCGACGTTCTGGGAGCGCACCAGAATCCCGACGGAACCGGCGGCAAATCCGCCGGTTGTGCTGCGGCGCATGATCTTGGTGCGCCCGCCGAGGAAGTCGATCTCGTTGGCTTCTTCGATGATCACGCTGGGGTCGGCATTCCTTGGGTCCGTGGTCTTGCTCAAGGCGAAGAAATCCTCGAACGTCAAGCCCTCGGATATGAAGGCTCCCGCGTTGGAGGACGTGCCGATGAACAGGTACTGCCCGTTATCCTGGTTGAGTACCGTGAGATTTCGGAAAGGCCCGGTGTCGGAGACGCTGCGCAGTTCCAGCGCGATCTTGCGAGAGGTTGCAACATTCGTCATGTCAATCGCGATGTCTTGCAATTCGACACCGGAAATGAAGGGATCTTTCCCCACGTTCGCAGGGTCAATCTTGATCGCGGAGGGATCGGGGAATCCCGCCACGGGTTGAAGGGTGCAGGGGCGCGCCGCACTGCCGTAGTCGGTGGGTCCCATGCACCGCAGCCGCACGCCGTTCTTCATTTTGAGCTGATGATCCAGCGGGTGCGGGGCCGCACTGGGGGACAGCCACACATCGCCACCGCCGGCAGCGTAAGCGTCATCGATCGCAGCTTGAAGAGAGGGGAACTGGTCAGCGAAGCGGAGGGAGGATGGCGGGCGGGGGGAGTAGGCGAGAAACAGTCCGCTCAGGATCAGGACACATAACAGGACGGGACGGCGTCGCATAGCTGGTTACTTGCTGTCAGGCCACAAGGCTGGTCTCGATGACTCTGCCGCCGGCGAGCGAATATCGCCGGCGACAGCGATCACAGGCGGCAGGTCCCTGCTCGAACCGGAGCGCGGCTCCCAGCGGCTGGCCACAAACACACACGTAACCTCGCTGCCGCGCGGGATTGCCAACCACCAGCGCGTGATCGGCAACGCTCCTGGTCACTACCGATCCCATCCCTATCATGGCGAAGCGTCCGATCTCGATCCCGCAGGCGATGGTGGCATTGGCGCCGATGGTCGCACCACGGCGGACCACCGTCGGCAGCGTTTCTTCCGTGACCGCCGAAGTAGCCAGCCCGGAAAGATCGGGAGCGAAGGCGCGCGGAAGCTTGTCGTTGGTGAAGACGGTGTGCGCCGAGATCATCACCAGGTCTTCGATGGTTACCAGCGGGCAGATGTAAACACACGCATTGACCTTCACATGGTTCCCGATCTGAACCTGGCCGGCGATGTAGGTCTTCTCTCCCACGATGCAGTTGTGGCCAATGCGGGCTCCCTGCCGGATATGGACGTGGTCCCAGATCTGGCTGCCGGCACCGATCTCGACATCGGCCTCGATGAGGGCAGTGGGATGGATCATCTCGTCAGACACTCTTCCACCTCCAGCCACTTATTGGATCGCGAAGACCAATACGCCACTTCGATGACGCGGACCGATTCCAGGCTGTCTTCGGCATTGATCACGGCCTGCGCGCGTCCGCGGACGCAGTCGATGAAATTCCGGTGCTGGTCGGTAAAAGCCCCCAACTTGTCGTAGCCGTGGCCGAACGCAACCCACTGTCCGTCGCAGTACCGCCGGTAGCGCGAGGATTTCCATCCCAGCGTCATCATTCCTTCGCTGCCGTGGATGGTGATGTAGGCATCGTGATCTTTTTCGAGCGACCAACTGAGGTCGATCCGCCCCCACACCCCGTCGACCGTTTCCACGAAGATCATCGAGGTGTCTTCCACGGGCAGTCCTTGAATCTTGCGGCAGTGCTGGGCCTGCACCCGGCTGATCGGTCCCAGGAGATAGCGGATGATGTCCACCGCATGGCTGCCGTTATCGATCAGCACTCCTCCCCCGGAGCGCCGGGGATCGCTTTGCCAGCGGTTGCGCATGTCCGCCCGGCTGCAAAAGGCGATCTCACAGAGAACGATCTTGCCCACTACGCCTGCCTCCATCAGTTCCTTGGCTTTCCTCACGTCTTCCACGAACCGGAACTTGGAGGCCATGGTCAGGAAGCGGCCGGCGCGTTCGGCGGCATCAACCATGCGCGCGGCCGACGAGGTATCGATCGAGAAAGGCTTCTCGCACAGCACATGGGCGCGGTTCCGCAAGCAAGCAATGGCGACCTCGGGATGATCGGCCGGCGGCGTGCAGATGCACACGATCTCCGGAGTCTCCCGTTCCAGCATGTCCCGGTGATTGGAATAAGGCGGACACCCGGCGGCCGCGGCCAGCCGTTTTGCGGCCACGCTGTCGACGTCGGCAACCGCGACAACTTGCGCTTCCTCGATGGCCTGCAGGGCCTGCAGGTGGGTAGCTGCGATCCGGCCACAGCCCACGATGGCGACTCGGATCCTATCCATGGTGATTGGCCTCTCTTCCATCAACGCGAGTGATCGCATCCTTGACCGCGGCCGCGATGTAGTCCACGTGCTCCTCCGTGTAACGCTCATTCCAGGGCAGAACCAATATGCTGGCCAGTCCCCGCACGGCGCCCGGAAAATGCGCGGGATCATAATCGACGGGCGGATTGCCGGCCCGGCAGTCGCCGTCGTAAGGCCAGTGGCTCTTGCCGAAGGTGCAGCGATCACGAAGAACCTGGCACTCGAACGCCGGCTTCTGGATGTAGCGGGGCGCCGAGGCGATCTCGTACTCTTCGCGCAACAGGCGCGCCAGCTCGCCCACGCTGGCGGTGTCGAAGCTGAGACAGTATTTCCAGTAGACGTGCGTGGCCCCCGGCACGGCCTGCGGAAGATGCACGCCGCGTATGCCGTCGAGCGCTAGCGTCAAGCGCTGCGCCATTCTTTGCCGTTGCCGAACGCTCCACTCCAGCTTTTCCAACTGCGCCACAGCTACCGCACCCTGGAGCTCCGTCATCCGGTAATTAAGAGCCAGGAAATAGTGATCCGGGTTGGGATCTCCGTAACCCCAGGCCTTGTCGTGAAACAGGCGTATTCTCCGGCCAAAGTGAGAATCGTTCGTAACTACGAGCCCGCCTTCGCCGCTGGTAATGTGCTTCCCCTGTTGAAGGCTGAAGCAGCCGATATGGCCGATGGCGCCCACCATCCTGCCTTGGTAACTCGCGTCGAAAGCCTGCGCGCAATCCTCGATGACGATCAGTCCGTGGTCCCTGGCCAGGCTCATGATGGCATCCATGTCACAAGGATTCCCGAAGAGGTGGGTAACAATGATCGCCCGCGTCCTGCGGGTGATCCTGGGGGCGATGGTTTCGGCCGTCAGCAGTAACGTGCGCGGGTCAACATCCGCAAACACAGGGATTGCCGCTTGATAAAGGATGGGAGTGATCGCTCCCATATCCGTGATCGGGGAACTGATGATCTCGTCCCCGGGATCGGGATTCACCGCGGCAACGGCCGCATGGATGGCCGCCGTTCCGGAGGTGACGGCGGTTGCATGTGCGAGCCCAAGCCTTCTTGCGAAGGCGGCTTCCAACTGGTTGACGAAGGTGCCTTTGGTGCAATTTAGGGTTCCTGACTCCAATACCTTGCGCAGCAGAGTCAGTTCTTCTTCGCCGAAGGTGCGCCCGGTGGAATTGGCTTCACTGGGCAGGCGGACTTGCCGTTTGACCTCAACAGTCGCCATCAGAGTATCTCCTTAATTGTTAAGAAGGAACGGCTGGATCTCAGGCGGGCCGGCTCACGATGCGCCGCAGGGTCATCCCAACCAGATTCTTGTCACGGGCATCGAGAACATACCGCCAGGCCAGCGTCGTATAAGCAACGAATATGACCGCACCGACAGCAAAGTGGATCGGCACACTTCGCGGGGAGGAGATGCGGCCAAAAAGAAAGAGCAGGGTTCCCGCTACGGCGAGCCCCAGCACGGCGCGTCGCACGCCGTTGGCTGCCAGCACGCGCGGAGACAGCGAGAACTTTTTCCAGGCGGCCCCGAACAGCAAGAGGGCGTCCAGGGTCATGATTGCGGTCCAGGCCCAGGCTGCCCCGACAATGCCTGATCGCGCGATCATCCACCAGGCCAAACCCAGATAAAGAGGCAACTCCAGCAGATGGAATTTTGCCGGGATGTCCGCGCGTCCGAGGCTCTGAAGAAAGGTAAAGGGAACATTGGCCGCGGACACCACCAACACTCCCACCGCCAGGATCCGGAGCACGGGAGCGCCGGCCAGGGCGAAATCGGTTCCCAACCAGAGCCGCAAAATGTCTCTTGAGAGAAAAACCAGGAGCAGCACGATCGGCCCCACCACCATGACCACTGCTTTCACGGACCGTCCATAGATCTGCTTCATCTCGGCGTGAGCGCCATGGGCGCTGAGTACGGCGAATGCCGGAAACAGCGTGACCACCAGGCTCCAGGGCAGAATCCAAAGCCGGGCCACTAGTTCATAGGGCCCAGTGTAGTAGGCCACCGCCGACACGGAGACGATGGACCCGATCAGAAAGCGATCGAGGTAAGCCAGCACCGGACCGACAACATTGGAGACGGTCACCCAACTGCCAAACGAAAGCAGGGGAGCGATCAGGCTCACATCAACCCGCAGCGCATTTCTCAAAACGGGGAATGCGTGGTAGCAGAGCCTCCAATAAGCCAGGGCAGCGCCCAGCCTCCCGAGACCGATCAAGAGCACGATGCCCGGCAGGCCGATGCCGAACTGCGCCGCAATCGCGGGAATCAGGAAGACCAGGCTATTGGAAGGAGCCTTGACCCAGTTGACCAGAGCAAATCGCTGTCCCGCTTCCAGGATTCCCCGCAACGCTGCGCTGCTGACCACCACCGGCACCGCCGCCGACAGGATCAACAGGGAGGTTCTGGCCTCGGGCACCAGAGCGGGAGATATCTTCAGTATCCGCGTGGCGATCACGGGCGTTAGCCCCGCCATGGCCAGCCCGCCCAACAGTCCGACCACAGCATGGGAAAGCAGACACGTTCCGGCCAAGGCGGGCAAGCGCTGCAGTTCGCCGCGCCCGAGGAGTTCGGCAACCGCCTTGGTCGTGGCTCGCCCAAGCCCGAGATCGAACATTCCGAAATACCCCAGCACCACCCAGCAGAGAGCCAGCAGGCCAAAGCGTTCGATCCCGAGGCCCTTCAGAATAATGGGAACGGTGATGACTCCGACCAGGAGCGGCAAGGCCTGACCCACCAGATTCAGGATGGTGTTGTGAGCGATCGCATCGACTTTGATGGCGACGGTTCCTTCACAACGCACATCCGTTCCGGCAGGCTCGACACAGGCCGTCGGGGTGGGTTGGGTCATTGGGGTCCAACCGTGGGACGGAAGGGCGCCATCGGCTCTCCTAAAATGGCCGCGGCAATCCGTTGCGCGGCATGGCCATCGCCAAACGGATTGATCGCCCGCGCCATGCGTTGGTATGCCTTTTTGTCGTCCAGCAAGTTCAAGGTTTCGGCCACAATTCGATCCGGGTCGGTTCCGATGACTTTTGCGGTTCCTGCGGTAACCGCCTCTGGACGCTCCGTCCGGTCACGCAGCACCAGCACGGGCTTGCCGAATCCTGGCGCCTCTTCCTGAATTCCCCCCGAGTCGGTCAGAATCAGGTAGGACCGTTTCATGGTGTTAACCAGTTGCAGGTACTCGAGTGGCGGCAGAAGGCTGACGTTGGGAACATCTCCCAGAATTCGGTGCGCCGGCCGCCGCACTGCTGGATTGAGGTGGACCGGGTAGATGATCTTCAAATGGCCGTTCCCACCCAGGGCGAGACTCCTGATCGCCTGGCAGATTCCCTCCAGGGGCTGGCCAAAGCTCTCACGCCGATGCACCGTAACCAAAAGCACCCTCATATCCGGGTCCGCCCAACAGCGTGCGTCCAGCGGAAGGGTAGCTGGATCGTAGGGCTGAGCCGCGGCCCAATGCAGCGCATCGATGACGGTGTTGCCGGTGACAAATATCTTCTCGCCGGCCACCCCCTCGCGCAGCAAACTTTGCCCGGCTTCCCGCGTCGGCGCAAAATGCAGGTCGGCGATGACTCCGGCTAGCCGGCGGTTTATTTCCTCCGGGAACGGGCTCCATTTATTGTGCGTACGTAATCCGGCTTCCACGTGGCCAACCGCCACGCCGGCGTAGAACGCAGCCAAGGACGCGGCCGCCACCGTCGTAGTGTCACCCTGTACCAGCACCCAGTCAGGACGCTCCCGGCGAAGGATGGGATCGAGGCGGCTCAACACGGCGGATGCCACCTGGGACGGGGTTTGGCCTTCCTCCATCAGGTTGAGGTCATAATCAGGAGTGATTCCAAAAAGATTCAGCACCTGATCCAGCATTTGGCGGTGCTGGGCGGTGACGCACACGCTGCAGCTCAGGCGGTCGGAACGCGCGGCCAAGGCGCGAATCACCGGAGCCATCTTGATGGCCTCGGGACGCGTTCCGAAGACGCACAGTATCTTGGGCATGAAGCTGCGGCGGACTTCCAGCCGCCTGGCGTAGCGCGCCTTGGGGGGAGTGGGCTCAGGGAGCAGTGGGACCGTCGCTAATTCGTGTTTGTGGCCGTGCCGGTGGGAGCTGGTGAATAGTCCTCGCCGGCTGATAAGGATTCGCAGCGTGCGCGCGACGACGGTCAGATCCAGCCACAGGGAATAGCGGTCGATATACTGCAGGTCCAACGCGATCCTCTGCTTCCACGGAATCTCATTCCGGCCTCGCGCCTGCGCCAGGCCGGTAATACCCGGAAGGACGGACAGTTTCCGCTCCTCTTGCGGGGTGTACAACTTGCGCTGAAACGGCAAATCGGGACGCGGGCCGACGATTGCCATTTCACCCTTGAGGACATTCATCAACTGAGGCAATTCGTCCCACCCGAGGCGCAACCAGCGTCCAACCCGCGTCAAGCGCTCATCATCGGCGTCCACGCGCGTCGAACCGTCGGGGTTCAATTTCAAAGGAGTGCCCGGCTGCCAACGCAGTCCGCGAAACTTGTACATGCGGAAGGGCTTTCCATCCCGGCCCAGCCTTTCCTGGACGAAGAGCGCGGGCCCGCGCGAATCCAGCTTGATGGCGATCGCGGCCACGATCTGCAGCGGAGCCGTAAGCACCAGGAGCACCAGGGCAGCGAACCATTCGAGGACAAACTTGATGCTCCATTGCATGCCCTGCCATCGCGAGCAGTTCAGTGCGCCACGTCCGCCGATGGCGGTGGCGCTTTGCTCTCCACCGGGCAAGATCGGATAGCCCGGATCCTGCCAGACCTTCTCAGCTCCGTCTCGACCCACTGGCGGCGTCATCTGACGTTGCTAGCTTCCCCCGGCAGTCCGGGACCGACTTTGCTCTCCGCTGCACTGCTCACTGCCGCGTCGGGAAAGGAACGGCCGAGAAGGGAACCATAGAGAGTCAGCATGGCGCTGGCCTCCGTCTCGAAGTTGTATTTGGTCAGGATTGCTTTTCTTCCGCGTTCTCCCATGACGGAGCGCAGTTGGGGATCGCGCAGCAAGGTGAGGATCGCACTCGCATATTCTTGCGGCGTGCCGGCGGGCACGAGAATCCCGCATTCCGCCTGCTCGACAATGGAGGACAAGAGCCGGAGGCGCGGCGCTACGACGGGCAATGCCGCCCCCATGTACTCGAACAGTTTGTTCGGCAA
>JBKQPN010000093.1:0-34856 GCA_052145015.1 Terriglobales bacterium
TGATCGTGCCCGAAATACTGTAAGTGCCTGTGCTGAAATTGATGCCGGTCACATTAGCGCTGCTGACCGTGGCCGCCTGGCTCGCGGGACTGAACGTGAACCCGCTCTTGCTCGAGGTGACGGTGTAAGTTCCGTTGGCCAGATTGCTGAAGGTGAAGGTCCCCGTGGCGCTCGCGGTAACAGTTGTGCTCGACGCGCCGCTGAGAGTCACCGTGGCGCCATTGCCACCCGCGCCGCTGATCGTGCCCGAAATACTGTAGGTCGCGGTGCTGAAGTTGATTCCGGTCACATTGGCGTTGCTCACCGTTGCCGCCAGGCTCGCGGAGGTAAAGGTGAACCCGCTCTTGCTCGGTGTGACGGTGTAAATTCCGTTGGCCAGATTGCTGAAGTTGAAGGTCCCCGTGGCGCTCGCGGTAACGGTTCCGCTCGACGCGCCGCTCAGCGCCACCGTGGCGCCGTTGCCGCCCGCACCGCTGATCGTGCCCGAAATGCTATAGGTCGCGGTGCTGAAGTTGATTCCGGTCACATTGGCGTTGCTCACCGTTGCCGCCTGGCTCGCGGAGGTAAAGGTGAACCCGGACTTGCTGGGCGTCACGGTGTAGGAGCCGTTCGCTAAACTGGTGAAGCTGTAGTTGCCGGAAGCATCGGCGGTCGTCGTTGCGCTCGCGCCGCCGCTGAGGCTCACCGTGGCGCCGTTGCCGCCCGCGCCGCCGACGGTGCCGGAAATACTGTAAGTAACTGTGTTGAAGTTGATGCCGGTCACGCTGGCGCTGCTGACTGAGGCCGCCTGGCTCGCAGGAGTGAAGGTGAAGCCGGAATTGCTGGGCGTAACCGTGTAGGAGCCGTTCGCCATGCCGGTAAAGGTGTAGTTGCCAAAAGCATCGGCGGTGGTCGCGGCGGTCGAAGTCCCGCTCAGGTTCACGGCCGCGCCGGTCCCGCCCGCGCCGCTGATGGTGCCGGAAATGCTGTACGTGGCCGGGTGGACGCTTGAGTTGCCTGTGCTGAAGTTGACCGCAGCCACGCTGGCGTTAGTCACCGTCGCGCTCTGGCTGGCGGGGGCGAAGGTGAATCCCGGGTTGCTGGCGGCCACGGTGTATGAGCCGTTTGCCAGTCCGTTAAAGCTGTAGTTGCCGAAGGCATCGGCGGTGGTCGTCGCGCTCGAGGGGCCGATCAGACTCACAGTCGCGCCATTGCCGCCCGCGCCGCTGATCGTACCCGAAATGCTGAAGCTCCCCGTCGGATTGAAAACGACGTCCACCCAGTAGTTAGTGGATTCATAGGTCTGGGTTGGGAATGCGTTAGCGCCGTAAACGAAGACGCCGTTGGCGCTGAGCGCTCCGTTCTGCACCGCATGCAGCGGCGTGTTGTCATAAGCGGTTGCGAAATAGTCGTTATCGGCCGCGTAGTTGCCCGTCGGCGTGTAGTAGGAAGCTACGTAGGTAGTGCTGGCAGCGATGGGCACCGGGGTGGCGAAGTTCACCTGCTGCCAGCCGGTAGCGGTTTCATTACTGAAGGCCGCGCTGGCGAGGTTGTCGCCGCTGTTTGACCACAGGTTGCCGATGTGCGCACCGGTATTGCCGCTGCCTTTATAAAAGCGAACCGCGCTGATGGTACCGGCTACGTCGGAATAGAAACGCACCCCAAGCTCCGCCGCGTTGGGATCGTTGAAGGACGGCGTGCTGGGAACGGTGCTTAGGTTCCACAAGCTGCAGGGGCAGATCTGGACTGCGTTGAAGTTTACGGAGGCCACATTCGCGCCGCTAACGGCCACGGCCTGGCTGGCGGGAGTGAAGCTGAATCCGCTGTTGCTCGGAGTTATCACGTAACTTCCGCTGGGCAGGCCGTTTAAGGAGTAGTTCCCATAGTTGTCGGCGCTGGCGGTGACCGTGACCGGACCGGTCGCTGTAACCGTTGTGCCGCTGGCGACCGCGGCCGGGCTGATCGCCCCCGAGACGCTGAACAGCGGGCTGCCGCCGTAGGTTGCCAGGTAATTGCCGGCACTGGCCGCGAAGACGGCGTACTGCATGCCTTTGATGGTCTGCAACTGATAACTGACCGGGCTGCCGTTCAACGTGATGCCGGTCAATCCCAGCGTGCCAGCGTTGCTGGGCAGCATGGCGCTGAGGTTATTGGCGTTGGCGCCCGCCGTCAGGCTGAAACTCAGAACATTTCCACTCCAGGCCAGCGAGCCGAACGAGGAAGTGTTGCGCCCATCCAGCCACTGCAGCATCTGCAACGCGGAGATGACCGGTACCCCGCGGGCTTGGGCTGCGGCCACGATCTGATTCGCCCCGGGTCCGGGGTAAGTGCCGCCGTCGTTGTGCATATTGGCGGTAAACACGCCATAGTAGCCGTTTCCGCTCAGGGCGTTGTCCAGCAGCGTATTAATGTGCAGCGGATAGCTCTGGCCGGACTCGTCGGTCATTTGCGAGGTAGCCTGATAGACGTCGATGAGATTCCCATTGCGATCGGCGAATCGCATGGGCATACCGGAACCGGTGAACAGCCCCGGCCGATCGTTGATCCAGCTAGCAGGCCAGTAGTAGTTGGTCGTGTCCAGACGGATGCCGTGGTTCAGCTCGACTTGCGGCTGCGAATCGTAGTCGCTCCAGGACACACAGTGCATGCGGTGCGTCTGCGGCGCAGCCAGGCTGGGGAACTGCGCGGCGAACGATGCCAGGTCAGCCGTATAGTCGGCGTCCAGCGTGCTGCTCGTCCAGTCGGAGCAAGTGGGAGACGAGTCGACGTGCACACCGATCTCGAAACCTTGAGACGCGTAGGAGGCAACCTGCGCATTGGTCAGCGGATTACTCGCCAGCAATTGCGGGAACAAGTAACTGGTGGAGCGAACACATTCCCAGTTCGCTACCGAACACCCGGAAGGACTGGCGGCGAGAAAATCGCTGAAACGCTGGGCGGTGGAACTGCCGCTGTAAAACGAGCCGTGGTCATCGCCGGTCATCACGACCGCCGCTTTGAGGCTTTTCGGCAGGTACCAGAAGCGAGGCAGTGGCTTCTTGGTGGCGTTCATCTGCAGGATCAGGTTGGCCAGCAGACGCTGCTGCTCATCTGCCTGCGGTATTTGAACTTTGTTGAAATCGATCCAGTCGGGCTCGGGGTCGAAGGACGCGGCTCCGAAAAACAAATTGTAGGAACGGATGGGAGGAGCGTTGGCGGCATCGCGTGCCTCTCCGGTCCAGGCGGGATTGCCCTCGCGGGTATAGACAACCGAGCGCGCCAGGTCGTACGTGAACGCCGCCGCTTGCCCGGATCCGGCCTGCTGGAGAGTCAACGCCGGGTTGCTGGTGGGAGTGCTGGCGTTCGAATACAGGGTGGCGTAGCTGGTGGCGCCGTTCAGCGTGTACAACTCGGCCGGGCCGTGGAACTGAATGGTCTGCCCCACCAAGCCGACCCCGGGGCCGGCCGCGGTGCTCATCAACACATAGGCGTTGGACAAAGCGGTGCCGGTATCGGCCAGGCCCAGCAATCCCGCCAGCTGGGGGTCGGGATGCATGGCGATAAGATTGCCGCCGCCGTTGACCCACTGGCTGAACATGGCCGCCTGCGACGCCGTCAGCGACGTGTCGCCCAAAACCACCAGGTCGTAGGCCGATAGAGTCGTGCTGTTAACAACGGAGATATCGGCCGTGTCGAACTCGTTGAATCCTTCGGCGCGCAGGATCTCCGGCAGAAACGTCGTGTAAGGGTTCGATGAGCTGGTGACGATAACAATTGGATTGGCGGCCGCCGCGCGAGTCGGCGCAGCCAAAGCCAGCACACAGACGGCAATAACAAATAAGAGTTTCTCACGGCACGACTGTAAAGGTTTCATGGCACCGTGAGTGGTGCATCGCTGGTGCCCAAGCTCTGCCCGTGCGGGTTACTTTGGTGCGCCTCTATCTCCTTTCGCATCAATTCGAAACAGTCCGACCATCGATGCAAATATCCGCTAGGGCGGCCAGACTGCAAAACTTTGCAGTCGACGTGCAAGCGGTTTCCGCGTGGCGAAAATTACCATTCCTGCGGCCGGACGCGCGCGCTCCTCGGGTTGGATCACGCTTCGTATACCCGTTATCGAAGCCGCAAACTCCTGCCAGCCCTGTGCGCCAGATAGACGGAGCACATGGGAAGGCACACTAGGTGCCCAATGAGAGCATATGGCTGCGGGTATCGGGGGCTTGTTCTTGCAATAGCTGTGGGAGAACGTAGAGCGGAATTAATTATTGCCATGTTCGCAGCAGATGCATGTGATCCGAGAAGCATGGGGAAGTAGCGATGCCGCCAACTCACTCACTGCGTGAGCGGCTCCTTCACATCAGGCGCGCATGCGGGCCGATTGCATCAGAAATGCAACAAGTTGCAAAGGCGTCCCGCCGCCGTCGAAAATTTTTCTTTCGTGTGAATTCCTAAATCGTTGAGATTCAAACGCGCGGCATCCTAGGCATCCCAGAATCTGCGTGGTACATGAATTGCCATGACTGTCCATGCATCACCCAGGTATCCAGATCAAGGGCGTAGAGCCCGCAATCTGGCTTCGGGTCCCGGGCTCCGCGGCCGAATCAGGGAATTCAATCTCCTCCCCTATGACCGCTAGGAACAGGGCGCGAGGAGAGTCGCCGAGTAAAAGTTGGGTGTTCCTGTTCGGCTGAACCTGTCCCTGGGGCTACACCATATCAGCCAAGGAGTTGACTGGTGAACCCCAACGATCATTTTCGCGGTCTCCTGCGCCTCGCGAGCGCGCTATTAATCGCCGCCAGCGTTTTGATTGTTTTTTCCGCTGCCGCTCATGCCTCGTGCAGCTCTCCCGCAAACGCGATTGAGGCGGAGAACTGCCTGCCGGGGACGCCTCAGTCGCAATGGGACATCAGCGGCGCTGGTGATCCCAGCATCCAGGGGTTTGCCACCGACATCAGCTTCAACGTCGGGCAGACTGTCTCTTTCAAGATCAACACCAGCGCCACCGCGTACCACCTGGATATCTATCGCATGGGGTACTACCAGGGGACTGGAGCGCGGCTGATCGTCGGCAAGGCTTTGAATAACGCAATCCTGCCTTCGGTGACGCTGCCCCAGACGCAGCCGGCGTGTGTCACGGACACAACTACTAACCTGGTGGACTGCGGCAACTGGGCGGTATCGGCCTCCTGGGCTGTACCGGCGACCGCCACCTCGGGCATCTACTTCGCGGAATTGGTGCGCGACGATACCGTCGGCACCAGTCATATTGTTTTCATCGTTCGCAACGATTCCAGCACTTCCGCCGTCCTGTTCCAAACCTCGGACGAAACCTGGCAAGCCTATAATGATTTTGGCGGGCACAGCCTCTACGGTCCGACGGGCGTCTTCAACAACACTCAGCGGGCTTACAAGGTCAGTTACAACCGTCCCTTCCATACGCGAAGTCTTGAACCGGCATCTTGGGTGTTTTACGCGGAATATCCGATGGTGCGGTGGCTGGAGGCCAATGGATATGACGTCACCTATTTCACCAGCTTGGACGCGGCGCGCACCGGTAGTGCGATCCTCAAGCACAAGCTGTACCTGGCAGCGGGGCACGACGAGTACTGGTCGGGACCCAAGCGAACCAACATCCAAGCGGCCCGCACAGCCGGCGTCAACCTGGGTTTCTTCACGGGTAGCGGAGGGTTTTGGAAGACGCGATGGGAAAATAGCATCGACGGCACTTCGACCGCCTACCGCACCTTGGTTTCCTACAAAGAGACGCTCGGCGAGACCAAGATTGACCCGCTCGACCCTCCCACTTGGACGGGCACCTGGCGCGACCCAACGTTCAGCCCCCCAGCCGATGGTGGCAATCCGGAAAACGCGGTCACTGGAACCTTGTTCCGGGTAAGTGGCTGTGGAGCGGACAACACCGATTTGTCGATGCAGGTTCCGGCGGCCGATGGACAGATGCGCTTCTGGCGCAACACGGCCATTGCCAGTCAGACCACGGGTCAAACCTTTGCTCTTCCCGCCGGAACGCTGGGCTATGAATGGGACGTTGACGCGGACAACGGATTTCGTCCCGCCGGCCTGTTTCCGTTGTCGACGGCCACCTACAATCTCACCACCGACTATCTCATCGATTACGGCGCCACCTATGGTGCGGGAGCGGCGACGCACCATTCGACCTTATACCGCGCGGCGAGCAAGGCTCTGGTGTTCGGGGCCGGCACGGTGCAGTGGTCATGGGGACTCGATAGCACTCACGACACCTACTGCGGGAGCGGGCCGTATGTCACGGACCCGAACATGCAACAGGCGACGGTAAACCTGTTCGCCGATATGGGCGTTCAGCCCGCTACCCTGCAAGCCGGGTTGCTGGCGGCATCGGCTTCCGCCGATACCACTCCACCCGTGTCCACCATCACTTCGCCGGCTTCAGGAGCCAATGTCGAGCCAGGGTCAACCGTCACCATTCAGGGTACGGCTGCCGATAGCGGCGGCGGTGTGGTGGGCGGGGTTGAAGTGTCTACCGATGGAGGCACCACGTGGCATCCTGCCATTGGCCGCGCGAGTTGGAGCTACACCTGGACGGTTTCCGGCACGGGTGC
The DNA here is from genome assembly GCA_052145015.1 of Terriglobales bacterium. Classification (GTDB taxonomy): domain Bacteria; phylum Acidobacteriota; class Terriglobia; order Terriglobales; family Acidobacteriaceae; genus JAHFUA01. The sequence goes on from JBKQPN010000093.1 coordinate 6,558, forward strand.
GGCTACGCTGCGCAGCCGGGCGGTGGATGACAGCGGCAATCTGGAGACGCCCGCGGCGGGAGTGAGCATCAACATCGCGCCACCGTCCTGTCCCTGCAGCATCTGGGCGAGCACTACAACTCCAGGCACGGTCGATTCCGGCGATCCTAACCCCTACGAACTTGGCGTCAAGTTCACCGCCGACTTCAACGGCACCGTCACCGGCATCCGATTCTATAAGAGCGCTGCCAACACCGGCACGCACATTGGGAATTTGTGGTCGGCGGCAGGCACTCTGCTGAACACGGCCACGTTTACTAGTGAAAGCGCTTCCGGGTGGCAGCAGGTGAGCTTCGCGACTCCGGTCGCGGTCACCGCCAACACCGTGTATGTGGCTTCCTACAGCACCACCGTAGGCCATTACTCCTTCGACTCGAATTATTTCGCCACCGCAGGCGTGGATAACCCACCGCTACACGCATTGCAGAATGGAGTATCCGGCGGTGACGGCATCCTTGCCACCACTCCTGGAGTGTTTCCCAGCAGCACTTTCAGCAGCGCTAATTACTGGGTCGACCTGGTGTACGTGCCGACTTCAACCACGACGCTGGTTTCGATCGCGGTAACCCCGGCCAATCCGACGCTGCAAATTACTAACACACAGCCCTTCACCGCCACTGGCACCTACAGCGACGGCAGCACGGCAAACATCACCAGTCAGGTCACCTGGACTTCCTCGAACACGGGCGTAGCCAGCATCAACAGCACCGGGCTGGCGACGGCGGTTGCCGGCGGCTCTGCCAACATGATCGCTACCCTGGGAAATACCAGCGGCAGCAGCACGGTGACGGTTCCGGCGGCGCTATTGGCCGTCACCACAACCACCTTGCCAAACGCTGCGGTGGACGTGCCTTACTCGGCGACGTTGGCCGCCACCGGTGGCGTCCAGCCCTACACCTGGTCCCTGGCAGCGGGCAGCAGCCTGCCTGCGGGCTTGACTCTGTCCCCAGCGGGACAGATCACCGGCACACTGGTGACTGCGGCGACCAGCACCTTCACTGTGCAGGTAAAGGACTCGGGGGTGCTGGAGGGTGCGGTTAATCCGCCGCAAACCGCCACTGGGACAGTGAGCATTACTACCACCATCCCCGCGTTCTTCACCATTTGGCCGAGCACCGCAGCGCCGGTCACCGCCGACGCCGGAGATGCATCAGCGGTGGAGTTAGGGGTCAGGTTCCAGGCCGATACCGGCGGCCTCATCACCGGCATCCGCTTCTACAAGAGCGCCGCCAACACCGGCACCCATGTGGGCAATTTGTGGACTAATACCGGCTCGCTGCTGGCCACAGCCACCTTCGCGAGTGAGACTGCCTCGGGCTGGCAGCAGGTGAGCCTCTCGAGCCCGGTGGCGATCGCCGCCAACACACCGTACGTGGCCAGCTATCACACTACTGTCGGACACTACTCTTCCGACGCCAATTATTTTGCCACCGCTGGAGTGAACAGTCCGCCGCTGCATGCGTTGCAGAATGGAGTTTCCGGCGCCAACGGAGTGTTCACTTACGATATCACCGCAGGGTGCACCCCCACCGTGCAGCCCTGCTTCCCGGCGACCACGTTCAACAGCGCCAATTATTGGGTTGATGTCGTATTCCAGAACACGTTTGGCATTTCTGGCACCATCAGCGGCGCCGGCGGCAATGGGGCCACCGTAACCGCAAGCCTGAATGGGACGACCGTGGCTACCGCCACGGCCAACGCTGCCGGCGCCTATACCCTCGCGGGCTTGGGTGACGGCACCTACACCGTCACGCCAACGAATGCCGGCTACACCTTCAGTCCCGCCAGCCAGAGCGTTACTATCACTAACGGCAGTGGCACAGCTAACTTCTCCAGCCTGTACTCCATCACCGGTACCATCAGCGGCACCGGTGGAAACGGGGCCACCGTGACCCTGAGCGGAGCTGCGACCGCAACGGTCATCGCCAGCGCCTCGGGCGCTTATACCTTCACGGGGCTGGCCAGTGGCGCCTACACCGTCACACCGAGCAATACGGGCTTCACTTTCAGTCCCGCCAGCAAGGCCATCACCATCAGCAAGGCCAATGTCACGGCTAATTTTTCTACCCTGTTCTCCCTTTCTGGCACGATCAGTCCCGCTCCCAGTGGCGGCTACGCGACAGTAGCAGTAACGGGCACCGCCACAGCGACCGTGACCGCGGGCGCCAATGGCACTTACACCTTCACCGGACTGCCGAGCGGAACCTACACGGTAACGGCGACTAAACCAGGATTCAGCTTCTCCCCGACGAGCCAGTCGGCAAGCAGCACCGGCGCCCCCGTGACCGGTATCAACTTCACTGCGGCTGTATCGATCGGGATGGATGCCACTGCTACGGCAGATTCTTCCACGGCAAGCACCAGCATAACCACCGCGACTTTCTCCACCAAGGCAGCCAACGAATTGCTGCTCGCTTTTGTCGCAACCCACGGTACCAGCGCCAGCGTGACCGTCAGCGGAGTCACCGGTGCGGGCCTTACCTGGGCGCTGGTACAGAGAACGAATGCGCAACGGGGCACGGCGGAAATCTGGCGGGCTTTTGCGCCATCGACTCTTGCCAGTGTTTCAGTCACGGCCACGCTGTCCCGGAGCGTCGCTGCGAGTATCACCGTGGTCAGCTATGCCGGGGTGAATCCCTCGGGCACCAACGGCTCCGGCGCCATTGGTGCGACGGGCACGGGCAGTGCCGATCCGGGCGCACCCACGGCCAGTTTGGTCACCACGCAAAACAACTCCTGGGTCTTCGGAGTGGGCAACGATGTTACCGCGGCAACGGCACGCACCCTGGGCCCCAATCAAACTATGGTTCACCAATATGTCGGGACAGCCGACACCTTCTGGGTGCAGAGCCAAAGCAGTGCTACTCCTCTCAGCGGCACGACGGTTACGATTAACGATACCGCGCCGACAGCCGACCGGTATAACCTCAGCCTTTGCGAGATCCTTCCCGCACCCACCCCCTGGGTTCTCTCCGGCACAATCAGTGGCGGAGGCGCGGGGGCAACGGTGAAGCTGAGTGGTCCGGCCAGCGCGACGGTGACCGCCGACGCATCCGGGAACTATAGCTTTACCGGGCTGACCAGCGGAACGTACGCCGTAACCCCCAGCAATACAGGTTTCAAGTACACCCCCGCTTCTCAGACGGTGACGGTTAACGGCGCTAATCTCCCGGGTGTGAACTTTACGGGAGTTGCAACCTACAACATCAGCGGCAGCATCAGCCCGGCGGCCCTGGCTAGCGGAGCGACGGTCACATTGAGCGGCCCAGCCACCGCAACTACTACCGCCGATGCATCCGGCAACTATACCTTCACCGGCCTGCTAAACGGCGCCTACACGGTTACGCCCAGCAAGACCGGGTTCACGTTCACTCCGGCGAACCTGGCAGCCACGATCAACAGCGCCACCCTGACCGGGGTTAACTTCAGCGTGGTCACCTACAGCGTTGCCGGCACCATCAGCGGACCGGGCGGCAGTGGCGCCATCGTAACCGCGACCGGCGCCGTGAGTGCGAGCGCGACCGCCGATACCTCGGGAAACTATACCCTTACCGGCCTGGCAAACGGCGCCTACACGGTTACACCCAGCAACCCGACCTTCGCCTTCACGCCGGCTGGCCTGAGCGTCACCGTGGCCAGCGCCAATGTAACCGGAATGAACTTCAGTAGCACGGCCACCTACGGCGTTGCCGGCACCATCAGCGGGCCGGGCGGCAACGGCGCCACCGTGAGCCTGGCCGGCGCCGCCACCGTTGCCGGCTCCAGCAACATGGTGCTGTACTCCCAGTTCGACAGCGGGACTTTGCCGCGGAGTGGGCCTTGGATCTACTTCGGTTGCGACGCTACTTTCACCTCCAATACCAGCGATTTGACTGATCCCAATGGAGGGAGCACGGCGCTCAAGATGGCGAACCCCGCCAGCACTAGCTGCGGATCATCCTACTCATCCGGAGTGCAGCAAACCGTCGCCGGAGTCACCCTGAATGGAACCTATACCGTGAGCGTATGGGCGCGGGGCGCTGCGGGCGGCGAAACCTTCAAAATCGGGATGTCCGCAAGCAATGGCTGCACGGAAACGCCTCTGACTACTTCCTGGGTGCGTTACACCTGCACCATCAATAGCCTGAGCAACACAGCGTACGGCTTCGAAGTATGGACCAACACCCCCAGCGCGACCATTTACCTTTGGGGAGCGCAACTGGAGCCGCGCTCAACTGTTGGCACCTACGTCCACACCACTAGCGCCCCGATGACGCTGGTCACCGCCGATGCCTCCGGCAACTACTCTTTCACCGGTCTGGTAAACGGCGCCTACATGGTTGCCCCCAGCAACACCGGGACTACCTACACTCCGGCAAGCCAGCCGGCTACTGTCAACAATGCCAGCGTCACCGCGCTCAACTTCAGCACCGTAACCTACAGCATTTCCGGGACGATCAGCGGCACGGGCGGCAACGCCGCGACCGTGAACCTCACCGGCCCCGCCACCGCGACGGCCACAGCCGATGCTTCCGGCAACTACACCTTTAGCGGCCTGGTGAACGGCGCCTACACTGTCACCCCCAGCCACATAGGCTTCAACTTCACCCCTGCGAGCCAAAGCGCCACGGTTAATAGCGCCAACGTCACCGCGCTCAACTTCAGCACCGTCACCTACACCCTCTCGGGGACAATCAGCGGTGCGGGCGGCAACGGCGCCACGGTCAACCTAAGTGGGGCTGCCACCGCTACCACCACCGCCGATGCTTCGGGCAACTACACTTTCAGCGGCCTGACCAACGGCGCATACACAGTTACACCCAGCAACACCGGGTTCAACTTCACTCCGGCGAGCCAGACGGTTACCCTGACCACCGCCAACGTAACTGCGGTCAACTTCAGCACGACGACCTACACCATTTCCGGTATGATCAGCGGGCCGGGTGGCAGCGGTGCCACCGTCAACCTGACCGGCGCCTCCACCGCGGCGGTCACCGCCGACGCCTCCGGCAACTACACCTTCACCGGCCTGGCCAACGGCGCTTACACGGTTACACCCAGCAAGACCGGGGTTGCCTACACTCCGGCCAGCCAGCCGGCTACCATCAGCAATGCCAACGTCACCGCGCTCAACTTCAGCACCGTCACCTATAGCATTTCGGGCACGATCAGCGGCACCGGCGGCAACGCCGCTACCGTGAACCTGACTGGCACCGCCACCGCGACGGCCACGGCCGACGCTTCCGGCAACTACACCTTCAGCGGATTGGTGAACGGTCCCTACACCATCACGCCCAGCAAGACCGGGTTCACCTTCACTCCGCCCAACCAGGCCGTGACCGTGGCCTCCGCCAGCATCACGGGCGTGAACTTCACTGCCGTGGCGCCAACCACGTTCTCGGTTTCCGGCACCATCAGCGGCAGCGGAGGCAATGCGGCCGCGGTGACGCTGAGCGGCACGGCCAGCGCAACCACCGCCGCTGACACCTCGGGGAATTACACCTTCAGCAATCTGAACAACGGGTCCTATACCGTCACCCCGAGCAAGGCGGGCTTCGTCTTCACGCCCGTCAACAAGGCGGTGACGGTGAGCGGAGCCAGCGTGACGGCGGTGAACTTCGTCGCCACCTCCCAGTTGGCCATCGACCAGAGTGTTTCGACCGACCGCAGTACCTCGTCGACAACCATCACCTCGCCCACCTTCACTACCACCAAGACCAACGAACTGCTACTGGCTTTCGTCGCGTCGGACGGCAACACGGCGGGGATCACCGTCACCGGTGTCGCCAACGCCACCGGCACGGCCTTGACGTGGACGCTGGTGAAGCGAACCAACACCCAGTTGGGCACGGCGGAGATCTGGCGAGCGTTCAGCCCCACCGCCCTGAGCGGCGCTTCCGTTAAGGCCACCTTGTCGCAGAGCGTGGCGGCATCGATCACGGTGGTCACCTTCAGCGGTGTGGATCCCTCCGGCACAGGCGGCTCGGGCGCGATCGGCGCCACCGGCGGCGGCACCGCGAATCCGGGTGCGCCCACCGCCTCCCTGACCACCACCCGCGACAATTCCTGGGTCATCGGCGTGGGCAGTGATTGGGATAACGCGACCAGCCGGACCGTCGGTGCTAATCAAACCATGGTGCACCAGTACCTGGCCACCATCGGGGATACGTACTGGGTGCAGCGGCAGACTTCCACGACGCCGGCCAGCGGCACCGTGGTCACCATCAACGACACCGCGCCTACAGGCGATCTCTACAACCTGAGCATTTGCGAGGTTCTGCCGGCGCCTTAAGAAGGGCGCGCGCCTGGGGCTGTTGGCCCCGCCCCTTGCGCTGGCTTTATGCTGGAATGAGGCTTATCGGTGCCATCTGGGCCGGATCGCGAATCTGGCGCGGGCGCGCCCGCAGGAGGCCCGGTCGAAATGCAGCGGGAGGCGAAGCTTCTTCGCGCGCCGAGCTGGTGGGCGTTGTAGGATTTGAATCTACCTTCTGACTCTATTTAAGGGACTTAGCAGACACGGGTGGCATCGTAAGTACTTCACCGGAAGCCTGCAGAACAATTACTGGACACAAATTGAACACAGATTCTTCAGTCGCGCCTCGGCCCAGATTCTCCCGTCAGTTCGATGACGGTGCACTCGCGATGTACAACAGCGAGGCGTACCTGGACGCGACCATGTACCCAAGCTACCACGACATTGAATCGACAGCGATTTACGCCCGAGGGGAAGCACTGCGCGATGCTCGCTATGGGCCGATTATTCCCGTGCATCTCGATGAGCACATCAAACGTTACACAAGGGCGAGCGGGGAATTTGAGTTGGCCGGGAGCCGAGAGAAGGCGACATTCTGCGTTATCGACACGTGGCGCTGATGCACAGCCCGGGAAACCACTCAATTCACTTTGGGAAAATGATCGAGGCTTGGCAGCGCCAATTACCGCAGCTTATGTGCCCACTGAGGTTCGAGGGCGGACGGCTATTTATGCGCCATAGACCTGAGAGGCGAGAAGAGTTGCAGCGGCCCGATCCAGAATCGCCCATCAAGGAGCCGACAGGGTTCATGTTTGCTAGGCAAAGATTTTGTGAGTTCTTGGCGGAAGTGTTCGGAGTTTGAAATCCCAAGGGCGAATACTTACAGCGCCCATCCTGCGCACGCGCCCGAGGCCCACGCCCACTGAAAGTTAAGTCCTCCCAAGTGACCGGTCACGTCCACGACTTCGCCGATGAAGAAAAGGCCTCGGACATTGCGGCTCTCCATCGTCTTGGCCGAGAGCTCGTCAGTATCCACGCCGCCTGCCGTTACCTCCGCTTTGTCGTATCCCTCAGTATCGACCGGGGTAATCGCCCATTGATGTGCCTGATGCTCCAGTGCTCCGAGCGTGGAGTTCTTCCAATTCGTAGGGGCGTGCAGCTCCAGCCAACGGTCCGCCAACCGGTTCGCCAGAACCGCGCGGAAAGCTTCCTTCACCGCGGTTAAATTCCTAGGTGAGTTCAGATCCCGTAGCGACGCCGTAACATCCCTCTGGGGCGCCAGGTCAATAATGATCGGCTGCGCCTTGTTCCAATACGATGAGATCTGCAGGATGGCTGGGCCGCTCAAGCCTCGATGCGTAATGAGCATCTTCTCGCGAAAACGGTGTTTGCCGAAGCACGCCACCACGTCGGCCGAGACCCCAGCCAAGTCGCAGTAGCGGCTGCGGTCCTCGACCCCGAGAACCAGTGGTACCAGCGCTGCTCGCGTGGGACGGATGGCTAACCCAAACTGACGCGCCACCTCATATCCGAAGTCAGTGGCCCCCATCTTGGGAATAGATAACCCGCCGGTTGCGACCACAACGGCCGGCGCATGAAACTCGGTCTTCCCCGCGCGCACCACGAAACCGGTATTGTGCCGTACCTCGTCGATCACCGTGTTTAGAAACAGTTGGACACCGGCAGCGCGGCACTCGCATTCGAGCATGCTCAAAATATCATGGGCCGAGCGATCGCAGAACAATTGCCCCAGCGTCTTTTCGTGGTACGGAATGCGGTGCTTCTCGACCCACGCAATAAAGTGGGAGGGTGTGTATCGGGCCAGCGCAGATTTCGCAAAATGTGGGTTGTGAGAGATGAAGTTTTCCGGCTGGCAGTAGATGTTGGTGAAGTTACAGCGGCCTCCGCCGGAGATGAGGATTTTCTTGCCCGCCCGCTCGGCGCGCTCAAGCACTGCCACGCGCCGCCCGCGCCTGCCGGCTTCCACCGCACACATCAAGCCGGCAGCGCCCGCGCCGAGGACGATAGCATCAAAATTGTGAGTCAAGGGAGTTTCAGCCCGCTTACACCAGAGCGTTGTATGCAATCGTATTTTGCAACCAGATGGCCGGAACAGCAATGGCACAAGTTAAAGCCGGGAGTTCTATGGTCGCAGTATTATCCGGGACAACCTCGACCTTGGCACGCCCTCGGGTTGGCTGATGTTTCAGATTATCGGCGCGATGGCCGAATTCGAACGCTCACTGATCCAAGAACGGGTCAGGGCGGGGCTGCGCAACGGGAAGCTCAAGGGGAAGAACGCTGGGAAGGCCGCGTCGGATAGTGAACAGCGACGAAATGATTCGGCCGCGAGAGGAGGGTGCGAGCTTTCGCGAGATTGCAAAGGCCGGCGCCACGTCCCCTGGCACGGTGCGCACCCGCCTTTTGCGCGGGTCATGCGGATTTGGGTTGGCTTTGCCGTATTGGTCAGGACACCAGTCTTCGTGGGAACAGTGGTCGACATGGCGACCGGGGGCCATTACACGAGCAGTGACAACTGGGTGGGATTGGTAGTGCCTCCCACGCTGGTGCTGTTTGGAACTGTTTTGCCAAAGGTTGGTCGTTTATTCGGAAAGTCGGACCGACGATTCATCCTAGAACACATACAGAACACGCTTGCGGCACGCATCGAAGGGCCTGAGTCGGCGAAGTGATGGAGCGTTCGGCCTTCGCGATGGCAACTCGGAAACTGGGACCTGCTCCTTGTTCGCGCAAAATCGCTTTATCACTAACTAGCCCCTTGTGTTCCCAGCAACCCGCCCTGCACACGCCACGCGCCTACCGCACGAGCGAGCAGCCGCACGCCCCCACGCCCACGGGCCCCCGCGCTCACATCGCCAACTGCACACCAAATAATGCAGAAACGCCGGGGGGCTGAGAGAACCCGCCCAGTGTGCTGATCTTCCGTAACTGGCATGTGCGGGAATTTGGAAATAACAATGAACATGAATTTTGTCTTCCGCTCCCGGGCGCGAGCCCCGTAGCGCAGGGTTGGTCGCCTGCCCTGAAGATCAGGCCACGGGAGGACTAATGCAGAAGACACTCTTGTTGTCCGTAGCAGCAATCGGGCTGGCGCTCCCGGTGGTGGGGACGAAAACGCCTGAGCAGTCAGTGAAGGCGGAGGCCGTTTCACAGGCTGAGGAACGGAGTTTCAAGCAATGGGACACGGTGAATGCCTACATGCGAACTCTATCCGAACTGGAATGGGTCATAGATTCCAAGCAATCCATGCTTGAGCAGGGGTTCCAGACGCCCGGCCTTGCGCAGGACATGGCGCAGGCGCAGGCAATAAAGAACCGCATCCTGAGACGTGTTGCCGACCCTCGTGAAACAGGCATCTATAGCGACTTGTCGAAGTGGAAATATACGCCGAACACGAAGAACATCGCTGGCGGATATGCATGGACCGGTCCCGCGCCGCAATCCGTTGCCTCTGGAACGTGGTAGTTCCTTTTTTGGCCAGCCTAGATAGGGTTGCCGTTTGTCAGACAGTTAGCGGTGCTACCGGGGTCATACTTGATCACGCCCGAGGCGTCACTGCAGAAGTAGCGCTGCCCGGTGGTGCCGGGGCTGACCGGGGTTCCCGTGGACTGGTAGGTGGGAATGGGCGTGGTCGAACCGCAGCCGGATAGCGCGAAGCTGTAGCCGCTCTTGATCCCGCTGGCCAGGTTGGCATCGATCAAGCCCGACGCCGTGGATGTGGCGGACGCGCTGCCACTGGTCGGACCCAGCGCGGACAAGGTGCAGGTGAAGCCCGTACTCGGATAACTGGTGTTGTAGGTGATTTCCGCGGTGTTGAGCGTGCGCAGCGAACCCACGGCAGAAGCCTCGTTGGCCGAAATGCGCGAGCGCAGCAGGTTGGGAATGGCGATGGCCGCGATGATCAGGATGATGGCCACGACGATCAAAAGCTCGATCAGCGAAAATCCTTTTTGGCGCTTCATCTTTGCCTCTCTTATGCTTCACAGCAGATGGCATGCCACTCAGTACTCACCCGGGGTTCAGTTGATCTGCCGCCGGTTTTGGTTGTTTCCGGGCGTTCGCAGCTCGGGCCGTGTGGACCTTGTGCGCAAAGACTTGCGCAAAAGATGTAGGCATTTGTTCGAGGAACGCGACGGGCCATCCTCGGCTCCCTGGCCCCTCGCCGAACCCCAACTGGACCTTCGTAACCTCTGAGGGCCCCGTCCTCGGGACTAGCATTTGGGCATGCCAACCAAAGACGAACTGGGCCAGAAAGCATCAGAAAGGCGCCGCTGGCGACGACATCACCTCTTGGTGCCTGTTCGAGTTACCATCGAAAAACTCCTGCATGTCAGTGTGATCGACAGCCTCAGTTTTCGAATGAACGACGGTGGGCTCGAGGTCTGCACCGACACTGAACTCACGATCGGGGATAAGGCAGATCTCGAGTTCAAGCCTCCCCATTTTGATCGCGCTCTAACACTGAGAGGCGTCGTTCGCAACCATAAAGGTAATTTTTACGGTGTGGAGTTCTTGGCCACCAGCGCTACAGAGAGGGACCAGCTAGCTTGCTTCCGAGAGATCTTCCGGACCAAAGTGGGATGCATCGACGCCTAAAGCGAAACGCTGGATCGGCCTATTTGTCTTGCAGCTCGAAAGCTGTGCAGGCAGTGTCTCGCAAGCCGCTCGGCAGTTAGGGCGGGTTAGGCGGTCGGGATAGGTAAAGGGTTCACCCGCTGCCCGCGGACGCCTAAATCGCGCCGGAAACCGCGTTTTCGCACGGCGCCACGCCGCATTAGAACGCTTTCCCGGTAATCCCGGTTACTTGTGATAAATCCTATTATCGCAAACTATCTGGAATCAATGCCGCTGCTGCTGGGGCGCAATCGCTTGGGACAAATTCTATAATCTCAGTCCGATGAGTCACAAAGTCAGGTCCTTGAAGAGCGCTTTGTGATGGGCAATACCGCTCCTGGAGATGTCATCGCCCTCCATCATGCTCTCACTTCCACGGTATGCTCCTGGCGGTCATCAACCAGGGGAATCGCCGGGTCGTCCTGCGGAACGCCATCCACGGTGACGCCCTTCGCGCTCCCGGCACCGCGCGGTTGTGTGACCGTGATGTGATAGACGGTCTCGCGATAGCGGTAGTGAAGCTTGAACTGCTGCCAATCCGCAGGAAGGCACGGCGCAAAGCACAGTTTGTCGACTTCCAGTCGCAGCCCCAGGAGCGACTCGAGGATAAGCCGGTACATCCACCCGGCGGAACCCGTGTACCAAGTCCATCCCCCGCGGCCAATGTGGGGAGAGAGCGCATACACGTCAGCCGCGATCACATACGGTTCGACTTTGTACGTGTCAATCGCCTCGGGAGAGTGCGCATGGTTGACGGGATTGATCATGTCGAAGAGTTCCCATGCCCGGCGATTGTCGCCCAGGGCGGCGAACGCCATGGCTGCCCAGATCGCCGCGTGAGTGTACTGGCCGCCGTTTTCCCGCACCCCGGGGACGTATCCCTTGATCGACCCGGGATTCAAGTCCGATTTGTCGAACGGCGGATCCAGAAGCTGGATCAACCCGCTCTCCCGGCGAACCAGACGCCGATCGACCGCGTCCATCGCCATGCGTGCGCGCTTACCATTGCCCGCCCCGGAGAGAACTGCCCAGCTCTGCGCGATGGAATCGATCTGGCATTCGGCATTGGTTGCCGACCCCAGCGGCGAACCGTCGTCAAAGTAAGCGCGCCGGTACCACTCGCCGTCCCATCCATTCAGCTCGATGTTCCGGCGCATTTGCGCGGCCTCTGCCTGGCAGCGCTCGGCGAAAGCGACATCGCCCCGCAGGCGCGACACTTCAGCGAACTGCAGGAGCACGGCATACAAAAAGAAGCCTAACCAGACGCTTTCTCCCTTGCCGTGTTCGCCAACCATATTCATGCCATCATTCCAGTCGCCGCAGCCGATGAGTGGCAGTCCGTGTTCACCCACTCCCAGACCCCTGAGAATCGCTCGGACGCAGTGTTCGTACAGAGTGGCTGCGGTTTGCGACTGGGCAGGCAAGTCCCAGTATGAGTCTTCCTCCGGGCTCACCAGGCGGCCTTCGAGGAAGTGCACAGGTTCATCGAGCACGCCGGTGTCGCCGGTGCTCAGCACGTAGCGGCAGGTGGCCAGCGGCAGCCACAAGTAATCGTCCGAACAGTGAGTACGCACGCCCCGGCCGGCCGGAGGATGCCACCAATGCTGGGCATCTCCCTCCTGGAACTGGCGGGACGCGCACAGCAGCAGGTGCTGGCGCACCAGGTGCGGCTGAGCATGGATGAGCGCCATAACGTCCTGCAGTTGGTCGCGGAAACCGAAAGCGCCGCCCGGCTGATAGAGACCGCTGCGCCCCCAATAGCGGCACGCTAAAGTCTGGTAGACAAGCCAGCCGTTGGCCAGTGCGTTGAGGGACGCGTCGGGTGTCTCCACCTGCACTGCGCCGAGGGTGTGCGTCCAGTACTGCCACACCGCTTCCAGCGCAGCGCGGGCGGCAGCCGACCCGCAGAACCGGCGAACCAGGTTGGACGCATCCTCGGTGTCATGCCCCATGCCGAGCGTGAAGATGATCTCGCGTTCTTGCCCACCGGCAAGCTCGAATGGAACCTGGATCGCCGCGCAGGGATCGAGCGCAGCCCCCACCTTGCCGGCGAGCCGCGAGCGGGACATCGCCGCCGGGCTGTGGAGGGTGCCATTGCGTCCGAAGAACTCAGCCCGGTCGCAGGTCACGGTTTGCTTGGGAGCGTCCGCGGCGAAAAAGCCCACCCGGCCGGCGAACTCCGTGTTGTACCGGTTGCGCGCGAACAGGGCGGCGCTATTCGGGGCAATTTCGCTGGTTACGTGCATGGAGGTGTTCGGCCGCAGGTCACCCAAAACCCATTCCACATATCCCGTGGCGGAGAGCCGGCGCGATCGATCCGACTGGTTTCGCACCTTCAACACCGCGAACTTGACAGGCGCATCCAACGCTACATAAACCCACAACTCCGAGCGTATGCCGCCTTCCGTGTGTTCGAAAACGCTATAGCCGAACCCGTGCCGGCTGGTGTAGGGCGTCGCGCCGCGGCTGGGCCACGGCGTGGGCGACCAGAAGTGGCCGGTCTCCTCATCGCGGAGGTAAAACGCTTCTCCGCTGAAATCGCTCACGGGATCGTTGTTCCAGGGAGTAAGGCGAAACTCGTGGGCATTCTCGGCCCAGGTGTTGGCGGAACCGGACTCGGAGATCACGGTTCCGAACTGGGGGTTCGCCAGCACGTTGACCCATGGTGCGGGAGTGGTTTGCTTGCGCGTCGTGGTAATCACGTACTCACGCCCGTCGGGGGTAAACCCGCCCAGTCCATTTGAAAAGATGAGATCGTTGCGCGGCGGCGCGGCGGCGGCGAGTTCGGGGCGATGTTTTCGGGTTGGCGTAAGGCGCGGAACCATTGTTTCCAGTGGCCCGAGACGGGTGACTTGATCGGCAAGCGAGCCTTGCGTATCCGAGATGGTGGCGCGCGCGACGGTTTGCAGCAGAATGCGATCTTCGTTGGACACCTGGTCCGAGGAGCGTACGAAGATAGCGCCGGCGCGGCCTGCCGGAATGGTTTCGATGCCGGCAGCAATCAGCCCCATCACCTGTTCGTGGAGTTCTTGCCTGTACCCTGCGTGCTCTTCGTTCCAGATCACCAGGTCCACGGCCAAGCCTTTCAGGCGCCAGTAGGCATGCGCCTGCACCAGTTGGCGCACCAAATCGATCTTGTCGGAGTCTCCGATCTGCAGCAGCACGATGGGCAAATCGCCGGAAATGGAGTAGCCCCACAAACCCGATTGCCCACGGCGGTTCTTGATCAGCACGCTGGGATCGGCGCGCAGCGAGGAATTGGCGTAGAGGATGGAACTCGCCAGACGCGCATACAGTTGCGCATCCGCCTCGGTGGCATTGAGCTGCCGCAGGAACACGTCGCTGTGGGTCCAGGCCAGATCGAACACCCGGTCCGCGAGGCGCCGGTCCTGGTATTTGTCAACCAGGCCCAGGCATGCTTCGCGGGCGTCCCCCATGCCGGTCACGATGTTGACAGTCGCCGTTTCTCCGGGACGCAGAGTTACTCGATGCCGGATGGCGACAACGGGGTCCAGCACCGAGCCTTCACGGCCCGAGAGCGGCGCGGAGTCGCTCATCGCCTGCGGAGCAGCAATCGTGTTTCCGCGCCCGATGAATTGCAGGCGGTCCGTTTCATAGGAAGCTTCTCCAATGTCGGCCCCGTGCACGGCCATCAGATGAAACATCCAGGGTGCGTGCTCGTCGCGCGAGCGGGGGCGGCGCGTACAGAGGATGGCGCGCTGCTTGCGGAGGATTTCGGTCTGCACAAACAGATTGCTGAAAGCGGGATGGAGCGCGTCGGCCGCCGCGGACGCCAGAACCACCTCCGCGTAACTGGTCACGTCGATGGCCCTTCGTGTCCAGGCGCGGTTGGTAATGGTGATGCGGCGTAGTTCGATGTCGTCCTCGGGCGATACGGCGACCTCGGTGTGGGTCACGAAGTCATGGTTGCGGCAGCGGAACTCGGCTCGCGCCTCGGAGAAAATAGCTTCGTATTCTTCGGCTGGCTCGCGGGTCGGCTGGTACGCGGTCGACCAGAACTGCCCGCTCGCGACCTCCCGGAGAAAGCAGAATGTTCCCCAGTTGTCGCAGGTAGTGTCTTCGCGCCAGCGGGTGACGGCGATGTCCTTCCAGCGGCTGTAACCACCGCCCGCGTTCGTGACCATGACGTGGTATCTGCCGTTGGACAGCAACTGCACTTCCGGTATCGGCGTGTCCGGGCTCTCGAACACGCGCACCGGGGTCTCCGTGCCCGTGGGAGTGGTGCGCACATCGGAGGACTCGGCCGCATGCGTATAGAACGCGGTGGCTTTGGGAACCCGCTCTTGGAGCAGCAAGGTGGTGGCCTGGAACAACGGGTCCGATTCAAACCGCTTCTGCATCGGCCGATTCAAAAGCAGATAGGCCAGCGACAAGACGCTCATGCCCTGGTGATGCGCCATGAAGGAGCGAACGATGGCGCTCGATTTTCCGCGCGGCAGACGCGAAGGCGTGTAGTCGATCGCTTCATAGAAGCCATATCTGCCTTCGGCGCCTTCCGCCGCCAGCCGTTGTAGATTCAGGCATGCCTCCTCGGGCGCCACCATGAGCGCGAGCGCCGAGGCATACGGCGCAATCACCAGATCCTCGGCGAGGCCGCGTTTCAAGCCCTGGCCGGGAACGCCAAAAGCGCGGTACTGATAATTGAGGTGGACGTCGGTCGTGTTATAGCCCGACTCCGAAATACCCCACGGCACGCCGCGCCTTTTCCCATACTCGATTTGACCGTGGACGGCCGCCTTGTAGGTTTCGTCGAGCAAGGTGTGGTCGTAGGTCGGCATCACCAGCAGCGGCATCAGGTACTCGAACATCGAGCCGCTCCAGGAAAGCAGGGTGGGCGCTCCATTGGAATTGGTGAGCAATCGGCCCAGGGCGAACCAGCTTTCCTGCGGCAGTTGCCCCTGCGCAATGCCAACGAAACTGGACAGTCTGGCTTCGGAAGCCAGCAGGTCGTAAAAACTCGAGTCCCTCCGGCTTTCGCCCACGTTGTAGCCGATCGCCAGGAGATGACGCGCTTTGTCGAAGAGGAAGTCGTATTCAAAGCGGGCGAGTTCTCCGCATTGTTGGGCGAGGGTTGCGATGGTCGAAATTCTGGTCCGGGCTCGCTGGCCAGCCTGCGTGATGAGCGGTCGCAGCTCAGCCAGCCAGGCGCTCGCTTCCGGCGTCGCTTCCGAACCGTTCCGGTGCTCGACGGCGGTCAGTAAGTCCGCTTCAAGGGTTGCCAGCGCGCGCAAGGTGGGGATATGGGAAAGCTCGGGGCAGTCGCTGCGCCCATCTGTGGTGAGAAGCGCGGACCACGGAGCGAGGAACGCCAGTTCATCGCCAGCGGCCCGGCATTGGCCGGCGAAGGCTTTTGCCCACCAGTTCGCTTCGCTGTCGGAGCCCGGCTCGAGGGCATCGGCCACCTTCGCAGCCGACGCCATTAACGCTTCGAGGTTCAACCGGGCGGCGGTGAGCGTCACCGGAGGTGATTCGCAGAGGCCTGCCAGCTCATTCTGCAGTTGCGCGAGTTGGGTTGCGGCCGTCCCACCAGCCGCCTCCTGCAGGCCCTCCAGGGTGTCGCGGAGCCCGGCAAACAACCGCGCTCCGAGGATATTGTCATCGGCAATGGCGAGCAGCCCGGGGCGCAACGTCAGCAGGCTGGCGGCGAGATTGCCGCTGTCCACAGTAGAAACGTACCTCGGGGTCAGGGGTTTGAGAGATCTGGTGTCGTACCAATTGAAAAAGTGGCCGTTGTAGCGTTGCAGGGTCTGCATGGTGTGCAGCGCATTCGCCGTGCGTTCGATGAGCTGTCCCGCGGAAACGTAGCCGAAGTCGTAGGCGGACAAATTCGCCAGCAGCGCCAGTCCCATGTTGGTCGGCGAGGTGCGATGGCTGACTACCGCGACAGGATTTTCCTGATAGTTATCGGGCGGCAGCCAATGATCTTCGGGGCCGACAAAGGTCTCGAAGAACCCCCAGGTCTTGCGCGACAGTTTTTGCAGAAACACGGTCTGGTCAGCCGTCAGCCTTGCTCCGCGGTGGACCAGCGGGCGGCTGATCCACCATGCCATGAGCGGCGAAATGAACCAGAGTGCGAGCAGGGGTCCAGCACAAGCCAGGGCTGAAGGCCGTAAAAGGCCGAGATAAATCGCCGCGCCAATCGACAACGCGGGGGCGATCCACATCGTCCGGCAAACGGCGGCCAGGTTCGTGCGGTGGCTAAGATCGTGTGCGCTCGAGGGATTCCATTCAAGCATTCGCCGGTGCGTAATCCACATCCGCCAGGCAGTGCGGATAATTGCGTCCAGGGTAAAGAACGCCTCATACGGCAGGCACACCAGCGTAAAGGCCGCCTGCGCAAAATGCCTTCCCGCCGCGTGCGCCGCGGACGCGAGGTGCTGACGGAGAAGCGCCTCGCCCGGCTTGTGCAGCACATCCAGGACGGAGACCAGCAAGGAAGGAAGCAGGACGATCGCCAGCACCGCCACGGTCCAGAACCATGCAGCCGGCAGCACCGTCCAGCCCAGGATCAACAATAGCGCCAGTGCCGAAGGTGTGAGACTGCGGCGAAGGTTGTCGAAGATCTTCCACCGGGACAATCCCGAGAGCGGGTTGTGCTGGAAACGCCCGTCCGGGCCGGGGGCGCCTGGCAGAACCCATCGCAGGAGCTGCCAATCGCCGCGAATCCAGCGGTGCCGCCGGCTCACGTCCGCGCTGTAGCGAGAGGGATACTCTTCATACAACTGCACGTCGCTCAACAGCCCCGCCCGCGCATAGCACCCTTCCAGCAGATCGTGGCTGAGAATGCGGTTTTCCGGGAAACGCCCGTTCAGCGCCTGTTCGAACGCATCCACGTCATAGATGCCCTTTCCGATGAACGAACCTTCATGAAAGAGGTCCTGGTAAACGTCAGACACGGCGCGAGTGTAGGGATCGATGCCCGGCTCACTCCCGAACAGCCGCGCATACCGCGAACGGCTGGTGCCCGGCAAGCTCGCGGCAACTCGCGGTTGCAAAATGCCGTACCCTTCCACCACCCGCAGCTGGTCTGGATCGTAACGCGCACGATTCAGCGGGTGCGCCATCGCCCCCACAAACTGCCAAGCCGAGTCGCGCGGCAACTGCGTGTCGGTGTCGAGGGTAATGACGTACTTCACGCTGGAAAGAGCCCGGGTGTCGCCCACGACCAGGGAGAAACGGTTGCCTGGGTCGCCCCGCAGAAGCGCATTCAAATCGCCCAGCTTGCCCCGCTTGCGCTCGTATCCCATCCACGTCCGTTCGCGAGGATTCCAGCGGCGCGGCCGATGAAACAGGAAGAACGTGCCGGAGTTCTTGCCCGGGTATTTGTCGTTCAATTGCTCGATTTTCTGCCGCGCCAGCCGCAACAGGGGTCCATCCTCGGGCAGCGATTCCTGATCGGCGTCGGGAAAATCAGTGAGCAAGCCCAGGAGCAGGTTGTCATCTCGATTGGCCAGGAACCGGACTTCCAGCGCCTCGATCAATTCCTCGAGATTGGTTGCGCTGGTGAGCATGGTTGGGACCACCGCCAGCGTGCGCGATTCCGGCGGAATCCCTTTGGAAAAATCCATGCGGGGCAGTAAGTGGGGCGGCGCCAGCAAGGTCGCCAGCCAGTTCACCAGGGCGACGGCTAGATGGCTGGCGCACAGAAGCGAAACGATTCCCGTGAGCCCGAGCGCCAAACCATGCAGGCCGCTGGCATACGCCTTTGCCAGCAAGCCTCCGGCGATTGCCGCTGAAAGCAGAACGATTGCGCCCAGATACAGCAGGAGCGGGAAGCGGCCGCCCAGCTTACGAAGAGCATCCGCCGCCGATAAGCGCACCTCCGCCTTTTCCTGGAGCTGCCGCAGTCCATCGTCGATCAGATAGAAGCCGACATGGCCGGCACGAGGGTGGCTGCCTGGGCTGGCCGCATTCCGCTGCGCCAGTTCAATCGCTGCGCGCGCCACCGCACTCTCGGACAGGCGGCTGTTCTTCGCCGTCTTCTCGATGACGTGGCGATAGCGATCGCGGGTGGGAAAATCCATCCTGCCGTAAACCCCGCCGATGTCCTCACGCAAGACCTGCTCGACCGCGCTCATGGTCTCGACAAACTCGCGCCAGTCCATGGCGCTGAGCAACCGGAGACTGGCGATGCTGTTGCTGACGGAAACCTGGTCGGCGGCCTGGCGCTGGTTCTCCGCCTCGACCAACTGCTTGATCGTCGTGCCTGCTTCCGAAAGGCGCTGCTCAATCCAGGTGAGAGGCAAGGCCAGGGCGGGGCCCTGCCCTTGCAACCGGCGCGCCAGTTCCGCCACGAACGAACTCATCAACGGTGGATCCGACCGCGCCATGTCCGCAATCACAAGAATCAGGCTCTTGGGATCCTTCTCGGCGGTCGCGGTCATCTGGTCCGCCCAATCGTCGGCGCGGTTGCGGTCGATCCGGTCGCTGGCGACGCGCGCCGCGACCCGGCGGAGATTCTCCACCAGCGCCAGACGGAGCATGATGGGCAGCGCCCAAAGTTCACCGAGCTTCAGCGTGGCCACCGTCTGGTAGGCCGCGATGAAACTACTGAGGCTCTCCGGGTCAACCCGCCCGTCGCCGTGCGAGATGGTCTCCAGGGCGATGGCATAGGCTCTCGGCAGACCTGCGGATGGGCTGTTCAGCAGGCAAGGCAGTTCTCGGCTGTACCCCTTCGGAAAATGTTTCCTGGCGGTGCGGATCTGCTCCTCGATCAGGTAGAAGTTGTCGAGCAGCCATTCCCCAGCGGGTGTAATCCTCCGGTTGGCCGTAACCGCCTCGGTCAGGAGGTCGCGGACCCCAAACAGCACGTCTTCGTTCTCGGCCAGCCGGGTCAGGAGTTGGTCTGAGGCACGCTTTGGATTCAACTCATGCGAGCCCGCCAAGCTCTTCCCATGCTGCTCCATCTGGTCGGCCGTTAACAATTCGGAGCGTAGCGGCGGCTCGTCCGTGGCGTACTTTCGCGCCAAGCTGGCGGTTCGGAGCCGCGCCTTGAGGCGGAGCAAGGGCCCGCCGCCGGTTTTCCTGCTAACGTTCAACTTTCGAGGTCTCCTCTGGTTCAGTGGCACTCACTCGCGCAGGAGCAAAGGATGGGACCGACATGGGGCGCCGTTTGGACCTTCGTGGCTATTCCCAGTGTACGCCCCGAGACCGGGGTTGGCCGGCGGGGAGAGGATGACCTCATGGCCGGGCTCCGAACCTGGAGCGTTCATCTGGCGAGCAATATGATTGCCCAAAACCCCAGTGCGACCAGCAAGAAAGAAGCTCCTATTTGCAGCGGACCAATTCTCGGCGCGTAATGATCGAACACGGCGGCCTCCTGCGGTTGTGATTGGCTAAGAAGAGAAACTTCAGAGGAACTGACCTAGCGGCTGTGACAAGATCATCTCATCGTTTCCCACGAAGTCCGGATGCCATGTCTGCAAATCATGACGAGGCCTCCCTCCGCCAGCTTCGCTTTTCTATTTCCCACTCAACATCCTCCAGTTGAACCTGCTCGACACCAGACTCTTGAGGGGCCCGTGCAATCTGCCCGCGGAAAACGTCGGACATGGCTTCCAATTCGGCTAGGCTTTTTTCGTCCAATCCTGTCATACGGGCGATACCTCATGCATCGCGTTCCGAGCCGCTCGAAATTAGACAGGCACCGGCGGCGCACGACGGTCGCCGTTGAGTCTTCAAGACGAGCAGCGATACTGTTCTCACGAGTCGAATAGTGAGTATTCTCGCTCTTGCACTCCCCCGTTCTGTTGTTGCTCCCGGAAGGCATTCTTAAGGCGTTCCAGGACGTACTCGCGGCCGCACGCCTGCATGGGAATACCAGAGAGATACGCAGTGATAGATCAGGTAACCTTCAGCTTTCTCCGTGGTCATGCGAAGACCCTCGGACGAAGCCGTGTCCAGTACATCCTTCACCGTCAGAAGGGTCTCGACTCTTCGCGCGCCTGCGGTTGCCATCGTGCTCCTCGCTTGCCGGAGGTCCCCTCCGCACTTTTGAGTATTGCTTTGAAGTATCTGCTCTGGATCAAGTCAGAATCTGTTCACAATTGCTCAGCTCCGACACCGGTGAGCGGGGAAGGCCGGTGGCGGAGGCGCAACGGAGAGGGAGGGATCAGGAACCACAGGCACACTGGAATTTGGGAGCCGTAGAAGAGCTGCCCCGGCAGCGCAATCATGCAGTCCACCAGATCGGCCTCGACAATCTTCCGGCGAATTTCGCCCTCGCCAGACTGGTTGGAGGACATCGACCAGTTCGCCAGCACGAACCCGGCGATCCCGTTGGGGGCGAGATCGAATTGGCCGAGGAAATACTCGTAGACCTTCAACAAGAAACGCTTGCGTTTCGGATCCGGCGCTCGCGGAGATCCTGTTCCGCTGGCAACGGGCCTCCCAGTTCGCGCGCAACGAAGATTGGGTTTTTGCCAGCCCGCTGAAGGCGGGCGAACTTCCATTGCGTTCGACCGCGGCACTTGAGGATCACATCAAGCCGGCGACTGAACGCGCGGCCTTGGGATCCGGGATCGGCTGGCATACCTTCCGCGACACTTACCGGACGCTCGTGGACGAAACAGGGGCGCCCATCAAAGTGCAGCAGGAATTGATGCGCCATGCCGACATCCGGACGACGCTGAACGTGTACGGGAAGGCGATGGACGAAAGCAAACGCCAGGCCCATGGCAAGGTGGTGCGGGTGGTGCTGGCGACGGGCAGTTCGTTATTGGACGCTGTTGGACGCAGACAGACAGTGAAACCGACTGCAAAGACGAGGGTTGCTGGTGGGCGCTGTAGGATTCGAACCTACGACTTCCACCGTGTGAGGATGGCACTCTACCGCTGAGTTAAGCGCCCACGTCTTTGGAATCAATCACTTGCAATTGTATCAGCCGCCCGCGTGGGAACGCAAAGGAACGGGCTGTTCCCGCGAAGGAACAATTGGCCGAATCATCTCGACCACTTTCCTCTGCGCCTCACGCTTTGCTGGCGTGACTGCCTGCGTGTACACGTCCAGCGTGATCCTGCTGCTGGCATGACGAAGCGATTCCTGGACGACCTTCACATCTTCGCCATTGGCCTTCAGCAATGTGGCGTAGCTGTGCCGAAAAGTGTGCCAGCCGATTCGCTTGCTGATACCAGCACGCTGAGCGGCAGGGCGGATATGGTTCTCCATCGCACTGTTCGGCCAATACGGTTGGCTTCCCTTCATCTCAAGACTGGCAAACAGCCAGTCCTGTGGCCCGTTGTAGGGAGAACGCGCACGCCGATCCAACAGGACAGCGGCCAGGCCGGGGTCCAGTGGAATGGGCTTGCGTGAAGCCTCAGTCTTCATCTCGCCTAGGCGCTGGCGAACGATGCCACGGCTGAGGTTAATTTCTCCCGCAGCGAAGTTGATGTCCAGCCACTTGAGCGCCAAAAGCTCACTCACTCGCAGGCCCGTCGAAGACGCCAGAAAAACCATCGTGCGGTATGGCTCTTCGAGTTCCGACAGCAGGGCTTGAATCTCCTGCACATCGAGAACGTCCGGGGTGCGCAGTCGCTTCGCACTTTGCCTCACGAGCGTGATCGGATTCTTATCCGTCCACTCGTGCCGCATCGCGTGACGAAACAACCCGCTCATCAGATTCCTTTCGCCTTGGTGCCGTTCGCGAGCGGAAGGGTGCGTAACCATTCTTCCACCACGACAGTCCGCACATCCCTCAGCAAACGCTCACCCCATGCGGGCAGAATCCATGTGTTGAGATAACCCCGGTACACTTCGGCTGTGTAGGGAGTCTTCCCTGCCAGTTCTTTTTCCTCGTAGTGAGTGACCAACTGTGCCACGGTTGAAGGTTGCCAAGTTTCCTTATTGATCTCAATGCGAAGAGTCTCAATGGCCTTCTGCGCCGCTGCTTTGTTGCGGAACTCGTCCAGTGTTCCGACCACAACCTTGCGGTTCACCCTGCCGTCTGGCGTCTGCTGTCTCCAGCGGAAAATCCAAACATCAGGTCCCGCCTTGCGCTCTTCGCGTGTGAGACATCCGTTTTGATACTTTGTCCGCGTGAATCTCATATCTCCTCCGTCAAATTCACGCGGGCAGATTGGCCCGCTGATTGTATCCCCGACCGCAACCAAGCGTCGAGTTCCGAGACACGGTAGCGCCAAAACCTGCCGATGCGATATGCGGGAATCTGACCTCTGCGGGCGAGTCGCTGGAGTGTTTTTGGATGTAATCCCAGCAGCTCTGCGGCCTGATCGTCATCCAGGAGGGGCTCGAAACACTGGGAAGACTGCTGTCGCATCCCGCTCTCAAACGGTTGGGGTGGAGCTGCATCCGCCCTCTCCGCCGGTTTTCGTCTTCTCATGTTCTCCCGCATGGTGTGTATTTCTCCCCGCCTCAGTTCGGTGGATTCCTTGCAAGCACCTTCTCGATTTTTTCCAGTGCTCGGATGAGCCGCTTCTGAAAGTCTTCCAGCCAGTCAAGGTCTTCATCGGACATGTTTTCGCAAACATTCGTGAGTTCGGCGGCATCCTCCCGAAGAGATGGAATCTGCGCCAAGAGTGCTTTCGAGCCGGGAACCCCCACCGGAGAACTATGAGCAGGCTTTTTCATCAGGGCGTCCAACCGCGACACCCCCTCCTGACGGCGAACAAAAAACTGAGTTCCACAGGGGTCGCAAATGAAATATGGCTTGCCGTTCTTGTCAATGCGCTTGTCGAGTGCCTTACCGCACAGGACGCAACCTAGCGTTTCCACATTCGTTCTCCCGATAGCGTGATTCAGCCAGCACACCTAACGTTGGGAAATCAGCAGAATCACCCGCAAGGATGGCACTTCGACGGGGCGCTGTCTGGTTAAGAGCATAATTTCTTTAGGGGGAGGGTAACGGTTGTTGGTGACGGAGGTAAGGCTGCGTTCGGCTCAAATGGCCGACGGACCGGGTTCTCCCTTAAAGTCCGGACCTACCCCCAGGCCGACGATGGGGGCCTCGACCCATCCCAGCGCGAGAAGCTGACGGTGAGCGCGACGCATGATGGAGACCTTACGTTACGTATATGTACGCACGTTACGTCATTAACGTTACGAAGACCCTTGTAGTGTCGTTACATTCCCCGCTCTCGCGGGGCTGCATTACGAGCTGCTCTGCTCGGCGAAGCGACGCGACCCCCAACTACAACGCAGCCCGGCTCAAGGGGGCTAATCTCACCCTTGAGGCAAAGAGGTTCATTGGTTGACATGTGCGAGACAATGACCGGGCGGAAGCTCTTGGAGAGTGCTTAGGTCCATGCAACCCGAAGTCGCCATTCAGCCGCCCGTGAAGCCTCAGCGGATTCTGCAAAACGGTCATTGCCCATTACTCCGGAAAGTGGCCTCCGAATGAGGGTGCAATTGCGCACGAATTCGCGGCTAAAAGGACTGGGATCGCGGCGCGGATCGGCGGCTCATTCCCCCCGCAATCGGCAGCGGAAACGACCAACCAAACCCGCCGCTAAAAGAAAAATTCTCCAGCCCAAAACGCCCCGAGAAACGGAGCGCCTGTCTGTGCCTTACCCGCTCCCCGATCTGCGCCCTGGCGGGCCGGAAAACGCAAAGGGCAGGGATTGGAATCGGCGGTCGGATCGTTGGCGAATCAGCCTCAGCGAGGCCGGTCAGCTACAGTGATTTTTCCATTCACGTCGATGGTGAACATGTATGCACCGGCAGCCACCATCTCCGGCACTCGCGGCGTCCGGGTTAGCACGAGCAACACGTCGGTGTCTTCGGGCAGATCGCTCAGAACATGCACATGATATCCGCCAGCAAATTTGCCCGGCGAATCTCCCGGAATAAACTCAAGGAAAGATTTGTGTAGCTGGCGCTTCCTGATGATCGTCGCGCCGTCCGATGACATGCGGTATCGGACATCGGACCCATAGGGATATACGCCAGCCTTGACCTGTGCCGGATACACGTACACGAAGAGTCCGTCAGGTTTGGCCGGAAGTACTGCTACGTTGTACGGACGGCTCAGCCCATGAAAATCCGTTAACGCGGTTTCGATCCCCCGCGCGGCTGCGAGATTGAAGCCCGTATCTTGCCGAGCTGGCTCGTACTTCCTAACCTCGAAACGGGTTGCATCCCCCGCTTGAACTGCCTCGTAAGTCACCAGCAATCTGTCATTGGTAGCGTTGAGGCGACCGAAGGCCACGATCCAGCCCGTTGCAGTCTTCCTTGCGATGTAGCGACCGACCGCGCTCTCTGGCGGGCGAGAGGCCATTACCGCGTCGCTTGCGTGCGACGCTGCCGCGTCATACCCAGCAAGCAGGCTTCCCCGTGCGGAGATTGCGGCTAGCTCCGTTTCGGATGACTTGCCTGATGCCTCGCTCGGGACGGGAATCGAAAGTAGCATAACTGCAACAAGGAGAGAAACGATCCCATTGTGCATCATCGCGGTTCGCAATCCTTTGCCTCTAATCGCAGTAGCACGCAGACTCCATCGGTGACATTCGCAGCATCTTCCGCAGCCGTTCCCAGCCGCATTGAAGCACGGTCGTGCATCGCGATCTCACAACCAGCAGCCACGGGCCGACAAGAGTTATTTGCGCGGATCGGGACCATAGTCCGCAGGCCAGACCTCCAGACGAGTGATGTTCCCGATGGCGCCACTCCGCATATCCGTCTGTTCCGGGCCGTTCGCGTATACCGTGCCTTCGATCAATACATACTTTAGACTCAACCCCTTGAACTCTTTCC
Organism: Terriglobales bacterium; assembly: GCA_052145015.1. Lineage (GTDB taxonomy): Bacteria > Acidobacteriota > Terriglobia > Terriglobales > Acidobacteriaceae > JAHFUA01. Next base: position 32,192 of record JBKQPN010000093.1, read on the forward strand.
GTTGCGACTGGGATAGGCGAAGTGCAAACGAATTCTGATGCAACCCGTGATGATAATCTTCCTCATGAAGATACAAGGCGTCATTTTCAAATTCCACGCACATGAATCCAACTGTCCGCACGATCTTGCCTTCGTATTTTTTCGGCGTAGCAAGTAGAGCAACCATCCCGACGCTGACAGGTTTGGTGTCGCCGGAGGATTTGTGCGTTTCCCCCTGGGACACAGCCTGTTGACCTGCAAGACAAAGGGGAAGCGCCAAAAGAGCAACAATCCATCTGGATTTCCGTGAGTTCACAGTCCGCCTCCTAAGTTCTCTCCGTCGCAAATGCTTGGCCGCTTCAATTTTGCGCAGTTTCGCCCTTCTCGGTGCACCTGCCAAGAACGTCGCGAAACAAACTACTGAGGGATGTGGGCGACCCAGACTCGACACCGGCCACTTCGTCGCCCAAGGCCGTGACTCTCCGCGACCCAACATCTGGCTCATCACCTACACCGCCCCCTACTTACTCTAGGAACCCGGAAACCGGAAAAACGATCAAACTATTTTCAGGATTTTGCGTCCGCCTGCCCTTCCGACTCTGCCGCCTGCGCCAGCCGCTCCCGCGCCTTCTTCAGCTTGTCCGCGTCCGCCCGGTCGATCAGCCGTTGCATCTCCTCCGCCGTCGGCTTCTCCCCGTTCGCCAGCTTGAAGAGCACATTGAGCAGGATTGCCCGCAGCGCCACTAGCTCCGCCATGAGCGCCTGGTCGGCTCTGCCGGAATCGGCGGATTTCTCCTCCTGGCCGTTCACGTTCGCCAGCAGGGTTTCCCGGCACCACTCGCTCAGGGTCAGCCCGCGCTCGCTGGCTGCCGTCTCCAGTTGCGCGAACTCCTCCTCGCTCACTTTGGTGCCCAGAGTTTTGGTGCGGAGCGGCGGCTTCACCACGCAACACCGCCAAGGCAGGAAACGACCGACGACAAGGGGAGGAACTTCACAGTTCTTCTATGGTGAGCTATCGAGCTAAAGGAATCAACAGGTTCACCGCCGTTAACCTGGCGGTTGCTCTACAGCAACCGGATGGCGGGATTTTTCTCTTAGCCGCTCTGCTTTCAACAGGTTCGCGCACGGTAACCGAAGGTTACCGCGCAGCACCCTTTCAGGGGTGGAGTGTCACCCCTCCACCCCGTGCGCAGCACGGCTAAAAAACCTCAACCCCGCCACGGCACTCCGGGAGCACGAAAAACCCACCCCTCACCGGGCCAGAATCACCACACTGCCGGGTACGGATCGGCGGCAGAATCGGGACCGGAAAGCACCGCTAATCCGACCCGGATCACGGCGCGGACCGGCGGGCCAGGACACCCAGACTCAGGAACGGGATCGGCACCCGCAAACGGCAAGGCCGCGCCACAGACCGGCGCGGCCAGAACCCAACCCACGGCTAAAAGAAAAACTCTCAGAACACCCCGCCAACCGGAGCACCTGCCCCGACCCTCACCCGCTCCCGGATCGCAAGCCCCAGCCGCCCAGGAACGCCAACGGCAGGTACTCTGCTCGCCGGTCGGGATCGGAAGCCCTGCACGTTTCCGGCATCTCACCTCAGCGGGCCAAGAGAGGGACCCTGTAGCTCTCCAATTCAACGGCGACATCTTTGGCCAACGTTTTGTCGTTCGTGCGAACGTCTAGCCAGCCATCATGGGACGTTTGGAGCAGTAATCTTCCCGTGAGATCGAAGATCGAGGCATCCCAGGAGAAGAAAAACACCATGCACAGTATGCTGATGAAGGCGTCCTCGTCGGTTCGCTCGAACAAGTGCACGGGCGCTTGGATCAGAGGTCGCTTCTCACCGAAAGAACACCTGTATCGGTCAAACAGATCAAGATGCTCCGTTGCAATGCCCCAACACGTGACATACAAACACACCGGGGAGTCCGTGAACGCTAGATATGCGAAGAGCTTCGAAAGCGCGATCTGTACTCCCGAGTTGACAGGGGCAGTGTATGAACCTTCCACAAGTTGAAGCTGACTGGAGAGCTGAGTAATGAAGGCATCCAGCGGTTTTCCGCCCAGCATCTCAGTTGCATTTTCTTTTGTCAGTATTTTCATGGCTGGCCTGCTTTTCTATGGCACCGGGACAAGGTTTCGCGGCGGGTAGAGCCGCGATCCTTCGTCGATGATGATGTATATAACCACTCCCGCCGTTCCCCACTTCAGTATCGGCCCTGGTGTGATCGATTTCATTCTGTCCATCATCGTCGTTGGTGCATTCCCAGGATGTGCTTGGTCGGGTGTTATCGGATTCCCCTTGGGATCGTAGTGGTCCACCGGTTCGCCCTTACCGCCGTTTATGTCCCAGTGTCCTGAAGGGTCCCAAACCCCGTTTGGAGGATTAGGTCCCTTCCAACCGTCTGGTCCCCAAGTACCTCCACGAGGATTCTGCGGATTCGGATTCCATTTCCACGGCAGATCGGGAGCGCCGGGAACCTTCACTGGTGGGGGCGTAGGGTTACCTTTGGGATCGGTGGGAGCGGGCTGAGGCGCGGGCTTGTCTGCTGCCTGATTTTGCGCCAACTACTGCATCCACCACGATTCCCGAACAACACTCCCGCTATCCCCAACGCAGTTCTCGGCTTAGCTTCCTCTCAACCCCGATGCACACCTAAAAGTTTTCTCTCGAACCCCTGAT
>JBKQPN010000094.1:0-9024 GCA_052145015.1 Terriglobales bacterium
GCTCCATCATCAATATGTCGTCCATGTCCGGCCTGCGCCCGCAATTGGAGGGCATGCTCTACAGCATGACCAAGGCGGCGCTGATCATGATGACGCAGTGCTACGCTCTCGAACTGGGGCCCAAAGGTGTGCGCGTGAATGCCATTGCACCCGGCATGATCGAGACGGCGCTCAGTGAGTACTACTGGAAGGACGAAACGCGGCGCGCGCAGATCCTCCAGAAGCAGCCCATCCAGCGCATGGGTCAGCCGCAGGATGTAGCCGAGTTGGCGCTGCTGCTGGCCAGCGACCGCGGCTCCTACATCACCGGGCAGACCTTCGTGGTCGATGGTGGGTTCATGCTTTCCGCTCTCTAAGAACACCGGATATCCTAAGAGGTTTCCCGGAGAACCCTTTGCCCCGGCTTACGACGCTGCGTTCGCGATACCAGCAACCGACGGCAATGCAGCCCGCAATTGCGCCATAGCGTTTCCATCGATCACGTTGGTGATCGGTAGGCCGCCTTGCGCCCGGAATTGAGCCAACGCCGACAAGGTACGCTGGCCCGCCATGCCGTCTACCGGCCCGGGGTGAAAACCCAGATAGGTAAGGTAGAGCTGGGCGGCGCGAACATGGAGGTCCGGCAGCACTCCAGACGAATATTTTTGATACTCGGCGTTCAAACGAAGGTCATATCGGTTGATCGCGTAATTGGGGCCGTTGTAGCCACGGGCAAACGTAGTCCAGTCGTGGGCCTGCAGCGAAGCCCCAAGCTTGCTGCTGACCAGGAAACTGGCCATGGCCGCCAGTTGCTGATCCTCGGATTGCGACATTGCGGCGGCCATGTCTTCCACGCTTCGGAATCCGGCCGCAGCAAAGTTTTCACCCAGGATTTGGCCAATGCCCCAGGAAGCGCTTTGCAGAGCAGCAGTTCGATCATCGGCGATGGCCCGCGCCAGACGGTCGTACTGGTGGGCGCCGGTTGGGCCGTAGCCGCCTGCCGAACGATCGCTGATGTCGCCATCATCGTAGCGCCCTTGCGTCAAGCGATGGAAGATGTGGCGTTCGTAGAGAATTTGCGGGCGGCGGTCCGGCAGGTATCCGCATCCGGAAGTCTCGACGGCTAACACCGTCCATATCTCAGGCGCGTGCACGCCGAGATTGCTGGCGGCTACAGCCAGACCGCCGCTGGACAGCGCCCAGGCAGCTCCTTGAAAAGGGAGTGGGGGCATGGTTAAGCTCCTTTTGGTTCAGGCTTGCGCGACCTAGGCCGACGTCCCGGAATGGCCTCGGATTCTGCCAAGGGAGAAACAGGACCGCCTAAACATCTGCACGGTGTTCCATTTTCCGAACAGAGGGGCCGGCGGCCTCTGACTCTCCCTAATGGAATCAGCATCTTGTCCCCTGAGCGGATGACAGAGGGTCTAGTTCGGCGCCTCGCCCGAAGCAGTGCGCGTTCCGATATCAGAACAACATAGAAGAGCACGGCTCTCACCGTACCCTCGCAGAATGTTCCGCCGCTGACACGCGACCGTCAAGGCCACGCCACCAGCTTGGTGAACGGCGCAACGTAGGCCTGTAGGAACACCAGAATACCGACCAGCCGGGTCAGCGCAATGCTGTGCCAGAACACGTAGCGCAAGATGTCGCGTTCCTGTCCATACCATTCGGTCGCGGTGCTGGCTACCACGATGCCGGAGCCTGCCGATATGCTAATGCGTGCAGCTCCACGCGTGCGCTGCGACGAACACCCGCAGCAGGCGGGAGACACGTTCCTGCGCTCGGCAGCGTCATCGGCGACGCCTTATCACTTGGGGATCAGTCCCGTGAAGACGTAGGCTTGGAGCATGGCGATTATCCCGATCACGGCCCCGCCGGCGACCGAATGCCACCACACCGTTCGGAAGATGGGTCCCAGGGCATGGCTGCGCTCGTAAGGATCGTCGTAGCAGGCGGCGCAGGCGACCATGATGGACTGGGGATCGATCATCTTGCCCATCACGCCCCCGGTGGAGTTGGTCGCCGAGATGAGGATCTCGTTCAAGTGGAGCTGTTGAGCGGTGATCCGCTGCAGGCTGCCGAACAGGGCGTTGGAGGCGGTGTCGGAGCCGGTGAGGAACACTCCCAGCCAGCCCAGGTAGGCCGCGAAAAAGGGATACAGGAACCCGGCGTGGGTGAACGCCAGACCGATCACCGCGTCCGTCCCCGAGTAGCGCGTCATGAATCCGAGTCCCAGCACCTGCGCGATGACCAGGATCGGGATGACCAAGCGGCGGGCGGTTCGGACCACGGCCTCACCCCACTGTTTGGCGCTCAACCCCATCACAAGTCCAGAGATCAAGGCCGCCACGAACACGCCGGTCCCGGCCGCCGACAGCCAGTTGATACTGAACACGGCCCCCTCGGGCTTGGCGGTGAGCGGAGCGATGGGCGGCACGCGCTGGACCAGGTTATGGAGCGCCGGCATTTGCCACTTCGGCAGGGAGAGCGTGCCTGAAAACACACCGCCGAGGATGCTGGTCTTGAACGTAATGCCCGCCATGAGGTTGTTTAGGTAGGCCTTCCACGCCGGTATACCCCAGATGGCGCAGCAGACGATGAGGATCGTCCACGGCACCCAGGCATAGGCGGTCTGGCCGAAGGTGTACGGGTACTTCCACTCTGTCGCGTCCGTGGTCACCGTTGCCGTGCTCTTGCCGGCCTTGGCCAGGGCTGCGCGCTCGGACCGCAGCAGGAACCGCGTCTTGGGGTGCCAGACGAAGCTCAGGAACAAGGCGGTGCAGATGACGGAGAACACGCCTGCAACCACGTCGGTCATGAGGTGGAAGGCCTGCGTCGAGGACGCGAACCACTGCATGACGGCGAAGGAGACGCCCGCGCACAGCGCTCCAGGCCACACCTCCCAAGCCTCTTTCCACTTGCCGCCCTCCATGAGGACAAACGCCGTGACCAGCCAGAACGGGACGAGGATGGACACGAAGGGGAGCTGGTGGCCGACCATGGTGGAAAGCTTCAATTGATCGAGACCGGTCACGGTCGACAGCATTACGATGGGCGTGCCGATGGCCCCGTAGGCGACCGGGGCGGTGTTGGCCAGGAGGTTGAGAACGGCCGACTGGAAGGGGGGGAAGCCCAGGCCTACCATGACCGCTCCGGCGATGGCCACCGGCGTCCCGAACCCGGAGGTCCCCTCGATGATGGCGCCGAAGGAGAAGGCGATCAGGATGACCTGGAGGCGCCGGTCGAACGAGATGTGAATGATGGATTCCTTCACAACCTCAAACTTGCCGGAGATGAGGGTTATGTTGTAGAGGAAGATGGCACCGATAATGATCCAGATGATCGCCAGGAACCCGGACAGAACCCCGTAGCCGAACGCCGAGAAGGCAGACTTGAGCGGCATCCCGAAGGCCAAGGTGGTGACCAGGAACGCCGCTATAACCCCGTAGAACGCCGCATACGGGGCACTGATGCCGAGATGCCTCTCACCCTTTTTGTCGCGATGGGGGTGGATGGCGATGAAATACAGCAAGGTACAAATGGGAAGCGCTGCCACGATTGTGGAGATAACGGCGTTGTTGAAGGGGTTATAGACCTGATGCCAGACCATCGCTCTCTCCTTCATGGGGCCGAACCGCGAATGTTGACATCTGAACCGCGAATGTTGCCAGCCCGCCGGTATGCTGTCAAGCAATTCTGCACAATTTTCAATGACGATTACGGCTACCATGAATTGCGTGTTATCGGCCAAACCTCTTCGCCGAATCGGGCTCGCGCGGGCATTGTCCAAGCTGGGCTACTGCTCGCGTGCGCAGGCGTGTGAACTGATTCGCGCTGGAAGGGTCGCGCTCAACGGCGCGCGGCGGCGCGATCCTGAGGCTCCCGTTAACTTGGCGGCCGATCGGATCAAAGTTGATGGCGCCGCCGTCACTGGTGGCAGCAAGCTTTATTTGATGTTGAACAAGCCGCGCGGGCTCGTCACCAGCGCTTCCGATGAAAAGGGCCGGGAGACCATCTATTCCTGCCTGGACCGGGACCTGCCTTGGGTGGCGCCGGTCGGGCGACTCGACAAGGCCAGCGAAGGCTTGCTCCTCCTGACCAACAACTCGGAGTGGGGCGCGCGCGTGCTCGATCCGGAAACTCATCTCGAAAAGACATATCACGTGCAGATCTCTGGCCACGCGGAACCAGAACTGGTCCGCTCGCTGCAGCAGGGCGTCACCACGGACGCGGGCTTTCTCAGTGCGCGGCACGCCTCGATCCTGCGCCAGGGTGCGCGCAACACTTGGCTGGAGATCGTCCTCGACGAGGGCAAGAACCGCCACATCCGCCGCATGCTGGAGGCGCTGGGGATCGAAGTGCTGCGCCTGGTGCGCGTCGCCATCGGCCCGCTCGTCCTGGGAGATCTGCCCAAGGGCGCGTCCCGCCAGCTCACTGCCGAAGAGAAGCAGGCGCTGGATCTGGCCATGGGGAGCCTACAAACTCGCGCCCCGCGCCGCTAAGCGAACTATAATGTCTGGTTTTTCTCCGGCCCTCCGAAATCATCGAGAGGTACTTATGAGCACCACGCCAACCGACGCCATCACCCTCGGGCGCGCAGAAGGCTTGAAATCATTCCTCGCCGCGCGCGACTTCCTCTTCCGCCATCGTGAAGACTACGAGACCGCCTACCGCGAATTCCGCTGGCCGCAACTCACCAGGTTCAACTGGGCGCTGGATTACTTCGATACCTATGCCAAGGGCAACAAGAAAGCCGCGCTCTGGATTCTGGACGAAAGCGGCGCGGAACTGAAGCTGAGCTTCGAGGAGATGTCGCGACGTTCCAACCAGGTAGCCAACTTCCTGCGCCAGCGTGGCGTCGGCCGCGGCGACCGCCTGGTGGTCATGCTGCCCAACGTGGTCGCCATTTGGGAGATCATGCTGGCGGCCATGAAGCTGGGAGCCATCGTCATTCCGGCCGCGACCCTGCTCACCGTGGAAGACCTGCGCGACCGCCTGCAGCGCGGCAACGCTCGCCACGTCATCGCCACCTCCGCTGCGGTCGATCGTTTTGCCAGTGTTGCCGGCGATTACACCCGCATCATCGTCGACGGCGAGGCCCAGGGATGGATCCCCTACCAGCAAGCCTACGATCAACCTCCCGACTTCACGCCCGACGGCCCGACCAACGCCACCGATCCTTTCCTGCTCTACTTCACCTCCGGCACCACGGCGATGCCCAAGCTGGTAGTGCATACGCACCAGAGCTATCCCGTGGGCCATCTGGCCACCATGTACTGGGCCGGCCTGCGCCCAGAGGACATTCACCTGAACATCAGCTCCCCTGGCTGGGCCAAGCATGCCTGGAGCAGCTTCTTCGCGCCGTGGAATGCGGGCGCGACCATCTTCGTGCACGCCTATAGCCGCTTCGACGCCAAGGCGACGCTCTCGGCGGTGGCGCGTTGCGGCGTCACCACGCTGTGCGCGCCCCCGACGGTGTGGCGCCTGTTCGTGCTCGAAGACCTCCAGTCCTTCCCGGTGAAGCTGAACAACCTGATCGGCGCCGGCGAGCCGCTGAATCCCGAGATCATCGATAAGGTCCGCAAGGCCTGGGGGATCACCATCCGCGACGGCTTTGGCCAGACCGAGACCGTGCTCACGCTCGCCAACTTCCCCGGCCAGAAAGTGAAGCCTGGCGCGGTGGGCATGCCTTCGCCCGGACATCACGTGGTGCTGCTCGACGCCGAAGGCAACGAGGCCAACGACGGCGAAATCGCCATCAAGTGCGACCCGCGCCCGATCAGCCTGATGCCCGGCTACATGGGCGACGAAGAGAAAACCGCCAAGTGCTTCGCCGGCGGCTACTACCGTACCGGTGATGTCGCCCATCGCGACGAGGAGGGCTACTACACCTACATCGGCCGCGCCGACGATGTCTTCAAGAGCTCCGACTACCGGCTGAGCCCCTTCGAGCTGGAAAGCGCGCTCATCGAGCACCAGGCCATCGCCGAAGCCGCGGTCGTGCCCAGTCCGGACCCCATCCGCTGGACGGTGCCCAAGGCGTTCATCATCTGCAAGCCCGGCGTCCAGCCCACCGAGGAACTGGCGCGCGACATCTTCAAGTTCATCCGCGGACGCCTCGGACCCTACAAGCGCATCCGCCGCCTCGAGTTCTCCGATCTGCCCAAGACCATCTCCGGCAAGATTCGCCGCGTGCAACTGCGCGGATTGGAACAGGAGGCGCGCCAACAGCCCGGCCGCCGTCCCGGCGAGTATTGGGAAGAGGATTTCCCCGAACTCAAGGACGCCAAATAGCTAACGTCCCGACGGCAATGCAGAAGCGCCGTAGGTGCGGCCGAGATTAGCCCGCCACTTCAGTGGCGGGTCAGCGAACCCCCATACGTGTCAGCGGGCGCGAGGGAGCTTCGCGACTGAGCGCGAGCCAGCCAGCCAGCCAGCCTACCCATGCTAAGAGTAGCATCAAAAGTAAGGCGATGTGTGCTAGAGTAAGGAAATGCAGAGGCAAGCCAAAATCACCAGTAAAGGGCAGATTACGATACCGCGCGAGATTCGCCGGGCGATGAGCGTGCGAGCCGGCGACCGCTTGCTTTTTGAAAGCGATAAAGAGGGAATTCGCGTGCGGCCGGTGAGAACCGAAAGTCCGTTCGCAAAGTATCAAGGCATCGGCAATCCCGGCATAGGGTCCGGCAGGAAAGTCATCAATCGCTGGATTAGAAAGATGCGCGGCCAGTGACCACTGCGGTTGACACCAATGTGATTGTGGCGCTCTGGGACACTGATCCCGCTCCCAGCACCGTCGCACGGTCGGCCCTGGACGCGGCGTTAGCTCGCGGCAGTCTTGTCGTTTGCGCGCCGGTGTTCGCTGAGCTCATGGCAGCTCCCGGGCGAACCGAAAGGTTTCTGGATTCATTCTTTAGAGCTACCGGCATGGACATTGACTGGACTCTGGAGGAGGCGGTCTGGCGGTCCGCTGGACGCGCTTTTCAGGCGTACGCGGGACGGCGCAGGAAACAAAGCGGCCACGGTCCACGCCGCATCCTGGCAGACTTCCTGATCGGCGCTCATGCTCTGCACGGTGGGCACCGCCTGCTCACCCTCGACGACCACCTCTACCGCGCGGCCTTCCCAGCGCTCACTGTCGTCCGAGTCTAGAGTCTGTTCCGGTAGGGCGGCGGATGAACGCCGATCAAAGCCAAACCGCCGAGACGCGGAGGGCGCGGAGGCCCGTAGGGCCGAAATAAATTAGCCCAGGACGGAAGTCCTGGGTAAGCTGAGCCTAATATCTCAGCGAGCGCGAGGGAGCCCCGCGACTGAGCGCGAGCGGCGGTGAGCCGTGTGCCCGACCGACCCGGGAATACGGTCCCGCATCGGCAGCCAACCCAGGCGCGCCAAGGTTGGAGCCTATCCCCTTGGCCCGCTCCTCAGTAGTGGGGGAGGGTTTCTGGGGTTATAATTACAGGGGCGTTTTGAGGGACTGGCGAGATTGCCTGTTTCCTCCGCGCGGGGTGAGAGCCTAAGGCCAGTCCCCGGATTGTGGTGACCCTCTACTCATTCCCTCCGCAGGAAAAACGCTGACCGTTGTCGAACCCGCTGGTCCAGGCGCGGGAGTCTAGGGAAATCGCCATGAATGCGGAACGCTTGCACGCTATCGTAACCGCCCTGAGGCAAGAACTTGCGCAGCGAAATATGGTCAGCAACTTAACCACGCTGGTGAGCGCGCTTAGGAACATGTCTTCTCAACCGGCGAATCCCAGCTATCAGCAAACTCTGGTTGGTAGCAGGGAGACGCTGCGCAATGCGCTTTCCGACGCGCCCAGTGACGCGTTCAGTCCAACTTGGCGCCAGGTGTTGGGAGACATTGGCGGAGGGAGTTTTTTTGGGCGCAACCTGCTCGACACGATCGAAGAGACAATTAACGAGAATCAAATGACCCCAACGGTGGCTTTACAGCGGCTTGAATCAATCCAATCTGGGTTACAGACATTCAGCAAAGCGCTGGACAGCGCAGCGACCGCATTCTCCGCGTTCGAAATCGGCAGCGAAGAGCTGGCGCCAGGGGAGTGTGAAATCGGCATTCTCATTCCCCGTCAAGCCGTCAACAACAAGCTCCGCGAGTATGTCGAAGAGCTTGGAGAGATCGAATTCATCCTGAGGACGCTTACCGAGCTTGCAACCGGCGGCGTCGAGGATTTGGAAATTAGGACCGTTTCCTCCAGTGACCTAATGTTGTTCCTCTCCGCACATCCCCGACTCGGTGCGGTGATGGCGCGGGTCATAGACTTTATCGTCACTCAATACAAGAAAATTCTCGACATCAAGAAGGTACAGAGGGAGATAGAGAGGCTTGAGCTTCCTGAAGATATCTCCGAAAAAACTAAGAATCACGCGAATAACTTAATGGAAGCCGAGATAGACAAGTTCACCATTGAGATCATGACTGAATATGAGTCGGTCAGCGATGATGGCCACCGCAGGAATGAACTGAAAAACGCGGTAACAATCTGCCTCAACACGATTGCGAACAGAATAGATCGTGGGTTCAACTTTGAGGTCCGCGTTGAGCCGCCGGCACCGACAGATGCCAACGCGGATATCCAAAATGCTGTCCAGACGATTCGGGCCGCATCGGTGAGCATGCAGTTCATGAAAGTGGAGGGACCACCAATCCTGGCACTGACAGAGAAAACGGAAACCGCCGCTGAGGAAGACAGGAAGGAGAAGAAAAGGACCAAACCCAGGAAGGGTGAGCCGAAGGAATAGCGATCCTTTGACGGGCGGCCCAGACTAGACGCTTTGTATCACCCCAACTCTTGAGCGTGCCCCACCCGAGCTTCTTTCGATCGGGTGGGGCGCAATGTCTCCAAGCTCGCGCTCAGTCGCGAGGCTCCCTCGCGCTCGCTAAGCTATTATGCTCGCCCACCCAGGACTTCCGTCCTGGGCTAATTTATTTCGGCCCTACGGGCCTTGGAGTCTCGACGTCTCGGCGGTTTTCTTCTCATCCGCGGCGCCTTAAAAAACCAGGCGCGGACACGGTCCCTCCCGGGT
>JBKQPN010000095.1:0-40930 GCA_052145015.1 Terriglobales bacterium
TCGACGTGGCCGTCGAAGCGGATGCGGTCCGGGGCCACGCGGAAGGTCGGCGGCTTGCCGACATCGTGCAGCAGCGCTCCCATCGCCAGCGTCGGCGCGGCCTTGTCGGGCAAGCCTTCGAGCAGCAGCAGCGTGTGCACCCACACGTCGCCTTCCGGATGAAACTGCGGCGACTGCTCGACGCCGTGCATCTTGTCCACTTCCGGTAGCACCTCCTTCAGCAGCCCGGTCTGGTCGAGCAACTCGAAGGCGCGGCGCGCGTGGCCTTCGGTGAGCATCTTCACCAGTTCGTCGCGCACGCGCTCGCGGCTGACCTGGTGGATCTCGGAACGCAGCGCGCGGATGGCCTCGAACGTCGCCGGATCGATCGCGTACCCGAAGCGCGCGGCAAAGCGGACGGCGCGCAACATGCGCAGCTTGTCTTCGGCGAAGCGGCGTTCCGGCTGGCCGATGGTGCGGATGATGCCCGCCTTGAGGTCGGCGCGCCCACCGACGTAGTCCAGCACTTCGTTATTCAGCGGATCGAGCAGCAGGCCGTTGATGGTGAAGTCGCGGCGCTGCACGTCCTCCTTCGGGTCGCTCGTGTAGATGACCTGGTCGGGATGTCGGCCATCGGTGTAGAGGCCATCGCTGCGGAACGTGGCGACTTCCACGGCTTTGGAAGCATCGTCATCCACCGGCACCAGCACCACTCCGAACTGGGCTCCCACCGCCCAGGTCCGCGGGAAGAGGTGCATCACCTCGTCGGGCGTGGCGTCGGTCGCGACGTCGTAGTCGGCAGGCTCGCGCCCCAGCAACAGGTCGCGCACACATCCGCCGACCAGGTAGGCTTGGTAGCCGTGCTGGCGCAGGGTGCGCACGATCTCGGTCGCTTTTTCCTTAGCACTCAGCATTCAGCATTCAGCAGTCAGCCACTGCAGAAGCGTACAAGGTTCTGCAGGATAAAATACTAATAGGTTTTGCTGATTGCTGAATGCGACGCACATCCTCGGCATCGAAACATCCTGCGACGAAACCGCGGCGGCCGTGGTACGCGCGGGCGAGCAGATGGTGTCGAACGTGGTTGCGTCGCAGATCGCGACGCACTGGCCGTACGGCGGGGTGGTACCGGAACTGGCGTCGCGGGAGCACTTGCGCGCCATCGTGCCCGTGGTCCGGCGAGCGCTCGAGGAAGCCGGACAGACCTATGAGTCAGTCGATGCCGTAGCGGTGACGCAGGGACCGGGATTGGCCGGAGCGCTGCTGGTGGGCGTCAGCTACGCCAAGGCGCTGGCCTTCGCGCTCGACAAGCCGCTGATTGCCGTCAATCACCTCGAAGGTCACATCCACGCTGTTCTGCTGGAAGAAAAGCAAAAAGGCAATCGAGAGATCGGTTTTCCAGTGCTCGCGCTTGTTGTTTCAGGCGGACACACGCATCTCTATCTCGCCGAACAACAGCAACGCGGCTGGACCTACGAGAACGTCGGCCAGACACGCGACGACGCTGCCGGCGAGGCCTTCGACAAAGTCGCCAAGCTGCTGGCGCTTGGTTATCCCGGCGGCCCGATCATCGACAGGCTCGCGCGCGAGGGCAACCCGGAAGCGGTGAGGTTTTCACCGGCGCACATCAAAGGACGCCCAGGCCGCAGCCGTCGCCGTTCTGGCGCCGACGTGCCCGGCTCAACGTTTGACTTCTCTTACAGCGGAATCAAAACCGCGGTGCTGCGTTACGTCGAGACCCACAACATGGAACAAGCGATTGAGGAACGCCGTCGCGCGCTGGCCGAGAAGTTGGCCAAGTCTGACGATGTGCTGAAGCTCTGCGATCGGCAGACGCTCGATCTGGTTGCCTCGTTCCAGCGCGCCATGGTCGCGGACCTGGTCGGCAAGACCTTGAATGCCGCCCGCGAGCTCGACATCGCGACGCTCTTCATCACCGGCGGTGTGGCGGCCAACAGCGAATTGCGCGCCACCTTCGAGCGTGCGGCCACGATGATCGGCCTGCCGGTATATTTCCCCTCGCGTCCGCTCTCGACCGACAACGCTGCAATGATCGCTGCCGCGGCCTATCCCAAGTTCCTGGCCAGCGACTTCGCCGGGCTGGAACTCTCAGCCGAGGCCTCCCTGCCGCTGCGGTGAACGCGCACGCACACCACGGCGCGATCAGGGGATGCAGCCAAGAATCGGACAGGCGCGACGCTATGCGTCTTCGGTCCCGGTGCGCTCTTCGATGGCCATGTCTTTGAATTCGCTGGATTCAAAGACCAGGGCACATTCCAGGCACTCGACGAATTCGCTGTCTTCGTCGCGCGCCACGACGCGCACACGCGGGTGCGTGCAAGGCTTGTCCATGCTGACTCGCTGGCGTGCTGCTTCGGAGGATGGTAGGGGCTGGAGTGAACTCATATCCGGAAAGTGCACCGGAAACGCGGGTATTGTAGCCCGGTCCTGCAGCTTGTCAAGAGCTTCGTAGGAACCCTTGGTAATAAGTACGCCATCCGCCGGTCACCCCCGGGCCGGTGACCGGCGCCAGGCGCCTGATCGAGCACAGTTGCCGGCATGAGCCCGAGTCGTGTAGCGTGCGCACTTCAGCGCATGCCCAACCAAGCCCAATCCGGACTGGTGCGCGCCATGGGGCGCTGGACCCTGGTGGCGCTGGTCATTAATTCCATCATCGGCAGCGGCATCTTCGGCCTGCCCTCGCTGGTGTGGAAGCAGGTCGGGGGCGCGGCTCCGTGGGCTTACTTGCTGGCAGGGGCGGGGATCGGCGTCATTATGGCCTGCTTTGCGGAAGTTTCTTCCCGCTTCACCGAGGCCGGCGGACCTTATCTCTATGCGCGCGCTGCCTTTGGACGCTTTCTGGGAATCGAAATGGGATGGGTGCTGTGGCTGGTACGGCTGAGCGCCGCGGCGGCCGGCGCCAATCTCTTCGTGATCTATTTGGCCGAATTCTGGCCGGGAGCCAAGCTGCCGTTCGCCCGCGCGCTGGTGCTCACCGTCTTGCTGGGCGTGCTGGCGACCATCAACTATCGCGGCGTCAAGTCGGGCGCGCGCATGAGCAACGTATTTACGGTAGCCAAGCTGGTCCCGCTGGGTTTGCTCGCCGTCGCGGGTACGGTTTTCTTGCTACTGCGGGGCGGACCAGCGCCTACGGCCAGCCCGCTCCATCCCGCCGCCGGCGATTGGATCCAGGCGGTGCTCCTCCTAGTCTTCGCCTACGGAGGGTTCGAAGCCGCCATGATCCCGCTGGCGGAAGCCAAAGATCCGCGCCGCGATGCTCCCTTCGCTCTGCTGGTTTCCCTGGCAGTGTGTGTGGCGCTGTTCACTCTGCTTCAGATCGTGGTGCAAGCAACGCTGGCCAATCCTGGGCAAGCCGACCGTCCCCTGGCTGACGCGGCCCGCCAATTCATGGGAACGGCGGGGGCGCGTTTCATCAGCCTGGGCGCGCTCGTCTCCCTGTACGGATACCTTAGCGCCAACATGCTGAACACTCCCCGGCTCACCTTCGCGCTGGCCGAGCACGACGACTTCCCTCCGATCTTTCGGGCGGTGCACCCGCGCTTCCGCACGCCTCATGTTTCCATCGTGGTAAGCGCGGTTCTGGTGTGGTTGATGGCACTGGCCGGCAACTTCCGCTGGAATGTGGTGCTGTCGGCGGTGGCAAGACTATTCGCCTATGGCGCGGTTTGCCTCGCGATGCTGGTGCTGCGCCGCAAACAGCCAGGCGCGGCACGTTTCCCGCTGCCTGCCGGACCGCTGTTCGCCATGTTGGGGATCGGGTTCGCGCTGGTGCTGGTGAGCCGCATGGGCCGCGCCGAACTGGCGATCATCGTCGTCACTATGGTGATCGCTTTCGTCAACTGGCTGTGGGCGCACCGCCGGAAGCGGATGGGAGCTTCTGTGTAGGGACGACTGAGTCAGGTTAAAGGCTTCAGATGGCCAGCGAGTGCCGGCCCTTGCCCGGTCCGCGACCGGCTTCGACGTCCTCGATCCGCTCCGCCAGCCACTTGCCCAGCACTCTCTTGCTTTCGTTGGGGATGTAGACGAAGCGGATGCCGGCGATGCCCTTGCCGTCCGACCAGGCGAACTCGCCTTTCACTTCCAAGGTCTGAGGGATGCCAGGCAGTTCGAAGCGCGCCTCCACCGTCCAGCTCGGGCTGATCTGCTCGCGGAGCGCGACAGCCATGCCGCCGTCGCTGATGTTGGTGATCTTGCAGGCGAGCCGCTTGACCACCCCAAAGGTAAGGTAAGCCTGGGTATCCACGGCGTGGCGAAAGTATCGGCGATGCTCGGTGATCATGAAACCGTGGGCGGCGCGCAGCGAGCGTACTGCCCGCTCCAGGGTGACCGGCTTGTCGAGCGCGAAGTGCGCTCCCATTTCGAAGGCGGCGCGCATGTTGGTGGCGCCATTGATCACCGCGATGACGATGGCCCGCTTGTTGGAAGGCGACTGCTGAACGGCGGTCAGCACCCCGGCGCCTCCGGCCACGTCGTCGCAATCCACGATGATGGCGTCGAACTTATTCCTGTCCAGAAGCTCCAGCGCCGGCTCCGCCGCCGCCGCCACCTCCACTGCAATCCCCAAATCATCCAGCGCACGGCGGAAAACCCGCACCGCGCCCGGATCACGGCACAGGAGAAGGGATTGCAGGACCATAGCTTGCATGGTAGTCCGCAACCGTGACCGTCCCAAGTAACCAAAGTAATCCCAGTTGGGAAACCCCCGCTGGCGCCGGTGCGGCTGGAAGACTCGCTGCCGGTGCGGGCTGGCGAGCCCTGGCCAGCATCGGAACGACCGCCGCCCCAGGCCGCGGCCGCCGGCTTCGTGGGTTACCGCCGTTATCCGCTGCGGACTCGGCCGTTATCTTTCTCCGGGGAGCGGGCGGAATCTATGCTTCCTCTGCTGGCGCATGTGCCGTGCCGTGAGGAGCCATGGACAACCTGGACAGAGAAATCCGCCGCCTGGCCCGCGAGATTCGGGCCGTGGAACAGTTGCTGGTCGAAGGTTGCGGCCTGACACCCGTCACTACCGCCGTCGCGGCTGGATACGGTTCTGCCTGGGCGCACAGGGTACGAGCCGTGTGCCAGCGCGCGTGCTGGTCGGTTGCCCGGGTTGCCGGGAGCGATACCATGTTGGCGGTACGCGCACCCCAAGCCGACTGAAAACTTGTCCGGACTGCCTTGGCCGCGCAGGGTTTGATACACTCGCGGCGGGGCCGCCATGCAGGACGTGATCGTAGTTCGAGAGTGGGATGCCGACAGCTTCCACCGGCGGGTCCTGGAACTCGAGTCCCAAGGTTACGAAGCACGGCGCGATACCTACTGCATCAGCCCGGAAATGAATCCGGAAAGCGGCAACATCATCCACCTGCACACCATGGAGATGAGCCGCGCGCGTCCTTAGTTTGCGAACGTGGGGCGACAAGGGCTAGCGGCTGCTATCCGCCGGCAGTACCTTTTGCATGGCGTTACACCGCGTGGAACCCGCGCGGCTAATCGCACTCGGGCGCGCCCCTATTGGCCCGCGCCCCCAATTTAGGCCGCTTAATTCGGGCCTTGGTGATATAGTTAGAAAGCCGTGCTCTCGCCTTACGGTCTTGAGATTATCGAAAGCTGCGTCACCTGCAAGCTGCGGGCGGACAAGATTTTTTGCAATCTGCCGACCCAGACGGTGCAGGCGCTGGAAGCCATCAAGTACACCACTGCTTATCCTAAAGGGGCGGTGTTGTTCGTGGAGGGCCAGGCGCCGCGCGGAGTTTTCATCCTGTGCCGCGGGCGGGTGAAGCTCTCCATTTGCTCCAGCGATGGCAAGACCCTGATCCTGAAGATTGCGGAGGCGGGCGAGGTGCTGGGCCTGAGCGCCAGCGTCTCCGGCAAACCCTATGAACTGACCGCGGAGACGCTCGATCCCTGCCAGGTCAATTTCGTCAAACGCGAGGACTTCCTGCGCTTCCTGCGCGAGCACAACGATGTCTGCCTGCGTGTGGCCGAGCAGCTCAGCGAGAAGTACAACACCGCCTGCCACGAGATCCGCTCACTCGGCCTGTCGCACTCCGCGGCGGAGAAACTGGCGAAGCTGCTGCTGGAATGGTCGGTGAAGAACGGCGGCGCCCGCCAGCCCGACCGCCTGAAGCTCACCCTTACTCACGAAGAAATCGCGCAGATGATCGGCACCTCGCGCGAGACCGTGACTCGCCTGTTCGCCGATTTTAAGAAGCGGCAACTCATTCAGCTTAAAGGCTCCACGCTGGTCATCCGCAACCGGGCGGCGCTGGAAGGCCTTGTCAGTCCGTAGTTTCCGCGTCTCCGGTCCAATCTGGGCTACCGGTTCGGCAGGCCATCACCCAAAACCGTGACTCGGGTCACAGCTTTGGACCGGCGTCGGACTCTACAGTTGCACCCATGAACCGGGACCATCATTTACCGGTGAGTGTGCTCGGCGCCGGGCAGGCATCGGACCGTGTCTTCTCAGGGTTGCCAGCACACGCGCTGCGCCAGCTTTGCGATCTCCACAGCATCCATGACTATCCGAGCGGCGCCGTCTTGTTTCAGGAAGGCGAGCCTGCGGAGGGGATCTTTGTGGTGTGCAGCGGGGCGGTGAAACTTTCTGTCGGTTCCAGCCACGGCGACAGCCTGCTGCTGCGTGCTGCCGGCCCGGGTGAGATCCTGGGACTGAGCGCGACTCTGACAGGTCAGGGCCATGAAGTGACCGCCCAGACCACCACCGCGGCGGAACTGGCCTTCATCCGGCGCAAGGACTTTCTGCGCTACCTGCGGGAGCATAGCGACGTATGCTTGCGGGTGGTGGAGTCGCTGAGCAACGACGTGCAAGCGGCCTACGACCGGGTGCGGACGCTGGGACTGGCGCGCATGCGCCACAGTCACAATTAGCCGCAGTGGGGTCGTCAGATCTCCGTGGCGGGGCTAAGCGCGGCTGCTCACCTTGCAGGACAGCCCGAGGATCATGGGGCCGTGATCCCGTTTCTGAGTTATAGTAGCGGCAGCGCTTCCGGTCCGCCCCACCGGGGTGGCCGGGTTTATCGATGCGCCCAATCCTCCGCCGAGGAGGCTGGCCATGGCTCAAGACGACCGCGACGTCCTGGAAGTGCTGAAGTTCGAACTCGCCTTCCTGGAGCAGGGAGGCTACGGGCGCTCCGTGCGCACGCCTTGGAAGCCAACCTCAATTTTTCAAGATTCGATTAGCTGCTTGAACTTCGGCGAGCCCGAGCGCGTGCACCCCTGCTCGGAGTGCCTGCTCATCGATTTCGTCCCGCCCGCGGAGCGCGCGGCTGAGGTTCCCTGCCACCACATCCCGCTGAACCAGAACGGGGAGACGGTGGACACGGCGAACCGCTGCGACCACCAGCAGGAGTTGGAAGAGAAAGTGAAGCAATGGTTGCGGGCCACCATCCAACGCCTCGAGGCGCAGCGCGCCGCCGGCGGATCCCCCAAGTAATTTTGCATTTTCCCGCTGGGCAGCAACCTCCCGGAAACCGCGCGACTTTGCATGATCGCAGTTAGCCTATATTGACCTCCGTCCCGTAACGGGACTGCCCCTCCACTGCGATGTAAGTTATCGATTGCTTTTCTCCAACCTGAAGTCCAAAGTGTCGGGTATTTTAGGGTGCGATTCCGGGTGTACTACCGATATTTCATTAAAGGGGGCAGGCGAAGCCGGTCATGAGATTCCGAACAGCAGCCTTTTTCGCTTTGGTTGCCGCTCTGGCGGTGAGCGCGAAGGCCGCGCCACCGCATTCGGCGCGTGCGCTTTCCGGTGCGTTCCTCATGGGCGCCTATCCAGGCGCTGCCGAGGACAACGCTAAAGCCGCAACGCCAGCGAAAGCAGACGGCGACTATGTGGGCAGCGACACCTGCATAGGGTGCCACGAAGACCAAAACCGTCGCTTCAAGAACACCGTGATGGGCAAGGTAATGGCGCATCCGCGGACTCCCGACGAAACCCGCGGTTGCGAATCCTGTCACGGTCCGGGCAAGGGCCACGTCGAAGCCGGCGGCGGTAAGGGCACGATTCCCGTGCGTTTCACCAGTGATTCCACGAATTCGGTCGCGGAGAAGAATGCCGCCTGTCTGCAGTGCCATTCCCGCGGCAACCGTCTGTTCTGGAAGGGCAGCCCGCACGATTCCCGCGCCATGGCCTGCGTGGACTGCCACCAGGCGCATCAGGAGCTGCACCCGACCTTGTCCCAAGAGGGTCGCTACAACGCTCCCCTGACCCAGAACACAGGGGTCAAGAAACCCCAGCCGGAGCTCTGCCTGCAGTGCCACCAGATGCGGCGCGCGCAGTTGCAGCGCTCCTCCCACATGCCTTACCGCGAAGGCAAAGTGACCTGCACCAGTTGCCACAATCCGCACGGCTCGCCCAATCCCAAACAGTTAATCCAAAGCACGGTCAACGAGAACTGCCTGAGCTGCCACACCGAGCGGCGCGGCCCCTTCCTGTGGGAGCACCCGCCGGTGATGGAGAACTGCGCCAACTGCCATGAAGCACACGGCACCAACAATCCGCAGTTGCTGAAGGTGCGCATGCCGCGGGTGTGCGATTCCTGCCACATCAGCAGCCGTCACCCGACCACCCCACTCCTGCTTAATTCCATCCGCGACTTCAACCGGGGTTGCACCAACTGCCACTCCTCGATCCACGGGTCGAATAACCCCTCGGGCAACTTTTTCCTGCGCTAGGGAAGGGAGAGCGACATGAAAGTCAAGAGATCAAGCCAGCTTGCAGGTTTGGCGGTGTTCGCGCTCCTGCTGCTCCCGGCAGCGGTTTTCGCCGAGGATCCGCCGCCCGAGCGTGGGAGCGTCGAATTCGGGGTCCGGTACGTCTGGGGTGATGTCTATGGCCGTCCGGATCTCCAAGCCGGTCCCAGTGCGACCGGCAATCCAGCGACTCAGCTAGGCTGCGTGGGTTGCGGAACCCCATTCGATCCTCTGTTGTCTGCCTCGAAATACGAGGAGTATCGCGATCTGCGCAACGGCTTCTTCATCAAACGCATGAACGCGACCTTCGATAACGTGCTCAACTCGAAGAATTATGTGAGCGTGCAGTCGCAGAAGACGCTGTACCGCGACCAGAGCTATCTGGCAACTTTCGGCCAGTACGGCAAGTTCAAGGTCCAGTTCCGCTACGACGAGATCCCGCACACCTACACCGACACCGCCCGCACGGAGTTCACCGAAACCGCGCCCGGGGTGTGGAGCTTCCCGGCGGCGATCCGCTCCACGATACAGGCCAGCAGCGCGGCCAATCTCCCCTCGCTCCTTGCCGGCACGGGCGCCAATGCTGCGCAGGGAGTGGTGACCAACTTCAACTTCATCACCCCCAGCACCCTGCGCAAGGCGGGAAGCGTGCTGGTGTCCTACAACCTGACTCCGGACTTGAACATCAATGGCCTGTTCCGGCGGGAGAGCGAGAATGGCACCCGGCCCATCGGGCTGATCATGAACTCCAGCCCCAGCGCCAGCGCCACCAGCGGTTTTGGCGTCGAGCTTCCCGAGACCATCAGCTATTGGACTAACCTGGTGCAGGTGGGCGGCGAGTATGGTAAGCAGAGCTGGGGCATCCAGGTTGCCTATATCGGGTCGTTCTTCCAGAACAACCTTGCCAAGATGGTCTGGGACAACCCCTTCCTACTTACGCAACCCGCAGGCGCTGCCGGGATCACCAATCCCATCAGCGGGCAAATGACGCTGTATCCCGACAACCACGCACAGTACTTGAATCTTGCCGGCGCCACCGACCTGGGCAAGTATCTGCGCCTGATGGCCAGCGTCAGCCCCGGCTGGCTGAGCCAGGACAAGGCTTTTCTGCCCTACACGGACAACGTAGCCATCACGGGTTGCGGCGGGGTTGCCGGGGCATCCTGCACCACCACAGCCTCTCTGCCGGCGCCGAACCTGGCCGGGAGCAAGCAGACCCTGGCCATGAACTACACTCTGGTCACCCTGCCCTGGAAGAGTTTCCAGTTCAAGGCGGCCTACCGCCACTACGACTACAACAACAACACTCCGGTCCATAACTACACGCCGGTCGAGGGCGACTCCGCGGCGCCTTCGACGGACACGAACACCCCCTTCGGCTTCAACCGGAAAAACCTGGAGCTGACCGGCAACTGGTTTTTCGCCAAGAAGAGCTCGCTCAAGGCCGGCTACGAGGCGGAATGGATGGACCGCTCGCACCGCGACGTGGAACACTCGCTGGAGAATTCGTTCGTGGGTGCGGTCGACGTGGGCTATTGGAAAGATCTGCTGGTCCGACTCTCCTACCGGCACTCGGACCGCAAGCCGGACTCGTACCAGGACGGAGACGCCACTAATGCGGCCGGCGACGCGGTCCTGTGCTCCGACACCACCACCACGTTTTTCACCGCCGATCAACGCTGCAGCCGGAGATTCGACGAGGCGGCCCGGGTGCGCAACCGCGGCGACGGGCTGATCCAGTACAGTCCGCTGGCATCGCTGACCCTCTCCGCCTTCGGCGGAACGGTCCAGGACAACTACAACCAGCCCGGCGGCACCAACAGCCCCACGGCTCTGAACTTCCTTACCGGCGCGGCGGCGACCACGAGTCCCTATTACCTTTACGGAATTCTGAAGGACATCTCCTACAACTACGGCACCAGCGCAGACTACGCCTTTTCACCGCAACTGACTCTGTTCGCCGAATATTCCCACGAACACAACTACCGCAGGCTAATCTCGCGTGACCGCACGCCCACTACCGGCGTCCAGACCATCCTGACCTGCACCGGTTGCGACAGCGCCAACAACGACTGGGAAAGCACTACCCCCGAGATGGTTGACGTATGGACGGCGGGCGCCGATACCTATGTCGGCAAGAAGGCTTACTTCACCACCTACTACTCGCTGTCGGCGGGAAGAGGCAACACCCTTTCCAGGTTCCTCGGGGATCCAACCATCACCACCGGTGCGAACGCGTTTATTCTGGTCGGCACCAGTGCGGCCACGGACTATCCGGAGACTGTCACTCGCCAGCATGAAGTGGTGGCTATCTTCAAGTACAAGCTCACCAAGAACCTCATACCCAAGTTCGAGTTCCGGTATCAGCAGTTCGACAACAAGGACTTCCAGACCTCGCCCATGACCCAGTACATGGGTTGCGCGAGCCCGTCGCTGGCTGCCCCCGTGGCCGGCTGTCCGGTTGCGGTGGTGAGCAGCACCACCTCTCCCACTCCGATCCTGAGCCCCAACGGCGCCAGCCCGTTCTACCCGTACTTCCAGGTGGGCGATCCCTCGGCGGCGAGGTACTTGTTCCTGGGTGTGGACCAACCCTCGTACCATGCCTATTACGTGTCGGGCACGCTAGAGTACCACTTCTAAACCGCCTTGCCAAATGCCTGGGTTGGGTCGAAAGACCCATCCCAGGTGTTCACCTCTGCGGCTGCGACGGTGGCAGGCCAGGCAGGCGGCCATCGCGCCCTTTGTGACGGCGGTCACAATCAATCGTGCACAGGATCACAGCCCTCTGCTCTCCCGATTTGAAATCCTTGGCTTGGATCTAGAGTCCGGCCTCGGTATCCGTGTATAAAGGTCTGCCAAAGTTGGCTTGTGGAGTTATTAAACGCTGCAAAATACCTCACCCCCAGGAGGAAACATCGTGAACCTAGTGTTTGGTAAGAGACTGGCGGTCGTGGCTGTGGTTCTGGCCATGCTCGCGTTGCCGCTGGCTTCCTTCGCCGCCGATCGGGCTGCCGACCTGTTCAAATCCAAGTGTGCTATGTGCCATGGCCCCGACGGCAAGGGCAAGATGGCGGGTACCAAGGACTTGGGCTCCGCCGAGGTGCAGAAGGCGTCGGATGCTGACCTGACCGCCACCATCACCAAGGGCAAGGCGCCCAAGATGCCCGCCTACGACGGCAAACTGACCGCCGACCAGATCAAATCGCTGGTCGCCTACGTCCGCACTCTCAAGAAGTAACCAACCCGGCGAGGTCCGCCGGAAAGGGAAATCCATGGACCACGCGGAGATCGTAACCAGACCAGAGCCGGCACGCCGCCGCCTCATGCAGGTCCTGCTGGGCGGCGGCTTGCTGGCATCCGCGGTGGCGTTCCTTTACCCGGTGCTGCGCTACTTGGTGCCGCCGACCGCGACCGACCTGGGCGGCGACAGCGTTGTAGCGGCCAAGGTCGGTGAACTCAAGGCGAATAGCGGCAAGATCTTTCGCTTTGGCAGCCGGCCGGGCTTGCTGGTGCGCACCGCCGATGGCGAGTATCGCGCCATGTCCGCGGTCTGTACCCACCTGAACTGCACCGTGCAATACCGCAGTGACGTGCGCGAAGTGTGGTGCGCCTGCCACAACGGTTTCTACGATCTGAACGGGCGCAACGTGGCCGGACCGCCGCCGCGTCCGCTCGACGCCTACGATGTGCACATCAACGGCGATGACGTGGTGGTCAGCCGCCGGCGGGGGGCCTGATGGCGAGCCCACCGGAAGCCGCACCGCGGACCTCCGCCCACAGCAACCGGCTGGTGGCCTGGCTCGACGAACGCTTTGGCTGGGAGGACTTGCTCGCCCCCCTGCGCCACAAGACCGTCCCTGTCCACAAGTTATCGTATTGGTATTTCCTAGGCGGCATCACGCTGTTTCTCTTCGTGATCCAGGTGCTGACCGGCATCCTGCTGCTGCTCTACTACCGTCCCAGCGCCAACGAGGCTTTCGAGAGCGTGCAGTACATCATGACCCAGGTGCAGTTCGGGTGGCTGGTGCGTTCCATCCATTCCTGGTCGGCCAACCTGATGATCTTTACCGCCTTCGCGCACATGTTCAGCGTGCTGTTCCTGCGCGCCTACACCAAGCCGCGCGAGCTCACCTGGCTTACCGGCATGGTGCTGCTGTTTCTGATGCTGGGCTTCGGGTTCAGCGGCTACCTGCTGCCGTGGAATACGCTGGCGTTTTTTGCCACCAAGGTGGGAACCGAGATCACCGGCCAGGTGCCGCTGGTCGGCAAGCCGTTGTTGATCTTCCTGCGCGGCGGCGAAGAAGTCACGGGCGCCACCCTGACGCGCTTCTTCGGCTTCCATGTTGCGCTGCTTCCCGGAATCACCACCTTGCTGATTGCCGCCCACATATTGCTGATCCAGCGGCTGGGCATGAGCGTGCCGCCCAGCCAGGAAGCCGCGTGGAAGGTGCTGCCCCCAGACAAGCGCGAGATGCCCTTCTTCCCCAACTTCTTCGCTCACGAGCTGATGGCCTGGTACATCGCGCTGGGAGTGCTGGGCGCGCTGGCCGCGCTCGCCCCTTGGGAGCTGGGAAGCAAGGCCGATCCTTTCGTGCCTGCGCCCGCCGGCATCAAGCCGGAGTGGTATTTCATGTTCATGTTCCAGACACTGAAGCTCATCCCCGCCAAGCTGGGCCCCATCGATGGCGAGTTGGTGGGCATTTTGGGATTCGGATTGGTGGGACTGGTTTGGGTGCTTCTGCCTTTTCTGGGCGGCGATCGTTACGGCCGCCGGCAGGTGTTCATCCGTGGCCTGGGCGTGTTTGCCCTGGCCTACATGCTGTCCATGACAGTCTATGGCTATCTGGCGAAATAACGGGATAGCGAGCACGATGAGGCTCACGCTCGCGCGGCGACTGCTTCTGTTGCTTCGCCCTGCCTCCTGCCTCCTGCCTCCCGCCAGCTTGGTCTTCGCTGCCGCCTGCCTCCTGCTTCCTGCGTCCTTGTTCGCCGACCAGGCACCGCCGCAGCCGACCAAGAGCAGTTGCGTGGACTGCCACTCCTCCTTCCCGGCGCCAACCGGGGTGACCGAGGAGCAGTGGGCGGCTGACATCCATGCGCAGAGGGGCCTGACTTGCGCCAGTTGCCACGGCGGCGATCCCAAGGACCCGTCGCCGGAAGGCGCCATGAGCAAGAAGGCCGGCTTCCGCGGCAAGCCCAAGCGCACCGAGATTCCGGCGATGTGCGCCAAGTGCCACGCCGACGGCGCCTACATGCGGCAGTACAACCCGTCGCTGCGCACCGATCAGCTCGCGCAATACCAGACCAGCGTCCACGGCAAACGCCTGGCCAAGGGCGACACCAAGGTCGCCGTCTGCATCGATTGCCACAGCGTCCACGGCATCCGTCCCGCCAAGGACACGCGCTCCACTGTGAACCCGCTGAACGTGGCCAACACCTGCTCGCGCTGCCATTCCGATGCCGCCTACATGAAGGATTACAAGATCAAGACCGACCAGTTCGCCGGATACAGCGCCAGCGTGCACCACGACGCCATGGTGGTCCGCGGCGACCTGAGCGCACCCACCTGCACCACCTGCCACGGCAACCATGGGGCAGCGCCGCCGGGCGTGGCGTCGGTGGAGAATGTCTGTTCGACCTGCCACGTCTTCCAGGCGCAGTTGTTCGATATCAGTCCCCACAAGGCGGCCTTCGCTGCCATGGGGACGGCGTCCTGCATCACCTGCCACAGCAATCACCGCATCGTCCACCCCACCGACAAGCTCATCGGCACCGGCAACGAAGCGGTGTGCACCAACTGCCACGCAGCCGGTGATCCCGGCTTCGCGGCGGCAGGCCGAATCCACGACGACCTGGCGAAGCTGGACGAGGCCCTGAAGCGTTCCCAAGAAGTGCTCGACAAGGCGGAGCGCTCCGGCATGGAGATCAGCCAGGCCCAGCTCGATGAGGCGCAGGGACGCGACGCGCTCATCAAGGCGCGCGTAACCGTGCACAGCTTCCAGCCCGACAAGGTGGAGCAGGACACGCAGGCGGGCATGAAGATCGCGGACAAGACGTATAACGCCGGGCTGCAAGCCTTGGCCGAGCGCGACTACCGCCGCAAGGGGCTGGGCTTGACGCTCATCACGATTCTGGTAGTCCTCGCCGGACTACGCATGTACATCCGCCAGGCTGATTCCCGGAAGCAGTCGGGAGGCAGCTAGGGCGATGGGAGTTTCACTATGTCAGCGGGCTATCGAGTACGGCAAGCTCAGTGGCCCGGCATTCGGCGTATGGGTTGGTTGTTTTTATACGTATTCATATTTTTCCTGACGCCGGTCTGGGCCGCGGATACGCCCAGCAACGCCGATTGCCTAGCTTGCCATGACGACAAGAGCCTGACCACCAAGCGCGGGGCGAAGACTGTCTCGCTCTACGTGGACGGGAAGAAGTTCGCGTCGTCGATTCACAGCTCGCTTTCCTGCACGTCCTGCCATGCCTCTCTCGAAGGCAAGGACTTGCCTCATGACACACCTGTGGCCAAGGTGAACTGCGGGACATGCCACAGCAGCGAAGCGGAGCTTCATGCCAAGTCGCTTCACGGCAAAGCGGCGGCCCGCGGCGACGCGCTGGCCCCGCGCTGCGTGAATTGCCACGGCAACCACGACATCCTGCCGGCGAAAGATCGGCGGTCTCCGGTGGCGCCGCTCAATGTTCCCTTCCTCTGCGGCAAGTGCCATCGCGAGGGCACGCCGGTGCAGACGCAGCGGCCCATCGAGCAGCACAACATCCTGGAGAATTACTCCGAAAGCATCCACGGCGAGGGCTTGCTGAGGAAAGGGCTGGTAGTGGCGCCCAACTGCGCGTCCTGCCACACCCCGCACAGCATCCTGCCGCATACCGACCCGAACTCCTCCATCTCCCGCAAGAACATCGCGGCCACCTGCACCAAGTGCCACGGATTGATCGAGCAGGTGCACCGCAAGACCATCCGCGGCGAACTCTGGGAAAAGGAAGCGAATGTGCTGCCGGCCTGCATCGATTGTCACCAGCCGCACAAGATCCGGAACGTCTTCTATACCCAGGGCATGGCTGACGCCGACTGCCAGCGCTGCCACGGCGACGAGCGCCTGAAGGCCTCGGATGGGCGCTCGCTGGCGGTCCATGCTGCGGAACTGGCGGGTTCGCGCCACGCCAAGGTGGCGTGCAGCCAGTGCCACTCCGAGGTGAATGCGTCACGCGTGCGTGCTTGCGAGACCATCACCAAGAAGGTCGACTGCAGCTCCTGCCACGCCGAGATCGCCCAGCAGTTCCAGCGCAGCAAGCACGGCCAGCTCCTGGCCGTCAATGATCCCAATGCGCCCACCTGCAAGGAGTGCCATGGCACGCACGCGGTTCTGGGCCGGCAGAATCCGGCATCGGTCACTTTCCCCACCAATGTGCCCACCCTGTGCGCGCGTTGCCACCGCGAAGGGCAGAAGGCGGCGATGCGCTACACCGGGCGCCAGCACGAGATCATCCAGCACTACACCGAGAGCATCCACGGCAAGGGTCTGCTGAAGAGCGGTCTCACCGTCACCGCCACCTGCACGAGCTGCCACACCGCCCACGGGGTGCTGCCGCGGACCGATCCGGATTCGACGGTGAACCCGAAGAATGTGCCGGCAACCTGCGGCAAGTGCCACCACGGCATCCAGGAGCAGTTCGTGGAGAGCATCCATTCGGTGAACATAACCAAAACTGGCCAGGAATTGCCGGTGTGCAGCGACTGCCACAGCGCCCACTCCATCCGCCGCACCGATGAAGATGGCTTCATGCTCGACATCATGAACAAGTGCGGCCGCTGCCACGCCGAAATCGCCAAGACCTATTTTGATACCTATCACGGCAAGGTCTCGCGCCTCGGCTACACCAAGACCGCCAAGTGTTACGACTGCCACGGCGCGCACGACATCCAGAAGGTCACCGATCCCAGATCGCACCTGAGCCGGGCCAACGTGGTTGCCACCTGCCAGAAGTGCCACAGCGACGCGACCCGGCGCTTCGCCGGATACCTGACCCATGCCACCCACCACGACCCCAAGAAGTATCCGTTCTTGTTCTGGTCGTTCTGGGGAATGACGGCTCTGCTGCTGGGGACGTTCGTCGTGGGCGGGGTACACACATTGCTATGGCTGCCGCGTGCGGTCGAAATGCGCCGCGAGCTGCGCGCCGAGGAAGCCCGGGAGGCGGAAGGCAACCAGCAGGCGGAGGACAAGAATGCCGGACGGTAACGACGAGCTCGAAAGGAGGCCGATACAGCGTGAACGGGAAGCGATCGCTGCCCTTCCCCCGGCGGCGACGGAGCGCGAGTTCGTCCGCTTCAACCGCCTGCATCGTACCTTGCACGGTTGCATGATCGTAAGCTTCCTCAGTCTTGCCACCACCGGACTCACGCTGAAATTCTCCTACACCAGGTGGGCCGTGGTGCTGTCACGGCTCTTGGGAGGATTTCAAACCGCCGGGTACATCCATCGTTTCGCGGCGGTGGTCATGTTTGGCACCTTCATTACCCACTTGGCGGACCTGTATCGCAGCAAGAAGCGCGGGCAACTATCCTGGCGCTCCCTGCTGTTCGGGCCGAACACGTTGATCCCCAACCGGCAGGACTTCCACGAGTTCATTGCCACCATGAAGTGGTTTCTGCACCTGGGACCGCGTCCGCGCTACGGGCGCTGGACGTACTGGGAGAAGTTCGATTACTTCGCCGTATTCTGGGGAATCTTTATCATCGGTTGTACCGGGCTGACGCTCTGGTTCCCGGTGTTTTTCACGCGCTTTCTGCCGGGATCGTTTATCAACGTCGCCACCATCATTCACAGTGACGAAGCCTTGCTGGCGACGGGCTTTATCTTCACGGTGCACTTCTTCAACACCCACTTGCGGCCGGAGAAGTTCCCCATGGACACCACCATTTTCACCGGCCGCATGCAGTTGGCGGAGCTGAAGCGCGACAAGCCGCGCGAGTATGAGGCGCTGGTGGCTCGCGGCGAGCTGGAAGAACACCTGGCGGAGCCGCATCCCGACATCGTCGTTCGTACCATCCGCGTGTTTGCGTGGGCGGCGCTGGCCGTAGGGTTCAGCATCGTGGTCTGGATTATTTATGCCATGTTGTTTGCGTATCGGTAGCAGGAGGTTGGAAATGCCAGCGAGGGAAACAGAACCCGCGGTTGGGGCTCGCAGTCGGCGTGCTTACTGGATGTTATTGTCTGTTTTCATATTCTTCATAGGAACCGCCTGGGCTGCCAAGAAGCCCACGAACGCCGACTGCCTGGCCTGCCACGGCGATGCCACCCTGACCCACGAAGTGGACGGGAAGCAGGAAAGCCTGGCAGTAGACGAGGCAAAGTTTAATAACTCGATTCACGGCTCCATTCTGGGCTGTGTTGATTGCCACGACGATGTGAAGTCGGCGCCGCACGAGGTGAAGCCGGCTAAACTGTCATGCACGAAGTGCCACGCCGACGCCGACCACGGATATGTCCTTAGCATCCACGCCCAGGCTCGCGCGAAAGGAGACAGCAACGCTCCCACCTGCACCTCCTGCCACGGCAACCAGCACGAGATCCTGCCGCCGAGTGATCCCAAATCCAAAGTGGCTCGTGCGAATATTCCGGCCACGTGCGGCGCCTGCCACGGGCAGAAGTTCGTGATGGAGAAGTCCGGCCTGAGTTCAGCCACCTTCGTCAACTACGAGGAGAGCGTTCACGGCAAAGCGGTGGCCGCCGGTTCTACCAAGGCCGCGGTCTGCACCGACTGCCACGGCAGCCACGAGATCCGGCCTCCCAACGACCCCAAATCGAGCATCTACCAGGCTAACGTCCCCGCCACCTGCGCCAAGTGCCACGACAACATCCGGCAGGAGTACGCGCAGAGCATCCACGGGGAGGCGGTGGCGCGCGGCAACTTTGACGCGCCGGTATGTACCGATTGCCACGGCATCCATACCATCAAGTCACACCTGGACCCCAAGTCGTCGGTCTTTGCCGGAAACATTGCCCGAGCCACCTGCGCGAATTGCCACGAAAGCATGCGCATGTCGCAGGAATACGGCTTCTCAGGGCGGCGCATGACCACCTACACGGCCAGCTATCACGGCCTCGCCGCCAAGCTGGGCTCGACCGTGGTTGCCAACTGCGCCAGTTGCCACGGCGCGCACAATATCCTGCCTTCCTCTGACCCGCGCTCCACCATCAACAAAGCCAACCTGGTGAAGACCTGCGGGCAGTGCCATCCCGGCGCGACCGACAAGTTCGTGCAAGGCAAGGTGCACATCGACGTGCCGCTCTCGGCCGATATTTCCAGCATCGTCATCCGCTGGATCCGGCGGTTGTACATTCCGCTGATCATCATGGTGATCGGCGGCATGGTGCTGCACAATTTCCTGATCTGGTACAAGAAGGCGCTGGCCCGGCGCAAGGCTCAGGTGCACACCGTGGTCCGGCTCACTCTGCAGCAGCGCATCCAGCACTGGTGCCTGCTCTCCAGCTTCATCACCTTGTCAGTCACCGGTTTCGCGCTGGCTTACCCGGATAGCTGGCTAGGGATGGTATTCGGCGAGAACATCCGCCGCTGGGGACACCGGGCCGCCGCTGTGTTGCTGCTCGGCGTGGGTCTCTACCATTTTTGCTACGCCATTGTGACCCAGGAGGGCCGCCGCGCAGTGAAGGATCTATTGCCGGCGCTCAAGGACGGCTTCGACATCCGCGACAATCTCGGCTACTATCTCGGCCTCGGATCCAAGCGGCCGGCCTTCGCCCGCTTCAACTATGCGGAAAAAGCCGAGTACTGGGCCCTGGTGTGGGGCTACTTCCTGATGGGCGCCACCGGGCTGATGGCCTGGTTCAAGGTCGGCGTCGGCCACTGGTTGCCGCGCTGGTCGGTGGACGTAGCCTTGGCGATACACTTCTACGAAGCCGTGCTGGCCACGCTGGCCATCGTAGTGTGGCACTTCTACCAAGTCATCTTCGATCCCGATGTGTATCCGCTGAACTGGGCGTTCTGGGACGGCAAAATGCCGGAGGATCTCTACCACGAAGAGCACCCGCTGGACGCGCTGCGGGCGATCGAGGAGCACGCCGCCGCCACCGCCGCCGGAGAGCGGGAAACCAAATCGAGGGGAAACAAGTAAATGGTGGAGCCACTCAAACCACGGATTCCGGGACTTATCCGCAATTATCTCAGCCTGATCGGACTCGTCGTTATCGCGCTGTGCCTGGCCAACCTGCTGTTCCTGTTGCTGGTGGACGTGTTGGCGGGCGGATCGAATCCGTATTTCGGCGTGCTCACCTACATGGTGCTGCCGCTGTTCCTGGTGATCGGCCTGGTGCTGCTGATCGTGGGCATGCTGCGGGAGCGGGCCCGCCGCCGCAAGATCGCGCCCGACCAAGTTCCCACTTACACCAAGATCGACCTTAACGTCCCGCGCCAGCGGGCGATCTTTACCTTTGTCGGCAGCTTCCTGGTGGTGTTCGTACTGTTGACGGCGGTGGGCAGCTATCGCGCCTACGAGTTCACCGACTCCACCCAGTTCTGCGGCCAGCTCTGCCACAACGTGATGAATCCGGAGTTCACCGCCTACCAGGCGTCACCGCATGCGCGGGTGCGCTGCGTGGAGTGCCACGTCGGCCCCGGCGCGAGCTGGTATGTGCGTTCCAAAATGTCCGGCATGCGCCAAGTCTATGCTGCCACCTTCAACACCTTCCCCCGACCCATTCCCAGCCCGGTGGAGAACCTGCGTCCGGCGCAGCAGACCTGCGAACAGTGCCACTGGCCGGAGAAGTTCTACGGCGCGCAGTTGAAGACCATCAATCACTTCGGCTACGACGAGGCGAACACCCCGCGCCAGATCAAGATGCTCATCAAGACCGGCGGCGGCAGTCCCACTATCGGGATGACCACCGGCATCCACTGGCACATGAACATCAACAACGAAGTCTGGTACGTTCCCACCGACAGGCAGCGCCAGAAGATCGCCTACGTCAAGATCAAGGACCACCAGGGACGGGTGACCGAGTTCTTCGCCAAAGACTCACCGCTCAAGCCCGAAGACATCAAAAAGGCCACGCTGCGGCGTATGGATTGCATCGACTGCCACAACCGGCCGACGCACATCTACCAGCCGCCGGACAAATCCGTGGACGACCTGCTGACCGCCGGGCGAGTCGACGTCTCCCTGCCCTTCATCAAGAAGTACGCGGTCGAGGTGCTGACCAAGCCGTA
This sequence comes from Terriglobales bacterium, assembly GCA_052145015.1. Classification (GTDB taxonomy): domain Bacteria; phylum Acidobacteriota; class Terriglobia; order Terriglobales; family Acidobacteriaceae; genus JAHFUA01. Next base: position 20,938 of record JBKQPN010000095.1, read on the forward strand.
CAAGACTACGCAAGAGGGCCTGGAAGGCATCGCTACCGACCTGGATTCGACCTACCTGACCAAGCATCCGGATGTGTACTCGAAGAAACTGCCTGCCATCAAGCAGGCGATCACCGAAGTGCAGCGCGTGTTCACCACTAACATCTTCCCCGAGATGAAGCTCGACTGGCGTACCCACCCCAACAACATCGGCCACCTGTACTCGGAAGGATGCTTCCGCTGCCATGATGGCCAGCACGTCAGCAAGGAAGGCAAAGTCATTGCCCGCGACTGCGAGAGCTGCCACATTCTTCTGGGCCAGGAAAATGGCGGTTCCGCCATGGCCAAGGTGCCGTCGGCTACCTTCCAACACCCCGGCGGAGAAATGGATTTCGCCGCGGTCAATTGCAACGAGTGCCACAGCGGCGGAGTGGGACCGTAGGACCAGCTTATACAAGTGAAGTGAAGGGCGCAGTCCGTGGTAACGCGAAATATAGGTGAAAGGCACGACCTTCTTGGGGAAGCGAATGTAGGTGAAGGGGCACGACCTTGGTCGTGCCGTCAAGACTTTAGCAGGTCGAGGGCTTCAGCCCCTGAGACTTTCTGAATTTGGCATGTGCCGAGCCGGGCATACACCTGAAACCTCAGGGGCTAAAGCCCGCTTCTTCAGGCGGGGTAATGGCACGACCAAGGTCGTGCCCCTTCACCTGAAGCGGAATGAAGACGGCGGGTTCCCGGATCATTTTGCCTTCGCGCGCCCCGGTCCATAGACTACCCGGCCGGCTTTTGCTCCCGTGTGCTCACCGTCCTTCAGAACCTGCACGCCGTTGACCCACACGTCGACCATTCCCTTCGCGTACTGATGAGGCTTCTCATAGGTGGCCGGGGCTTCGATCTTCGCCGAATCGAACACCACAACATCTGCGAAATAGCCCTCGCGTAGCAGGCCGCGCCGCTCCAGGCTCAAGTTCTGCGCCGGCAATGAAGTCAGCCGCCGAATCGCCTCCGCCAGCGGGATGATCTTTTCTTCGCGCACATACGTCGCCAGCAGGCGCGCGAAGTTGCCGTAGGCCCGGGGATGGGGATTCGACTTCAGAAACACGCCCTCTGGCGCTTGAGACTCTTCATCGGCGCCAAAGCTGACCCACGGAAGCGCAACCTCGCGGCGGACATTATCTTCGCTCATAAGGAAATAGATCGTGCCCACGCGGCTGCCGTCTTCGATGACGAGATCCATCGCCGTCTCCTCCGGCGACTCGCCACGCATTTTCGCCACGTCTGCCAGAGTTTTTCCGGTGAGAGGTTTGAGGGCGTCACTCTTAAAGCTCACCAGCAGCACGCGATCCGGAGAACCCGCGCCCAGCAGCAGGTTTTCCCACTGGTCTGACGGCGCGCGCATCTCGCGAATGACCTTATCCCGCACCGCAGGATCGCGCAGGCGCGCCGCCCAGGCGTCATAACCGCCCTCCTGCACCCAGGGCGGCATCGAGGCGTCAAGGCCGGTGGCGCCGGCCGTGTAGGTGTACATGTCGGCGGTAATGCGCAGGCCCTGGGCTCGCGCGGTCTCCACTTTCTTGATCACGCCGTCCAGCTTGCTCCAGTTCTCTTTCCCGGCAGCTTTGAGGTGATAGATCTCCGCGGGCACGTGCGCGGTGCGGGCGATGGCGATCAACTCGTCCACCGCTTCCAGCAGTTGATTGCCTTCGCTGCGCATGTGCGAAATGTAGATCCCCTGATACTTGCCTGCGGCCTCGGCCAGCGCAATCAGTTCGTCGGTTTTGGCATAAGCTCCCGGAGCGTAGATCAAAGCGGAAGCCACTCCGAGCGCCCCTTCTTGCATGGCCTGCTCCATCAGCGAACGCATGCGGTCGAGTTCTTGCGCCGTGGGCGCGCGGTTGGCAAAGCCGAGCACGTTTTCGCGGATGGTTGCGGCCCCGACGAAGGACGCCACGTTGCAGGAGATTCCGTGGTGCGCGAGCCGGTCGAGTCCTTCGCCCAGTGTGTTCCAGTCAATCGGGTACTTGATGTCGCCCTGCAGCTTCTGAAAGTAGTCGCGCATCTCCGGAGTGAGCGGGCCCATGGACTCTCCCTCGCCGAAGATTTCGAGCGTGACTCCCTGGCGAATGTCGCTTTGCGAGCGGCCATCGGCCATCAGCGTCTCTTCGCCGCTCATCATGTTGATGAAGCCCGGCGCCACCGCCAGGCCCTTGGCGTTGATCTCGGTCTTGCCGCGAGCCTTGCCCAGGCCGCCGATGCGCGCGATGCGGTCGCCGTTCAAAGCCACATCGGAAACCCGTGGCGCCCCGCCCGAGCCGTCGTAGACCGTGCCGTTGCGGATGATCACGTCGTACTGTTGCGCACGGGCTGCCAGGCACACGGCAGCCAGGCAGATTAGAATGCATGCGAACCGTTTCATCGGACTCCCTTCGCCCACATGGTTCATTCAGAACGGAGGCTGCATAATAGCCGCTGCAACTCTCCGCGCAAAGCCTCGACTTGTCCCTGTTTCCCGCCGCCTGCTTCCTGCGTCCTGCCGCTGTGACCCTTAACCGCTCGCCTGTGACGCCAGTCACAGCCCGCTGCCCGGGCCGAACGTATCCTCGACCTGTTAGCCATTGGCTCACGTGGGGAGTAGCCAAATGCACACTGAAAACAAGCCGCGCCTGGTCTTTTGGGAAGTCACCAAGGGCTGCAATCTGCGCTGTATCCACTGCCGCGCCACCGCCACCGAGCTGTCTTCGCCCACCGACCTGCCCACCGAGAAGGCGCTGGAGATCATCCGCCAGATCGCCGACTTCTCCAACCCGATCCTGGTGCTGAGCGGGGGCGAGCCGCTGTTTCGCCGCGACATCTTCCAACTCGCGCGCTACGGCACCGATCGCGGCCTGCGCGTGGCCCTGGCCACCAACGGCACGCTGGTTACGAAAAGCGTCGCGCAGAAAATTGTCGCAGCTGGCGTGCGCCGCGTCTCCATGAGCATGGACGGCGCCGATGCCGCTACCCACGATAGCTTCCGCGGCATCCCCGGAGCCTTCGAGAGCACGCTGCAGGGCTTCCGCAATCTGCAGGAGCTGGGCATGTCGCTGCAGATCAATATGACGGTGGCGCGCCACAACGCGCACCAACTCCCCGCAGTAATGGAGCTGGCGCGCTCGATCGGCGCCGACGCGCTGCACACCTTCCTGCTGGTGCCGGTGGGCTGCGGCGTGGACATCGCCGCCGAACAGATGGTCCCGCCGGAAGAGTACGAGCGAATCCTCAACTGGTTCTACGACCAGTCGAAAAGCGGAGACATCGAGTTGAAGGCCACCTGCGCGCCGCATTACTTTCGCGTCGCCAAGCAGCGGCAGGTGGAAGAGCGCAAGGCGGCGCAGGCTGCCGCACAAGCCGAGACAGCCGATCCCAACGCTATTGGTCCTACGGATACGCTCATGCCCAGCGGTACAGGTATCGTGCTGCATCCTCATGCCCAGCGGGCGGGCCACCCGGGCGAACACGCCGGCGGCCATCCTCAGGGCATGAACGCCGCGACCAAAGGATGTCTGGCCGGCACGGGCGTGTGCTTCCTCTCGCATGAGGGCGAGGTCTTTCCCTGCGGCTACCTGCCGGTGAAGGCCGGCGACCTGCGCGAGCAGACTTTCGCTGAGGTCTGGACAGATTCGCCGGTGTTCGAGCAACTGCGCGACACCGGCAACTTGAAGGGCAAATGCGGATGCTGCGAGTTCCGCAACATTTGCATGGGATGTCGCGCGCGCGCCTTCGCGGCTACGGGAGACATGCTGGACGAAGAACCGTTCTGCGTGTACCAGCCACGCACGGCCAATGCACGGGCCGGCGGGAACGAAGCCTGAGTCACGCGTCACTGACAACTGGCAACTGACAACTGCTTCAATGTCCGACACGGTCACCGATCTTCGAACTCTGAACCAGGCTCGGCTGCGTTCCTTCGTGCTGCCGCGCGAGCACGGCGCCTGGGGCATCCTGCTGGTACCGTTGGTCACCGGCGCGATCGTAGCGCTTTTGCGGGGCGGCGCTGTGGTGCCACTGTTGCTGTTTCTGCTGGCCTCGATGTCGCTATTCTGCCTGCGTACGCCGGTCGAAGCTGCACTCGGCACATCGCCGCAGCGTATCGACACCCCTGCTGAACAGCGGCTGGTTATCGCTGCAGTTACAGGTTATTCAGTCGTGGCATCAATCGCGCTCGCTGTACTGCTGTGGCATGGAAACAATCCCGGCCTGCTGATGCTGGGTGCGATCGCCGCGTTCTCCTTCGGCACCCAGGCCCTGCTGCGCCGGTTCGGCCGCGAGACTCGCCTGCCCTCACAGATCGCAGGGCTGGTTGGACTGACCTCCACCGCCGCCGGCGCCTATTACGTCTCCATCGGGCGCTTCGACACCACGGCCTGGATGATCTGGGCTGCCAACTGGCTGTTCGCCGCCAACCAGGTCCACATGGTGCAGATGCGCATCCGCAACGCCAAGGTGGCGGGGCTCAGAGAGCGGCTGGCGCGGGGATGGAAGTTCCTCGCCGGCGAGATTCTCACCGTCGTTCTGCTCGTGGCCTTCTTCCACTTCCGGCTGCTCCCCAAGATGAGCGTGATCGCCTTTCATCCCATGCTGCTGCGCGGCGCCGCCTGGTTCTTCAAGAAGCCGCGTCCTCTGCGCGTGCACCGCCTGGGCTGGATGGAATTGGGATTCGCCCTCATCTTCGGCGTGATGTTCGTCTCCGGCTTCCTGCGATAACCCTGAAAGCCAAAAGCCGGACTGGTTGGTCCGGCTTTCTTCACCTGGCGGATTTGTGTTGTAGTTACATCACCAGCGCCAGGTGTTCCAGTTCCTGTCGCATCACTTCCAGCGAGCAGCCTACGCTGCCCAACCGGCTGGCAGCATCCCGCGCCGCATCCCTCGAAACCCCATAGCCGTGGCCCATCATGAAGACCTGCAGCAGCTCACCAGACTGCTGCGAATCCAAGCCTCCCTGGATCAACTCGTTCCTCAGATTGGCCACATCCGATATGTTGAACTTTTGTCCCATCTTTCACCTCCGACCCTGGCCTCACCTTCTTCTATCGTATTGGACACGTTCCAACGTTAGTTGTTGCGAACAAAATTTTGATTGAAGCGTGCAACCAAATCCGTTTTCGGGAATCGCCGGGTTGCCTGGAACCACTGCCGCCGATTTCCACCGCTCCTCTCTTGTTACCTACGTTCGTATGGCACACCATGTTCCCCGCTACTCCGACATCTTGCTGATGTGGACATCGAAGCCGGTCTTGGGCAGCAGCGACGCCAGTTCGAAAGCACGGAATCCAGAGCCGGCGATCTCGGTGTGCCGGAAGAGCCCGGGCTCGGTCTCGACCACCTGGCGGTTGCCGCTGAAGTCATCGAGGAACGCCTGCGCCGTTTTGACATCGGCGCCGCCCTTGGTGCCGCGGCGCGTGATGGATTCCGTCGCGTAGGAGCGCACCAGCTTGGGCCAGTATTTCTCCAGCAGCGGTGTGCTGGCGAAAATGTCCGCCCACACGATGTTGCCGTCGATCGCCACCACCACGCCGACCGCGTTCTGGTTGCGCAGTTGCTTGATCACGCTCTCGTAGGAGTGCTCCATGGGAGCCGCAACCGCGTCCACTTTCTTCTGGACTTCATCGTTGCCCATCACCTTCGCGTAGGAAGTCGTGCCTCCGACCGAAGCTTGAGGCGCGGCGCTGGCCATGACCCGCGTCGACTCGTTGACCTCCGACCACACCTTCTGCTGGTTCTTGTCCGCCATCGCGCCGGCGCGGACGCTGGGCTGTGCCATCTGGGTTACGTACGCGCTCTTGCCATTGCTCGCGCCCATGCCGCCGAACTGCGCGCTGGTTCCGGTCCAGCGCCCGGGCTCGACGCAGAACACGCTCAGGTCCACGGGATCGCTGTTGGACGGCACGATGCGGTCTTTGCCCACCACGCGGTCCTGCTTTCCGCCGGTGACGATCTCACCCGCCAGCAGCAGCAGCGGCTTGTCGGAATTGTTGACCAGCACCAGCCGGTTGACCTGCGCCCCGTCGCGCCGCGGCGGCAGCGGCCGGCGGCGCACCAAGCCTTGCACCTGTCCGGCCTCGCTCACTACCACCTCGCCCGAGCGCAGTCCCTCGTCCAAAGTGATGAACATGTGCGTGTCGTGGTGGCGATCGCTTACCACGGGAAAGATGGTCAGGCTGCCGTGCGTGATCGGCGCGAGCACACGATATTCGCCGGCGGACGCTTCCTCGGGCTGCCGGCCGCCGCCCCAGGCTATGACCTCGCTCGCCATCAACGTGAACAATCCCAGAGTCCCAATCCATACAGCTCGAGACAATGTCATTTCTTTCCTCCCAGAGACCGGCGTCAAAGCGCTGGCCTTCCTTTGGGAAGAACGGCGAGACGGTGTTTTCTTGCATCCAAGTTGATACCATCCAGCACAGTTGAGCCGGAGTCATGTAAGAGGCCATGAGCGGCACCGCCCAAATGCCCGGTCCGGTCGCAGGGAGAATCCGTGCCAGCGCGGTTGCGGATCTCTACCAGCACAGCCATGCCGCCGATGTTGGTCTGTCCGAGCAGGAGTTCGCTCGCATCCTCGGCGAGATCGCAGCCAAGCATCTGCCCGCTGGAGCTAAGGAAAGCGATGCCGTGGGGTTCTGCCGCGGGCTCCGCCTGGAGGAGTTGGCTTTGGCTCGTGCCTGCGCCGCCGGCCACGAGCGCGCCTGGGAGGTTTTCCTTACACGGTACCGCGAGAAGCTCTACGCCGCCGCCCGCTCCATTGCCCGTGAAGACAGTTCGGCCCGCGAACTGGCCGACTCCCTCTATGCGGACCTCTACGGCACGGAAACGCGCGAGGGCCGGCGAAGCTGCAAGCTGAACTACTACGCCGGCCGCGGCTCCCTGGAGGGCTGGCTGCGTGCCACGCTGGCACAGGAGTACGTCAACCGCTACCGCCGCCGGCAGCGCGAGGTCAGCCTGGAAGAAAAGACGGAGGCGGGCGCGCAGTTTGCCGCCGCCGATCCTCCCGCGCAGCAGGCGCCCGATCCGCGTCTGGTGGAGGCGACCGACACCGTTCTGGCAGCGCTCGCGCCTGAAGAGAGGTTTATCCTTGCTTCGTATCACCTGGACGGGCGCACGCTGGCGGAGATCGCGCGCACGCTCGGCGTGCACGAATCCACCATCAGCCGCAAACTCGAGAAAGTTGGGCGCGCGGTGCGGGAAAGGATCATGGATGAGTTGCTCCGGCGCGGCATGAGCCGCCGACAGGCGGAGGAAGCGCTCGTGACCGATGTCCGAGACCTGTCGGTGGACGTGAGCGGGCGTCTCGCGCAAAAAGACGGCGCTTCTGCGTTCTATAGGAAGGGCAGCGACTAAATGGCTGAAGTTCCCAAGATCGTGAGCGAGCGCCTGCGCAGCCAGGCGGTGGTTGGCGAGCATCCCAACGCTAACCTGCTCTCCGCCTTCGCCGAGCGCGCGCTTACGCAGCAGGAACAAGAGCAAGTGCTCGACCACCTGTCGCGCTGCGCCGAGTGCCGCGAGGTAGTGGCGCTTTCCGCTCTGTCGCAGGTCGAGGAAGAGCGGCTGGTAGCGGCCGGCCGCGTGTCAGCCAGCGCAAACCGTCCCTGGTGGCGCTCGCCCATAGTGCACTGGAGCGCACTCACGGCGGCGGCGTTGGTGGTGCTGATTGCAGTCGGCGAGCGAAAGCGGCTTCGCCCGGAGCATAGCGCCAGCGCTCCGGCAATCGTCAGCTACGAACCCGCGGAAAAGCAGACCGCGTCGGCACCAGCAACCGTCCCGGCCCCGCCCGAGCAGAAGCAACCACAGAAGCTTGCGGAGACGGCAAAACCGCCGCGTCGTGCTCAGGCATTCAATGCTCCGAAACCAATGGGTGCGGTGAGCGGAGGGAAGCTCGCGAGCGGCGACAGGGTCGCGACCGGCAGCGCCACTGGCGCCAGCACCGGTATCGGCGGGCATAATCTCCCTCCGCCTGCCGCGCTTCCGATGAAACCACACGCGAACGCCGACGCGGCATCTACGACGACCGACGGTCCTGCGTTCGAGAGCGCAAACGAACAGACCCAGGCGAAGGCGGCGGCTCCCGCGCCGTCAGCGAGGGCCAAGCAGTCGGTCGGGGTTTCCGCCGCGGCGGCAGCGCCTGCACTGCAGACCGAGGGCGCACCGCTTTCTCAGGGCCGGAGCGCGAGCTTCACCAAGCGCGCGTTCCTCGGTCCGCGTTGGAGCGTTTCCGACTCCGGCGCCCTGCAGCGTTCCTTCGATAGCGGACGAAGCTGGAAAGAAGTTGCCGTCGCGGAGGGCGTCAGCTTCCGCTCGGTCGCAGTCGTGGTTGTTAGTGATGTGTGGGCCGGTGGATCCGGCGGCGCGCTGTTTCACTCGGCTGATGGCGGAGAGCACTGGGCGCGTGTGCGAGTGCAGGTGAACGATCGGACCCCGAGCGGCGATATCGTACGTATCGAGTTTGCAGATGCCCAAAACGGAGTGGTCGCTACCTCGACCGGCGAAACCTGGAGGACGTCCGACGCCGGCTTAACCTGGCGCTGGCAGTGATCGGCCATCAATAAACACTCCTGACTTGCACCGTCGCCTTGGCGGCATACGCGAAGCGCGGCTCAGCCCGAACTCCCTTGCAGATCAGCCCGGCGACGTACTCCCCCACTGCCGGAGCATGCTTGAAACCGTGTCCCGAGCCGCCGCCGGCGATCCATAGGTTCTCGATGTCCGGGTGGCGATCGATCAGAAAATCGCCGTTGGAGGTGTTCTCGTATGCGCACACCCTGGTTTCCGACAACGGCGAATCCCGTAGTTCAGGAAAATAGGTGCGCAGGTGCTCGCGCATGGTGCGCAGCCCGCGCCGGCTGACCATCCTGTCGGCGGTCTCGGGATCGAACTGCGGCCCGTGCCCGTCGAAGCCGATTTTGATGCCCCGATTCTCGATGTCGGGCGTGCCGTAAATGTTATCGGCGTAGCTGTACCACGCCGGCATCGACGGCGGCGCGTAGCTGCTGCCGGCTGGCACAGAAAAGAAGAACACTTCCTGCCGCGACGGGAATATGCGCTTGCCGACGGTATCCGGAAAGATGCGCGGTAACCACGCGCCACAGGCAAAAACGAACTCGCTGGCGGCGACGCGCCGCCCGGTGTTGGTGATGATCGCGTCCAGACGCGAACCGCCGCGAGGTGTTTCGATAGCTTCTCCGATGTACTCGACTCCGTCCTCGATCGCTTGTGCTACCACCGCCTGCACCGCGCGGCGCGCCAGCAGGACGCCGGCCGCCGGTTCCAGCAAGCCCCAATCGATGCCGCGCAAGGAAAACTGCGGGAAGCGCTTGCGCAACTCCGCACGCGACAGCTTTTCGCACGGCACGCGCAGCCTGGCAAGAGTTTCCATGCTTTCCTGCGGATAGCGGTCCTGCTTACGCGCCAGCCACAACATGCCGGTGCGCAGGCAGAGCTGCTGTCCGGAGCGGCGCATGAATTCGCGCCAGAGCCTCATCGATCGCAACGCGAAGCGGGTGTAGAGTTCGTCCGGACCATAGGCCATGCGCATAATGCGAGTCTCGCCTCCGGAGCTGGAGCGGCTGTGGCCAGGACCGTAGGCGTCGAGCAGCGCAACCTTCTTCCCTTGCCGGCGAAGGTGATAGGCGGTCCAAGCGCCAAAGGCGCCGGCGCCGATTACCGCGATGTCGTATCGCTTGCTCATGCGCTCGCGCGCTGCTCTGCTTTCTGGCAGACAAGTGTCGCTGTCACCAGATCCTCTAGCGCGCACCCCAGGTTCTTGAAGATGGTGATCTGGTCCGCCGAGGTCCGGCCGGCCTTCTTGGCACTCGCGATCTCGTGCAGGTCAGCTATCACGTGCTCACGGCTGATCACGCCCTCGCGCATCGGAATCAGCAGATCGCCGGCTTCGGCGAGCGCACCTTCATACGTATCGACCACGACTCGCGCCCGGCGGATGGTCTCGCTGTCTGCCTCGCGCTTGGCGGGTTGGAATGCGCCGACCAGGTTCAGGTGCGTGCCGGGGCGCAGCCATTTTCCTTCAAGAATCGGCGTCGAGGAGCTGGTGCAGGTGCAGATCACGTCGGACTGCGAGGCGCAAGTAGAAGCGTCGGCCGGTTCGACCGCCAAGCCAAGCTCTTTCGCCATCGCAGCCGCGAACAACTGGCTGCGCTCTGCGCTCGAACCGCAGACCAGCACGCGCTCGAATCGCCCGACGGCGGTCATCACCTCGATGTGCGACCGCGCCTGCCTTCCCGTGCCGAACACACCCAGAACCTTGGCATCCCGGCGCGCCATGTGCCGGGTGGCGACCGCCGAGGTCGCGGCCGTTCGCACGTCGGTCAGGTAGTTGGCCGCCATCAGAGCCCGCAGCCTGCCGTTGACAGGATCGAGCAGGACATAGTTAGCTTGCACCCGTTCCGCGGCATTTTCGAAGAAGGTCACCAGCTTGGTCCCGAGTCCCGGTACGGCGCTGTCGTAGCAGGGCATCACCAGGAGCACGCCGCGGCCCGCCATCTCCACGCGCGTGCGGAGGGGCATCACGGCGGTGGCGCGGTATTCGCGCGCGAAGGCGGCTTCGATCGCATCCACCACCTCGGCGGGATGGAGCAGCGAACGGATTTCGGAATCCGTGAAAATCCTCATCTTGTGGGTTATGGCGGTGATTCGGGCGGTAGCATAGCACCGCAGGCAGTCATTGCACCCCGGCCGGTTTCCAGTTAAGCCGGAAATCCAGGTACAGCGGCGTGATCTTGATGTGCTCGGCCGCTCGGTACTTCGGATGCTTGGCCATCTCCAGCATGGAGAGGATCGCGCCGGGATTGCCCTGGCCGAACTCCCGCACGCGTTCGCAAAACTCGCCGATGTTTTCCGCCGAAAGGCCCACTCGCTGTGCCGCCTCCGCGATGAAGCACTCCGCGACCGTTGGCGGGAAACCGCGGATCTCAAACCTGTCGGAACGCTCGGGATAAAAGGGCTGCAGGAACCCGAGGTTTTCCATGTGCGCCGAACGGGCTACGGTTATGACCGCCGTGCTTCCCGAGCCCATGATCTCCCGCACTGCGGCAGCAAAGGCATACGACGGCAGCTTGAGGTGATCGAGCACGACACAGTAGCTGCCTTCCCGCAGGGCGTCCATCACTATGCCCTTGAGAGCCGTCGCCGATTTTGCCCGGATGGCTTCGGCCGGCTTCCCGGCGAACGTTCGAAGCAAACGCGGTGCTCCGACCGTCAACAGGGCCAAGGCCAGATTGCGGAACACTGTCTGGGGACTGGCCGATTCCGGCGAATAGAGCACCTGGGGGAATTCTGGCACCACACGCTGCAGCAGAAAGGTTTTGCCTACGCCCGAGGGGCCGTGCACGAGGAACGGTCGCCGTTTCCCGAAACGCCGCCGCAAGCCTTCGATTTCCGCCTCGCGATCGAAAAAGAAGTCCGGCGTCACCGGTGCACCGTCCTCCGCTATGCCGTGACCCGCCGCAATATGGTTTTGCAGTCACGCACGATGGCGTCCAGTTCTTCACTACGCTGGCGATATGTCGCCATGTGCCGCTCGTATTCTTCCGTGGACGTCCGCCGAGCCGAGACGGCGTGCTCGATCGCCTGCCGGATTCCACAGAGCGTGGCGTCAATCTTCAAGTTCAGAGCCTTGCGGAATTCGTGGGCGCTTTTCTCGATGCGCTCCAGGTAGTCGTAGCGGATGCGACCGGCGTTCCGGTAGAGCTCCATCTTGATCTTGTCCTGCATCTTCGAGAGCACGTAGCCACGGAACAGGAACTTCGGCAGGACGAATGGGATTTTATCGATCGCAAAGTAGAACAGTGGATCTACCTTGTAGTAGAGGTGCGTTTCCGCCCGCAGCGACTCCGGCGATTCGAAGGTCCCCACGCCAATGTCAAACAGGCGAGCGGTCGCCGTGCGGATATCGCGGATGATGGCATTCGTCTTCCCGGTGAAACGCGAAGACATGGCCGTGAACACCTTGTTCATCTTGTGATCTTCCTCGAGCCGCCAGCCATTGAACACGGCCTCCACCTGCTCTTTCATGAAATCGTCCAGGCGGCGGCCGAGTTCGCTGCGGCTGGCGCTCGCGTGTGTGCTGTAGAAATCATGCAGCCGCTTGCGGACCGAGGGCACAGATTCTTCCACGCGCCGGTTCAAGTCGGACTCGACTTCCCCCACCAGACGACTGATCTCGCTGGCCAGCAGGACATTCATGTCACTTCGCTCCTGCTCGATCTTTTCCAGCTCGATCTCTAAGAGCTGTTGTTTCTGTTGGAGTTCAACGAGCGGCACCGCGGCAGCCTTCACCTCCACCTCAATGGCAAAACGCAGGTCACCGGCGAGGCGCACGACATCGCTGACCACCGATTGCAGCAGCACAAGCCCCTTATCCCGCATGAGAAAGGAGCGCAAGGCCTTCTCGAACGCGGTCAAGCCGCTGGACCGTACCCGCTGTTCGTCGCCAGCCTTCTTACCTTCCAGGGCCATGCGGGCCGACATCGGAAAGAGCTCGGTGGCGGTCAAGCCCGTCTGTTGCTCGATCTGGCTTCGGGTGAAGGCCAGCGATTCCTGCATCTCGGCCTCGGTCATCAAATCGATCTTGTTGAGCACGAAGAAGAAGTGGTGGACTTCTTCTTTGGCGCGGCGCAGGAACTCAGCCTCGGCCTGGGTGAGGGGAGGCTCCACGGAAACCATGAAAACTGCGGCGTCCACCCGCGCCAGGAACGAGTGCGTGACCTCGGTGTTGTGCTGATACGTCGAGCCCACGCCAGGCGTATCCACCAGCAGGATACCGTCCTTGAGGTAGGGCGAAGGGTACCGCACCTCCACGTGCTTTACGGCCTTCACATTCTCAGGGTTATGACGCTCGGTCACGTAGTGCTCCAGCTCTTGCATCTGAATCGCCTGGGTTTCACCCGAGAGAAAATGCACAGTGATTTCCGGACGCTCGCCATAGCTGAGGATGGTAATGATGGAAGTCAGCGGTACCACCGCGACCGGAAGCACGTCCTCTCCCAGCAGGCTGTTGATCAGGGTGGTCTTGCCCCGCTTGAACTGTCCCAAAACGGCCAGATAGAAGCGGTTGTTGGTCAGTTTCGCGGCGGTCTCGCGGATTTCTTCTACCGCCGCGTTTTCTCCTCGTTCCTCGGCAATACGGACGATGGTCTCCACGTTGCTGAGGATGGCCGATCGGACCGCGCCAAAGTCCAATGCGTCTCGTACCGGCACGGGCTTAGTGCTCCGGCTCGGCGCTATGGCCATGCGCGTTGGTGACGAACTGATCCAGGGCTGCGATCAAGTCCTGAAGCTCGCCGACCAGTGGCTTCAGCACTGCGGCGGCGCTTTCCGGAACCTTTCCGTAGCCGCGGAGGTGCCTGGGATTCAACTCTTCGGCGGATATCTGAGCGACCGCAAGGATGCTGTGAATCGCGCGCCTGGCGGGAATACCGGGCTGATAGGTAATGCCGTGCCGCTGCACGAGCCGAAGTAGCTGCCTGCGTATGCGGGCTTCGTGCTTTTCGATTAACTGTCGCTCGGCCGGGCTGATGTCGATGAAATATTTTGGGAAGACTCCCTGCGAATTGGCCGTGTTCAGTACGTTTTCTATTTCCGAGAGCAGGTGGTCAATGTACTGGCAGCTCACCAGCAAGCGCCGAAGGTGGTGCTCGTTGAGGCCGTCTTCTTCATGTTTTTCCGGAACCATAATGGCGGGACCTCAGGTCACGACCATCACCGGGCAATGGGCGTAACGCAGGACACGAGCCGATATGGAACCCATGATGAGCCTCGCAAACATGGAGGTTCCCCGCCGGCCGAGAATCACCAGGTCGATCTTGTCGGTTTCCGCGCGGTGAATAATCTGCTCCGCCGGGTGTCCGACGGCAATGTCGGTCTCCAACTTGATGCCATGTTGCTGCGCTTTCCGCCGCACGTTGACAAACCCCTGCTCGTAGTGTTCACGGGCATCGTCGAGCACTGCCTCTACTTCGACGGATGTGGCCGGTTCCGGCGGACGCGCCACCGCAAACACCAGCACGGTGGCGTCCAGGGATTCCGCCAGGGAAATGGCGACGTCCGCGGCTTTCTCGGCCTGCGCCGAGCCGTCGTAGCCCACCAGGATCCTGCGGAAATGCGGATTTTGTCTTGTGCCAGGCATCGGTCTCCTGTCTGCAGCTTGCCCCAACCCTCAATCGGCCGTGGAAGCCGTGGTCTGCGGGAAGGCCACGGTCTTCTGTTCCTTGCGCGGCAACAGATGCCGGGGCATGAAGAATGCATTCGCGATCATAGTGGGCACAACCGCGCTGCCGATCACGGTGGCCACCAGGAACGAGTACTGCGTCTGGTCGATGATCCCGTGGTTCAGCCCGAACAGGGACGAGATTGTACCGAACGTCAAGCCGGTGGACATCATCAGCGTGTAGTACAGTCCCTCCTCGCGCTGGTACTTGAAGATCCTCACCGTCGGGAACAGGCCGGCGACCTTCGAGATCATCTTGGCGAAGAACAAGACGACGAATACCAGGGGTGCGCTGATCAGCGCCGGCACCGACACGAACGAACCGGCGCGGATGAAGTAAAACGGCGTCAGCAATCCGAACGTGAGCGTGCGTAGCCTGCGAACGAGCGTGTGGTCCTTGCCTACCGTTCCCGCCAGCACCATGCCGATTACGTACGCGGGCAACACCGCCTCGCTTCCAGCCCATACGGCTAGACCTCCCATCGCGAATAGAACAAAGAGGAGGTACTTGGCTTCAATCTCGGAAACTCGTCCGCCGTAACGGCGAAAGAACTTGGGGGTGACGAACGGCAGCAGGATGAACACCGCGACACTGACGGCGACGAAGATCAGCGTTCGCAGCGTGAACGGAGAGAAGATCAGCCCCAGCGCGATTACCGTACCGAGGTCATTGATAAAGCAGGCAGCCAGGATCGCCTTGCCGAATTCGGTCTGGTTGAAGCCGAGTTCCAGCATGACGGCATAGACGACGGCCACCGAAGTCGTAGAAAGCGCCACCCCCGCCAGCCAGCTCGATCTCACGCTCCAGTGCAGGATGTAATGCGCCACCGCGGTGCAGCCCAGGAAAGGACCGAAGAACCCCACCAGGCCGACCGCCGTGGCTTCCTTCCACTTGGTCCGGAACACCAGCGGGTCGAGCTCGGCGCCTGCGAGGAAGGTCAAAATCACGGCGCCAACACCCGCGAGGAAAGTGATCCACCCTGTTTTTGATGCCAGACCACTGCCACCGACAAGCACGATCAGCACCGCCTGCGCGACCGTGCCTAGGATGATCTCGGTCAAAGCTGTGGAGATCCTGAACCAGATGGCAAACAACGTTGCCAGCAGGGCCAGTCCCACCCACATAGCAGCCAAAGCCCACACGTTCTCCATGCGACAACTCCATCCCTGAGTTTTGTCTGGATCGTTGCCGGGCGAATGACTCCGCGACAAGATCCTGTCAGGAGTCATCATCTGTCCCGGCTAAGGTGGGACAGCGGTTATACGGTGAACTCCTTCACCGATAATCAACTTGTTACAACAGGATGCAGGCCGGCGTCAATGAGATTCATGGTGAAAGCGTTACTTCCTTGCGCCTCATCCACGGACCAGAAAGAGCAGCCCCGCCACCACCAGCACCGCTTCGATGATGGCCACGAACGCCCTCTCGGGCAGCCGATCCACAATGAGCTTGCCGAGAAACGAACCACCGATCATGATGGGGCCCAGCCCCAGGCCGACCAGCACGCCGAATTGCGTCAGCACACCTGTCTGGTGATACGCAACCAGTTTAGTCACGTGCATCACGACGGTGGAAAGCGCCTCCGTGCCGATATATGCCCCCTTAACCAGACCATACGCCAGGAAGAAGGGAGCCATGATCGGTCCCACACTACCTAGCAGAGCGGAAAGAAAACTCGCTCCGGCGCCAATCCCAGCAAACACAGCGATTGGAAAAGGCTGCGGCCGCTTCGGACGCGCATGACGCCAAACAACGACCAGCAACAGAAACGCGCCCAGTAGGCGCGTTAGGAAATGTAAGGGCGCTTTCGCGAACAGATATCCACCCACCAGCGCCATGGGAACGGCTCCCAGAGCAAACCAGCCGACCACCCGCCAGTCAAGCTCGCGCCGGTTGAACCACACGCGGCTGCCGTTACCGATCAACTGCGCCACCGTGAGGATCGGAATGGCCTCTCGCACGCCGAATGCCGCAACCAGCACCGGAAGCAGCACCGCTGCCCCACCAAATCCCGTAACCGCTGCTAACGTCGACGCCAGCAGTGCGACCAGTGCGAGCACAATCCACTGCAGTATGCCGGGCATTAGCAGCACGTTTTGAAGATTCCTACTCGCGCTCGAACAGCTTTGACCACTGCTCGCGCGGCGTGGCCGGCAGCGCAGCCACTTTGAGGTTCTCGCGCACGTGCTCGGGCCGTCCCATGCCGACCAGCGCCACCGCCAGGCCGGGAGTCGAGCGCGCGAATTGGATGGCATTGCCGCCGTCGCTGCCCGCCTCCAGCCGCTGCTCGATGAACTCCGGCAGGTTGCGCGTTAGCTGGCCCTGGGAGAGCGTGGCACTGCCCGCCACCATCACGTCTGCACGCGCCGCCGCCTCCAGCAGCGAGATGCTCTCCTTCCCCCAGGTCTGGTTGCGGTAGGCGTACGCTTCCGGCATCCCCAGATTGAACGGTAACTGGACAAAGCGGAAGTGATGCTGCTCACCGCCGGCCTGCTGCGCGATCTCGGCTGTCTCGGCCAGGCTCATGGCATCGCGCGCGGCGGGCGGGACGCGGAACCCATTCCACGTCGCTACGCCGTAGTAGCGGATCTTGCCGGCTTTTACGGCGTCCTCGAGCATGGCGAACGCTTCGCCCAGGCGCTGGCGAAAGCGCTCCCGCGGAACTTCGCCCAGTTGCGTCTCGGGATTGTGCACATAGAAGACGTCGATGGTCTCGAGGCCCAGGTTGCGCCGCGAGCGCTCCAGTTGGTCGGAGAGATAGCCCGGGGACATGCAGTGCATCCCGCCAGCCAGGTCAGCGGGGTTCAGTATCCCTTTGTCCACGAATTCCGCGCGGAAGTATGCGCCCGGGTTGGGCGGGACCTCGCTATCAAAAGAGAGATATCCCGCCTTGGTACAAACGATGACCTCATCGCGCTGCAGTTCTCCGGCAGAAACCATTTCCCGCAGCGCGGCGCCGATGTTACGCTCTGACCGCTGGTGGCGGTAGTTGATGGCCGTATCCAGCAGGTTGATGCCAGAAGTCACCGCCAAGCGAACGGCTTGGGTGTACGCAGCGTCGGCTTCGGCGGTGGGTTCGCCGAGATAGGTGCCGAGCCCGATGGAGGAAATCCAAAGTTCGCTGGCGCCCGGCACGTTCATTTGGCGCCGGAAATGTCCTGCCTGGCTCAGCTCGGGGAACCGGCTGCGATAACGCGCGGTGCCTTCCGGCGTGGCAAACCCGTTCAGCATAGCGGGTTAGTGTAGCAGGCGGGCGATTCCAGCAGGGCTTGCGCCACGGCCGAGTTTTCCAGAGTTGCACCACAAGCGGGCAGCAACCCACGGCGGCTGGGCGCATCTTTATAGTCAAGTCGGGGTGTGCCCACCAAATAACGAGGAGAGGGATTGATGAAGAGCTTCTTGGTCGGACTGGGAATCGGCATCGGACTGGGCGTTCTGTTTGCGCCCGTGAGCGGGGACGAGACCCGCAGCAATATCCGGGACCGTGCGAACGATCTGGCGGACACGGCCCGCGAGACCGTCGAGCGGGGGCGCGAGCGAGTGCGCAGCGGCATTAGCGCCATCCGCGGGTCGGCTGAGGCGGCGACGGGAACGGAAAGCAGCCGCCCCAACAGCAGCACTGGGACCACTTACTGACATCTTCCTGACCGAGGATCACCACGGGCGGCGGCGGCGCTGCCCGTTTCTTGTCTCTGCCGATTCCTTGACACCCCCTGACCCTGCCTTTATTCTTGAGCTTCGGCCCTGCAGTCGAGAACGCGTCTGGGCGCGCCAGGACGTGGCACGCGCTTCGCGGATTTCATGCCGGGGAACGGCGCGATGTTCATCAGTATCCGCGAACTAGAACACCACGAAGTCCCGTTTTCGCAGGAGTTTAGGCCGGAAGCGATCGACTTCGGCCCGGACCTCCACCAGCACATCCCGCTCAAGACGCAGGGGCGGGCAGAACTGGTCGAGGAGCGGCGCGGACACGGACAGGCCCTGGAAGACATTCGGGTGGTGGGCAATTTTTCCACCCAACTCGAGCTGCGCTGCGCGCGCTGCCTGGAGCCGGTGCTGCGCGACGTCGCCGGCGACTTCGACCTGATCTACCGGCCGCTGGGGGCCGATGCGGGCATGCAGGAGCGCTCCGTCCGCGGGGCCGAAGCTGACATCGCGTATTACCAGGGCGAGGGCTTGTTGTTGGAAGACGTGCTGCGCGAGCAGGTGCTGCTGGCGGTTCCCCTGAAGGCGGTGTGCAGCGACGCCTGCAAGGGTCTGTGCCCGCGTTGCGGCATGAACCTGAATTCCGAAGCCTGCGTCTGCCAGCCGGTCGAGGATCAACGCTGGGGAGCGCTGCACGGGATTCGCGACAAGCTGAAACACTAGCACACGAGAAGGCAGCGCGGATTTGCACCGGATCGGCCCTTTTGGCTGTTGGCTGCTGGTTTTTGGCCAAAAGCTAAGAGCCAAAAGCTAAGAGTTGAGGTTCCTATGCCCAATCCAAAACGCAGACATTCCCAAGCGCGCACCAGCAAGCGCCGTGCCCACGATCACCTTTCCGTGCATTCACTATCTGAATGCCCCAACTGTCACGAGCGCAAAATGCCGCATCGCGCTTGCCCCAAGTGCGGGTACTATAAAGGCCGCGAAGTCCTGGAAGTCAAGACCGAGAAGTAGTCGGCCGTCCACGCGTTTCCCGTAGTGAGAGACGAGGCCGGTCGAACGGTCCTGCGGATACCGATGCCGACCGTCATAGCCCTCGACGCGATGGGTACAGACCGCGCGCCCAAGCCTGAAATCGAAGGGGCCATCCAGGCCGCGCGGCATTACGAGATCCAGGTGATGCTGGTCGGCCGGGAAGCCCAGTTGCGGGAAGAACTGGCGAAGTATCCTGCCGCCGCCGACTTGCCCCTCTTCATCGTCAACGCCACCGAGGTGATCGGCATGCGCGACAAAGCCGCGCAGGCCATGCGCGCCAAGCGCGACTCCTCCATGCGCGTCGGCCTGCGGCTGGTGCGCGATCGGCGCGCCGATGGCTTCGTCACTGCCGGCAACACCGGCGCCGCCATGGCTACCGCCAAGGTGGTGCTGGGAACACTGCCCGGCGTTGATCGCCCCGGCCTGGCCGCGGTTTTCCCCACCGCCACCGGCTCGGCCGCCATCATGATCGACGTCGGCGCCAACGTCGATTGCAAGCCCCACAACCTGGAACAGTTCGCGGTGATGGGCGAGGTCTACTTCCGCAGCATCTTCGGCAAGCTGCGGCCGCGCGTCGGCTTGCTCTCCATTGGCGAGGAAGAGACCAAGGGCAACGAGCTCACCTTCCAGGCCTTTCACCTGCTGAAAGCGCTGCCCATCAACTTCATGGGCAACGTCGAGGGGCGCGATCTCTACAACGGCCACGCCGACGTCATCATCTGCGACGGCTTTGTCGGCAACGTGGCGCTGAAGGTCTCCGAAGGCGTCGCCCATACCGTGCGCTACATGCTGCGTGAATCCTTGAAAGCCACATTGGCCTCCAAGGTGGGGTCGCTTCTGGCGCGCAACGCCTTCAAGGCTTTCAAGCGGCGCTTGGACTATTCCGAGTACGGCGGAGCGCCGCTGCTGGGAGTCAAAGGCGCGTGCATCGTCTGCCACGGCTCCTCCAATGCCAACGCCATCAAGAACGCGCTGCGCGTGGCCGCCGAGTGCGCACGCGCCGGCATCACCCGCAAGATCGAGCATGAACTGGCCCAGATCCAGCACAACGCCGTGCTCAGCCATACCACATGAGCGCC
>JBKQPN010000096.1:0-24604 GCA_052145015.1 Terriglobales bacterium
CGGCAGGCCTCGTAGTCGGGCGCGGGGCCTTGCAGAACGCGCATCACCTGCCAGAGAGCAAGCTGCAGGGCGGTGGCCTCGCCGTTGGGGGCCAGCGAGCGATCCAATTCCTCGATCTCGGCAATAACCTGGTGAAGCTGGCAAAAACGCTTTCCGCGCCGCGCGGGCGCACCGCAGCGCGCGCCACTCAGCCGGACGTGCTGGCAGCGCGGCGCTTCGTTGGCGGAAGCAGTGGGTTCGGAATCCTGACGGTGTGGCGACATTTTTTCTCCCGTGGTCGAATCAGCGACTTGCGAAGCCCGGTCCCATGAGATCGCATGATTTGCAGGACTTTGAGGCAAAATCTGCTGGAGACAGGACTTAGCGTTTTGATAATGCATTGCCATCAAGCATATCATTCAAATGGAATGGCGTGTCAAGTAATCAGTAAATAATCTTTGGTTACCTATAGCTGATTGTTAACTGCGAATTGGTGGGTGGCCCTGATCAGCGCAAGCTAGACCGATGCCTTGATTGGGGGATGCCGCATCCCGCAGCGGCGGGATGCCCGCAGAGAAGAATCATGGTCGAAGTTCAGGCTGCATCGGTGGTTGGTGCAACGACCGTACGGTGATTCGCAACGTGGAATCTGCCAGACTGTCTTCCGTCCTCAACCTTCTGGCAATCTCATCGGTGCTCGCACACCGATCGGGATACGTGCGCTCTTGACAACGCCTTCCCTCTTATCCAGGGGCACCCGTCCAAGCCGGTCCTTTACGAATCGGCCGCGGGATGGCGGAGAATCGCGGCATTAGCAATATCCCGTAACTTTCGAGCGGCTTCATCCTTCTTCTTCCGCGACCACTCGTTGTAACCAGTGACAATTCCGTGTGCATCTGAAAACTGGCCCCACTCTGGTTCTGGGAGTGGAGAAAAATCCATATCCAAACGGAGGAGGTCACCTACGGTAATCCGCGCAACTCCTTGGCCCCGCTTAAGGTCACAAAATGCGTCGAAACGGGCCTTGGTGATAACGTGCTCGATGCCGAGCGAAATCTCCTTATCTCGGCGCAAACTAAAAACACCGCTGTTGAGCGTCCCATCCGGGTTGCAGTTGCTGCGATTAACGAACCTATACAAGCCATCGTCATGGCCCAATGCTTGCCCAGGTGCGCTCAAGGCGCAACCCACCCCAGTTCATGTGGAACCCCTGACAGGTCAATCTCGGCGTAGTATATCGACTCGTCTGCGTCCCGTGGCTCCCAGCGCTGTGCCTCGATCTGCGTTCCGCTGATAGTCAGGAATAGTTCTCGGCTACCTACCGCCCACTCGAACCGGATACTGCCATCTGCCAGAGGTACGACACTCGGCCCCGACGCACTGTCCGAGCGAATTGCTCGTGATATGACCATGTTGAGGACTTGCTTGGCTGTCGCCACTGTTTCAGGTGAGAATGCGCGTCCGCCTTCGGTGTCCCAGTCATCGGGAAGCGCAGCAACATCGTCGACGACTCGCCGAAGATGCGGGACCCAGTGCAGCGGGGTTAACTGGACGGCCTCTGAGAGAGGCTGAGGGGTGGATAGGGGGCGACCAAACACGAGCGTGTCGAAGGACACCACGCAGACACGTGACAGCGCTGCTGCGATCCCAGTGAAGCCCGTTGTGAGCAGCTCAATGCTCAGCAGGGGGAGGGTTTGAATCACGCCGGAGGCGCTGGGCACGACGGGGTCAGTCAGTTCCGATACAAACGCTGGCCTGACCCGACGATAGGCAAAAGTGAGCGAGTGTTGTGAAAACCCAGCAAGCATGTCGAGAGAAAGTAACTCTCTACTAGGGTCAAGCACGGATATCGGTGGGGTGATCATGAACGTCGCCCCCATTTGTCATGTGCCGTCTTGGTTGTTAGATCCGTGAAACCCCGGACAATCCACTCGTGTGCTGTGTGAAACCAATCGTCCAATGCGTAGCCCGGAGATGCCGCGCCGGCGGCGAACATATTCAGCACAACTATCTGACGCTTGTTCCGTTCAGCATGACTGAGATTGGCGGTCAAGACGCCCTTGCCATCGGGCAGCGGGAACTGCCATGCTGCCGAAACGGAATTTGGGCGCGGCAAGAATTCTGGCTTCATTGTGGCCCAACTGTACATTCGCACGCTCGCTTCGATGCTTGAGACGATGTCGCTGGGGTTGTCGGCTTCGATGTGGTTCACGTAGGTCAGCTCGAAGCGGTTAGGCTTCAGTTGGCCCAGCATTGCCTGCGATACGAACGTGAAAAACTGGTCCCACAGCTTCTGAAAACGAGGGTAGATTTCCTTGAAACGCGGGTACTTGTCTGCATCACTAGTCTTGCGCCAGTTCACATGAAAGCGCGAATCCTGCAACTGGACGACGTACCGATTGTCCGTCGATATGAGGATCATCCGGCGCAGTGGCGGCAGGGCCATCAGTGTAACGCTGACGGCCTCGGCGACTTCCGGCAAAGGTGGAGCATCCTGGGTGTTGGGGTACAGATCTTTAACGAGGTTCCAGAACTGTCCGTAGTGGCGCGTCTGCAGCCCGGGCAGCACCTCGAACTGGACCCCGCTTACCACCTCAAGAACTGGTGGGTTGTCGAATTCGGGCAGCGGAGTGTCTGTCATGTGGTCCCTGGCTTACAATTGTGCCACGGACGGGCATTCGTAGTGAGCGGCAAACGCGCAATCGTACATGAAGTCGGGGTAAACGGCCAACTTCTCCGACGTACATAGCCTGTGCAGACCAATTTGATCGTTCTATTTACCGTGCACGGCAGCGGGACCGCAAGATGTTTCTGCAGCACGGTCTCGACTTGCGCAACCCTGCAGTTAACAGATGTGAGTGTCCCATCATTATCGTCCAAGGCACGGATTTGCCGGGGAATCCGCCGTTTCGCAGCCCACATCCGCCAAATACGGGCAGATGTGGGGCACCCTCGCGGGCGGGTGTCCGGTTCGCTTCGACCAGACTGGGTAGTTACTTTCCGGCCACGGCCACATCTTCGGCGCGGATGCGGGTGGCACGCTTGATCTCGCGGCTCAGGTCGGGCTGGTCGTTGGACTTCTTGACATCGCCCGCGAGCGCGGAACTGGCAGCCAGGGTGAAGCGCAATGCGTCTGCGGGAGTGTCGAAATAGAGAATAACCTGCGTCGTTGCCATGCTCATGCCCCAGTCTTGACCCTGTTGACATAATCATAACGGCTGAGTTACGGGCCTCGGAGTCCCCAACTTGATACCTGGTGCGGAGTACCGAGTACCAAGTACCAAGTACCGAGCGAGATTCGAGGTCCCTGTGGAGGGCCAATCCGCCAGGGTGAGGCAGAGACGTAGTAAGCTAGCTCAAACAGTCCTAAATCGTGGGGGATTTCGAGATGCCAGACCGTCTTTCCGTCCTCGTCACCGGAGCCACAGGCAACCAGGGTGGCGCGCTGGCGCGATTGCTGCTGAGCCGAGGCCACCGAGTACGCGGATTGACCCGCAAACCCGAATCGGCGGCGGCCAGAAAACTCCAGGCGCTGGGGGCGGAGATTGCCACCGGCGACATGGAAGACCGCGGCTCCCTGGCCCACGCCGCCAGCGGCATGGATGCCTTCTTCTGCGTGTCCACCCCATTCGACTCCGGCGGGCCGGCAACCGAGGTGCGCCAGGGCATCAACATGGCCGATGCCGCCAAATTCTCCGGCGTGAAACACCTGGTCTACATGTCCGTCCCCAAGGCGGACACGCATACCGGGATCCCGCACTTCGAGAGCAAGGCGCAGGTGGAACGCCACATCCAGTCGGTCGGCATCCCGTGGACGGTCATCGGCCCGACAATGTTCATGGAAAACTTTCTCGGTCCTTATTTCCATCCCGAGCTGCTGGAGGGCCGCTTTGCCATAGCGATCTCGCCCGCCCGCAAACTCCAGTTGGTGTGTCTGGAGGACATCGCTGGGTTTGCCACGCTGGTGCTGGAACAGCGGGAGCGGTTCCTGGGACGGCGGATCGATATCGCCTCCGACGAGCGCACGCCGCCCGAGATTGCCGACATTCTGGCGCGCGCTGCGGGGCGGCAAGTCAGGTACCAGCGTACTCCCCTGGAGCAAGTGCGGGCCTGGAGCAAAGATATGGCGCTCATGTTCGAATGGTTCGACCGCCAGGGCACGGGGATCGACATCGCCCGCTTGCATCGCGAATATCCCGAGGTAGCGTGGCACGATCTGCGGCAGTGGGCAGAGGCGCAATCGTGGGATGTGCTGACGCACGGGGCGGCGAGCTAGGGAAGTACTCGGTACTCAGCACTCGGTATAATCGACACCTGTGAAGCGCATCGTCCATGCCGCCTGTCCCCACGATTGTCCTGACGCCTGCGGTGTGCTGATCACGGTGGAGGATGGCCGCGCGACCAAGATCCAGGGCGACCCCGCGCATCCGGTGACGCGCGGATTCCTGTGCGCCAAGGTGGCCAAGTATCTCGACCGGGTGTACTCGCCCGACCGCGTGCTCTACCCGGCCCGCCGCGTAGGCCCCAAAGGTCCGGGCGCGCGCTGGGAGCGCATTTCCTGGGACGCGGCTCTCGATGATATCTGCGAGCGGTTCCGTGGCATCCGCCAGCAGTTCGGCAGCGAGGCCATCCTGCCGTACTCCTACGGCGGCACGCTGGGTGTGCTGCACGGCAGCAGCATGGACCGCTGCTTTTTCCACCGGCTGGGCGCTTCGCAACTCGCCCGCAACATCTGCTCGAAGACCGGCGAGGTAAGCCTGATCTCAGTCTTGGGACGCAAGCTGGGCACCGAGCCGGAGCAGTTCGCGCACTCCCGTTACATCATCGCCTGGGGCGCTAATATCCACGGCAACAACGTCCACCTGTGGCCGTTCATCGAGGAAGCGCGGCGCCAGGGCGCGAAGCTGGTCGTCATCGACCCGTACAAGACGCGCACCGCCCGCTGCGCCGACTGGTATCTACCCATCCATCCGGGCACCGACGTGGCGCTGGCGCTGGGCATGATGCACGTCATCATCGGCGAGAATCTTTACGATGCCGACTACGTCGGACGCTACACGCTGGGCTTCGACCAGCTCCGGAATCGGGCCACGCAGTATCCGCCCGAGCGGGTGGCCGCGATCACCGGCATCTCCGGCGAGGACGTCGTCCGGCTGGCGCGCGAGTATGCCACTCTGCGTCCGGCGGCCATCCGCATGAACTATGGGGTGCAGCGCTCGGAAAACGGCGGGATGGCGGTGCGCGCCATCGCCATGCTGCCTTGCCTTACCGGCTCGTGGAAGGAGGTGGGCGGCGGGTTGCAACTCTCTACCAGTGGCGCCTATCCGCTGCGGCGTGACCGCATCGAACGACCGGACCTGATGCAGGCGGCGCTCGGACGGCCGGCGCGGACCATCAACATGGTCGAGATCGGGCACGCGCTCGCCGAGCTGGCCGATCCTCCGGTCAAGGCAGTTTTCGTTTACAACTCCAATCCGGTGGCCGTGGCTCCCGATCACAACCGCGTGGCCCAAGGCTTTGCACGCGAGGACCTGTTCACGGTAGTGCACGAGCAGTTCTCGACCGATACCACCGATTACGCTGACATCGTGCTGCCCGCTCCCACATTCTTCGAGGAGAAGGACCTGCAGACCGCCTACGGCCATTACTATCTTCAAATCTCCCAGCAGGCGATCGAGCCGCTCGGGGAATGCCGCTCCAACTTCCAGCTCTTCTCCGACCTGGCCGCGCGGATGGGATTCACCGAGGATTGTTTCCGGGCAACGCCGGACGAGGCCATCGACTCCGTCCTGGACCCCTCGCACCCGTGGCTGGCCGGCATTGACCGCGCGCGGCTCGAACGCGAGGGCCACGTCCGCCTGAACTTCCACCACGGAGACATGGAGGCACAGAGCGGAACGCAGCCCACCCCGTTCCTGCCCTTCGCACACGGCGGGTTTCCGACACCCTCGGGCAAGGCTGAGTTCTATAGCGAATCTCTGGCGGCCCAGGGATTGGACCCTGTGCTAGCCTTCGTTCCGCCGACCGAATCACGCCACACTCCACAGGCTCGCACCTATCCGCTGGAGTTGCTGGCCCGCAAGGCGGACAACTTCCTCAATTCCACCTTCGCGAACCTGCCGGTGATCCAGCAGATGGAAGATCGCCATTTGCTGGAGATGACCGCGGTGGACGCCGAGCCGCGCGGCATCCGCGACGGTGACCGGGTCCGCATGTTCAACCGCCGCGGCGAAATCGAGCTGACAGCCCGGGTGAACGGTTCCGTGCCGCCGGGCGTGGTTGCTGCCCGGCTCGACTGGGCCAAACTCTCGCCGCAGGGCCGGAACATCAACGTCCTCACTTCGGACAGGCTCACTGATATGGGTGCCGGCGCCACTTTCTACTCGGTGCTGGTGGAGGTTGAGGCGGTGAGCGGGCCCTTCGGCGGCTTCGCTTCGCTCAGCGGCTCAGGGCAGGCTCCGAGCCCGCTGCCGAAATCCTGAGCGCAGCGAGGGATCTCGAAGGTTGGTAGCGCCACGGAGTCATGCGTTCACCCCTCCACCCGCCGAGTCGATTGCATGGGAAGCACTTAGTGCACGTCAGCGGCGTCGCCAGCGCCCCGTACTTTGGCGCGAATGGCCCGGCTACCGTATAATTCCCGTTTTCCCGTATTCCAGACTGAAGGTGGAATATTTCTGCGTTTCTTCAGGTTCCCTTGCAAGTTCGTGCCGACCATGGTCCCCGGTTTGCCCGGCTTGTTGCCCTGGTGCTGGCGGTGTTGTTCCTCTGCTCTGGGGTGATGGTCGGCTCCCAGCAGGAGCTGATTCAGGAAATTCGAATCTACGGCAACCGCCGCATCCCGGCTGACACCATCCGCTCCAAAATTTTCACCCATGCAGGTGACGTTTACGACCAGGCTGCTCTGGAGCGTGACTTCAACTCGCTGTGGAACGCCGGCTACTTCGAGGACATCCGCTTCGAGCGCGAGCAGGGGCCCAAGGGCTGGATCATCAACATCTACGTCAAGGAGAGGCCGACCATCCGGGAGATCAACTACCTGGGCCTGAGCTCGGTCAGCACCAGCGATGTGCTCGACCGCTTCAAGGAGCGCAAGGTTGGGCTGACGGTCGAGAACCAGTACGACCCCACCAAAATCAAGAAGGCCGAGGTCACGCTCAAAGATCTGCTGGCGGAGCACGGCCGCCAGTTCGCCACCGTCCGCACCGAGGTGCGGCAGATCCCGCCGGCGGCGGTGGGCGTCACCTTCGTCATCAAGGAAGGCCCCAAGGTCAAGGTCGGTAAGATCAAGTTCGAGGGGAACAAGACGGTCAGCAGCCGCTACCTGCGCTCCGCGATGAAGAATCTGAAGCCCATCGGGATCCCGCGCTCGATCATTCTGGAGAACCTGTTCTCGCGCACCTACGACGCTACCAAGCTGAGTGAAGATGCCGAACGCGTCCGCGATGCGCTGCAGCAAAAGGGCTACTTCAAAGCCCTGGTACAGGACCCCAAGACCAACATTCACGACACCCACGGCATCCATCTGCCGCTGATCAAGAAGGGCGGCGGCAAATCGGTGGACATCACTCTGCCCATTGAGGAGGGCGAACGCTATCGCCTGAAAGAGGTGAAGTTCACTGGTAACAAGGCCATCACGAACATACAGGTCCTGCGCGCCCAGATTCCCATGAAGGATGGCGACATCTTCAACACCGAGTTGATGCGCAAAGGCATCAAGAACCTGCGTGACGCCTATGGCGCGGCTGGCTACATCAACTTCACGCCGGTGCCGGACACCGAGATCGACGAGGAGCACAAGACGGTGACGGTGAAGTTCGATCTTGACGAGGGCAAGCAGTTCTCTGTCCGGCGCATCGAGTTCACGGGCAACACCACCACCCGCGACAAGGTCATCCGCCGCGAACTGGCGCTGCAGGAAGGCCAGGTCTATAACGCCAAGCTTTGGGAATTCAGCCTGCTTCGTCTGAACCAGCTCGGCTACTTCGAGCCGCTCAAGCCCGATCAGGACTCCGACAGCAAGCAGAACCCCCAGGAAGGCACCGTCGATATCACCCTTAAGGTCAGGGAAAAGGGGAAGAACTCGATCGGGCTCACCGGCGGTGTCAGCGGCCTGGCCGGGTCGTTCGTCGGCATCAACTACCAGACCAACAACTTCCTGGGCCTGGGCGAAACGCTGACGGTCTCGGCCAACCTCGGCAACCTGGAACGCAACCTGATGTTCGGCTTCACCGAGCCCTACGTGCTGGATCGGCCGCTGCAGCTCGGCTTCACCGTCTATACGCGCAAGTTCAACTACAACCAGGCGCGGCAGGCCAACATCCTGGCCGGACAGGCCCTCAACTTGCCGCAGAACGTGCTGAACACGTTGCAGAACTTTACCCAGTCGAGCACCGGGTTCACCGCCTCGGCCAGCTATCCGTTGCGGCATTCGCTGAAGCGCATCGGCATCACCTACGGCTACGACACTTCGTCGCTGACCACCTTCAGCCAGGCGTCGCAGGAGTACTTCGAGACGCTGTCCTTCCGCGGCCTCTCCGGACCGAATGCGCTGGAAGGCATCATCACCAGCAAGGTGGTCCCCAGCTTCACCTACAGCACCATCAACAACCCGCTGCGGCCAACAGGCGGCCAGAGCTATTATTTCGGCGGGGAACTCGCCGGCCTCGGGGGCAATGTCAAAACGGTACGGCCGATAGCGGAATACAAGCGGTTTATGTCCATGAAGGGCCTGCACCCCAGCCGGGAAGGCCATCAGGTACTCGGCTTCCGGGTGCAGGGCTCGTTCCTCACCGGATACGGCGGGCTGGTGGCGCCTCCCTTCGAGCGCTTTTACCTGGGTGGCGACCAGGATCTGCGCGGCTTCGATATCCGCTCGGTCTCACCCGTGGCTTACGTGGTGACGACCGCCAGCGTCATCCTCACCAATCCCGACGGCTCCCAGGTCCCGCTGAATCCGGCCCTTCCCCGCCAGGGCGTGTGGACGGTTCCCATCCCCGTGCGGAGCATTGTCTTCCCCGGCGGCGACAGCAGCTTCGTTTCCAACCTGGAATATCGCATCCCGTTGGTGGGGCCGGTGAACCTCGCCCCCTTCGTGGATACCGGCATGAACTTTGCCGCACGCAGCTCGCAGCTCCGCATCTCCGACACCGCCCTCCAAACACTGAACAGCAGCGCCTTCGGCTGCCCGACCCTCATGCCTGTGCCAGTCGCCCCCTATTTGGTCTGCGTCAATAACATCCAGCCCGGGCAGTTCACCCCCCCCTTCAGCCAGGAACTGCAGATGGTTCCTCATACCAACTATGTGCCGCGCATGTCCACTGGACTGGAGGTCCAGATAATGATGCCGGTCATCAACGCCCCGTTCCGCGTGTACTGGGCATATAACCCGCTGATCCTCGACGCCAATGCCCCCACGCCGAGCCTGGTCACCCGCAGCATGTTCCCGCCCGGCGCCGCCGGCGACTACACCTACCAGCAGACTCTGAAGAATTTCTTCCCCAGTTACCTTCTGAAGGAACCGCGCAAGACCTTCCGGTTCACTGTCAGCACGACATTCTAAGGGCGCTGCTGACTGCCCTTCGCCCGCTCCGGGTGGTTCGCTGACGCCCGCAAAGCGGCTCAAGTTTGACGCTAGCCTGAACCGCACCCTATAATGCGAGGTATCCGCTCCCGCGAAAAAATGAGCCTTCCCGGCGAGCGTGGTTCCACCGGCCGGGGCTGGAAGGTCCGCACTTCCGGGGAATCTCGCGGGTATTCTCCCAAGGAGTCCTAAGCATCCGATGAAACGCAAGTTTGCTCCCGTAGTTGTGCTGTTCGCGGTAATCCTGTCTCTGGCCGCTCTGGCGCAGACCGGCACGGCGGCTGCCGCTCCCGCGGCTGCGGCCAGCGCGCCTGCCGCCACCCCCGCTGCCGCCCCCGCCCCCAGCGCTGCCGTTGCGGGCTTCAGCAAGGTCGGCATCATCAACATCCAGGGCGCCATCCTGGCCTCCAACGAGGGCCGCCGCGACCTGGAAGCGCTAGACAAGAAGTTCGACCCCAAGCGCACCGAGCTGCAAAACCTCAACAAGGAAATCGAGGATCTGAAGAAGCAGCTCAGCACCCAGGGCGACAAGATGAACGAGGACGCGCGCGGCACTCTCGTCCGCAGCTTGGAAACCAAGCAAAAAGCGATGCAGCGCGCCTCCGAGGACGCCCAGAACGAGTACCAGCAACAGCAAGCCGAGATCGCACAACGCATCCTGCAGAAAATGGCGCCGTTAATCGACAAGTTCGCCAAGGATAATCAGTACGCCGTGCTGATGGACGTTTCTCAACAGTGGCCGCAGGGACCGGTGCTATGGTACGGGGCCAGCGCTGACGTGACCAGGCAGGTGGTGGACCTCTACAACGTGCAGTCGGGCGTAGCGGCTCCGGCCTCAACTTCCGGTTCCAGCAGCAAGCCGAGCAGTGGCACCACCACGCCAAAGCCAGCGGCCGCCACCACGCACAAGCCGGCAACGACTGCGCCCCCCACTACTCCGGCGAAGCCACAGTAGTTGAGCGCCGGTCGAAGAAGTCAGGCCGTCCGTAATGGGCGGCCTTCCTTGTTTCAGGCGGCGGGGGCGTTTTCCTGAACCATTGTGGAAAATCTTGTGGAATTTAAGCACCGGGCTGCTGGATCATCCGTTATAGCGCGAGTTTCAGCACTTTGCATAACTTCCGCGGCACGGATAAGCACCCGCAGGTCAAGGATTTACAACGCACAACCGGTTGTGCACTCGGCACTGGGGGACGGCCTGGTTCGTAACCTCTCCAGAAGTTACTTTTGCACATCCGCGTACTCCAAGTTGGGGGGAATTCACTCCAGAATCAGTGCTTTTGACAACATACTTGCGAGTATCACCTTACGGTTCGCCGACTTTCAAAACTGCCAGGAAGGCTTCCTGCGGAATGTCGACGCGCCCGATGCGCTTCATCCGCCGCTTGCCCTCTTTCTGTTTCTCCAGCAGCTTGCGCTTGCGGGTGATGTCGCCGCCGTAGCACTTGGCGAGCACGTTCTTGCGCATCGCCGGCACCGTCTCGCGCGCGATCACTTTGCCGCCGATCGCCGCCTGGATGGCCACCTCGAACATCTGCCGCGGGATCAATTCCTTCATCTTGGCGGCCAACGCCCGCCCGCGCTCGTAAGACGCCTCGCGGTGCACGATGAGTGAGAGCGCGTCCACCGGTTCGCCCGCCACCAGGATATCGAGCTTCACCATGGGTGATTCCCACCAGCCCGCCAGGTGGTAATCGAGCGAGGCGTATCCGCGCGACACCGACTTCAGCCGGTCGTAGAAATCGAGCACGATCTCGTTGAGCGGCAACTCATAGGTCAGCATCACCCGTGACGAACTCACGTATTCGAACGCCTTCTGCTTGCCGCGCTTTTCTTCCACCAGCTTCAGGATCCCGCCCACGTATTCTTCGTTGGTCAGGATGGTGGCCACGATCACCGGCTCGTTGATCTTCGCGATCTCGGGTTGCGGCAGCCATTTCGACGGGTTATCGATCTCCACCACCTGGCCGTCGGTGCGGGTGATGCGATAGCGGACGCCGGGCGCGGTGGTGATCAGGTTGAGGTTGAACTCGCGCTCCAGCCGCTCCTGGATGATCTCCATGTGCAGCAGGCCGAGGAAGCCGCAGCGAAAGCCGAAGCCCAGCGCGACCGAGCTCTCCGGCTCGAAGAAAAACGAAGAATCGTTCAGCCGCAGCTTTTCCAGGGCCTCGCGAAGTTGCGTGTGTTCGTGCGCCTCCACGGTATAAAGGCCGGCGAACACCATCGGCTTCACTTCTTCGAAGCCGGGCAGCGGCTGGATGGCGGGGCGGTCGTCGTCGGTGATGGTATCGCCGATCTTGGTGTCGGCGACGTTCTTGATGTTGGCGCTCAGAAACCCGACCTCGCCCGCGCTCAGGCTGTCCACGGCCACCGGCTTGGGCGTGAGCACGCCCAGAGTCTCGACCTCGAAAACTTTGCCATTCCACCACAGGCGGATTTTCTGCCCGCGGCGTATCGTCCCCTGAAACACGCGCGCTAACACGATCACGCCGCGGTAGGGATCGAACCAGGAATCGAAGAGCAGCGCCTGCAGGTGGGCTTCCGGGTATCCCTTCGGAGGCGGGACCTTGGCGACGATCCGCTCCAGCACGTCGGGAACCCCCTGGCCAGTCTTAGCGCTGATCTGCAGCGCGTCCGAGGCATCGAGGCCGATGGCGCTCTCGATCATCTCCTTGGTGCGTTCCACGTCGGCGCTGGCCAGATCGACCTTGTTGATGACGGGGATGGTCTCGAGGCCGTGATTGATCGCGAGATAAGCGTTGGCCAGCGTCTGCGCTTCAACGCCTTGCGAGGCGTCTACCAGCAGGATTGCGCCTTCGCACGAGGCCAGCGAGCGCGAGACCTCGTAGGAAAAATCCACGTGGCCGGGGGTGTCGATGAGGTTGAGCTGGTATTCCTGGCCGTCGCGCGCGATGTACTTCATGCGCACCGCGTGCGCTTTGATGGTGATGCCGCGCTCGCGCTCCAGGTCCATGGCGTCGAGCACCTGCTCCTGCATCTCGCGCGCCGAGAGCGAGCCCGTCAGCTCGAGCAGGCGGTCGGCGAGCGTGCTCTTCCCGTGGTCGATGTGGGCGATGATGGCGAAATTGCGGATGTGCGCGCGGTCCATCTGGCGGGGCTGACCCGGCTTCGATTCTAGCATTCACGTGGTGCGTGCGCCGTGGTAGCGTCGGCGTCCCGCCGGCTTTGGCTGAGTGCTGATTGCTGACTGCTGCACGTGCTAATCTGCCCAACTCACACCGGGGGTGATCGTTGCGCAGACTCCTCGCTGCTGTTGTACTGCTTCTGCCCACTTTCGTAGTCGCCCAGATCTCGCCCGAGGTCAAAGCCTTCGTCACCGTGGACGCTTCTGCGGTCGCGCTCACTCATGTCAAAGTCATCGACGGCACCGGCGCTGCCGCACGCGACGACCAGACCATTGTCACCGCCAACGGCCGCATCCAGTCGGTCAGCGACGCCGCGAAGGCAGCCATCCCCGCCGACGCCAAGGTCCTCGACCTGCACGGCTACACCGTCATTCCCGGCCTGGTCGGGATGCACGATCACCTGGTTTATCCCGCAGGTGCCGGGTTTTATGCGGAGATGGGATACAGCTTCCCGCGGCTCTATCTTGCATCCGGCGTGACCACGATTCGCACTACGGGTGCGCTCGAACCTTACACCGACATCGAACTCAAGAAGCAGATCGACAGTGGCAAAGCGCCGGGGCCGAAGATCGGCATCACCGGGCCGTATCTCGAAGGCGAGGGATCGTTCGCGATCCAGATGCACGCTCTCACCGGCCCCGAAGACGCGCGCAAGACGGTGGCATTTTGGGCCGAGCAGGGCGCTACCTCGTACAAGGCGTACATGTTCATTACCCGCGCCGAACTGGGTGCTGCCATTGACGAAGCCCACAGGCGTGGCATCAAGGTCACCGGTCACTTGTGCTCGGTCAGCTTCCGCGAGGCGGCAGCGCTGGGCATCGATGACCTGGAACATGGCCTGCTCGTGGATACCGACTTCGTTCCCGACAAAAAGCCCGACGCCTGCCCCCCGACCGGTCCCATGCTCATGCAACTGGCGCAGATTGACATCAAGGGCCCCGAGATGCAGCAGACCATCCGCGAACTGGTAGCGCATCACGTGGCCGTGACTTCGACTTTGCCGGTTTTCGAGATGTTTGTGCCGGACCGGCCGTCGCTGCAGCAACGCATGCTGGACGCGCTCTCGCCGGACGCGCGCGCCGCCTTTCTCGCCAACAAGGTGCGCGTGGGCGATCCCGCGTTCCTGCGGCAGCGTTACGGGACGGAAACTTCGCCCTGGCCCGTGCTGCTGAAGAAAGAAATGCAGTTCGAGCGGGCGTTCGTAGAGGCCGGCGGGCTGCTGCTCGCGGGTGAGGATCCCACCGGGATCGGCGGCGTGATCGCGGGCTACGGCGACCAGCGCGAGGTCGAACTGCTGGTCGAGGCGGGCTTCACACCGGTCGAGGCCATCCACATCGCCAGCTTCAACGGCGCGCAGTTCATGGGGGAAGCGGATCGCATCGGCAGCATCGCCGCCGGCAAGCAGGCCGACCTGGTGGTGATCCACGGCGATCCCTCGGCAAACATCACCGACATCGAGAAGGTCGAGACTGTGTTCAAGGACGGGATCGGCTACGACTCGGCCAAGCTGATCAATTCGGTCCGCGGCCTGGTCGGGTTGCGATGAAGATGAACGTGGCGGGGAATCGGTAGAATAAAGCGGAGTGGGGAACAGATGTCAAAGCGGCCAAAGGTAAAACCTGAAACGCGAAGCGTCCACCCTGAAACGCGAAACGTGAAGCTGGTTTTGGCGTCGTCATCGCCGCGGCGGGCGGAGCTGTTACGCAATGCCGGCATCGCGTTCACGCTTTGCCCGGTGGAGGTGGCCGAAGCGCGGCAGCCGCAGGAGTGGCCGGAGGATTACGTCCGGCGTGTTGCCGGCGAAAAAGCCAAGGCCGCTTTGGCGCGCCATGCGGACAAGTTCGTGCTGGGGGCAGACACCGTGGTGATCGTAGACGGCCAGGTGCTCGGCAAACCCCGCGACGCGCAAGACGCCAGCCGTATGCTGCGCCTGCTCTCCGCCGGCTCCCATCTGGTGACTACGGGAGTTTGCCTGCTCGGGCCCAAGGTAGAGGACACGCGCGCCGAAACCACCACCGTCAGCTTCAGCCCGCTCAGCGACGCCGAGATCGCAGAATACGTGGCCACCAGAGAGCCCATGGACAAGGCTGGCGCGTATGCGATCCAAGGAATCGCCTCGCGCTGGGTCACCCACCTGGACGGCTGCTATTTCAATGTGATGGGATTACCGGTGCCGCTGGTGTACCGGATGCTGCAGAAGCACGGCGTGCTGTAACCGAATGAAAACTGACAGGATTCAGGACCAGTAGTGGGGTGGGAGATTAGGTGGCTCGCATACGCCGCTACGGCTTCTTTTGCTGATCGTTTTCCCCGTCCTTCACCGACGACCTGAAATTGCGGATTCCTTCGCCGAGCCCTTTTCCCAGATCCGCCAGCTTGCCCGGACCGAAGATAAGCAGGGCAATAGCCAGAATCACCAGGAGTTCCGGCACGCCCAGTTTGCCAAGCATTTTGGCCTCCAGTTGAGGCCGGGTAGGAGCGACCTCTATAGCAATTGTAGGGCAGCGTGTGGGTACAGTCAAAAGCGGCCTCTGGGGAATGCACCCCCGAAGAAAAAGCCCCGCGCCGGGGGCTTGGTCAAACGGCGCATCGCCGCGGGATTGGTCACTTCAACATGATCTCCTGGATCAGGTCCGAACTGATAATTTCGCGGATCTCCTGCCGCTTCTCGCCCACCTGGTGGGCCTGCTGTTTTCCGCCGAGGATCTTGTCACGCACCATTTCCCCTTTGGCCGCCAAGTTGTCCATCGCAGCATGGTTCTTGTAGAGGACTGCCAGGGCGATGTCCCAATCCTTGGGATCGTCGCGCGTCTCTTTGAGGAACAGCTTGTAATCCATGATGATCCCCTGCCGCTTTTCTTCGTCGAGCAACGGTTTCGAATTCTGGCGAAGGCTGGTAAGGTAAGCATCCATCTGGTTTGGCTTGACGCGGACGGTAGTCACACGCCACACCGGGCCCTCGGTATAGTGTTCCTGGGCCACCAACTGCAATCCAAACAACAACACAAACGGCAATAGCCAAGTCGCTTTTTTCATGCTCTCTCCTTGTTAGGTGTCTGGTGCGCGGGAATGATACGCATCGGCGACAGCTCGTAACAGCAAAATCCGAATCGCAACCTTGGCGTGTGTCAGATGGCCTCGGATCCTGCCAACCCTCGCGGCCCCTCGCTCCCAAGCATTGACATGTGATACACATGTAATTATTATAATCGCATGTCCAAGATGATCCAGGTGCGAAACGTACCTGATACCTTGCATCGCACCTTGAAGGCACGTGCGGCGATGGCTGGCATGTCGTTATCCGATTACCTGCTGGCCGAGATTCGCGAAATCGCCGAGCGCCCGACCCTGGAGGAAATGCGGGAGCGACTGCGGCGTTATGAGCCTGTGGTCTTATCTATTCCGGCGGCGCGCGCGGTCCGCGAGGAGCGCGATCGCAGGTGATGGTCGTGGATGCTTCCGCGGCAATTGAGTGGCTGCTCCAGACACAAAAGGGTTCTGTGATCGAGGCCCAGATGTTCTCAAAGGGACAGACCCTTCATGCACCGCACCTGCTCGACATCGAAGTTACCCAGGTCCTACGACGCTATGCGCGTGAGCGCGCAGTGACCGAGGCGCGGGCCGGGCAGCTACTTCAGAATCTCGTAGACCTTCGCATCCTGCGGCATCGCCACACTTTTCTCTTGCGCCGCGCCTGGCAATTGCGTCACCACTTAACGGTTTACGACGCCGTCTATGTCGCTTTGGCCGAGGCGTTGGACGCACCCTTGCTCACCTGCGACGCCAAGATTGCTGCGGCCCCGGGACACCACGCGACTGTCGAGGTAGTCTGAGAAAATCAGGGGATGGTCTCGATCAGCCGCGCCAGCAGGGCGGCCCGGCGGGACATCTCGGCGATCACCACCGACTCGTGGCGAGCGTGAGCACCCTCGCCGACGGCTCCCAGGCCGTCCAGCGTGGGGATTCCCAACGCGGCCGTGAAATTGCCGTCGGACCCGCCGCCCACCGAGGCTTCCTCGAGTTCCCAGCCTAACTCTTTCGCCAGGCGGCGGGCGAGCGTGAACAAAGCCATGCCCTTCTTGCTTCGTTCCATGGGTGGGCGGCCGATCCCGCCTGTGATCTCGACCTTGCAGCGCTTATCGAATGGCTTGAGGGACCGGAACTTCTTATCGAGATGTGCGATGTCCTTCGACTGGCTGACGCGGGCGTCCACTTCCGCTGTAGCCTCACCGGCCACGACATTGGTGCGCGTGCCGCCGCGAATGACGCCCGGATTGACCGTAATGCCGCGCTTGCGATCGGTGAATTTCTCAATGAGCAGAAGCTGGCGCGCCAGTTCCAGCACCGCGCTCGCGCCTTGCGCGGAGTCGAGCCCGGAGTGCGCCTCCCGTCCCTCGACCTTGACGTGAAACGCACCCACGCCCTTGCGCGAGGTTTTCAAGGCGCCCCTCTGCCCCTGCGAAGGCTCGAGGACAAGGACCGCAGCGGATTTCTTTGCCAGCGCCTCGGTGATCGGGCGCGAGGAGTGGCTGCCGATCTCCTCGTCGGTGACCAGCAGCACGGTGATGGCTAGCGGTAGGCGCCCGCCGAGTTCCTGCAAGGCCTTGATGGCATAGATCGCCTGCACGATGCCGGCTTTCATGTCGAAGCTGCCGGGGCCGTAGGCGCGACCGTTAGCCACGCGGAACGGCATCGCCGCCAGCGTGCCGATATCCCAGACTGTATCCATATGCCCAAGAATGAGGATGGGCTTGCTGGATCCGGGGAAGTCCACCTGCAGGTGGTCGCCGGCGTGTTCTTGGGGATGGAACCGCGTTCGGCCGCCGATTTTCCCGAATTCTGCCGCCAGATGCCGGCCGAGGATATCGAGCGCCGCCTTGTCTTGACTCGGAGATTCCCGTTCGACAAGCTGGCGAAGACACGCGACCATCCCGGACTCTTGCGCCATCAGTCGGCTGAGCAGAGATTTCAATTGTGTTCCCCTCCAATGATCCAATGGCTCAATGGCTCAATGAATCAATGACCCAATGGCTCAATCGCTCTATAATGACCGCTCCCGATGGCACAGACCGTACAACCAGCAGTGGAAGCGCCAGCCGCCGACAGCGGGACGACGCTGGACATCAATCAGATTCAGGCCATCCTGCCGCACCGCTACCCTTTCCTGCTGATCGACCGCGTGGTCGAGATCACGCGCAAGCACCGCATTGTCGCCATCAAGAACGTCAGCGTCAATGAGCCGTTTTTCGCCGGACACTTTCCCGGCTATCCGGTCGTGCCCGGAGTGCTGATCGTGGAGGCCATCGCGCAGGCCGGAGGCGCGCTGCTGCTCACCGAGGTGGCGGGGCGCGACGATAAGCTGATGTTCTTCACCGGCATCGAACGCGCCAAGTTCCGCAAGCCGGTGATGCCGGGAGACCAGTTGCGCATCGAAGTCGAAGTGCTGGCCTGGCGCTCCACCGCGGTGCGCATGGGCGGCAAGGCTTACGTTGGGGACAAACTCGCCTGCGAGGCTGTAATAACCTGCGTCCTTGTGGACCGCCCGGCGCCCGGAACCGCCGCCACGCGCAGCAAGGCGTGACTATGGCGCCGGTGAAAGAGGCCGCAGCCGTCCGTGCGATGATCCATCCCACCGCGATTGTCGACCCCGCGGCGAGAGTCCCGGCCTCGTGCCGCATCGGGCCGTACTGCACGGTCGCGGCTGGGGTCGAGATGGGCGAAAGCTGCGAACTGGTATCGCACGTGGTGCTGGGTGGACCGACGCGCCTCGGCAACCACAACCGTATCTTTCCCTTTGCCGCCATCGGCATCGAGCCGCAGGACCTGAAGTACAAGGGCGAGCCGACGCGGCTCGAGATCGGCGACCACAACGTGATCCGCGAGTACGTCACCATCAGCCGCGGGACACCAGG
This sequence comes from Terriglobales bacterium, assembly GCA_052145015.1. Classification (GTDB taxonomy): domain Bacteria; phylum Acidobacteriota; class Terriglobia; order Terriglobales; family Acidobacteriaceae; genus JAHFUA01. Next base: position 18,615 of record JBKQPN010000096.1, read on the forward strand.
TGGCGGTGGCCTCACCCGCGTCGGAAGCCACACGCTGATCATGGCCTACACCCACATCGCGCACGACTGCGCGATCGGCGACCACGTCATCCTGGCCAACGCTGCGACCCTGGGCGGACATGTCGCCGTGGAAGATTGGGCGGTGGTCGGAGCGCTCTGCCCGGTCCACCAGTTCGTGCGCATCGGCGCGCATTCCTATGTCGGGGGCGGCACCACCATTACGCAGGACGTTCTGCCCTTTTCGCTCACCTCCGCCGAACGCGACACCCACGCCTTCGGGCTGAATAAAGTCGGCCTCGAGCGCCGCGGATTCAGCCGCGAGCGCATCCGCAGGATCCATCATGCCTATAAGGTCCTGCTTGCCTCCAAGCTCAACACCTCGCAGGCGCTCGCTAAGCTGAAGGCCGAGCCCAACCGCGGTGAGGATGTGGAGATGCTGATTCAATTCGTGGAGACGGCGGAGCGAGGCGTGATCAAATGAAGTTAACCGGGGTGTCTTAAGAGTTAGACGACGCCAATCACGTCTTTCCGATTGGTGGCTGGATTTTCACCAGCATTTGCCCCCGGCAGGTGTTCAATCATACGAGCCTTTCAAGAGATACCTCGTTAAATAATTTCTTCGCCGCGGATTCACGCGGATGGACGCGGATTCAGGTAGGGTCGGCGACAATTGTGATCCCGGCATCATCGGCGGCGCGCAGAATCGCGTCTCCGTCGAGCAGCAGGCACTTGCCGGCATCGAGAGCGAGACACGTCGCACCCGCGCGGCGCATGCTTTCGATGGTATTCGTCCCGATTACCGGCACATCGAAGCGCATGTCCTGATCAGGCTTGGCCACTTTGACCACGGTAAGGTTGCGCGCCAGGGTGGACGCCCCTCCCAGACTGGCCATGATTGCGCCGGCGCGCTGAATGGTGGCGTCGGTACCTTCCATGGCCTCCACCGCGACGCATGCCGCCTCGGCCACCACGACCGTCTGCCCGATGTCGTACTGCGCCAGATGGCGCGCGACCTGGCGGCCATAAGCGATGTCACGCTGCTCCTCAGGGGTTGGCGCGCGGCGCGTGAGCACGCCGGGACGGGCCAGCAGCGGCTCCAGGTAGGCGGTCGAATCGATCAGCGTTATGCCTTCTTCAGCCAGCACCTGCGCCACGGCGCCGATGAGCGCGTCGGTGTTGCGCACCCGCAAGGAGAACAGCAGCTTGGCCATGCGCCAATCCGGGCGGATGCTGGAGAAGATCTGCTTGTGCTTCACCTGCCCAGCCATCATGGCGCGCGTCACGCCCTCGCGCTTGAAGGTATCGATCAGCTTGCCCAATTCGCCGAGGGACATCCAGTACACCGCGGCAGCGCCGTGCTGCTCGACTTCGGGAAAAGTTTCTTCCTTGATCGCGGCCACCACTACCTGTTCGCCGCGCGCGCGCGCCGCGTCCAGCACCAGCAAGGGAAATTTTCCGTTCCCGGCAATGAGACCGAGCTTCTCGGAGGACATGCGGCGACAGTTTAACTTGAAGCGCCTAGCGGGCGTGAGTGAAACGCGCAGCGTGGAGCGGGAGTCCGCTGCTGAAATCCCGAGCGAGGCGAGGGATCGGGACTGTCGTCCGGACGAAAGACTAAAAGCAAAACGGGGCGGAATCTCCGCCCCGTGAGCATGCTGAAGCCTCTCTTACGCGACCGCCCGCTTCAGGGCCGACTCGCTTTCCTCAAAACGCTTGTTGATTTCCTTCCAGTTCACCACGCTCCACCACGCCTTCAAGTAGTCGGCGCGGCGGTTCTGGTATTTCAGGTAGTAGGCGTGCTCCCACACATCGTTGCCCATCACCGGGTAGAGGCCCTGAATGAAGGGACTGTCCTGGTTGGGAGTGGTGATGATCTGCAGCTTGCGGTCGGCGCCGCGCGCCAGCCACACCCAGCCGCTGCCGAACTGCTTGGTGCCGGCGGTGTTGAACTGCTCCACAAACTGCTCGAAGCCGCCGAAGGCCTTGGTGATGGCCTCGGAGACCGGGCCGGTTGCCGGGCCGCCGCCCTTGGGCTGCATAATGTTCCAGAACATGGAGTGATTGGAGTGCCCACCGGCGTTGTTGCGCAGCACGGTGCGAACGTCCTCCGGCACCTGGTTGATGTTGCGCAGCAAATCTTCCACGGTGGGAAATTTCTTCTCCAGATCCGGATGCTTCTCCAGCGCGCCGTTGGCGTTGGCCACGTACGCGGCGTGGTGCTTGTCATGGTGCAACTGCATGGTCTGGGTGTCGATGGCCGGTTCCAGAGCCGAGTAATCGTACGGTAAGGGGGGCAGTTGGTAAGCCATGCTTTTCTCTCCTTCGAATTGCGTCCCGAATGATACGCCTTATTAAGACTCCGTGGGCGCTCCGGAGGTTGCAGAAATGTGCTGTTAGAATCACCTGTCCTTGCCTGCTGACCAGAAAATCCGGGTCGCGGTGATCGGCGCCGGCGCGTTCGGGCGCAACCACGCCCGCGTCTATCGCCAACTCCAGCAGGAAGGCACGGAACTGGCGGCCATCGTCGATACTGACGCCGCCCGCGCTGCTGCCGTGAGCCGCGAGTTCGGCAATCCTCCGTGCCTGTCGCTGGGCGAACTGCGCGGCCGTGTGGATGCGGCATCGGTCGCCGTGCCCACGGTTGAGCACCTGAAGGTGGCGCGGGTGCTGATGGAGGCCGGCATCGACGTGCTCATCGAGAAGCCACTGGCGCCGTCGCTGGCCGAGGCTGACGAGATCATCCGCGTCGCCCAGCGGACGGGACGCGTGGTCCAGGTGGGCCATCTCGAGCGCTTCAATCCCGCGGTGCGCGCCACGGTCCCCCTACTGACGAAGCCGATGTTTTTCGAAGTCCACCGCTTGAGCGTGTTCACGCCGCGCTCGCTCGATATCGACGTGATCCTCGACCTGATGATCCACGATCTCGACGTCGTGCTCTCATTCGTGGATTCGCCGGTGAAGGAAATCCGCGCCGTTGGCCTGCCCATCCTCACGCCCCGGGTGGACATCGCCAACGTGCGCATGGAGTTCGACTCCGGCTGCGTGGCCAACTTCACCGCCAGCCGCGTCTCCACCGAGCGGGTGCGCAAGCTGCGCTTCTTCCAACCGCAACAGTACATCTCCATCGACTACTCAAGGCAGGACGTGATGGTGTTCACCGTGGACCCTTCGGCTGCGGCGAAGGCCTCGCCCAATCCAGGGATTGGCATGCAGAGACCCGCGGTTGTTTCCGAAGAACCGTTGCACGCGGAGCTGCGGTCGTTCCTTGATGCAGTGCGCCATCGCACGCGACCGCAGGTGCCGCTTGCAGACGGTCGACGTGCGTTGGCGGTAGCGCTGGATGTGCTGGCGGAGATTAAACAGCACAGCCAAAGAGTGGGGCTGGAAAAAACTCTGTCATCCTGAGCGAAGCGCGACCGGCGCTCGCGACGGGAGCACGAGTCGAAGGACCCCTATGAGCTCCGAGAAGCGCTATTACGTCTACATTCTCGCAAGCCTCTCTGGCACGCTTTACATCGGAATCACCAACAATCTTGAACGACGCATGGTGGAGCACAAACAAGGTCTGATTTCCGGGTTTACGAAGCAACACCGCGTGTACCGGCTGGTCTATTTTGAAGTTTACAGCGATGTCCGAAACGCAATCCGTCGCGAGAAGCAGCTAAAAAGCTGGCGGCGCGAGAAAAAGATCGCGCTAATCCGCAGCGTCAATCCGGGCTGGAAGGACCCGGCCAGAGAATGGTACGAGGGTAGGGGTCCTTCGACTCGCGCGCCAAAGCCTGCCCTGAGCGAAGCCGAAGGGTCGGGCGCGCTCGCTCAGGATGACAGCCGCGAAGTGAATTAGCTCCGCGGTCGAGCTTCGCTCCCATCTTTGTCACCTGCTGAATTTGGTCTTCTTCTTCTCCGCGTGGCGCTCCAGCGCGAGCTGTATCAGCCGGTCGATCAGCTTGGGATACGGCAGCCCCGACGCCGCCCACAGTTTGGGATACATGCTGATGGCGGTGAAGCCGGGAATGGTGTTGACCTCGTTGACGTAGATTTTCTCCGTCTTCGGGTCCATCAGGAAATCCACGCGCGCCATACCCGCGCAATCCACCGCGAGAAACGCCTGCACCGCCATCTCCTGCACCTGCTGCATCTGCTTTTTGCTGAGCTTGGCGGGAATGATGAGTTCCGATCCCTCGGTCAGGTACTTGGCCTCGTAATCGTAAAACTCCTTGCTGGGAATGACCTCGCCGGCGATCGATGCTTCGGGGCGGTCGTTGCCCAGCACCGAGCACTCGATCTCGCGCGCCTTGCGGTCTTTTCCGCCGACGCCTTCCTCGACGACGATCTTGCGGTCGTAGGAGGCGGCCTCGTCCATGGCCTTCTCGAGTTCCTTGCGGTCACGTGCCTTGCTGACACCCACCGACGAGCCCAGGTTCGCGGGCTTCACGAACAGCGGGTAGTTGAGCTTTTTCTCGATCTCCTTGCGCACGCGCTTGGGATCCTTCTGCCAGTCGGCGCGCAGGAAGGTCAAGTGCCGGACGAGCGCGAGCCCGGCATCGCGGAAGAGGCGCTTCATCACGTCTTTGTCCATGCCGGCGGCCGAGCCCAGCACGCCGGAGCCGACGTAAGCGAGGTCAGCCAACTCCAGCAGCCCCTGGATGGTGCCGTCTTCGCCGAAGGTGCCGTGCAGCACGGGAAAGATGACATCGACGTTGATGGCGCGGTCTTCGAGCCGGCGCTGCGGGACATCGCTCTGGAAGGGCGCGAGCGAATCGCCGGGCACTGGCGGAATCACTATTGCCTCGCCCTTGGCCAAGAGCGCGGCGCCGGGCGTGGCCTCGGGATCGCCGGCGCGCAGGTGCTTGGCGCTCGAGAACTCTCCGCGCAGCAGCTTCTCGGCGCTGGCCGAGGTCAGCCAGCGACCTTCCTTGGTGATGCCGATGGGCACGACCTCGTATTTGTCTTTATCGATGGCGTCGAGGATGGAAGCGGCCGAGAGCAGCGAAACCTCATGCTCGCCGCTGCGCCCGCCGAAGAGAATGCCGATGCGAAGCTTCTTCATTTTCAGTCGCCGGTAGCCAGTTGCCAGTCGCCAGTGTGAACCACACCAAGGTAATCGTTCAAGGACAACAGGTGTATCAGCGGCACGCCAAAGGTCGGATGTCCTTTTGGTAGTTGGTATTTCAAAGGATCTTCTTCCCGAAGACGGACAGCGCCAGCTCCACGGCCAGGTTCGCCGTCTGGTTGCGCTCGTCGATCACCGGGTTGACCTCGACGATCTCGAAGCTGGTGAGGCGGCCGTGGTCGGCAATGATCTCCATCGCCAGGTGAGCTTCGCGGTAGGTGGCGCCGCCGCGGACCGGAGTGCCCACGCCGGGAGCATCTTCGGGATCGACCCAGTCCATGTCGAGCGAGACGTGGTAGCCGGCGGTGCCGCGGCCGGCCGCGCGCAGGGCCTCCTCGATCACGGTGCGCATGCCGCGCTCGTCGATATCCCGCAAGGTGAAGACCTCGATGCCGGCCTTGCGCACGTTCTCCTTCTCGGCGGCGTCGATGTCGCGGACGCCGACGAGCACGCAATTCTCCGGCGAAATCTTGGGTGAGAAACCGAAGATGTTGGCCAGCTCCGGCGGGCCCAGTCCCATGATGGCCGCCAACGGCATGCCGTGGACGTTGCCGCTGGGCGAACTTTCGGGCGTGTTGATGTCGGCGTGAGCGTCGATCCACAAGAGGCCCAGCTTTTGGTTCTGGCGGCGATAGAACTCGGATACGCCGGAGACCGTCCCGACAGCAACGGAGTGGTCGCCGCCCAGAACGAGCGGCGTCTTGCCGGCTTCGAGCGTCTTCAGCACCAGTTCGGCGTGCTTGGTGCAGGTAGCGGTGATCTCTTTCAGGTATTTGGCGTTGGGATGGCCTTCCTTCTTCTGCTCGGGGATGGCGACGGCGATGTTGCCGGCATCTTCGACTACGAAGCCCAGCGCCTCGAGACGAGCCTCCAGACC
>JBKQPN010000097.1:0-51644 GCA_052145015.1 Terriglobales bacterium
TGGAGATGGCCGTGGCCGACATGCCGGCGGAGAAACCGGCAGCCGCTTCGGCTCCTAGGGCAGCGCCCGCGGCAGCCGCGCCCGCGAGTCTCGTGCCTGCGTCGGGAACGGTGGTAATGGACGTTGAGACCGGCGGTTTGGTGGTTCCGTCGCTCATCGGCAAGCCGGTACGCGCAGCCGTGGAGTTGGCGCAGGAAACCGGCTTTGAGATCGACGTGATCGGCGAAGGCGTGGCCCGCGAGCAGGCCCCGGCGCCGGGCTCGCGCATCGCTCCCGGTGGGCGTGTGGCAGTGCGGTTTAGGCCGTGATTGCAGGTCAGGCAGGGCCGCGGAACCAATCGCTATAATGCCAGCAATGACCTTCCTTCACCTCCTGGACGGGGCTGAAGTCCTGCTTCAGAGCGGCAATGCCGAGATTTCCGGCGTGGAGTACGACTCGCGCCGGGTGAAGCCGGGCGACTGCTTTGTCGCCATGCGCGGCGGGACCAGCGACGGCAACCGCTACATCGATGCCGCCATCGCCAGCGGCGCGGCGGCGGTGGTCACGGATTCCGCGCAGGAGAAGCCGCGCCCGGCCGTGGCCTGGGCGCAGGTGCCGCACGGACGGCGCGCGCTGGCCCGCATCAGCGCCAACTTCTATCGCCGCCCGGCGGAAAAGCTGCGCATCACCGGCATCACCGGGACCAACGGCAAGACCACGACCAGCTTCCTGATCGAATCCATTCTGCGCGCTGCCGGCCGCAAGAGCGCGCTGGTCGGGACGGTCGAGTACCACGTCGCCGGCAAAATTCTGCCCGCGCCGCACACCACGCCGGAGGCGCTGGAACTTGCGCAACTGTTCTCCCAGGCGCTGGGAGCGGGAGCCACCGAGGCGGTCATGGAGGTTTCGTCCCACGCCCTGGAGCAGCAGCGCGTATACGGGATCCCGTTCGACGTGGCGGTGTTCACCAACCTTACGCGCGACCACCTCGACTACCACCAGACCATGGAGCGCTACTTCGACTCCAAGGGCATCCTGTTTCGCGGGTGCGGCACCGAGCCGCCGCGGGCGGCCATTCTCAACATTGAGGATGAATACGGCGTGAAGCTGGCGCAAGCGAGCAAGTCGGAGCTGCGTATCACCTATGGCATCGCCGCCGGCGATTTCCGGGCCAACAAAGTCGACACTGGGCGCAACGGCACGCGCTTCGATATCGTTATGCCGGCGGGCAGCATACCGATCTGGTCGCCGCTGGTGGGGCGGGTGAACGTGTACAACATTCTGGCGGCGGCCGCGGCTGCCTATGGGCGCGACTGCTCGGCGCAGGCCATCGAGAAGGGCGTGGCCGCGCTCACCAGCGTGCCGGGACGCTTTGAGCGCGTGGAGTGCGGCCAGGGCTTCTACGTGGTCGTGGACTACGCCCACACCGACGACGCTTTGCGTAACCTGATGGCGCTGGCGCGCGCCCTGGTCAGCAAGGATCGCGGCCGAGTGATCACCGTTTTCGGCTGCGGCGGCGATCGCGACCGCACCAAGCGTCCGCTGATGGGCGAAGCCGCCGGCCGGGGCAGCGATTTTGTGGTCGTCACCTCCGACAATCCCCGCAGCGAAGATCCGCTTGCCATTATCAACGATGTCTTGCCAGGGCTTCAGCGAACCAATGTCCGCTATACCCTGGAGTCCGACCGCCGCAAGGCGATTATGCTGGCCATCGACGAAGCGCGGCCCGGGGACATCGTGCTGATCGCCGGCAAAGGACACGAGAAGCTGCAGATCACGCGCGAGGGCGCGGCGCCGTTCGACGATGTCGAGGTGGCGCGCGAGGTGCTGCGCTCGCTGGGCTACGAGGCTTGTGCGGTCTCGGGAAAGGCGGCGCGATGAGGCTGCCGTTAGGGCGGATCGCCGAGTTCATCGGCGCCACTGGCGAATTCGATGCCGGCGCGGTAGCCAGCGGGTATTCCATCGACTCGCGCACGCTTGCTCCCGGCGAGCTGTTTTTTGCGGTGACCGGCGAACGCCTCGATGGTCACGAATTCGTCGAGTCGGCGCTTGCGGCCGGCGCCCTCGCGGCGGTGGTCGAGCGGGAGCAGGCGGCACGCTACAGCGACCAGCATCGTGTGCTTGCAGTAGCCGATCCGCTGGCTGCGTTGCAGCGCCTGGGGACCGCCGTCCGGAAGCTGTGGGGGAAGACCCTGATCGCGGTCACCGGCTCCACCGGCAAAACCACCACCAAGGAAGCCATCGCGCAAGTGCTGCGCCCGCGTCTTCGCGTCCTCAGGTCCGAAGGCAATCTCAACAACCACTTCGGACTGCCCATGCAACTGCTGCGGCTTGAACCGGAGCACGAGATCGCCGTCATCGAGATCGGAATGAATCATGCGGGCGAGATTCGCGCGCTGGCCGAGATTGCGCACCATGATGTGGCCGTGGTCACCAACGTCGGGCCGGTGCACCTGGAGTTCTTCGATTCCGTCGCCGCCATCGCCCGCGCCAAGTACGAGCTGATCGAGACCCTCCATGCCGGCGGGACGGCGGTACTCAACGCCGACGACCAGTACGTTTCCCAGTTTGGGCGCGACTTCCACGGGAAGGTGGTGACGTTCGGCGTCGAGCGCCCGGCGGACGTGCGCGCGGAGAATATACAGGAGCGCGGGCTCGCGGGCTCGGCGTTCGACCTGCTCGCCGGCGGCTGCCGGCAAAGCGTCACCCTGCCGCTGCTGGGGCTGCACAATGTTTATAACGCGCTGGCGGCGGTTGCGGTCGGACTGGAGGCCGGTATCGCTCCCTCCGAAGCCGCTGAAGCGCTGGCGGCGCTCCTGCCCCAGGACAAACGAGGACAGTTAGCACAGGTTGCTGGCGCGACTGTAATAAATGATTGCTACAATTCGAATCCGAAAGCCCTGGCGGCGATGGTGGCATCGTTCGCCCGGCTGCCGGCGCGGCGGCGCATTGTTGTGGCGGGCGAGATGCTCGAACTCGGTTCCACGGCCCCGGAACTGCACCGCCAGTGCGGAACGGCCATCGCGCAGAACGGGATCGACTTGCTGCTGGGCGTGCGCGGCGCGGCCCGGCAGATGGTGGAAGCGGCGCGGGCGGCGGGAATGGCGGCGGAATTCGTGGAGACGCCCCAGCAGGCGGGAGAGTGGCTGGCTCGCGAGGTTCGCCCCGACGATGCCGTCTTGCTCAAAGCCTCGCGCGGGGTGAAGCTGGAGGGCGCGCTCGAGACCTGGCGCGCACACTTGCAGGCGGCTAAGCCTGCCCTGAGCGAAGTCGAAGGGGCAAAGTGAGGAGCCATGAAGCGCACGGCGGATTATTCATGATGTCGGACGGCTTTGGGTGGAGCAGGGCTTCAGCCCTGCAAGTTGGCGGCGTCAATGACGTCCGGCTTTAGCCGCTGAGGGACCCAGGTTTTGTGCACCTCATTTGGGCGGCCATCAGAGCACCTCAGGGGCTAAAGCCCAAATTCAAGGGGATGGTATGGAATGCAGGCCTGAAAGGCCTGCTCCACCCTGCGAATGATTTTCTGGACAGCAGGAAGGCGGAGGCAGATTGCTTTATTGGTTGTTGTACGTAAAACTTTTTCCTTTCTTCTCGCCTTTCCGCATCTTCCGTTACCTGACGTTTCGGACGGCGTTTGCCAGCCTGACGGCGCTGGCCACGGGGCTGATCGTAGGGCCGGCGGTGATCCGGCGCCTGCGCGAGTTTCAGATCGGCCAGTACATCCGCGAGGAAGGCCCCAAGGCCCACCAGAAGAAGGCCGGCACGCCCACCATGGGCGGAGTGCTGATCGCCATCTCCATCGTGGTGCCCACGCTGCTGTGGGCGGACCTCAGCAACGTCTACGTATGGCTCGTGGTCTGCTCCACCCTCGCCTTCGCCGCCATCGGATTTGCCGACGACTACCTGAAGGTGATCCACCATCGCAACCTCGGCCTGACCGGCACCACCAAGCTGACGCTGCAGGTCCTTGCCAGCCTGGTGGTGGCGGTGGTGCTGATGCTGCTCACCGCCAGCGGCGACTACTCCACCCACCTGATGGTCCCGTTCCTGAAGCGGTTCCGTCCCGACTTGGTGGTCAACCACCTGATGCGCAACCCCTACATGTGGCCCATCGCGTTTATGCCGTTCATGCTCTTCGTGGTGCTGGTGATCGTGGGCTCGTCGAACGCGGTGAACCTGACGGACGGACTCGACGGCCTGGCTATCGGCTGCACCGTTATCGCGGCCGCCGCGCTGGCGGTGCTGACCTACGTCAGCGGGCACACCGTGTTCGCCGGCTATCTGGAGCTGCAACGCATGCCGCAGGTCGGCGAGTTGACCATCTTTTGCGGGGCGATGGTCGGCGCCAGCATCGGCTTCCTCTGGTACAACGCCCACCCGGCGGAGATCTTTATGGGCGACGTGGGATCGCTGGCCCTGGGGGGCGCGATCGGCACCGTCGCCGTCATCATCAAGCAGGAGCTGCTGCTGCCCTTCATCGGCGGCATCTTCGTGATCGAGGCGGTGTCGGTGATCCTGCAGGTGGCCTCGTACAAACTGCGGAGGAAGCGCATCTTCAAGATGGCGCCCCTGCACCATCACTTCGAGCTGCTGGGATGGTCGGAATCGAAGATCATCGTGCGCTTCTGGATCGCCTCGCTGGTATTTGCACTCTTTGCACTGACCACGCTGAAGTTGCGCTAGCGCGCACAGTGGTTCGTGGTAGAAGTGGTATGTCGGCTCAGAAATTGGACGTTAAAGGCAAACGCGTTCTGGTCGTCGGCCTGGGCAAGTCGGGCGTGGCCTCGGCGATCTTTTTGAAGGATCGCGGGGCACGCGTCAGCGTGTCTGACGCCAAGACCGAGGACCAGCTTCGCTCGGCCATCCCCGTGCTCCTCGATAAAGGCATTTCGGTCGAGACCGGCGGGCACGGCGAGCGCACCTTCCGCGACCAGGACCTGATCGTGGTCAGCCCGGGCGTGCCCAGCGACGTGCCGCAACTGGAGAAGGCGCGCGCGCAGGGCATTCCCGTAATCGGCGAAGTCGAGCTGGCATCGCGGTTTCTCAAGGGACACATCCTCGCCATCACCGGTTCCAACGGCAAGACCACCACCACGGCGCTCGCCGGCGAAATCATCGGCATGGGCGGGTACGAGGTGCTGGTGGGCGGCAACATCGGCACGCCCGCCATCGCACTGGTTGCGGATTCGACCTCGGATACCTACAACGTTCTGGAGATCTCCAGCTTCCAGCTCGAGAGCATCGATGGCTTCCATCCCGAAATCGCGGTCATTCTCAACATCACCCCCGACCATCTCGACCGCCACCACAGCTTCGACGCCTACGTGCTGGCGAAGACGCGGATCTTCGAGAACCAAACGGCGCAGGATCACGCAGTCCTGAACGCTGACGATGCCACCTGCGCCGGTCTGGCCGGCAAAACGCGCGCGCAGGTGCACTGGTTCAGCCGCAAGAAGGCAGTCGAGCGCGGGTCGTTCATGCGCGACGGCAAGATCTTCTGGCGCGAAGACGGCGACAACCTGGAGGTCATGCCGGCCAGCGGCATCACGCTCAAGGGCACACACAACCTGGAAAACGTCCTGGCCGCGGTCTGCGTGGGTCGCATCGTCGGCTGCGAGCCGCACCGCATCCGCCGCGCCGTCGAAGAGTTCAAGGCGGTCGAGCATCGACTGGAGTACGTCGCGACCATCCAGGGAGTCGAGTATTACAACGATTCCAAAGCAACCAACGTGGACGCCACCATCAAGGCGCTGGAGTCCTTCCCCGGCAACATTCACATCATCCTCGGCGGCAAGGACAAGGGCAGCGATTACTCGGTGTTGAAAGACCTGCTGCGCTCCCGGACGAAGCGCGTGTACACCATCGGCGCAGCGGCGGAGAAGATCGAATCGCAGATCGCGGGCGCCGTGCCCGTCTTCCGCGCCGAGACGCTGGAGACCGCAGTGAAGCGTGCTGCGGAATCGGCCGCGTCGGGAGACATCGTGCTGCTGGCCCCGGCCTGCGCCAGTTTCGATCAGTTCGAGAGCTACGAGCACCGTGGCCACGCGTTCAAAGAGGCGGTGCACGCTCTGGCCGCGCGCAAGGCGCCCAGCGAAGTGGGAGGGGCGGCGTAAATGGCTAAGCGCGTCAGCGTGGACAAGGCGCTATTCATCGTGACCCTGCTGCTGGTGTTCATCGGGCTGGTGATGGTGTTCAGCGCCTCGGCGGTCATGGCGAAGGAGCGCTTCGGCTCGGCCTACACCTTCCTCTTTAAGCAGATGGTGTGGGCGGTTGCCGGCCTGATTGCGATGGTCATCGCCATGAACGTGGATTACCGCCGCTACAAGCACCCGGCGATCGTGTTTTCGCTGCTAGGCGTCACGCTTACCCTGCTGGTTGCGGTGTTTTTCCTCGACCGCTCGCACAACACGCACCGCTGGATCCGCCTCGGCATACTGTCGTTCCAGCCGTCGGAGCTGGCGAAACCCGCGCTGATCCTGTTTCTCGCCTATTTTCTGGAGAACCGCACCAAATCGATGGACGACTGGCGGCAGACTCTGCTGCCCGCCGCCGTCCCCATCGTGGTCTGCGCCGGGCTGATCCTCAAACAGCCTGACCTGGGCACGTCGGTGGTTTGCCTCGCCATCAGCGCCATCATCCTGTTCGTTGCGGGCATGAGGCTGCGCTACCTGGGTTATGCCCTGGTCGCATCCATCCCGGTGCTGTACCTGACCATCTTCCGCGTGAAGTGGCGCTACGAGCGCATCCTCGCGTTTCTCGATCCGTGGAAGGACCCGCAGGGACGCGGCTTCCACATCATTCAATCCCTGATCGCGGTTGGTACCGGCGGGTTCACCGGCCAGGGGCTGATGGAAGGCAAGCAGAAGCTCTTCTATCTGCCGGAACCGCACACCGACTTCATCTTCGCGGTGATTTCCGAGGAAATGGGACTGCTGGGCGCGCTCGCCGTGGTGTCGTTGTTCGCCATCTTTCTCTACCGCGGCATGCGCACCGCGCTGGCCACCGAGGACATCTTCGCCCGCTATCTGGCCACCGGCATCACCTCGATGATCGTGGTGCAGGCGGTGTTCAACATCAGCGTGGTGCTGGGCCTGATGCCCACAAAAGGCATTCCGCTACCGTTCATCTCCTACGGCGGCTCGTCGCTGTTCGTGATGCTGGCGTGCGTGGGCGTCCTGCTGAACATCACGCAGAGCACCGACTGATATGCGCGCCGTACTGGCCGGAGGCGGCACCGGCGGTCACGTCATCCCAGCGCTGGCCATCGCCCACGAACTGCGCGAGCTCTATTCAGCCGAAGTCATGTTCATCGGGACGTCGCGCGGAATCGAGAACCGCCTGGTTCCCGCCGCTGGATTCGAACTCCGCCTGGTGGAGGTCGGAGCGCTGAAGAAGGTCAGCCTCGCCAAGCGGATCGCCACCATGACCGCGCTGCCTACTGCAATCTTTCACTCGCGGAAGATCCTCAGAGAGTTCCGTCCCGACGTGGTGATCGGCGTGGGCGGATACGCTTCCGGCCCGGCCATGCTGGCGGCGGCGATCTCCCGCATACCCACGCTGGCGTTCGAGCCGAACGTTGTGCCCGGACTGGCCAACCGCATCATGGCCCCGATAGTCTCGTCCGCCGCCGTGCACTTCGAGGAGACTCGCCGCTACTTCCGCCGCTGCCAGGTGACGGGCGTTCCCGTGCGCCGCGCGTTTTTCAATCTGCCGCCCAAGCCGGCGGGGAGTCCGCCGACACTCTTGGTTTTCGGCGGCAGCCAGGGCGCGCACGCCATCAACGAAGCCGTGATGGGCGCGTTCGCAGCGCTTAGCGAGCAAGTCCCGGGAATCCGCCTCGTCCACCAGACCGGCGAGCGCGACTATAATGACGCCCAGGCGGCGTACCTGCGCTCGCGGGCCCACGCAGAGGTTTTCCAGTTCATCGAGGACATGCCGGGGATGTTTGCGCGTGCCGACCTGATCGTCTGCCGCTCAGGAGCCAGCACCGTGGCCGAGGTGACCGCGGCCGGGAAGCCGGCGATATTTATCCCCTTTCCGCACGCTGCGGACGATCACCAGTCGCGCAACGCCCAGGCGCTGGAACGGGCTGGGGCGGCAGTGCTGATCGCGGAGAAGGATTTGACCAGCGAGCGGCTGGTGGGCGCGGTGCGCGAGCTGTTGGGTGATCCGGCCCGGCTGGCGCGCATGTCGGAGGCGTCGCGCAAGCTGTCGCACCCCTACGCCGCACGTGACATCGCGCTGATGGCGGGAAAATTGGCGGGAACGCCGGCATAAAAAACGCCACGGATTTTCACGGATCAACACAGATAAATTTCTTGATCCGTTTTCATCCGTGTAAATCCGTGGCTACCAACTATGTTTGCCAAGATCCAACGCGTGCATTTTGTCGGCATCGGCGGTATCGGCATGAGCGGCATCGCCGAGGTGCTGCTCAACCTCGGCTACAAGATCTCCGGCTCGGACCTGAAGCCATCGCTCGTGACTGACCGCCTGGCCACCCTGGGTGCAATCATTTGTGAAGGCCATCGCGCGGAGAACGTCGCGGGCGCCGAGGTCGTGGTCATAAGCTCCGCCGTCACGCGCGACAACCCGGAGGTGGTGGAAGCGCACCGCTGCCACATTCCCGTGATTCAGCGCGCCGAGATGCTGGCCGAGCTGATGCGGCTGAAATACGGCATCGCCGTGGGCGGCATGCACGGCAAAACCACGACTACCTCGATGATCGCCGCCGTGCTCGCGGCCGGCGGCCTCGACCCCACGGTGGTGGTGGGCGGGCGCGTGGACGCCATGGGCTCGAACGCCCGCCTCGGCAAGTCGCAATACCTGGTCGCCGAAGCCGATGAGAGCGACCGCTCGTTTCTCAAGCTCTCGCCCATCCTCGCGGTGGTAACCAACATCGACCGCGAGCACATGGACTGCTATCGCGACATGGCCGACGTCGAACGTGCCTTCGTCGAGTTCATGGATCGCGTCCCGTTTTATGGCTTGACCGTCGCGTGCAACGACGATGACCGCCTGCGCGCGCTCCTGCCGCAGCTCCGCCGGCGCGTGATGACCTACGGCACGCGTCCGGACTCGGATTTTCGCGTGTTGGACTTGGAGACGCGTCACGTGGACGGACATGAGCAGCCCATGAGCCGATTCCGCGTGGACTATCGCGAGCAATCGCTGGGCGAGTTTCATCTCCACGTGCCAGGGCGGCACAACGTCCTGAACGCCATCGCGGCCATTGCGGTGGGCGTGGGCCTGGATGTCTCTCCGGACGCCATCCGCCGCGGGCTGGCGGAGTTTCGCGGCGTGGACCGCCGGTTCCAATTGAGCGGCCGCGCGGGCGATATCAGCGTGATTGACGACTACGGCCACCATCCCACCGAGATCCGCGCCACGCTGGCCGCTGCCCGCCAGTGCGGCTACAAGCGCGTCCACGTGATCTTCCAGCCTCACCGCTACACCCGTACCCAGGACCTGGCGGACGAGTTTGCCACCGCCTTTGGCGATGCCGACTCGCTGTTCGTGCTCGACATTTATGCCGCCAGCGAGCCGCCGATCGAAGGCGTCACCGGCGAGCGCCTGGCGCGGCACATTGCCAGTCTGGGAAAGCGGCCTGCGACCCACGCCGCTTCCTTCGAGCAGGCCATTGAGATGGCGACCGCCGCGGCGCGGCCAGGCGACATGATCCTGACCATGGGAGCGGGCAGCGTGTCGCAGCTCGGGCCGCGGATCCTGGAGCGTCTGGAGACGCGGCAGGGCCAGGCAATCAGCGCCACGGAGAGCCATTAGCAGCTTTATAATGTCGGTTTGCACTCCCCGCAAAACTTTCACGCAAGAGAGGTGTTAACAGTTCGCGGAGTGCCTTCGGTCGCGCGTGTCTCCTGATTCCAAAAAACGTGAGCCAGCCGGGGGTCGGCACCGCCGCACCCTGATCCTGATTCTGGGTATCGCCATTTTCCTGCTGTTCGCGCTGGTGTTCTCGCAGCAGGCGTTCAACCTGGCGCTGCGTCCCACCACCTCGGAGCAGGTGCAGCTCTTCGTTGCCCTGTCAACGCTGATCTTCCTGCTGCTGATCACGCTGACCTTCGTGCTGGTGCGCAACCTGCTGAAGCTCTACGCCGAGCGTCGCACCGGCAAGCTGGGATCGAAGTTCCGCACCCGCATGGTGGTGGGCGCGCTGGCCTTGTCGCTCACGCCCGTAATTTTCCTGTTCCTCTTCGCCTTCGGGCTGATGAACCGTTCCATCGACAAGTGGTTCTCGCGTCCGGTGGAGGAGCTGCGGGAGGATTCCGGGGAGATCGCGCGCCAGCTTTCGGCCTACGCCGCCGAAAACGCCCGCACCGAGGCGGCCTCGATCGCGGCCATTCCGGAGACGCAGCACGCCTTCACCACGGGAAACTTCTCCAGCGTCATCACCGAATTTCGCCGCCGCGAAGGCACCTTGCAGGGCGGGTTCGCGCTGGCGCTGATGGATGATGCGGCCGTGGCCACCTTCCACGCTCCGGACGCCTGGGTCTTCCTGCGCCCGAAACTGCCATCGCCGGCGCAGTTGGACCCGGCGCGCCCGCAGTCGCTCACGCTGGCCGGGCGGGAGTACATGCTGGGCAGCGCGCGCATCGGCGACCACGGCAGCATTGTCGTGGCTATGCCCCTGCCGCCGCAGTTCTCCGCCACCCTGCGCCAGATGGAGTCCCACCAGCGCATGTACTTCGAGCTGGCCCGGCAGCGCAAGGCGCTGCGCTTCTACTACATGGGCCTGCTGCTGCTGTTGACGGTGCTGGTGCTGTTTGCCGCCACCTGGTCGGCGCTGTTCCTCTCCAAGCAGGTTACCCGTCCGGTGGCAGCGCTGGCCGAGGCCATGCAGGAAGTCTCCCGCGGCCGGCTGGATTATCGGCTGGAGGTGATGGCGCGCGACGAACTGGGACAACTGGTGGCTTCCTTCAACCGCATGGCGGCGGAGCTGGAAGCCAGCCGCCGCCAGCTCGAAGCTTCCAGCCGCGAAGTGGCCGACGCCAACGTGGCCCTGGAACAACGGCGCCGGCACATGGAGACCATCCTGGAAAGCATTCCCACCGGCGTGCTTTCGCTCGATGCCAACCGCCGCGCCACCCACAGCAACGATGCCTTCTCCCGCATCTTCGGCCGCACCGACGAGCATCATCCCCCCAGCCCCGGCGCCTCCTTGCGCGATATTTTCCAGGCCGACGTGGTGGCCGACCTGCTCCACCTGCTGCGCAAGGCCGATCGCATGGGCGCCACCACCAGCCAGATGGAGGCCACGGTGAACCGCACCGTGCTCACCCTGGCGGTGACCGCCGCTTCGCTCCACCACCGCGGGGAACGCCAGGGGTACGTGGTGGTGTTCGAGGATCTCTCCGATCTGCTGCACGCGCAGAAGCAGGCGGCGTGGCGCGAGGTCGCCCGGCGGGTGGCGCACGAGATCAAGAACCCGCTCACCCCCATCGCGCTCTCCGCCGAACGCATCCGCCGGCACCTGGAGCGGGGAGAGCAGCCCGATGCGGAGTCGCTGGCGGTGATCGCGGGCTGTGCCCAGACCATCGCCGGCGCGGTGGAGACGGTGCGCACCCTGGTGGATGAGTTCTCCACCCTGGCCCGCTTTCCGGCCTCGCGGCCCCAGCCCGCCAACATCAACGCCATCGTGCAGGACGCGCTGGGCATGTTCAACGGCCGCCTGGACGGCATCCAGATCACCACCCTGCTGGCGCCCGGCCTGCCGCCGGTGATGGCCGACCCGGAGGCCATGAAGCGCGCCCTGGCCAACCTGGTGGACAACGCCGCCGAAGCCATGCAGGACGCCATGGTAAAGGAAGTGCAAATCTCCACCGCCCTGGCCGATGCGCGCGACTCGGTGGAAGTGGTGATCGCCGACAGCGGCCACGGCGTCACCCCGGAGCTGAAGGAGAAGCTTTTCCTTCCCTACTTCTCCACCAAGGGCCGCGGCACCGGGCTGGGCCTGGCCATCGTCAGCCGCATTGTCGAGGACCATCATGGCTCCATTCGGGTGGAGGAGAATTCTCCCGTGGGCGCGCGGTTTATAGTGGAATTGCCGGTGGCCATGGGAGAGCTGGCTGCCGCCCAGCATGCATAACATTCTCATCGTGGACGATGAGCCCGGCATCCGCCAGTCGCTGAAGGACGTGCTGGAGGACGAGGGCTACAAGACGGTGGCGGTCGGGAGCGGCGAGGCCTGCCTCGAAGCCCTGGAGAAGCACGGTTTCGACGTGGTGCTGCTCGACATCTGGCTGCCTGGCATGGATGGGCTGGAGGCGCTGGAAAAGATCAAACAGGCGGAAGACGGGCCCGAGGTCATCATGATCTCCGGCCACGGCACCATCGAGACTGCGGTGCGCGCCACCAAGCTCGGCGCCTTCGACTTCCTGGAAAAACCGCTGTCGCTGGAAAAGACGCTCATCCTGCTCAAGAACGCAATCGACGCGCGCAAACTGCGGGGCGAGAATCGCGACCTCAAGAAGCAGTTCCAGGCCAAAGGAGGTCTGGTCGGCGACAGCATTCCCATGAAGGCGCTGCGCCAGCAGATCGGGCTCATGGCGCCCACCAACGGCCGCGTGCTCATCTATGGCGAATCCGGCACCGGCAAGGAGCGGGTGGCGCTCGCCATTCATGCCCAGAGCCTGCGCAAAGACGACATGTTCGTCGAGGTCAACTGCGCCGCCATTCCCGAAGACCTGATCGAGAGCGAACTCTTCGGACATCGCAAGGGCTCCTTTGCCGGCGCCGAGCACGATAAAGTCGGCAAATTCCAGAAAGCGGATGGCGGCACGCTGTTTCTGGATGAAGTCGGCGACATGAGCCTGAAGACGCAGTCCAAAGTGCTGCGCACGCTGGACGAGCAGCGCTTCACGCCCGTGGGCGGCGACGAGCCGGTGAGCGTGGACGTGCGCGTCATCGCCGCCACCAATAAAGACCTGGAAGAGGAGATTTCGAAGGGAAACTTCCGGGAAGATTTGTTTTATCGCCTGAACGTGATTCCCTTCCACGTGCCGCCGTTGCGCGAACGGCATGAAGACATCCCGCTGCTCGCCCGCCATTTCGTGAAGGAGTTCTCGGCCGCCTACAGCCGCCGCGCCCGGGAACTGACCGACGACGCCATCGACACCCTGATGCGCTACGCCTGGCCCGGCAACGTGCGCGAGTTGCGCAACGTGATCGAGCGCGTGGTGATCATGAATCCCACCGCCACCCGGCTGGAGCGCAAACATCTGCCTCCGCTGGTGTATCGCGACGGCGGCCGCCGCTCCATGGGCGAGTTCTCCACTCTGCACCAGGCCCGCGCCGCCTATGAGCGCGATTACATCCTCAAGAAGCTGGATGAGAATCACGGCAACATCAGCCGCACCGCCGAGGTCCTGGGCCTGGAACGCTCTCACCTCTACCGCAAGATGAAGACGCTGGGGATAGCCGTCAGGGAGTAGGAACTGATCTCATGAACCGGACGCACGATCGGCGCAAGGCTGCTTTCCTGGTTCTGTGTATCGTGTGCATTGCCGCTATCGCCATCTATGGCTGGTGGACGTTGCGATCACATCGCGCATCTTCGGTTGAGACTGCTGCGCCTAGTCCGAGCGCAGCCACGCCCGCCGCATCCCAGGATCATCCGGCAGCGACGCCTATGGCACAGCCTTCCAGTAAATCTGAAAGCATCGCCGGGTCGGGGAAGCCCGCAGCGGCTCCGCCGAAAGCAGAGGCGAAACCTGCCCTGCTGTATTTCCGGGCTAATGCTCTCGGGGAGAACTACGGCAAAGTCGCGGTGGCGCCGCTCAACAACCTTGAACAACGCCAATATGCGGCCGACCTGTTCTGTGACCGGGTTGATTTCTCCAGCGGAAACGGCGTTTGCCTGCATGCCGATCGCGGCAGTCTCACCACCCACTATGCCATTGGGTTCAATGACCAGATGCAGCGGATGTGGTCCTTCAAGCTGAATGGCCTGCCCAGCCGCGTACGTCTCTCACCCAGCGGCCGGCTCGCGGCCATCACGATTTTTCTGATCGGGCAGTCGTACAGCTCTCTGAACTTCGCCACCCAGACCATGATTGTGCATGCGGCGACGGGACAGGTCCTGGTCGACAACCTCGAAAACTTTTCCGTAACCCGCGCGGGGGCGGAGTTCAAAGCCAAGGATTTCAACTTTTGGGGCGTCACCTTCGCGCAGGACGAGGACCGCTTTTTTGCGACTCTCTGGACCGCCGGCAACACTTACCTCATCGCCGGCGATCTCGCCAAGCGAACGGCGCAGGTGGTCCACGACAATGTCGAGTGTCCCGCACTGTCTCCCGACAACACCCGCATTGCCTTCAAACAGCGCAGGGTGGGCGGGCTGCTGGAAGGGCGGCGGATCACCTGGCGCCTCACCGTGCTGGACCTCAAGACCGGAACCGAGACTCCTTTGGGGGAGAACCGCAGCGTTGACGACCAGGTGGAATGGCTGGACAACGATCACATTCTCTATGCCCTGTCGGAAAGTGAGCAGGGCTCCAGCGCGAGTACAGATGTCTGGGTGCTGCCGGCGACGGCCAACGGCACGCCGGAATTGCTGCTGAAAGGTGGCTTCTCCCCGGCGGTGGTCAGGCCCAGTGCGCTCGTGACGCGGCGGTAGCGTCGGGTTCGGAGTAGTTGTACCCATTCGACTGTCATGCTGAGCGAGCGCGGGCCGCTTTTGCCCGCGCGAGTCGAAGCACCCCTACTCGCACGATTTTTCTTCGTATAGGGGTCCCTCGACTCGCGCTCCGTTCGCAAGCTCACGTCGCGCTTCGCTCGGGATGACAAGGGATGCTTCTTCGAAAACGCTATGCCGTCAGGTTCTTCCATTGCGGCAGGCCGTGCTGCGATCAGTAGCGCTTCCCGCATCGCTTGCAACCGAAGCATCCCTTGCAGGCTGACCACGCGATCTTCTTGTCATTCAGAATCCAGCCAGAAACCACAAACGCGGCCATCAGTCCGAAGGAAAAGATCCAGACCGGCGTCCTCATGGCTCCCGTGGTCCACAGCAATCCGAAGAGGACTGAAGAAACCAGCTTACAAATACCCAGGACGGTATTTAAGAAGGCTAATCCGCTGGTACGCAGAGTCGGCGCGAGAGCCGAGCTTGCCACCGCCGCCAGAACACCATTGGTGGCGGCGTAATAGGCGCCCAACAATCCCAGGCTGGCGAACTGGACTCCCTTGCCCAATCCCGGCATGAGCAGAATCATGTAAACCATGAATACCAGGATGAATCCGCCCAGGAACACCTTGCGCCGTCCCCATGCGTCCGCCAGTTTGCCCAAGGGCACCGCTAGCAGCAGGTACGCCGCCGCGGTAATCAAGGCAAACAGGGGAAACGACGTGGTTGAGCAACCGGTGTTTCTCTGCACGACCAGGTAGATGAAAGCGTCACTGGCGGTCATCAGCGCGAGAATGCCGCCGGCCAGCATGATGGTGCGAAACGCCGGCTCCATCCACAAGCCGAAAGAGAGCCGAATCGAAGGAGCGGGTTGACTGGGATCGGCGGCAGCGGTCTGCGGTTTGTCCACCAGCAGCGTGATCAGGCCCACCCCGATCAGCGCGATGCAGAAACTGGCCAGCAGGACGAAAGTGAAATTGCCGGGTGCGATCTCCAGCAGCAGAAAAGCGATGATGGGTCCAAGAACCGATCCGCCGGTATCGAGCGCACGATGCACCGCGAACGCCGTGGCCATAGTGCGAGGATTGCTGCTGAGCGAAATCATGGCGTCGCGGGGCGCGGTGCGAACGCTCTTCCCGACCCGGTCGAGGCCAATGATGACGGCGGTCATCGCCCAACTGCCTCCCACCAACAGCAGGCCCAGCTTGCTGATCGCCGAGAAAGCGTAGCCGCCGACCGCAACTTCCTTCTGGCGGCGCCAGCGATCCGCGGCGATGCCCGCCACCAGGCTCAGCGATGCCACCGCCGCGCCCTGATAAATGCCGTCCAACACACCGAACTGCAGCGGGCTGAATCCTAGATAAATAACAAAATAGAGCGGAAGAATGCTGCTGATCATCTCCGCCGATACGTCGGTAAACAAACTCGTGAAACCCAGCTTCCAGACGTTCGGTTCTATTCCACGGACACCAGAGGCCGCTTCCGTTGCGGGTTCCCGGTCCCGAAGCCTAACGGACAAATCGGTCTGGTACATGCCTGCTTTAAGGAGCATGCAAGTTGCCACGAAAGTAAATTCCTCCGCCTGCGGAGAAGCCGGTTTGGGCAAACCGGCTTGCTCGACCGTAGTTGTAGGTCACTGATTCTGAAGCTCTTTCGTTCATGATTCGAATCATCGGAGGGCGGCAACTGGTCAATTTATTCGGCGACACCGATGGGCATGGCAGAATATTGCAACCAGGTGCAACTTTTTGCACATCCAGTCCAAGGTCGCGTTGAGCAGAGCCAATCCTTCTGGCTGGGTTGCGTCATTTTCCCGCTGATTGTGATTGGGATACTAGAATATGGGAGGAGCATGGCAGCATCAGCTTCGGCCCGCCAGATGCCGCGATCGGAGTGCCGAACTCGAGCCAGGGAGTGTTCGTGACGCGTTATCGGCCATCACTGCTTGCAGGTGTTGTCGCAGCGGTTGTGTTGGCCTTTCCTTTCACCATGCAGGCGCAAGCCGGTTGCTCCGCCCCGGCCAACCCGATCGAAGCGGAGAACTGCCTCGCCGGGACCCCTCCCAGCACATGGGGCGTTTGCGGCGGTGCGGGCAACTCCACCATCCAGGGCTTTGCCACCGACATCAGCGTGAATGCCGGCCAAACCATTTCCTTCAAGATCGACACCAACGCCACCGCGTACCATCTCGACATTTACCGCATGGGGTACTACCAGGGGAACGGGGCAAGGCTGATCACCAATATCCGGCCGTCGGCGCGGCTTCCTCAAACCCAGCCGGCGTGCCTGACGGACGCGGGCGCCGGCCTGGTGGATTGCGGCGACTGGTCGGTATCGGCATCCTGGACCGTGCCCTCAAATGCCGTCTCCGGCATCTACTTCGCCCGGGTGGCGCGAGCGGACACGGGCGGAGCCAGCCACATCGTCTTCGTGGTTCGGAATGATGCCAGCAAGTCGAACATCCTGTTCCAGACGTCGGATGAAACCTGGCAGGCCCACAACGACTACGGCGGATCCCGCTTCCGTGGCCAAAGCAGCGCGACGGACCTTGCCAACCGCACCTACAAAATCAGTTACAACCGTCCCGCCCGCACCGCTTTTGTGTTTTATGAGGATTATCCGATGGTCCAATTTCTGGAGGCCAACGGCTACGACGTCAGTTATTTCACCAGCGTCGACGCGGCACGCAGCGGCAGTCTGATCACGCGGCACAAAACGTATATTTCCGCCGGCCACGATGAGTACTGGTCCGGCCCGAAGCAAACCAGCATCGAGGCGGCCCGAAGCGCGGGTGTCCACATCGTCCTCTTCAGCGGCAATGAGGGAAGCTGGAAGACTCGCTGGGAGGACAGCATTGACGGTACCAAGACGCCTTACCGGACGCTGGTCTCGGAGGGCCCGATGAATTCCCATCGGCTTCCGTTTCGTGCCTCGAAGGTAGAGACCGTCCTGCCGCCGGGGACGGACGATTCCGGTTATCTGGCAGGGCTGACCGCCAATTGGGAAAAGACGAAGAACTCCTTCAGCTTGGGCCCCCCGTCGAAAGCCTGCTCAGCCACCAACGCCAAGTAGGAAACGGCCCGGCTCGCGGCCGGGCCGTTCAGAAGAATGAAGCCTGCTTGGAGAACGCCGCACTTACGGCAAAGGGCGTAGTTTCGCCCGTTGCCGTCGTGGTTGCCGCGGCGGTGGTGAAATCCGGCTGGCCCAACACCAGGCTTGCGTTCTGGTTGGTGCTGAACGGAGGCGTGAACCCCAGCGTTCGGTTGTTGGCGAAATCCGCGACCCCAAGGTTGCCGCTACTGTCGAATGTGAGCCCAAAAGGCCTCGACAAGCCGTTCTGAGTCGTAGCCGCGGTGTTAGTCGTGAAGCTGGCCTGTCCCAGCGCCAGGCTGGCGTTCATGCCGCTCGCGAAGGGCGGGTTGAACTGCAACACCCGGCTATTGTCGGTGTCTCCTATCCACAGATTACCGGAGCTGTCGAGCGCAAGACCTGTCGGGAAGTCTAAGCCGCTGGCCGTAGTGGCGGTTCCGCTCGAGACGAAGTCGGCTTGGCCAATCACCCAGTTGGCGGTCATTCCATTGGCAAATGGCGGCTCGAATTCCAGCACCCGGTTGTTGTAAGTGTCCGAGACCCAGAGATCGCCGCTGGCGTCAAAGGCGATGGACTCCGGACCCCGCAGTCCGGAGTTCGTGGTCGCGCCCGCACCCGAAGTGAAGTCTGCCTGGCCGAGGACCAGGCTGGCATTCATGTTGGCAGCGAACGGCGGCTTGTATTGGAGGATGCGACTGTTGCCGAAGTCGGCCACCCAGAGATTGCCGCTGCCATCAAAGGCCAAGCCGACGGGCCCACCGTTCAAAGGCGCTAGTGCGCCGAGACCGTTCTGGGTGGTGTTAGGAGTGCCAGTCACGAAGTCTGGCTGGCCGATCACCAGGCTGGCGCTCATACCGTTGGCGAACGGCGGTTTGAATTGCAGAACCCGGTTGTTGAGGGTGTCAGCGACGTAGATGTTGCCGGCACTGTCCTCGGCGACATTCGCGGGCGAGTTAAAGGTAGCCGCGGTCAGCGCCGAAGCTGCCGTGGTGAACTCGCCCTGCCCCAACACCACGCTGGCGCTCTCGCCGGTACTGAACGGAGTGTCGTAGATGAGCACGCGGTTGTTACCACTGTCGGATACGAAAAGAAAACGCGTTGTGTGAAGACTGCCGCCGGTGGTGCTGCATCCCGCCAAACCGGCAAACGCTACCAGCAAGAGGATACCGATTGCCACCACCGCCGCACTCGGCGAAGTTGGGTTATTCCCGTCACCAATCTGCATGGCTCCCTCCCGCAGACAACTTTCCTCCCTCCCTCAGCAATGTTGCAGGGAATAGAAGCTGCAGCTCTCTGTAACTGAGTCACCACTTCGGGGCGTTCCCCTTCCGGGACCGTGCGGGTGTGGTGGGAGAAAACGAAATGCGCCGACGCCCAGTCGAGCGCGGCGCATTCCAGGGTTGGACTACACGTTCTCTTTCTTGTGGCAATCCATGCACTTCACCGGTGCTTTCTTGCCTTTGGCATCTTCCGCCTTGTGGCAATCAATGCACAGCCCGGCTTGTGCTGTGGGGTTATGGAAGCACGCCTGCAGTTTGGTCTTCATGGGTGCGGTTGCGGTCTTGGTATGGCAATCGGTGCAGGCCTGATGCGGCGAAGTTAGCGGTTTTTCCGGCTTCGACGCGTGATGGCAGGTGTCGCACTTGATCTTCTGGTCGACGGCGTGCGCCTTGTGGGGGAACTTGACGCCCCCCATGGGCGAGCCCGTCAGCACGACGGAATCCGGCGCCGCCTTGTCGGCGGCGAACACCGCGCTGACGCCAGCCAGCAGAAATGCCATAACCACCAGGGTGATAATCAATCGATGGACGTTCTTCACTCGACCTCCGTAGATTACTAGAGCCAGCTAACACATCTGCCGCGGCCACTCGAAGCGAGTGGACCTCAGCATTGGCATTCTAGGAAATAGAGCGCTGGCCGACTGTGACCGCCGTCACTCACCCTAGTTCTCCCCGAGATCCTCCAACTGCTTGCGCCAGTCCAGTTCTTCGACGAACTCCCTGGATTCGCGCCACCCCGGCCGCACCTTCACGAACAGCTCCAGGAACACCCTCGTCCCCAGGATGCGCTCAATCTCATGCCGGGCGGCGGTGCCGATCTTCTTCAGCATCTCGCCGCCCCGGCCGATGATGATCTTCTTCTGCCCGTCGCGCTCGCAGTAGATGACGGCGGCGATTGACGTCAAATGCGGCGATTCGTCCCAGCGCTCGACCATCACCGTGCTGGCGTAGGGCACCTCCTGCGCGGTTTCCAGCAGCACCTTTTCGCGCACGATCTCCGACGCCAGGAAGCGCTCGGGCTGGTCCGTGATCTGGTCCTTGGGGAAATAGCGCGGGCCTTCGGGCAGCACCGCCATGACGCGGTCCAGCAGCAGTTCGAGCCCGTCGCCCTTGAGGGCAGAGATGGGGATAATCTCGCGGAAGTCGTGGAGCTGGCTGTATTCGGCGATCATGGGTAGCAGGCGCGCTTTCTCCAGGCGGTCGATCTTGTTCAGCAGCAGGAACACCGTCCCGCCCGCCTTCTTGACCAGGTCGAGCGTGAAGCGGTCGCCGGGGCCGAAGCGCTGGGTGGCGTCCACGATGAGCAGGATGGCGTCGCGGCTTTCCAGCGCCGCGTGCACTTCGCGCATCATCTTTTTGTTCAGCGAATTCGCGGGCTTGTGCACGCCGGGAGTGTCGATGAGCACGATCTGCCCCGCCGGCCGGCCTTTGCGCGCGGGAACATTCACCATGCCGAGGATGCGATTGCGCGTGGTCTGCGGTTTGGGCGTGACGATGGCCACCTTCTCGCCCACCAGCTTATTCAGCAGCGTGGACTTGCCGGCGTTCGGCCGGCCGATGATGGAGACGAATCCGGAGCGAAAGGACATAACCCCAGTTTCAAGTTTCAGGTTTCAAGTTTCAAGTGCGTTTCAAACGGGTGGCCGGCATGACGACGAGGTCAATTCTTGGTACTTGGTACTTGGTACTTGGTACTCGGTACTCGGTACTCCCTGCTCCCTACTCCCTACTCGCGGCTTTCGGCATAGCGCTGATCCGCAGCCGCTCGACGCGCCGGTCGGTGGATTCCAGCACTTCGAAGCGCAGGCCGTTTTCCTCGACCACTTCGCCCTGTTCGGGGATGCGTCCCAGGATTTCGCTCACCAATCCAGCAACGGTGGCTGCTTCGTGGCCGTTCGGCCGTATGTGAAACAGTTCGTCCAGCCGGTCCACGTCCATGTTGCCGGGGACGACATAGGAATTCTCGTTTTCGCGGATGATGTCGGCCTCGGCCTCGTGCTCGTCGCGAATCTCGCCGACGATCTCCTCCACCAGGTCTTCGATGGTGACCACCCCCGCCGTGCCGCCGTACTCGTCGATAACGATGGCCATGTGCTGGCCTTCTTTCTGCATCTCGCGCAAGAGCGCGCTCACCCGCTTGCTCTCGGGGACGAAGACCACTGGCCTCATCAGCTCGCCGACGGTGTGGTGGCGCGCCTCGGAGTCCCGCACCTGGAGCACATCGTGCGCGAAGACGATCCCCTTGACGTGGTCGATCGTGCCCTCATACACCGGCACACGCGAATAGGGCTTGGTGCGCAGCAGTTCGGTGAACTGCTCGACGCTGGTGTCGATGGGCACGGCCACGATCTCCGGCCGCGGGGTCATCACCTCGCGCACCGTCTTGTCGCCAAACTCCACCACCGACTGGATCAGCTCGCGGTCGCTCTCTTCGAGAATGCCCTCTTCCCTTCCCGCTTCGATGAGGGCGTCCACGGCTTCGGAAGGATGCTCCGGCTGCTCCGGCGGGCGCTCGTCGGTCAGCGCCGCGACCGAGAGGCAGAATCCCAGCACCAGCGTGACCGGCAAGGTGAGGTAAATCAGAATGCGCAGCGGCCACACGAAATTCCGCAACCACTCGCCCTTGGTCCGGGTGAAGAACACGAACGGCAGCAGGCGGTTGAAGACGATCACGATGAGCACGATGGAGACCGCCGCCTGCGCGATCTCCGACGCCCTCCAGGCGCGGTCCATGAAGGTGACGACCCCGATCACCAGCGCGATGCCCGCCATGGTGATAGGCACCAGCACGGCCATGGAGAGCGACGCCCGTCCGCGGCTGACCGTTAGCTGCGGCTCGATCTCCTGCTCGTAGACTTCGATGTTCTCCTCGAATTCGCGGGAGAGGAACTTGCCCATCTCCGCATAAAGGCTGTCCACGTAGGAAACCAGCGTCAGAATGGAGACCAGCACGACCAGGGCGATGATGGCAGCGATGCTCATGATCGTCGCCTGTTGCCGGTGCGCTCGATCAGCGCCACCGGAAGCCCGAGCGCTCGCCGCAGGCGCGCTTCTTTGCGCGCCATCTCTCCCGCGTCGGTTTCATGGTCGTAGCCGGCAAGGTGCAGCAGCCCGTGAAGGATCAGAATCTTCAACTCGTCGGACGCGCTGTGTCCCAGGCGGCGGGCATTGCGCGCGCCGACCTCCGCGGAGAGAGCGATGTCGCCGGCGGTCCCATTGGCCGAAGGAAACGAGAGTACGTCCGTAGCAGCGTTCTTCCCGCGAAAGCGGCGGTTCAGCCGGCGCAGCTCGGCGCTGGATGTGACCAGCACATCCACTTCCCCGCGAACGCCGGCCGCGCGCCGTGCCCGGACGGCAAACTGCCCCAGCGCCCGCGCGCTCACCCCTTGCACCTTGCTGTGAACGATCACCAACCTCCACCCCAAAATGAACGGGAGGGCCAATGATGCAGCCCTCCCCGCCAGGTTCGCAAGTTCTTAGTCCTCGCCGGCCGCCGCGTCTCCCTTGGCTTCCGTCTTGGGAACATCTTTCTTGCCATTGATCCTCGCGTAGCCATTCTGCAGGACCAGCGGGGTCTGGTTCTCGCGCGTCCTGAACTCGTCGTAGGCGCGGATGATGCGCTGCACCAGCAGGTGCCGCACCACGTCGGTTTCGTCGAAGTAAGTGAAGACGACGCCCTCGGTATTCTTCAGGATGTCGATGGCCTCGAGCAGGCCGCTGCGCCGCGCGCCGCCGGGCAAATCGATCTGGGTGATGTCGCCGGTGATCACTGCCTTGGAGTTGAATCCCAGGCGGGTGACGAACATCTTCATCTGCTCCGAAGTGGTGTTCTGCGCTTCATCGAGAATGATGAAGGAATCGTTCAGCGTGCGCCCGCGCATGAAGGCGATGGGCGCGATCTCGATGATGTTCTTCTCCAGGTAACGGTCCACCTTCTCCGGGTCCATCATGTCGTAGAGCGCGTCGTAGAGCGGCCGCAGGTAGGGATCGATCTTCTCCTGCAGCGTTCCGGGCAGGAATCCCAGGCGCTCGCCGGCTTCGACCGCGGGGCGCGCCAGAATGATGCGGTTCACCTTCTTCGCGATTAGGGCCGAGACCGCCATCGCTACCGCCAGGTAGGTCTTCCCCGTCCCCGCCGGCCCGATGCCGAAGACCATGTCGTTGCGCTCCATGGCTTCCATGTAGCGGCGCTGATTCATGCTCTTGGGAGTGATGGGACGCTTGCCGAAGGAGCGCGCCCGGCCGGCTTCCGCCAGGGTGCGCAGGGATACCGCCGGGTCGGTGGCCACGATCCGCAGCATCGAACCCAGGTCGCCGTTGGAAAAAGTGACACCGGTGCGCAGCAGGTGGTGGTAATCGGTGAACACCTGCTCGGCGCGCGCCACATCCGCCGCCGCGCCTTCGATGACCACGGAATCAGCTTTCAGGTCGATGGTGACTTTCAGGCCATTTTCGATGAGGTGCAGGTTCTCGTCGCGGGGACCGAAGAGGGTCTCGATGTGCGGAGTGATCTCGACGTTCTTCTTCATTGAAGCGTGAAAGCTAACCTCCTGCAGCGCCCGCGCGCACTGCGAATGTTGCTAGATTGAAAAGGATCGGCTGGGCGTCTGTGCCACAGCGTGAGGGCAACTACCATTGCTAGTAGGGTACCCCGCAGGTGGCCGGGAGTCAATAACGGTCAAGGGGTTCTCCGCTCCACAGGGTGTTGGATGTCAGGGGGCCCAAGAGGCTACTCGTGATAATGTTCGTCACACGGTACCTTGCGACGCGAGGACTTTTCCAGGATGCGCTCCGGGTTGGTTGTGTAAAAGCCTGTTATCGCCAATTACCCTGCCGTAACATGCTCCCGTATGCCAAGTAGAGCAGAGAACCCGTCCGTAAAGCCTGAAGAGTCGTACTCCTTCTCGAAGGACAAAATATCGAGAACGCTGAGCTACCCATTGAAGCGTTCGCTCTTGGACGCCGCACTTCGGTCGGCTTGCGTTTACGCTGCGGTCTACTCGGTGCGCTACTTGGGTCATGGCAACGGCAGAGTCGTGATGGACGCCATGTACTTGCCCGAAACGCAAGGCCATCCCACGGTTAGTGGAAGAAGTTTGATAACCGTATGGGCGGTCGCGAGCGATCAGCGGAAGCAGGCTGAGCAGCTCCTCGTCGAGGATGGACTGCCGACACTCTGTCGTTGGCTGAAAAAGACGCAGACGGAAGGAAATGTGTGGCGCGGCGCTGAGCACATCCTGAGTTTTGAGAAGCGTGGCGCAGCTTTGCACGTTGACGAGCACTGACCGACCTGTGACTGGCGAAAAATCGCTTTTATGCAAGTGATCCCAAGGGCGTGCAACAGGTTCAGCCGGAAACTAACCCGCCACGTAGCCGCCCCGCGGTTTGACCCCCTCGCGCAGCTTGCGTAGAATGAATGTTCCGTCGTCGGACGATTTCTCTTAGAGGACACCCAGCAAGTTATGGCGAATCATTTCTCCGCGCTCAAGCGCGCCCGGCAGACCGCGAAGCGCACGGTGCGCAATCGCAACAATCGGTCCCGTATCCGCACCGCGCTGCGGCATTTCCGCGACGCCCTCACGAAGGGCGACAAGACGGCCGCGCAGCAGATGTTCGGGCAGACCGTCTCGGCCATCGACAAGGCCATCCAGAAGGGCGCGCTTCACGCCAACGCCGCCGCCCGCTACAAGTCGCGCCTCGGCGCCCGCCTCAGCGCGCTGAAGTAGTTTTGCTTTGAAGGGGCGCGGCTTCCAGCCGCGCCATAACTCCGCCTAAATATTGTCATCCTGAGGGAGCGCGACCGAGCGCGCCAGCGCGAAGAAGCGTGACCGAAGGACCTGCTTATCTCACCAGCCATGACGAGTCAAAGCAGGTCCTTCGTTTGCCCTCGCTCGCGTGCTCGCTCGGTCGGCGCTCAGGATGACAACTCTATTTGATTTTCATGGTGTCACCACTGCCTTAGCGGCTTCCAATCCTGGTTCGGCAGTTCGATCCCAAAATACTCGAGCAGCGCCTGCTGGTACTGCTCCTCGGATTCGAGCATGCGTTCCGTGCGCTCGCCGTTCATGGTCTGGATCAAGCGCATCTCGGACAGGGTGACGCGGCCTTGCGGCGTGGCCCGGCTGCAAATCCGGGCGCGGGGGAAGGTGGAATTCGGCGAGGTCTGGTGGTACACACACATGCCCGCGAATTCCTCCAGGCGGCGCGGCTGGAGTGTGAAAACATATCTCTCCGACCAGACGCCCTTCTCTTGCCGCAGCAGCATCAGCCCCTCCGGCCAGGAGTCGATGAAGTACATCATTCCGCCGCTCGATTGCTCCCCGCCCTCGAGCGCGAGCGGTTCGAGGAAGGAATCGCCGAAGCCGACGTCGGCGATCCATGGCTGCCCGTCGAGCCGCACCCGCAACACCAGATGATCGAACTCGGGGCCGAAACTGCCGGTCTCGTTGGCCACCCGGCCGGAGAGCAGGTCCACCTCGTATCCCAGTTCGCGCAGCAGCGCGGCGAACAGGCCATTGAGCTCGTAGCAGAATCCTCCGCGGCGCTGGCGCACCACCTTGTCGAAGAAGGCGGCTTCGTCGAGGACGATGGCGCGCCCGAGATGGATGTCCAGGTTCTCGAACGGGACCGTCAGCATGTGACGACGATGAATCTCACGCAGAACATCGAGCGTGGGCTCACGTGGCCCATCGTAGCCGATGCGTTCGAGATAGGAGGAAACGTCCACGGGCCTTCACACCGGCAATTGCTGTTGCCACTCCGGCGCGGCCGGCTTGGGTTCGGCGCAGAGGTCGAGCACCAGGCGCTCCAGCACCAGCCGCTTGCTGGGCGGGTTGGAGCGCAGTTCGAGATCGGCGCGGGCGATGCGGCGGATGGCCTGTGTGATCTCGCGCCGCGACTTGTAGCGCCGGGCCTGCCGGATGATGTCCTCGGCCGCGAACGGAGGAACGCGGAAGCCCTGCCACAGCGCCTGCCAGATGGCGCGGGAGTCGCGCACATTCTTCTCCAGGATCACCAGCATCTGCCGGAAGGTGCGTGCCAGCATGTAGAGCTGCCCGATGGCGGCATCTTCGCCTTCGCCGCTGGACAGGATGGCCTCCAGCACGCCCAGGGCGCGCGGACGGTCCTTGGCGGAGATGGCGTCGGTCAGCTCGTAAAGCGAGCGCTGCTTGGCCGCCAGCACCATGGTCTCGACGTCGGCGAGCGTGATTCTCTGCTTCTCGCCCACGTAGAGGATCAGTTTTTCCAGTTCGCTCGAAATCAGCATCAGGTCGGCGCCGAGCGCGTCCACCAGCTCGCGCGCGGCGTCGGGATCAATCTTCACCCCGCGTGATGCCGCCGTATCCGTCACCCAGCGCATGCCTTCGCCTTCATCCACGCGCGCCAGTTCGACCATGCCGCAGTATTCGCCGAGCGTGTCCCGTATGCGGTCGTAGCGGTCGCGGTCGTTGAGTTCCATCTTGCGCGCGTCGGCCGGGATGGAGATGTGATCGGCAATGAAGATGAGCACCGCGTCGGGATTGGGGTCCTTGACGTAGGCTTCGATGGCGGCGAACGCCTGCTGGTGCGAGCCGCGCCCGTAGAGCGTCTTCACGTTGCGGATGAAGAACATCTGAAACGGCGCCACCAGCGAGGGAGTGCGCGCGCGGTCGAGGATGTCCACCAAGTCCGTGGCCGCGAGGTCCAAGTCATAGAAGCTGAATTCGCGCAGCCCGGGCGGGACCAGATGTTCCACGAGCGCGTCACGGCAGCGGTCGCGAAAGAACACCTCGTCGCCGACGAACACATACGCCGGACGCAGCTTGCGGGCCTTCACCTCGGAAACAAAGCGTTCCGCCGGGGCGAAGCCGCGTGCCATCAGGCGACCCCCGGAGGGTCGTTGGTCGTTGGCCGTTGGTGGTCGACCGAAACCGGCCACAGAGGCACAGAGTCACAGAGAAAAACGAGAACCTCTGTGTCTCTGTGTCTCTGTGGCAAATGCTCCATCAGAAGGCCTCAAGGATGTTGGACACCAGAGTGCGCGCGAAGTCCTGCGACAGGCGATCGACCGCCGGGGATTCCTCCTCGAAGAAGCTGGTGATCTCGCGCGAGATCTGGTACTGGTCGTGGAAGCTGTAGCTGGGATTCTCGAACAGCACCTTCCCGTGCCGGTCCACGAGTGAGACCTTCATGTTGACCACGATGATGGCCGAAGCGGCGCGCCCGGTGGCGGAGTCGTAGGCCACGGGCGTGAGCTGCGTGGAGACCACGGTTCCATGCAGGGTGGCGTCGGCATCGGGGCTCTCCTGGTTGAGGATGCGGTAGTGGGTGCGGCTGACGAACTCGCGCACCACGGCCGCGGTTAGCACCTGCTCGACACGGTAGGTCTTGCTCTGATTGATGAACGCCGGGATGGCGACGGTGTGGACATTCGCGGGCAGGGTGGCCGCGTGTCCGCCGGTCTTGTAGCCGCAGCCGGAAATACCTAGAGTCAGCAAGGAAAGCAAAATCCAACACGGAGACACAGATACACGTGGGAAAAACCGCTTTTGGCTATTAGCTCTCGGCTTTTGGCCGGAAGTTTCCCCACACGCCCCAAGCCAGGAGCCAAGAGCCAAGAGCCAAGAGCATTTTTTCACTGCACGCTTCCCTTCGAGCGCATGCGGGCCAGGGCGGCGGCGCAATCGACCGCGGTCAGGGCGGCGATCCGGAGATTGTCGGCGGCGGCCCACACCCACAGACCGCGTTCGTGGCGCGCATCGCGGCGGATCTCCACCAGCACGTCATCCTGCCCGGCGGCACCGATGTTGGAGGGCGAGTCCTCGGCCAGCCGGGCGACGCTCACGTGGTTGCCAGCCAAAGCGCGGGTGAGATCGGCGGCGGCGACTGCCTGCTCGAACTCCAGATAGAGCGAGAAAATGTGTCCGTGGAAGACGGGCGACTGCGCCAGCGCCAGGGCGGGCGCCAGGGCGCGTCCCTCGGTGATGGTGGCCAGGTGCGCCAGGATACGGCGCTCCACAGTCTCCAGCGCCGGCGTGGACTTCTCGCCGTAGCGCGCCAGCATGTTGAAAGCTATCTGAACGTCGAATACCTCGGTGGGCATCTGCTGGAAGGAGAGCAGATTGACGGTCTGGCCGTGGAGCTCGTCTATGCCGCGCCGTCCGTGCTCGGACGCAGGTTCGAACGCAGTGCAGACCGCGTTGCGCAGGGTTCCGGCTTTTTGCGCGCGCAACAGCAGCAGCGCCAGAACCACCGCCGCCGGATGCGCCACCACCGCCAGCGTGGCATCGAGCAGCGCGGGCGGACGCACGCCCTCCGCCTGCTCGAGTTCGCGCTCGATCCACGGCGCCCGCACCGCGCCGCCCGGCTCCGCTTCGAGCGCATAAGAGAGATCGACCACCAGCGCGCCGGACTTCTTCACCAGGCTCCAGTTCTTGCGGGTGAAGCTCACGTCCGAGGCAAAGAACACGATGTCGGCGCCCTGCAGGTTCTCCGGCAGCACGCTCTGGATGAAGGTGGCCTCGTCGGCGACGGAGTCCAACTGCCCGAGCGATTCCTCGTCATCGAGCAGCCGGATGTCAACCGCGGGGAAATTGCGGTCTTCGAGGACCTCTTTGAGTTCCTTGCCCTTGAGGGTAGCGGCGCCGACGATGGCGACGCGGTACAGTTCGCGGGACGTGGCGTCACGCTCTTGGGTGGCGGAACGGTTTCCCGGTGTCATCGCGCCTCCGGGGCTTCGGTGTACGACGCCGGCGGCGTGGTGCTGCGGCGGGGGCGCAGGATATAAAACAGCCGCACCAGCACGCCGGAAAGCATGTAGGTGAGCGCGATCACGAACAGCGCGTAACGGGAGAACAGGGCGACCGACGCGATCAGCCCTCCCACCAGCACGATAACGGTGAAGGGATGGCGCGACCGCAGGTCCAGTTCCTTGAAGCTGTAGAAGCGCCAGGTGCTGACCATCAGGAAGCCGGCGGCCAGCAGCAGCAGCAGCCACGCCAGCGAAAACCACCAGGTGAACAGGGGATCGCCTTTGGAGAAGTGGACGACGGCGGCGATCACGCCCGCGCCCGCCGGGATCGGCATGCCGACGAAATACTTTCCCCCGGGCCGGCCGGGATTGGAGGGCTGCGGGTTGAGCTGAATATTGAAGCGCGCCAGGCGCGCCGCGCCGGTGATCAGGAAAACGAAGCTGGCGACGAATCCCAGGCGGACGAGGTGGAAGCGCAGATCGGTGTAGGCGCCGAGCGGCAGCATGCGGAAACCCCAGACCCAGGCCAGCAGCGCGGGGGCGACGCCGAAGCTGATCACGTCGGCGAGGGAGTCCAGCTCGCGGCCGAAATCGCTGGTGGTCTGGGTCAGCCGCGCCAGGCGGCCGTCCAGCATGTCGAGGAGGATGGCCCAGCCGATGGCCTTGGCGGCATTGTCGAAGTGCCAGAATTCGGCGGCGCTGCCCTGCAAGGTCTGCGCGATGGCGATGTATCCCAGCAGGATGCTGCCCATGGTGAACATCGAGGGCAGCAGGTAAATGCGCTTGCGCAGACGGCGGCGCCGGAGCAGCGGTTCCACCGGAAGCTGGAGTTGCTCGTCGCTCATCGTGCTCCCTCTCCGCGCCGCGCGCCGGCGGCGGCCAGACCGGCGGGCTCGGCGGGCGGCAGATACGCCAGCACGGTGGCGCCACCGCGGACGCGGTCGCCGACGGCGATACGAACCTCAGCCGCGGCATCGAGCAGCACATCCGTCCGCGAGCCAAACTTGATCAGCCCCACGCGCTCGCCACGCTCCACCCGATCTCCCAGCTTCTTGGCGAACACGATGCGGCGGGCCAGCACCCCGGCGATCTGTTTGAAGATCACGGTGTGGCCGTCGCCCTCGACGGTCACGATGTTCTGCTCGTTCTCCACGGCGGAGGCCGCGCTCATGGCGTTGCGAAACCGCCCGTGCCGGTACTCGACCTTGGTGATGACCCCGGCAACCGGCGAGCGGTTCACGTGCACATCGAAGACGCTGAGGAAGATGCTGATGCGGGTCCGTGGCGGGCCATTCACTTCCGTGGTCGAAACGTCGGTCACCTTGCCGTCCGCCGGCGACACTACCGCGCCGGCCTCGGCCGGGATCACACGCTCAGGATCACGGAAGAACCACAGAAAGAACGCCGCCAGCACCAGCGGCACCACGGCATAGGGCGGGCCGGCCAGCCATCCCACCACCGCGGCCAGCACACAGAGTCCCGACGCGTAATAGAAGCCATCACGAACCATGGGGAGGTAGCTTGATTATATCGGGGGTTTGCAAAAAACGGCAGGAATGGAAGAGTTCGAGGTGCAGGGATTCCCTGTGACGGCGGAAGCCGTGACAATTTCGTGAAAATTAGGCGACCTGGTGGGTCTGCCGGAACTGCCGCTCGATCAACTCCATCTGATCCTTGAGCCGCAGCTTCAGCTTCTTCAGACGGACTTCTTCCAGCTTCTCGTCTTCCGAGAGAAAGCGCTTCTGGGTCAGAGATTCAAGTCTTTGTGAGTATTGGGTGTGTTCTACAACTAACTGGCGAAACTCCTCATGATTGGCCATGAGTTGTTCACGGACCTGAGTGGACATTCAGTGGACCTCCTGCCCGGTCTCGACAAGCCCACGCTATCACACCCTTTTTCCGCCTTCAACAGCTTTCCCGGTTACCTGGGGAAACAATTTTTTGCAGACCACGGCATCCTCTTCGGGATTCCGGTAATAGGACTTGCGGCGGCCGGTCTCGACAAATCCCGATTTGGAATAAAGGGCGCGAGCCGCCCTATTGGATTGACGCACTTCCAGAAAGACCGCCTGCGCGCCACGGCTGCGGGCGAGGTCGAGCAATTCCTGTACCAGCCGAGTGCCCAGACCGCGGCGCTGCGCGGAGCTCGCAACCACGATGTTCTCAATTTCCCATTCCGGTCCCAGGTCGCGGCCGACGATGAAACCTTGCACGGCGTCTTCGCCGATCACCAGGATGGCGCGCGCGGCTTCGGCGAAGAGCCGGTGGTACTCGGCTTCGCTCCAGTGCGCAGCGGCCGCGGATTCGCCCTCCAGCGCCTGGAGGGAAGGAAGGTCGGCGGAAGTGGCGGGCCGGACGCGAAAATCAGTTTCACGTTTCAAGTTTCACGTTTCAGGTTCCGGCCAAGAGCCAAGAGCTAAGAGCCAGCTTTTGAAAAGATCTCGGCGTCGGAACGCCGCACGTAGTTGGCGTCAAGAGCATCGGCTGCGACGCTCTGTCCGGCAAGGATCTTTCGCAGACCGATGCGGGCGATCGCCTCAGCGCCCGGGCGCTCGATCTGGAAAAGCGTCGCTCCGGAAGGCTGCGCCAGCGCGGCAATGGATGCGTCGGGAGTAATAACGGTCGCGCCCGTCGGCAGCGCCGCCAGGAAGGCTTCGCGCGTCAACAGCAACTCTTTCTGTAGAGACGTTGCTTGCAACGTCTCCGAGTGAACGTTGTACTCGCCCAGAAACACTTCCCCACGCTGGGCGTCGAGTGCGGCGAAGACGCGGCCGTTCACGCCGGATGCCAGGGCAAGCGCCTCCAGAACTGAAACCGTGGCGATCGGCTTTTTCAGGGCTTCCACCAGGCCCTTGATGGCGGCCAGCCCGACGCGCAGCCCGGTGAACGAGCCCGGACCGGAGACCACGGCAAATCCGTCGATCTCCTGCTTGCGAAGGTTGCGGCGGGCGAGCGCGGCAGCGATCTGCGGCACCAGCTCGGCGGAGAACGCTCCCCCGGTCAGGGACGCTGTCTCCAGGAGCTCGAAACTCGCAGCATCGCCGCGCGCCAGCGCCAGGCTGCCGTGCTTCCAGGAAGTGTCGATGGCGAGGATGAGCATTTAAGTCACGGCTACTAGCCACTGGCTACTAGCTAGTAGCTAGAAGCTAGGAGCTACCCTTCGGCTGATCTTCGCAGAGTTCCAGCAGCACCCCGCCGGCGCTCGAAGGATGCACGAAGACGTAGAGATGGCCGCCCGCGCCGACCTGGATCTGCTCGTTGATCAGGCGCACGCCGTCACGCTTCAGCCGCTCCACCGTTCCGGCCAGATCGTCCACGTGCAGGCAGACATGGTGCAGGCCCTCGCCGCGCTTGGCCAGGAAGCGGGCGATGGGCGAATCGTCGGAAGTCGGCTCCAGCAGCTCGATGCGGCTTTCGCCCACCGGCACCATAGCCAGGCGCACCTTCTCCTGCGCAACTTCTTCCTCAGGCTGTACGCGCAGCCCGAGCTGCTCATAAAACTTCTTGGACTGTGCCAGCGACTTCACCGCGATGCCGAGATGATCGATGCTGAACATTGTTTCTCCTACTTGCCGACCTTGCTCACAATCTCCTCCACCAGCGCGTAGGGATCGCGGCGGCGCTCGGCCACCTCGGCAGCGTAGCGGGCGACGGCGCCGTCGCCCATCTGCTCGCGCAGGACGCGCTCCAGCAGCGATTCGCGCAGCATCTCCACCAGCCGCTCGCGCCAGCTTTCGGTCTTCTTCTTGAGCACCAGGTCCTGTTTCTGGAGGAACTCTTCGTACTCGGCGATGGCGTCGGCCAGTTCGGGCACGCCCACGCCGTCCACCGCTACGGTCTTGACGATGGTTGGCGTCCACTTGTCGGCGCGCAGGGCCAGGGTCTGCATGGAGCGGATTTCGCGCTCCACGCGCTCGGCGCCCTCGCGGTCGCTCTTGTTGATGACGAAGATGTCGGCGATCTCCATGATGCCGGCCTTGATGGTCTGCACATCGTCGCCCATGCCGGGAACGAGAATGACGATGGTGACGTCGGCCAGGCGGACGATCTCCACCTCGTCCTGCCCGACGCCGACGGTCTCGATCAGAATGATGTCCTTGCCAGCGGCATCGAGGACGGTAGCCACGTCGGCGGTGGTGGCTGCCAGCCCGCCGAGGTAGCCCCGCGTCGCCATGGAACGGATGTAGATGCCAGAATCGGCGTGGTGGCCGATCATGCGGATGCGGTCCCCGAGGATGGCCCCGCCGGTGTACGGGCTGGTGGGATCGACGGCGACGATGCCCACCGTGCGCTGCTGCTGGCGATAGGCGCGCGCGAGCTGATCCACCAGCGTGCTCTTGCCGGAACCCGGCGAGCCGGTGAGCCCGATCACTCGCGCCTTTCCGGTGTAGGGAAACAGCTCGCGCAACAGGCTGGTGGCTTCGGGGACGCGGTCCTCGACCACGGTGATGGCACGCGCCAGCGCGCGCGGTTCGCCCGCGCGCACGCGGTCAATCAGGGATTGCAGGTCGCTGCTCAGGGACACTACTCCGCTCGCTGCCCAAACGAAGCAGTATACGCCGCGCAACAATCCTCGCGGCCGCGGATACCCTGCGGCGGAGGCGCGGCAGGATCGCCGTGCTCACCCTTGGCCAGCAGGCCCAGCGGCAGCCCCGCCAGGCTGGGCTGGTCGCCATTCTTACTTGCGGCCGGCTTTGGTTTCTCTACGCTGACAGGCTTGGGCTGCGGGCGCTCGCCTTCGGCCGCCTCCGGCTGCGGACGCCCTGCGTTGAGATTCTTCTCGAGATTCTTGAGGTTCATGCAGGCAATCTGCAGCGAGTAGAGCAGCGCGGTGGCGCGCTGGAATTCGAAGCCATCCATCAGCAGCAGGCGCTGCACCCGCGCCAGGGCGAGTTGCAGGCTGGCAGCGTCTTCCTGGACGGGCAGCCAGCGCTCGTCGTAGGTGGCGGGGTCCTGGGCGCGGTGGTGGAAATAACAAAGGGGTTGGCCGCGCAGCGCGGGCGCGGCGCAGCGCTGGCTGTTGAGGCGAATGTGCTGACAGCGCGGCGCCTGTTGCGCCGCGTGTGTACGCGGGTGATCGGTTGCTTGTGCCGGCTCGACACTTGGTGCTGGGACCGTACTTACTGCAGGGTTCATACCTGCCTTCCTTGCCATACTTGCTTTTTGTCGCAGTTGATTTATCGGGTGCATATACCCCCTCCCCCTCCCCTTGCTTGGCTCTCTGCAGAATCAACGACTTAGCCACGGTTAACCGTGGCGAACCGTCGAAACAAAGGACTTACACGCAAAAACCGTCAAAATAAGGACTTAGGGCTGGTGGTGAACGTGTATAGCTATTAGATAAGTTATTTATACAATGAATATCATTAGTCGCGGAATTTGTCAAGAGAAATTTTCAGGGATGCGCGCAAGAACCGCGCCGGGCGTGGCGCTTGAGGGTGGCCCGCCCTAGCTTCTTTTGCTAGGGCGGGGTAGTTAAAGACCCCACCCGAGCAAAACCGGCTCGGATGGGGCACCCTCAAGAGTCGTGACGATGCGAAGTGCTCAGGCCGGGCCACCCGCCCACCCTCAAGGGCTTGCAGCAGCGCAAGGTGCTTGGGCCGGGTCGCCCGCCCCTGAGGCACTCCGTAACCGTCTCCGTTTTTGGTACTCTTTATCTGCTGTCATCTACAAGGGTACTGCATCAGTGGAACGAGGCTGCGCGTAGGCCTTCGGCACCTCGCCGTGCGCACGCAGGTCTTCAGCATTAGCCTCACGACAGCCGGAGAGGAGAGGACCTTGCTCGGATGGGGTGGCCTGATCGGCCGCATGATCAGTTTCACGTTGGAAAAACTCGCTGGCAAGAAAATCGATCTTGCCATGGACGATCGTCGTAAAGCGGCCAGAATGTTCCTGCGTCTCTACCACGCAGTTTCAGACCTGGAGGTCTTGTCGAACGAAATCATTGTGGAGCTTCAGGCAATGTCAGCCGAAGACAATCCGACCGTCTCGGGCGAATGGCTTCGCGACATCTCAATCGCCATCGATGAGACATCTGAACGATTCCTCGAGGCAACTCAGAAACTAAGGGAAATTTTAGAGATTTTTGATCCCGTCTTAGCGATCACCGTATCTGGCCTGGAGGCGCATAAGTTTTCGTTCCTAATAATCGCAGCGAACGGCTTCGAGCCAATTACTGAGGAGCAGGGGATCACCGCAATCACTTATACGCGTCCGAGCGATCAGCTGGCGGCTTTTGATCTAATGGACGACTATAACTGGTTCGCGAAGAGGTACCCTTTGGATTATACGAAGCCCATCGAGTGGCCAAGCGGTGTCACGTTAAGTTTCTTACAGGAGAGCGACATTGAGGAGGATCATTTTAAGCTGAATGATCCCGACTCGATGCTTCGCCTCGCCGGTCTCTTGGGACATCATTCACAAGCGCTGACAGCAGCACGCCTGAGTCTGGCATCTTTCCTCCGAGAGCGGTTCACGCTCGAGGATCTTCTTGCGGTGCAAAAACCTATTTCGCAATTCGACCGGATTCACGCGATGAATCGCATGTCAGACGCCGTTGCAGTTTCGTATAACCGCTGGTTTGCGGGTAAACCAGTGCGGCGAATTCGCACGCGAAGGCAGGAGTCCAACGAGAAGACGACAGAAGGCAATTAGCGCCTGCGGCGTTTGCCTTTTCATGAAGCAGGCGGGTGGCCCGCCCAAGGGCTCAGACCCCGCTACACACTCGAGGGTGCCCCGTCCTAGCCGCTTTTGCTAGGGCGGGGTAGTTGACAAAAACCCCACCCGAGCAAAACAAGCCCCTTCGACTTCGCTCAGGGCGTGGGGCACCCTCCAAATCCTCGCTACTCGGCGCTACACGAACAGCGGCGCCATCACCAGGGTGATGGTGGAAAGCAGCTTGATCAGCACGTGCAGCGAGGGCCCGGCGGTGTCCTTAAAGGGATCGCCGACGGTATCGCCCACCACCGCCGCCTTGTGCGCGTCGGAGCGTTTGCCGCCGTACTGGCCGGTCTCGATGAACTTCTTGGCGTTGTCCCAGGCGCCGCCGCCATTGTTCATCATGGTGGCCAGCAGGATGCCGGTGATGGTCCCCACCATCAGCAGGGCAGCCACGCTCTCGGCGCCTACCAGGTTGACGGGCTGGCCGCCGATCATGGGCACGCCGCCGGAGACGTGGAAGCCGGTAAAGTAGCGGAAGACCACCCCCACCACGATGGGCATGCCCACGGCCAGGATGCCGGGCAGCACCATCTGCTTGAGCGCGGCGCTGGTGACGATGTCCACGCACGCGCCGTAGTCGGGTTTCGCCGTCCCCTGCATGATGCCGGGATTCTCGCGGAACTGCCGGCGAACTTCCTCGATGATGTACTGCGCCGCCTTGCCCACGGCGCGGATGGCCAGCGACGAGAACAGGAACACCATCATGGCTCCCAGCATGGCGGCCACGAACACCGGCACGTTGGCCAGGTTCACGGTGTCGAAGGTGAAATTGCTCGCGGCCGCGCCTATGCGGCTGTGCACGATCTCCTTCACCTCGTCGAGGTAAGCGGAGAACAGCAGGAAGGCGGCCAGGGCGGCGCTGCCGATGGCGTATCCCTTGGTCAGGGCCTTGGTGGTGTTGCCCACGGCGTCGAGGCGGTCGGTTTTGACGCGGATCGCCTCCGGCTGGTTCGACATTTCGATGATGCCGCCGGCGTTGTCGGTGATCGGCCCAAAGGTGTCCATGGCCAGGATGTAGGCGCAGGTGGAGAGCATGCCCATGGTCGCAATGGCGGTGCCGTAAATGCCTTTGGCGTAGTCGCTAATTCCCATGAGGGTAGTGCCCTCAAACGCCTTCAGGCCGAACCAGTAGGAGAGCATCAGGGCGGCGCCGATCACAATGACCGGCAGCGCCGGGGTTTCCAAGC
Organism: Terriglobales bacterium; assembly: GCA_052145015.1. Classification (GTDB taxonomy): domain Bacteria; phylum Acidobacteriota; class Terriglobia; order Terriglobales; family Acidobacteriaceae; genus JAHFUA01. Next base: position 36,625 of record JBKQPN010000097.1, read on the forward strand.
CGACCGCGAGGCCGGCGATGATGTTGGTCGCCGGGCCGGTCAAGGAGGCCTTGGCGATCGAGGCCACCGGGCGGAAACGGTATTCGGTGTAGTACTGCGTGATGTAGACGAACAGGAAGGCGGCGAGAATGCCCACCACGCCCGAGGCGAGGAACCACCAGTTGTCCTTCAGCAGGTAGTGGACGGCCACGGCGAAGCCGGCGATGGCCAGCACCGTGGTCACGTAATAGCCGCGGTTGAGGGCCTGCATCGGATCTTCTTTCTCGTCCGTGCGCACGATGAGCACGCCGATGGTGGAAGCGATAAGACCGAAAGCGCGGGCCACCAGCGGGAACAGGATGCCCTTCAGCCCGAAGTGCGGATAGAGCGCTGCACCCAGGATCATGGCACCGACGTTCTCGGCGGCGGTGGATTCGAACAGGTCAGCGCCGCGGCCAGCGCAGTCGCCCACGTTGTCGCCGACCAGATCGGCGATCACGGCCGGGTTGCGGGGATCGTCCTCGGGAATGCCGGCTTCAACCTTGCCCACCAGATCGGCGCCGACGTCGGCGGCCTTGGTGTAAATACCGCCGCCCAACTGTGCAAACAGCGCCACGAAGGAAGCGCCGAAGCCGAAGCCCACCACTTGGTACGGAACTTCACGCGGCGTGGACAGCCCGCCGAAGAAGAAGAACAGCAGCCCGACCCCCAGCAGCGACAAGGCCACCACCACTAGTCCGGTGACGGCGCCGCCGCGCAAGGCGATCCGCAAAGCGTTGTTGATGCTGGTGCGGGCGGCGCTGGCGGTACGGATATTGGCGCGGATGGAGACGTACATCCCGGTGAAGCCGGCCAGGCCGGAGCAGGCGGCGCCGATCAGGAAGGCGATCACCGTCTTGGTGGCCAGCGGCGCGTTGCGCGGCGAGACCCGGTATCCGATGAAGATCAGGATGGCCAGCACCACGCTGAGGATGCCGATGGTCTTGTATTGCCGGCGAAGAAAGGCTTCCGCGCCTTCGCGGATGGCGTCGGAGATGGTCCGCATCTGCTCGGTGCCGGTGTCGGCGCGCAGCACATAGTGCGCGAAGTAAAACACAGTCAGCAGCGCCAGCACGCTGATGCCAAGGGCCAGCCAGAGGAATCCCGCCCCTTCATTCAAGGGGTCGACTTGCCACAATATCGCCGTCGCAGAGAGCCACATATGCATTAGACCTCCGTAGGTTTAAGACCTCACGAAAACGGGAGTAGATAGGATTACATCCGGCAAGCTGAACTCTCAGCCCTCCGGATTCCGAGACGCGCTTCCACGACAAGAAAGGATTGAGGTTTGGCCGCGCCCGGGTTCTCCCGCTCTAACCGCTGGCAGGGAACCGCGATTTATAACACAGAGGGGCGGGAAGCGGAAGGCGTCCCCGGTTGCCAAGGATGGGTCTTTGGCTACTGGATGTTGATGTTTCCCGATCCGGTACGGGCGCCGCGTCCGCCCCAGCGCTGTCATTCTTCCGCCGACCGAAGGGAGACGGGAGAATCTGACGATACTGGTTGCACGACCTGCAGCGGTTGCCTAATAAAAAATGGCGGCCTCAGCCGCCACTGATAAACGCCCAACGCCCCCGGGGGAGAATCCAGTTACTGCAGCACCACCTGCTGGCCTTCTTTCAAGCCGGATAGCAACTCCGTCTTGGCGCCGTTGGAGATACCAACCTTCACCTCCACCTTGCGCTTGCCGTCCTTGCCGTGCGGCTCGGGGACCTCGACCGAGGCATTCTTGTCCTTGTCGTAGATGATGGAGGCTTCCGGGATCATGAGCACGTTCTTGTGCTCATCAAGGAGGATCTCGGCGTTGGCCGTCATCATCGCCTTGAGTTCGCCGGTGGCATTATCGATCGAGACCCGCACCTCGAAGGTGGTCACGTTGTCTTTCTCCACCCCGAGCGGCGCGATCTTGGTCACTTTGCCGTTAAAGATTTTGTCCTTGAAGGACTCCACCTTGATGCGCCCCGGCTGCCCCAGATAGACCTTGCCGATGTCGGCTTCGTCCACCTTGCCCTTGACGTACACCTGCGAGATGTCGCCCAGGGTCATGACCAGGGTGGCCGTGGAGCCGAGCACCAGGATGGAACTGACCGCGTCGCCGATCTCCACGTCGCGCGAGAGCACTACGCCGGTGATAGGCGATGTGATGGTGGCGTAGCGCAGGTCCTCCTCGGCGCGGTCCAGGGTGGCACGGGCCTGCTGCACCTGCGCCTTGGCCTGGATCAGTTTGGCGTCGTTGACGGTCAACTGGGCACGCGCCACATCGCGCTTGTTGACGGCCATCTCGTAGTTCTTCTGTGCGTCATCCAGCGCCGATTCCGACACCACGCCCTCTTTGGCCATCTTCTGGGCGCGCTGGTAGGCGCGGTAGAGCAGCGGCACGTCCGGACCTTCAGCGTCGGCCTTGGCGCGGTTCACGTCGGCCATCGCGGCACGCTCGTTGGCCTCGGCAGCCGCCAGAGCGGCGCGGGATTCACGCACCGCTGCCTGGATCTGTTGGCGGTCCAGTTGCACCAGCACTTGGCCTTCCTTGACCTTGTCGCCGGCATCGGCATCCCACTTTTCCACGATACCGCTAGCCTTGGACTTGAGTTCCACTTTGGTGATGGGCTCGATCTTGCCGGTCGCCACGACACTCTTGGCCAGGTCGCCGCGCTCGACCTTCCCCAGCTTCGCGGGGTCGATCTTGGTGCCGCCACGGGTGGCGGCCATGACGATCACCGCGATAATAACCACCGCCAGGATCGAGCCACCGACGTAAAAAAAGCGTTTCCTCTTGCGATTCTTGCCGTTACCGTTCGCCACCTGGCGCCTCCTCGACTTGCGTGGCCTGGTCCCTGAAGGCTGGTACGAGGCTGCTCGACGGTTAGTTCCCCAAAGATTAGAAGCTTCCCGACAGGGGCCTGCCGTGATGCCAGTCACTTAGACCGGGTATGGGGAGAAAAGTAAGCAGGGAGGGGCGACTGGGGGCACATCGATGCACTTTCCCCAGAGCCGCTTGACCTCCGGGTCAGCCGCCGAAACTCTAGTATTCACGGCAGCATCTCAATAACGAGGTTCTGGCCACGCGCTTGCTGGGCATGTACGAAGTCCCGCACATCGCTCAAAGATACCTCGATGACCCGGTGATCAGGACTCCGTAGCTTCTTTAGAAATGCGTTGGCACCCTCCTGAGTACTAAACAGCATAATCGCCATTCGGTCGTTGTCCAGCTTCCGCATTAGTCCGGGAAACGCCGCGGCCGAACCGGATAAACCGAGTGTGTAGGCAGGAACACCGTCCCCTAAGAATGCCTGAAGTCTGTCTTGAGTCAAGCTGGGGTGGAACGCAACAAAGTCATCAGAAGATCCTATGCGCCTCACGAAAAGAGGCTCCTCCACCCCCGCGTTCAGCGCTTGCTGCAATACCTCCACCACTCCATCTGCAACGAACGCCCTCTCGGAAGTTATTTCGATCGCAACTATCTTGTCCGGACATTCCGTTTGGAGACGATCTCCGTACTTCTGCTGATAGATCTCTTCGGCACGCAATTGCTTTTCGTGATATCGATCGTTCATGGCTGCCACCGAGCGGAACGGGGGACTGCAACCGACATCACGGTCTCTGCTTCAGCAGGGCGAAGATCCTGACCGGTCCACCCGAGCCGCCTTCCAGCTTGGCGGGCGCTGCTACCACGATGGCTCCGGCTTCCGGCGCCATTTCCAGGTTGGCGACGTTCTCCAGGTGGTAGACGTTGTTTTTTGCGGTGAAGTGATGGACCGGGAAGTCCTTGGACGGCCCGTAATCCACGCTGAGGGTGTCGATGCCCAGCCCGGCGATCTTGCGCGCCTGGACGAGGAATTTCACGGTATCGAGGGCGAAGCCGGGGAAGTGCATGGCGCCCTTGGCATCGGCGTTGCGGTAGTCCTTCATCGAATCCCAGCGCGCGGCCCAGCCGGTGCGCGCCATCACCACGGCGCCGGGAGGGACCGGCCCGTTGTCGTGCTCCCAGTTGGCCAGATCATCGAGGGAGACCTGGTAGTCGGGATCGTTGGCGGCTTTGCCATGCACATCGATCACCGCCAGCGGCGCAATCAGCCGCTGCGGCGGGATCTGGTCCACCGTCCACACCCCTTGGGCGAAGTGGGCGGGCGCGTCGATATGCGTGGCGAAGTGCTCGGGGAGCGAAATGTAACGCGTGAAATAGCCGTCTTTCTCGAAGCTGGCGAGCGGTTTCGCCTTGTACGGTGACTCCGCTGTGCCTTCCCAATTGGGAGATTTTTCACTGACCGAGTGCGTCAGGTCCACAACCCCGGCGAAGAGCTGCTGTGGCGTCGGCTGGGCGCGCCGCTGCGCGAACAGGAACAGCGTCAGCATAAAAGCGCAGGCGATGGTGAAGGTCTTGAACTTCATAATGGCTACAGACCTGCATTCCTTACAAAAGGTTCCGCCGATTTCGCGATGGAGTCCTCAATTGTAAACGGCGTCCGACCGGGGCGGAATCCGGCGGCTGCTTACTTCAGATGTTGCACCTCTGGAGATCGTTGTTTACGGCAGGGGAAACTCCCCATGCCTCGACCAATAGAGAAACAGCGCGAACAACGCGGCGGCGATGGTGCTCAGCAGGTTGACGGCATCATTATTGAGCAGGCGCCGGCGCTCGAGCGTCGCCCCGAGAAAGCTGTCCACGAACATTCCCAGCGCTCCCGCGGCGGCCACCGGCAGCAGCCAAGGCGTGGCGATAATCCGCGTGGCCCAGCAGACCGCCGCCACCGCCACCGCCGCCGCAATCCCGGCCAGCGTGCCGGCGACGCTGATGCCGCCATCTGTACCCACGGGGACGGGGCGGAAATGGGTGATCAGGTAAGCGGTGTCGCTGACCGCCTGGCCAACTTCGCTGGAGGTGGTGTCGGCGGCGGCTTCAGCGAGCGCCGCCGCGCAAGCCACCAGCGCTGCGGGGTTCCGAGTGATCAGTCCCACCAGGGCGGCGACGGCCGCGATTCCGACATTAGCAATCACCTGCGACGCCGACCGGCCGCCGCGCTGTTCAGCGGTGCCCAGTTGCCGTTTGCGCTGGTGTCCGGTGCGGGTGGTGATCCAGGTCAGCAGGAAGACCGCGATCAGCGCGGCGAAGGCCCCGTACCCTCCCGCGACGAAGAGCAGGAAGGCGAGAACGCCTCCGGCGACGGCGCCTGAGAGGGTCACCGCCCGCAGCCAGCGCGCCGAGACCGCGAAAGCCACGGTGAACCCCAGGGCCCACAGCACCCGTCGCGGGGGGACCAGCGAATGCAACTGCATTGCCAGCGCCGGCCACGGTATGATGCACAAGGCCGCCGCCCAGCCGACAGGGCAGTCCAGCAATCCCGCCAGTTTTTTCCGAGCGCTGCGGATTGGGGCGCGGCTTCTGTGCATAAAATCTGGTTGCCAGGGAAGGCGCAAGGCAGCAGTGGTCTTGGCCGAGCGCATCCTACCAGAGTGGCGCGCGCTTGTCCGGCGTCACTCGGTTGCTGGCGATTGTGGGGGAGGGGTTATGGCAGCATCAGTCTGGTCGGGATACCTGACCTTCGGGCTCATCTCCATGCCGGTACGGCTGCACTCGGCGGCGCGCGGCAGCCGCGTCGAATTCCACATGCTGCACCGTGATGACCACGTCCGCATCAAGCAGCAGCTCTATTGCCCGCAGGATGAGCGCGTGGTCTCCCGCGACGAGATCGTCAAGGGCTACGAATATGAGAAGGACCAGTACGTGGTCATCGAGCCCGCCGACATCAAGAAGATCGAGCCCAAGACCACCAAGGCGATGGAGATCCTGGAGTTCGTCAAGTCCTCGCAGATCGACCCGGTGTACTTCGAGTCGTCCTACTACCTGGTGCCGGAAGAAGCTGGCCAGCGGCCCTACGCGCTGCTCACGCGGGCGCTGGAAGAGAGCGAGTACGTCGCCATCGCCAAGCTCTCCATGCACAACCGCGAGTACACCGTTTTCCTTCGCCCCATGAATAACGGGCTCATGCTGCACACCATGTACTACGAGAACGAGGTCCGCCAAGTGGACCAGTTCGGCCAGACCAGCGGCATCGAATTGAAAGAGGCCGAGATCAAGGTGGCGCACCAGCTCGTCGAGGCCCTGGCCGCCGACTTCGATCCCAAGAAGTACACGGATACTTTCGAAGAGAACGTACGGAAGCTCATCCAGGCGCGCCTGGAAGGCAAGGAGGTTGCCGCGGTGGAGAAACCGCGCAAGCTCGCCCCGGTGGTGGACCTGATGGCGGCGCTGAAGGAGAGCCTGGCGCAGATCCCCAAGAAACCGGCGCAGCGCGTGGCCGAAGCCGAGCGTGCCTCCGAGGCGGCGACAACCCAGCGCAGGTCGGCGCGGAAGTAGTAGCGAGTACCAAGTGCCCAGTACCAAGTACCAAGTGCCCAGTATCGGGCGCCGAATACAAACACATCATTGCCCGAGGTCCAAATCCACCGCGGAGACACTGAAACACGCGCAGTTACTCGGTACTGGGTACTTGGTACTGGGTACTGAGTTCTCACCTTTTGCGCCGATCTCGCTTTCCCGCTAGAATGAACGCTTCGTTCGAGAACCGAACCGCTGGGAGCAGGGATGAGTCTGAAGTGGAAGTACGGCGCCAGGGCTGTGGCGGTTGTGGGTTTGGTGCTGTTCTGTGGCAGTTGTGGGGACGTCTACCGGCCGGTAGCCAACCCGGTTCTGCAACCTGGAGGCGATCCAGAGCGCACCGCCCATGCCCTGGTGGTGAGCTCCAACGGCGCCAACCAGGGCACCGCTGTGATCATCGACGTTTCCGGTGACACTGCCGTCGGTTTGTTCACCGTTGGCAGGAACCCGGTGCATGCAGCGTTTATTTCCGGCACGGACTACATCGTCAATCAAGCGGACCATAACGTCAATGCCCTCATTGTGCCGGTGGCGGGTAGTCAGACAGATCCGTCCAACAGCATCATCACCCTGCCCGGCCCGACGACGTCAGCACCCGGCGCGCCGTCGGCCAGCCCAGTGTTTGCCGCTGCGGCGGGGGTGAAGCTGTTCGTGACCGAGCCCGGCCTGGCGCCGCCCTCGGTGGCCGATGTCTCCGCCGCCAGCAATTCCGTGAGCCTGCATATCCCAGTGGGCACCAACCCGGTCGCGCTGGTCGCGACGCCCGACGGCACCCAGCTCTATGCAATCAATCAAGGCTCCAACAACGTCACCGTCATCTTCCCCGCCACCGACCAGGTAGTAGGCTTGCCGATTCCGGTTGGCGCCAGTCCGGTGTGGGGAGCGGTGAGCAGCGATGGCACCCACGTCTTCATCGTCAACCAGGGAAGCAACACCGTATCGGTGATCGACACCACGACGGATACGGTCATCAGTACTCTCCCGGTCGGCGCCGGCCCCAACTACATCACCTACCAGGCGACGCTGAACCGCGCCTACGTCACCAGCCCGGCGGGCAACAGCCTGTCCATCATCAATAACAACCTGGGCACCGTGCAAACCCTCCCCATGGCCGGCGCGCCCTGCAATGGGCAGCATCCCATCTCCGTCACCGCGCTGGCCGATGGCAGCCGCGTCTACGTGGCCGACGACGTGACCAACAGCGTGTGCGTGTTTAATACCATCAACAACACCTTTACCACCAGCATCCCGGTCGGGACGACGCCGGTTTTCATCGCCTCCAACAGCGACTCCACGCGCGTCTACACGGCCAACTCCGGTTCCTACGATGTGTCTATCATCCAGACTTCCAACGATACTCCCGTCACGCTGAGCGATGGTGTGACCCCGCTGACCATCTGTGCCGGCCCCACTCTCCCCAATGTACCGTGCACCTCCGGCTTCGTGCCCGTGTTCATTGCCATGACGCCCTAGGCCTTGGTTCAGTGCTTCTCGCTGCCCGTTGTCACCTCGGCACAGGGCTTCCTATTCCCTTGACTCAAATTGAGATTCGCGGTTAGCTTCCGCTTGGAAGCTCCCGTACTATTCGCATTTCACCTAGCAGCCGGAGTTGCCGCCAGTACCATGCACGCTAGCAAGTTGGAAATCCGCACCGCCTTCGCTCGCCTGCCCATGGCTCCGGAGCGAGAAGCGCGCCTGGCCGCCGCAGGAGCACCCGCGTGAGTTCTTCCAGTTCGCCTGCCGCAGGATCTTTGCCCATCCTGGTGGTCGAGGATGAGCCCGCGGTCATGGAGTTCATGCGCGCGGCGCTGGAGCGTGGCGGCTACACGACCGTGGCTGCTTCTTCCGGCGTGGAAGCTCTGAAGTTGCTGGCCGGCGGGGAGTATCTGGGGGTGATCACCGACATGCGGACCCCCGGCGGGGTCAGCGGCGCCGACGTCCACGCTTGGATTGGAGCCCATCGCCACGACCTGGTCTCGCGCGTGATCTTTGTCACCGGTGACACCGTCAACGAGGACACCGCCGCCGTGCTCCAGCATACCGGCGCTCCCTGCGTCGAGAAGCCCTTCCGCGTGCAGCAGCTCATTGAGATGGTGGAGAAGGTCTTCGGGAAGCCGCTATGAACGGCGATTTCCGCATCCGCTTCCTCATCGTGGACGACGAGCCCACCATCCGCACGCTGTGCACGCGCATCGCCGAGTCGCTCGGCTTCCTCTGCCTGGAGGCCGAAAGCGCCGAAGCCGCGCTCCGCCTGCTCGAAAGCGACTCTCCCGAGGTGGTGGTCACCGATCTTCGCCTGCCGCAGAAGTCCGGGGTGGAACTGCTGGAACGGATCAAGAGCGCGCAGCCGCGCACCGAAGTCGCCATCATGACCGGCCACGGCTCCATCGACAGCGCCGTCGAAGCCATGCGGCTGGGCGCCTACCACTACATCACCAAGCCCTTCGCGGTGGAGGAGATGAAGCTCATCCTCGAGCGCATGGCGGAGAAAGTCCGCCTGGTGGCGGAGCGCGACTTCCTGCGCGAGCGCGTGAATGCGGAGACGGAGCTGAACGAGATCACCGGCTCCTCACCCCGGATCCAGGACGTGCTGCGGCTGATAGGACGCCTGAAGGACACGCGCACCCCGGTACTGATCACCGGCGAGAGCGGCACCGGCAAAGAGCTGGTGGCGCGGGCTATCCACTTCCGCGGTCCCTTTGCCCAGCGGCCCTTCGTCGCCGTGGACTGCAGCTCCCTGGTGCCCACCCTGATCGAGAGCGAACTGTTCGGCTACGAGAAGGGGGCGTTTACAGGCGCGCTCAAGTCCCGGCCCGGACTCTTCCAGACCGCCCACGGCGGCACCATCTTCCTCGACGAAGTCGGCGAGCTGCCGCAGGAGATGCAGGCCAAGCTGCTGCGCGTCCTGCAGGAAAAGGAACTGCGCCCGGTCGGCAGCAACGACAACGTGAAGGTGGACGTGCGGGTCATCGCCGCCAGCAACCGCGACCTGGATGCCGCCTACCGCGCCGGCGCCTTTCGCAAGGACCTTTATTTCCGCCTGAACGTCGTGGCCGTGCACGTGCCGCCGTTGCGCGAGCGCAAGTCGGATATTCCCAGCCTGGTGCGCTGCTTCCTCGACCGCTTCGCGCCGGATTCACCGCTGGCAATTACCGCCGCCGCCATGAACGCGCTGTTGCAGTATGACTGGCCGGGCAACGTCCGCGAGCTGGAGAACTGCATCGAGCGCGCCGTGGCCCTGCGTAATCACGACCGCCTCGACGTCGCCGATTTGCCCTCGGCGCTGTGCGATTCGCCGGCCTCCACGATCGTCTCCGAGCCTTTTGCCCCCGAAGCTCCCACCGACCTGGAGCACCTGGAGAGAATCACTATCCAGCGGGTGTTCGAGCAGGTGCATGGCGACAAGACGCTGGCCGGCAAGATGTTGGGAATCAGCCGCGCCACACTCTACCGCAAGCTCAAGCGCTACAACATCGGCGTGGGACCAAGCCCCGCCCCGACGGTTGGAATGACCTAGCAAACCGTCCCGATCCTAACGCGCTATCGGTTATCTCCTCTTAGCCCCAAGTGGTGGCAACAGCTCCGCAAGCCGGTCGAAGCTCTGGGCGATGCCGCGCTGCATATCAGACTTGAGAACGCCATCGCGCGCCTCGCGCGACTCGTAGCGCAGCGTCATCGTGACCGTGGTCTTACCGCCCTGCTCGGCCATGGCGGTCGTGATGAGCGCCTCACCGGGATACCACGCCTGGTCGAACCGCTCCGTGTGGACGAGCCGATCAGGGGGCGAAACCTCGCGGAAGACGCCGCTCAAGCCCATCTCGGTGCCGTCGGAGTCGCGCCGCCAGACGTAGCGGTACTTGCCGCCAGCCGTCAGGTCGACCTCGCAGACCGGCATTGACCAGCCGCTTGGGCCGAGCAGCCAGCGCTTGATCAGCTCGGGCTTGGTGAAAGCGTCGAATACCAGGTTGCGCGGCGCATCGAAGACTCGCGTCATCACGATTTCGCGGTCGCCGTGCGCAGCTATTTCCAGCGTTCCTGTGTTCTTCATCGTTGATCTCTCCTCTATCGATTCGTGCGTCAACGTTGGTTCTCATCGGTCTTGAGCTCGTCGAGCAGTGCGTCCAGGCGCTGGAAGTTGCCCTCCCAAAGCCGGCGGTAGCCCTCCAGCCATTCGGTGGCTTCCGCGAGCGGCTTGCCTTCGAGCCGGCGGGGCCGCCGCTGCGCGTCGCGGCCGCGCGAGATCAGGCCGGCGCGCTCCAGGACCTTGAGGTGCTTGGAGATCGCAGGCTGGCTCATCGCGAACGGCTCGGCGAGTTCCCTCACCGATGCCTCGCCGGATGCGAGTCGCTCGAGAATTGCCCGCCGCGTGGGATCGGCGAGCGCCGCGAAGGTCGCGTCAAGGCGATCAGGAACTATGTGTCCATAACCTATAGGTTCCATAACTTATAAGTTATGATAAAACAAGTCGGTCGTCAAGCCCACTGCATCCGTGCACAACAAAATCGCCGCGGACGGCTAGTCAGCCAGCTTGAAACCGAGTCTCAGGCTGAGACGGCTGGGTTCCACGCCTCTCCTCGTCTCAGGTTGGAACCCCTTTAGAACCAATCATCTCCAGCAGACCGACCGCACAGCAGCCTTTGGCTGCTATCTTGCCCCAGAGACCCTGCCATGAGCCAAACGCAGAATGCCGTCATCATCTCCGACTCCACCGATTTCGGGCGCACGCTGATGGCCCGCTGGCAGGCCGAACGCGAGGTCCCAGCCTTTACCCTACTCAGCGCGGAATTCTGGGACCACGCGCGCGTGGTGAGCGGCGATGTGGCCGTCATCGCCCCGTTGCCGCGGGCGCGCCTGGAGCCGGTGTTGCGCTCGCTCGCCGCTTCCGGCACCGCGGCGGTGTGCGCTTCGGATGACCCCGGGACCTGGGCTTGGGCGCGCTCCCTCCATCCCCGCGCGCTGGTGATCCCGCGGCAGGACGCCTGGGCCGACACCCTGGTCACGTTCTGCGCCGAGGTGCTCGCCCGCGTTGCCAGCCAGGAACGCGCTCTCCAGGCCGAGCGTCTGGCCGCCGAGAACCAGCACTTCGCCACGCTGGGGCGCTACATCGTGGAAATGCGTCACAGCTTCAACAACGCCATGACATCGCTTTTGGGGAATGCCGAATTGCTTCTGATGGAACCCGGCGCCTTCTCGGCGCGGGTCCGCGAGCAGCTCAACACCATCCGCGCCATGGCCATGCGCATGAACCAGATGATGCTGCGCCTCGCCTCGCTCGAAACCGAAATGGAGATCGTGGAGAGCGACCCGGCCGACATCCCGCAACGCAAGGTGGGGACGTAGCGCTTCTGACGCGGGGTCCCCGGCGAGCCCGGCTTTGGCTTGCTGGGGAGTTCACGCAAACAAGAACTCTTTAGTCCGCAGCTCTTTGATGGTGTCGCGCAGCTTGGCCGCCTGCTCGAACTCGAAGCGCTTGGCCGCTTCGCGCATGTCGTTCTCGAGGCGGGCGATGTAGGCGTCCAGCTCTTCCTGCGACTTGAACTCCGGCATGCCCTCGGCGGCGTCGGCCACATCCACGTAATCGGCCTCGACGATCTGCGCCAGCGACATCTCCAGCGGCCGCACGATGGATTGCGGCGTGATGCCGTTCTCCTCGTTGTAGGCCTGCTGGATGGCGCGCCGGCGGGTGGTCTCATCCAGGGCGCGCTGCATCGAGTCCGTCATCCGGTCGGCGTAGAGGATGGCCCGCCCGTTCAGGTGGCGCGCGCAGCGGCCCATGGTCTGGATGAGCGAACCGCTGGAGCGCAGAAAGCCTTCCTTGTCGGCGTCGAGGATGGCCACCAGCGAGACCTCGGGCAGGTCCAGCCCTTCGCGCAGCAGGTTGATGCCGATCAGCACGTCGAACTCACCCTTGCGCAGGTCGCGCAGGATCTTGATGCGCTCCAGGGTCACGATCTCCGAGTGCATGTAGCGGCAGCGCACGCCCACCTCGCTGTAGTACTCGGCCAGGTCTTCGGCCATGCGCTTGGTCAGCGTGGTCACCAGCACGCGCTCGCCCTTGGCCGCGCGTTCGCGGATCTCGTGCAGCAGATCGTCGATCTGCCCTTTCACCGGCCGCACCTCGGCTTCCGGGTCCACCAGACCGGTGGGCCGAATGATCTGCTCCACGACGACTCCCGCCGATTTGGTCAGCTCGTAAGGGCCGGGCGTTGCCGAGACGTAGATGGCTTGGTTCACGCGGTGCTCGAATTCCTCGAAGGTCAGCGGACGGTTATCCATCGCCGAAGGCAGCCGGAAGCCGTACTCGACCAGCGTCTCCTTGCGCGAGCGGTCACCGTGATACATGCCGTGGAGCTGCGGGACGGTCTGGTGCGATTCGTCGATAAACAGCAGGTAGTCGCGCGGAACGTAATCGAGCAGCGTCGGCGGAGCTTCCCCCGGCAAGCGCCCGGAAAAGTGCCGTGAGTAGTTCTCGATGCCGTGGCAGTAGCCGACCGACTTGATCATCTCCAGGTCGAACATGGTGCGCTGGTGCACGCGTTGCGCTTCGACCACGCGTCCCTGCTTCTCCAGCTCGGCTTCCCACCAGTGCAGCTCTTCCTTGATGGACTCGACAGCGCGCGACTTGGTCTCGGGCGACATGACGTAGTGCGTCTTGGGATAGATGGGCAGGCGCACGTACTTCTGCTTGACCGTGCCGAACAGGGGATCGATCTGCGCCAGCGATTCCACCTGGTCCCCCCACAACTCGATGCGATAGGCCATATCCTCGTAGGTGGGGAAGACTTCGATGATGTCGCCGCGGACGCGGAAGGTGCCGCGGTGGAAGTCGGTGTCCGAGCGCTCATAGAGGATCTCGACCAGCCGCCGCGTGATGTCCTCGCGCTTGAGCTTCTGGCCCTTCTCCACGAACATCATCATGCCGTAGTAGGCATCGGGCGAGCCCAGTCCGTAGATGCAGCTCACCGAGGCCACGATTATGCAATCGCGCCGCTCGAACAACGACTTGGTGGCCGAGAGCCGGAGCTTGTCCAACTCCTCGTTGACGGTGGCTTCCTTCTCGATATACACGTCGCCAGCCGGGATGTAGGCCTCCGGCTGGTAGTAGTCGTAATACGAGACGAAATACTCGACTGCGTTGTGCGGGAAGAAGGTCTTGAACTCGTGATAGAGCTGCGCCGCCAGCGTCTTGTTGTGGGCCAGCACCAGCGCCGGCCGGTTGGCCTGCTCGACCAGCTTGGCCATGGTGTAGGTCTTACCCGAGCCGGTGACGCCGAGCAGGACTTGATGCTTCTCCGCATCGCGCACACCGCGGGTGAGCTGCTCGATGGCCCTGCCCTGGTCGCCGCGGGGCTTGTAATCGGAGATGAGCTTGAAATCCATGAAAGACGGCTGTTAGCTATTAGCTCACAAACTCGGCAGAGGTCGCCCCGCGGGTGAGGCAACTGTCTAGAGAATTTCGGCCCGTTGCCGTTGCCACCCAAATATACAAGAATTGTCATCCCGACCGAGGGCGTTAGCCCGAGTGGAGGGACCTTGTGTTTCGCCAGCGCTTCTTCTACGTCTACATGATGATGAGCAGTTCGCGGCGCGCCCTCTACACCGGCGTTACTGGCCGTTTTCGACAGCGCGTGTGGGAACCACAAAACCGGTGCGGTTGAGGGATTCTCGAAGCAATATCACACGACGCGACTGGTCTATTTTGAGCCGTATAAGTATGTTCGCAATGCCATCGGCCGCGAAAAGCAGATCAAGCGTTGGAGACGGGAGAAAAAGATCGCGCTGATCGAATCGATGAATCCTGGATACCGCGACCTAGCGGCACACTGGTTTGAAACGCAAGGTCCCTCGACTCGGGGCTCCCACCCCAGAACGCCAAAAACGGGCGTTCCGGGGACCCCGTGAAGCCCCTCGCTCGGGATGACAATCATAAAAGGAGATTTCTGGAATCTACAGCCGTCGCTTCACCGCGGCTCCGCCTCCGGCAGCGGCACGATCTTGGTATCGCTGCGAAACTTCTTGTAGTCCCGATAGCTCACGTCCTCGACCACGTTCAAGTTCTTGAGCAGTGCGATCCGGGCCGAGAGTTTCAGGGAAACGAATTTCGGCAGCCATACCTCGTCGTTGACGCGGGCCAGCTCGATGCTGATGCGCGAGCCTTTGTGGAGCCGGGCCAGGAGCAGCCCCCAGGAGACCGTATCGATCGCCTCGCAGTCGAGCTTGACCCACTGGGTCTCGGCGCGGTCGATCCATATCCTGCCGCGAAACTTGGGAAGGTACTTGGCGTCTTTCAGACGGGGATGGAAATCGGGCCTGGGGTCGGCATCGATGATGTAGGTCTCCCGCCCGTTGCGCGTCTCCGTGCCCACCAGGCGAAAGGTATAGGCGTCGGCGATCTCGCGCACCCATGCCCGCTCCTCTTCGCGCTCCCGGACTTCTTTTTGCAGCCGTTTCTCCCGCTGCTCGGGCGTCTCCTGTTCGCGCTTCCGCATGACCTCCTGGATCTTCTTCTCTTCTTTGGCGGCCTCGCCCGCGCTGAGCGGCTTGTCGTTGCGCGCGATCAGCCGCCGCACTCCCTGCCCATAGAGCATCATGATCTCGTAGTCCCGGGTCTCCCGCGATTTTTCAT